>NZ_CAKMHQ010000061.1 GCF_927312905.1 Candidatus Nitrotoga sp. 1052
GCAGCACCGTAGCAAAGAAATCAGGAAAACCGGACATTTCTATTTAGCGTTGACAGTATTTCTCACAACCAGCATTGCGTGCCTGACTTAGGCACAATATAATACTTACATAGATTATTAGCGGTTCAATTCTGGACATTCAACTAAATGTTAAAGATTAAACTATTAATTCGACTAATCCGACCGTAGGAAAAAATGTCAAACGAAAAACCTTTAAGACCAATAGCTTCGGTTCGCACATACCCTACCGATGCAAATAATGTAATTTGTCTTGCATTAACAGATACTAATGGCGCTGAAACTGAATTTATCATCAATCCAGAAGGATTGAATGCTCTTATATATCCAGTTCTTGGACTTGCTTCGAAATGGGCAAAAGAATCGGATTTAAAAGTAAAATCTTGGTCTGGTCCTAAAAATGCGCTTCCCGCACAGCATATAGAATTAGCCATTGGCCGAACCGCTACTGAGTGCGCTGTACGGGTTTTTATGGGTGAGGTTGAACTTACATTTATCATTCCTCTCGACGACGTGCTTAAGGCTGCTGGAAAGTTTATGCAACATCTCGATAAAGATTCTGAAAGTTCAATACATTGAGCTTTGTAACTCCTGATCTTCCATGTTGAGTGTCGGTCTAATTTCATCTAGATCTACACTTTCTCCTCTCAGAAACAAATATTACTCTGATTCGATATGCGCTCGTGGCCTTGCCGTAGGGTAACGCTAACTTGCTTGGCGCTTCTTCTGGCCACCATTTGTTCATCCGCTAGGCTGCAGAGGTGCTTGAGATAATTGTGCAAGCCCCCATTAATCGGACCAGGAGGTCTAGTCGGCCTTTTTTCGGGAACAGGCTCACAAATTGTTTCACTGCCCCATCCAAGTTAATCTGGCTCGCACAGTTTGTGCAGGTCAAGGCACTGATTTAGTTTTTGATCCGGCCTCGGCCGAAACATGTCTTCTTGGAAAATTTGCTCAAATTACGTGGTTTTATTTTGCAAAAAACTTATATTCGACAGACTGGATTCATGCAAATTCCACATTACTTGATTACCCATTAAAACAGATAAATACGTCATTTTTATGGGTTGTTCAGAGACGGATAATAATCAATGCAAAAGATATGTCCTAAACAAAAATGCGCCAACCTATCAAAACATAACGCTCCAATAAAAACAGCACGACAAATATCAATAACATGAAAATCACGAAGCGCACTATCTGCCAGGCTAGATTTAGATAGCGGCGATTGCGGGTAATCATATACGCTCCGCCGGAAAAGACAATGAAAAGAGCGGCTAGGACGAGCAGCAGACGCAAAATGAGCAAAGTGTTTACCCTTACAGTTGATTAGGTGAATTTAACTCCGCCTAATCCTTATTCCGATCTCGTAGGAGATGGGTTGGGGAGAGAGGTTGCCTGATGAAGAATCAGGCAGTCTGCAATTGTAAGCGCAGGAATGCCGGCGCTTCCTCAGTCTTGTTGAAAGTCACAAACTCCCACGCTTGTTCATCAGCAAGCAAGGTGCGTAGCAAGGCATTGTTCAGAGCATGGCCGGACTTATAACCAGAGAAAGCGCCGATCAGCGGATGCCCGAGCAAATATAGGTCGCCAATAGCATCTAGAATTTTGTGTTTGACAAACTCGTCCTCAAAGCGCAGCCCATCTGGGTTGATGACGCGGTATTCATCCATCACGATGGCATTGTCCAAGTTACCGCCCAGCGCCAATCCTTGAGCTCGCATATTCTCAACGTCATGCATGAAGCCGAAGGTGCGTGCACGGCTTACTTCCTTGATGTAAGAATGTTCCCCTAGATCTATCGTCACATGCTGCTTGGTTGTGGCAAACACAGGATGGGAAAAATTAATAGTAAAGTTAAGTTTGTAGCCGTTGAATGGTTCGAAGCGCACCCATTTGTCACCATCCTTGATCTCTATGACTTTTTTTATGCGGATGAATTTCTTTGCCGCAGATTGTTCGATGATGCCTGCAGATTGCAAAAGGAAAATAAATGTTCCAGCGCTCCCATCCATAATCGGCACTTCTGCGCTAGTTAAGTCAACAAAAGCATTGTCCACGCCAAGCCCGGCAAAAGCGGACATTAGGTGTTCAATAGTGGCTATACGCGTGCCGTTTACTTCCAGGCAGGTGGACAAGCGGGTATCATGTACCGCATGCGCTTCAGCGCGGATCACCACCACCGGCACAACATCCACCCGGCGGAATACGATGCCGCTGTTTGCCGGTGCAGGAGACAAGGTAAGATTAACCCGCTCACCAGTATGCAGCCCTACCCCAGTAGCTTGCACCGAATTTTTTAATGTGCGTTGGTTAACCATGTTGCTTCTAAGAGTTTATAAATAATTTTTAATTTTAACATAGTTCATTCTGGCACCGGTTTATACCGGTGTTTTGCAGGAACCTCTAAACAAATCGCGCGCATATTGCGGCGTGTCAATTCCATGCGCAGTTGAATTGCGCAGGGAAATTACCGCAAGGTGAGCACCGTTCATTGATGCAAATCTTCTGTCCGCCACCCTGCCTTTGTGTATCCTGACTGCAACGTCTAAAAAGGATGGGATGTTCGCGCTCCCAGAACGGTATTAATCTGCTTGCTTGCGCAGAAAGGACGGAATGTCCAGTGTGTCAACACCGGACTGCTTCATCGCCTCGACTGCTTCGCGGTGACGGCCATTACGTATTACTGCAGGCATTTCAAGCTCTTTATAATTGACCGCGAAGATTGGTTCGTTATGCGTGCCTGTGCGTTGCCCATAAACAAGTTCCGGCTTAGTTTGCTTGCGTTCTAGCGGCGAGCCCAAGCCAGTTGCCACAATGGTCACTCGCAGTTCGTCACCCATGCTCTCATCGAACACAGAGCCAACTATTACGGTGGCTTCTTCAATGGCAAACTGCACACTGTTGGTAATTTCCCTGAATTCTCTCAGAGTGAGTTTGCTACTGGAGCTGATATTTATCAGTACACCGCGCGCGCCTGCTAAATTCACGTCCTCCAGCAAAGGGCTGGACATGGCGCGTTCTGCCGCAACTTTAGCGCGATCAGATCCAGAAGCAGTAGCCGATCCCATCATCGCCATACCGTTTTCAGACATAAGGGTACGCACATCGGCAAAGTCCACATTCATCAGGCCGGGTACATTAATTACTTCTGCAATGCCCGCCACCGCGCCCTGTAACACGCTATTGGAGGCGCTGAATGCATCCAGTAAACTAGTGTCTTCGCCCAGCACGGCCATCAGCTTTTCATTTGGCACGATGATGAGTGAGTCCACAGACTCACACAGTGCTTCGATGCCAGCTTGTGCCAAACGCATGCGCTTGCCTTCGTGAAGAAATGGTTTGGTCACTACAGCCACGGTGAGGATGTCCATTTCCTTGGCTATCTGGGCTACTACGGGTGCCGCGCCGGTGCCTGTGCCGCCACCCATTCCCGCAGTGATAAATATCATATTGGCACCTTGGATCAAATCGGCAATGCGCTCGCGATCTTCCTCGGCAGCGGCTCGTCCAACGTCCGGAATTGCCCCCGCACCTAATCCCTTGGTAATAGTGGCACCTATCTGTAACTGAGTGCGCGCTTTGTTGCGATTGAGTGCTTGGGCATCGGTATTAATGACGATGAACTCTACACCCTGTACGCCTTTCTCAATCATATGGTCCACTGCATTGCCGCCGCAGCCGCCCACGCCTATAACCTTAATTACCGCGTCCTGAAGTTGTACATTCTCGATTTCAAACATTATTTTCTCCCTGTTGTTTACAATTTAAACTCAAACACTTAATAATCCGCTTCGTTGTGCTCAGCTAGAAATTATTCCGCTAAAAATTTCCTTTGAACCATGCTTTCATGCTGCTCAGCACCTCGCTGAAAGAATTCGAACGCTGACGCGCAGCCTGATTGTGCTGGTATTGCTCCAATCCATAGAGCAGCAAGCCAACACCTGTGGAAAAACGGGGTGTTTTCACCACATCAGACAGTCCCCCTATATAGCGCGGCAATCCTAAACGAACCGGCATATGGAATATTTCCTCACCCAGTTCCACCATGCCCTGCATGGCGCTGCTGCCACCAGTGATGACGATGCCCGAGGACAGCAAATTTTCGAATCCGCTGCGGCGCAGCTCAGCCTGCACCAGCATATACAGCTCCTCCACGCGTGGCTCAATGACCTCTGCTAAGGTTTGCCGCGACAACATACGTATACCTCGCTCACCGACTCCAGGGACACCGATCGGACCGTCGTCAGCGAGCTGGCGCAAAGCGCAGCCATATTTGATCTTGATGTCTTCCGCATCCGTAGTCGGGGTGCGCAAAGCCATTGCGATATCATTAGTAATTTGGTCGCCTGCAATTGGAATTACGGCGGTATGACGAATCGCGCCACCAGTAAAAATCGCCACATCGGTAGTACCGCCGCCGATGTCCACTAAACACACGCCCAAATCTCTTTCGTCGTCCGACAGTACCGCTTTGCTTGATGCCAGCGGTTGCAGGATCATCTCCCGCACCTCCAGCCCGCAGCGGTGCACGCACTTCATGATGTTCTGTGCCGCCGCTACCGCACCAGTAACGATATGCACCTCGACCTCAAGGCGCATACCGCTCATACCCAGCGGCTTCTTGATATTCCCTTGCCCATCAATGCTGAATTCCTGTTCCAAAATGTGCAATATCTGCTGGTCGCTAGGCAAGCTTAGCGAGCTGGCGGTTTCAACCGCTCGGTCGATGTCAGCCTGCGCAACTTCCCGATCTTTAATCTTGACCATGCCATTGGCATTGGAACTTTTAATATGGCTGCCCGCGATGCCCGTGTAGACCTCACGAATCTTGCAGTCGGCCATTAATTCGGCATCACCCAGCGCACGCTGAATCGCCGCCACTGTCGCATCAATATTGACCACCATGCCCTTCTTCATGCCGGAGGATTCGTGCATTCCTACGCCGATTACTTCCATGGTTCCTTCCGACTTGACCTCGGCGACGATAGTGACAATCTTGGAAGTGCCGATGTCCAGCCCTACAATCAAGTTCTTGTTTTCCCTGCCATTACTCATTGAATTTCTCCACTGCCTTAACTTTTTGCGTTGTATGGACGATGCATGTACTAAAATATGTGTTTCATCATGAGATAAATCCTCTATGGAATTTTTAGCTTCGCCCTATATCGGTTTTTTTCGCGACCATGCCCAGACCGTTTGCTGTACCCGACAGGTAAGCAGCGAAGCCATTGCGATAACGCAAATCCACATACTCTATCCTGCGTTGCAGTCCATTTGGATGCGGAGCTTTTCTCGCATGAAAAAATTCGTAATTTTGTTGCATGGGCATCAGGCTGTATGGGTACACCGCCACAAAGCGCGCCAAGCGCTGCTTTGACTGCTCCCGCCCCAATTCCAGCAGCATGCCGTTGTTCAGGCGTAACCGCCATGAACGGCGCGGTGACAAGCTGATTTCTGTAATTTCCTGCTTAAGCGGTGCAAGCTGCTCAGTTAATGCGGCATACATCTGGGTCACTTCGGCTGCGCTATCGGGCTGCCCGATGAATTTCGGCAATAGCTTGTCCGTCTCAGCCGAGAACACCTCGCCGTGGGTGCTCACCAACCCTGCGTCGTTCCAATGCGCCAGCGCTACATGCTCTTCCAAGCTTATTTCCAGCCGCCATGGGAAATGGCGCCGCATACTTACTTTACGCACCCAGGGGATGCTCTCGAAAGCTCGCCGCGTACGTTCCAGATCGACAGTGAAAAAATTACCGTGCAATTCATTGCGCACCATTGCCTCAATCTGAGCAGGAACCACCTGACGCGGCGCAGCAGTAAAAGATACGACGCGAAGCGCAAACACTGGCAAGTGCAACGCATAGTGCAATGCGCCATATAAAACCAGTACGAAGCAAACGCCGAACAGCACGCTGGAAATCATGCGTAACAACTCCGGCTTATCCCACATGGGTCAACTCCAGTATGGTTAACACCAGTTGTTCGAAACTCATTCCGGCCTGACGTGCCGCCATTGGCACCAAGCTGTGGTCGGTCATGCCGGGCACGGTATTGATCTCCAGCAAATAAGGCTGTCCAGCCTCATCCATCAAAAAATCCACACGCCCCCAGCCGGCGCCTCCTATCAGTGCAAAGCCTTGTAGTGCCAGGCGTTGCATCTCGGCTTCTTTTTCTTGCGACAAACCAGAGGGGCACAGATAGCGCGTATCGTTGCGTAAGTACTTTGCCTCATAGTCGTAAAATTCATTGGCTGGTTCTATCTTAATTACTGGCAGTGCCTGCTCACCAAGGATGGCAACCGTGTATTCGCCCCCGCTAATGAATGCCTCCGCAATTACCAATTTGTCATGTTTCGCCGCTTCTGCATATGCAGCCTGCATTTCACTGGCCTTTTTCACTTTACTGATGCCCACACTAGAACCTTCATTGGCTGGCTTGATGAATAGCGGCAACCCCAGCCGTTTCACTATCGCATCCAAATCGCTGGCTGCATCGAGCATCTCATAAGCCGGAATAGGCAGTCCTGCAGCCTGCCACACCAGTTTGCTGCGCCACTTGTCCATGGCTAGCGCTGAAGCCAATACCCCGCTACCGGTATAGGGTATGTTCATCAATTCAAGTGCGCCTTGCATCGTGCCGTCCTCGCCAAAGCGTCCGTGCAGCGCAATGAAGGCGCGTTGAAAACCACCCTCCAGCAGCTTATGCAAATCCTGTTCGGCAGGATCAAATGGCTGGGCATCAACCCCACTTTTTAGTAGCGCGGTCAGTACTGCTGCTCCGCTCTTGAGCGAGATTTCGCGCTCGGCGGAGCGCCCGCCATATAAGACCGCAACTTTTCCATGTTGTGCAGGAGGCAGAGAGCGTGGGAAAAGGTATTGGTTATTCATGATTTCTTGCGTACTCGCCTATGATTCGCACTTCCGGATGCAGGCAAATACCGGTCTTGTGCTGCACGCTTGCCTGCACCTCGCTAATCAGATTTTCAATGTCTGCCGCCGTGGCTCCGCCCACATTCACGATAAAGTTGGCGTGCTGTTCCGACACTCGCGCACCGCCGATCTGCAAGTTTTTCAACCCGCACTGCTCGATCAGACGTGCCGCATAATCATTCGGCGGATTG
This sequence comes from Candidatus Nitrotoga sp. 1052, assembly GCF_927312905.1. Lineage (GTDB taxonomy): Bacteria > Pseudomonadota > Gammaproteobacteria > Burkholderiales > Gallionellaceae > Nitrotoga. The sequence continues at coordinate 7,142 of NZ_CAKMHQ010000061.1, forward strand.
CGGAACACCGAGCCGGCATTCGGCAGGTTTAAGGGCTGGGAGGCAATACGCTTGGATAGCAGCGCCTTAATCTCGCGGCGGGCGACTTCGCCGTCACCAGCTGGCAAGCGCAGTCTCGCGCCCACGAAAAATTCCTCTTGGTGAAAAGGCAAGGAATTAGGGATGCGGGCGTCGTCGTGCTCAAGATATATACCCTTCTTTCGCAACGCAACATGCCGATATCCAATCTCATAATCATCCGGCTCACGTTCCAATAGTTTCCCGCTACGCATTATCGTCTGCGCATTTGCTACCACATTCCAAGTTTCGCTACCGTAGCAGCCAGCGTTCATTGCCAACATTCCGCCCAGTGTGCCGGGTATTCCGGCGAAGAATTCCGCACCCTTCAGATTATGCTTCGCAGCGAAGCGGGCCAGCTTGGCACCGGATACACCAGCCTGCACATAGATCGATCCATCCGCTTCGATACGCATTTCGGTGAGCGCCGCATGTAATAGCAGCACCGTGCCGCGTAGACCGCCATCACGCACCAACAGGTTGCTTCCCAATCCCACCGCGACTACCGGCTCATCTGCTGGCAAGGTTCGCAGGAAAACAATCAAGTCGGCCAGATCAGTGGGTTGATAGACTCTCTCAGCATAGCCACCAGCACGCCAACTGGTGTGCTGGCACATAGGGACATTGCTGCGTAGCGTTCCGCGCAACTTTTCGGTAATAAAATGGGCTGGTTCGATCATGTTCATTTTGGAGATGCGCCAATATTTGTGGCTATATTTTTTAGCATGCTCGCTACACCACCGATTGAACCCGCTCCCATGGTTACGATCACATCACCAGCTTGTGCCATGTTCAGAATGGCCTGCGGCATACCTTGAATTTGTTCCACGAATAGCACCTTGCTTTGCCCGGCTACACGTAACGCGTGAGTCAGTGCGCGCCCGTCTGCTGCTACGATGGGCGCCTCGCCTGCGGCATATACTTCGGCCAGCAGTAGCACATCCACCCCGCTTAACACCTTGACGAAATCTTCAAATAAGTCACGCGTACGCGTGTAGCGATGGGGCTGAAACGCCAGCACTAAACGCCGCCCCGGAAATGCCCCGCGCACAGCATTTATTGTCGCCAGTATTTCGATGGGATGATGGCCGTAATCATCGATCAGGGTAAAGGTGCCGCTATCCGCCAGTGGAATCTCGCCATAGCGCTGAAAACGTCGACCAACGCCCTCGAATTCACCCAGCGCGCTAACGATGGCATCATCTGCTACTCCGACTTCCAGCCCCACGGCGATTGCTGCCAGCGCATTCTGTACGTTATGCTGTCCGGGCAGATTGAGTATGATATCCAGGTCGCGCGGCTGTCCGTTTTGTCGGCATAGTGCGGTAAATCGCATCTTGCCATCTTGATGGCGTACATTCACCGCACGGATTTGCGCGTCTTCGGCAAAACCGTAAGTGGTAACTGGCTTGCTAATACTGGGCAGAATGTCGCGTATGTTGGCATCATCCGCGCACACCATGACCATGCCATAGAATGGCAAGTGTTCGACGAAATCCACGAATGCCTGCTTCAGCTTCGAGAAATCATGCTCGTATGTTTCCATGTGATCGGCATCTATGTTGGTAATCACAGCCAAGATGGGTTGCAGGTACAAAAACGAAGCATCCGATTCATCGGCTTCCACTACGATAAATTCGCCAGTTCCCAGCTTGGCGTTGGTGCCGCTACTGTTAAGCTTCCCGCCAATGACAAAGGTCGGATCAAAACCACCTTTGGCTAACACGCTTGCGATCAGGCTGGTGGTGGTTGTCTTGCCATGTGTGCCGGCCACGGCGATTCCCTGGCGTAAACGCATCAGTTCTGCCAGCATCATTGCGCGCGGCACCACTGGAATATTGCGCGTGCGCGCGGCTACTATTTCCGGGTTGTCTGAATTCACTGCGGAAGACACTACTACTGCATTGGCATTCGCCGAATGACTACCGTCATGTCCCAAATACACCGTCGCGCCGAGTTGTTTCATACGCTGTGTGATCGCATTGTCAGCTATGTCAGAACCACTCACCTGATAGCCTAAATTGAGCAATACTTCAGCTATTCCGCTCATGCCGGAGCCACCTATGCCAACAAAGTGGATGTGTTTAACTTTATGTTTCATCCAGCCAACTCCATGCATACTTGTGCAACACACCGTGTTGCTTCCGGTTTGGCCAGTTTGCGCGCGCTTTGCGCCATGCTCAGAGCGCGTTCTCTAGTGATTCCCTGTAATAAATTGGCCAAGGGCTGCGGTTTCAATTCGGTCTGCGATAGCAGGGCGGCCGCGCCGCGCTCGCTGAGAAAGCGCGCATTACCAGTCTGGTGATCATCCACCGCGAACGGAAATGGCACCAGTATGCTGGCCACGCCAGCTGCTGCCAGTTCGGCGATAGTCAAGGCTCCAGCGCGACAAATCACTATGTCCGCCCAGGCATAGTGCTGCGCCATATCATCCAGAAATGGCTGAGACTCGGCTTTTACTGCCGCCTGCTGGTAGGCGGTGCGCACTGCCTCCAAATGCTGCTTGCCAGTTTGATGTAACACATTGTGGCGCGTAGCCTGTGGCAATAATGCCAATGCCATCGGCACGCATTCGTTGATTGCCTTCGCACCCAAACTGCCACCCAGCACTAATAGGTTAAGCACTCCGCTTCGTGCGGCGTAGCGGATATGCGGCTCGGGAAGCATGGTGATACTGTCGCGTACTGGATTGCCGCACCATTCAGCTGCTGGCAGTACGTGCGGAAAACCGCTCAGCACTCTTGCGGCCAATCGCGCCAGAACTTTGTTGCTCAGTCCGGCAATGGAATTTTGTTCGTGAATCAACAATGGACGGCGCATCAATGCAGCCATGATTCCGCCAGGGATGGTGATGTAACCTCCCATCCCCAGCACCACGTCGGGACGATGACGCAACAATGCAGCACCGCTCTGCCCCAGTGCCAGCAGCAGATTTAGTGGCAGCATCAATTTGCGCAACAGTCCCTTTCCGCGCAGACCGGAGAACCGCACATTAGCCATTTCATAGCCATGTTGGGGCACCAACTCTGCTTCCATGCTTCTGGGCGCGCCCAGCCAAATGATGCGCCAGCCTTTCGAGCGCAGGTAGTCAGCCACAGCCAAAGCTGGGAAGATGTGGCCACCCGTTCCACCTGCCATGACCAGGATCTTACGCATCATATTGGCAGACCTCTCAATATGCGTCTGTTTTCCCAATCGATGCGGAGTAGCAGTGCTGCCGCAATACAACTCACTACCACGCTGCTGCCGCCAAAACTAAGAAAGGGCAGAGTTAACCCCTTGGTGGGCAATACTCCCGTGTTTACGCCAATATTTATCATCGCTTGCACGCCCAGCCACACGGCAATACCTTGTGCCACCAGCGCGGCAAATTGGCGATCGAGATTGGCGGCTTGACGGCCGATGGCGAAGGCGCGAATGATCAACCCGGCAAATAACAGGATAACCATGCATACACCAACGAAGCCAAGCTCTTCAGCAATTACCGCGAGTAGAAAATCTGTATGTGCTTCGGGCAAGTAGAATAATTTTTGCAAACTCCCGCCAAGTCCCACGCCGAGCCACTCGCCGCGACCAAATGCGATCAGCGCATGACTTAACTGGTATCCCTTGCCATAAGGGTCAGACCATGGATCCATGAAGCCGACTACGCGCTGCATGCGATAGGGCGATGAGAAAATAAGAGATGCAAATGCGATAGGCAGGGCAATCACCAATCCGGCGAACACCTTGATATTAAATCCGCCAAGAAACAGAATACACATCGCGACAATACAAATCACCACGAAAGAACCCATATCCGGCTCTAGCAATAACAAGCCTCCGACCAGCGCCATCACCGCAAACATTGGCAGAAATGCTTGGCCCCAGTGATCTTTGAGCAAACCTTTACGCACTGTGTAATCAGCTGCATACAGCACGGCAAATAATTTTATGAGTTCAGATGGTTGGAGATTAATGACGAACAGTGAAAGCCAGCGGCGGCTGCCATTCACTTCGCGCCCGATGCCGGGGATAAGCACTAGAATGAGTAGTGCCACGCCAAACAGAAACAGGTAGGGTGCTAGCCTCTGCCAGTTCTCTAGCGATACTTGGAACGTCATTACACCAGCCACGATACCTACTAAAATATACAGGCCATGCCGTACCAAATAATACGCAGGCTGAAAGCCAGTGGACTTGCTTGCTTCGGCAGTGGCGATAGAAGCCGAATATACCATTACCAGTCCGAACGCCAGCAACGCGATGGTTATCCACGACAGAATCTCGTCGTACTCCACCAATGCATGGTGGCGGCTGGTCAGGCTTGCGGCGAACATGCCACATCCCCTTGTAAAGCATGCACCGCAGCGTTAAATACTTCAGCACGATGGCTGTAATTACGGAACATATCAAAGCTGGCGCAGGCTGGCGATAACAGCACTGCGTCACCCGGCTGTGCCAGAGAGGCACTCTGACGTACTGCATCGACCATATTTTGTGCATGAACCACAGGCACGCCGCAATTCTGCAGCACCGCTGCAATCTTGTCAGCATCGCGTCCGATGAGCACTACAGCGCGCGCATACTGCATTACTATCGGATAGAGCGGCGCAAAATCCTGTCCTTTGCCCTCTCCGCCCGCAATCAACACGGCAGGCCGTCTTAAACCCTGTAGCGCCGCTATGGTAGCGCCGACATTAGTCCCTTTGGAGTCGTCGTAATAAATGATGTCGTTGATTTCCGCGATTGGCTGCACGCGATGCGGCAAACCCTCGAAAGCGCGTAGCGCATTCCGTAACGGTGTCAGCGGTAAACCCACAGCATGGCACAAGGCAAGGGCAGCCAATGCATTGGCCACATTATGTAGCCCCGCCACCCGCAGCTCATTGGCATTCATCACACGCCGCTGGCCATGCATTAGCCATACATCCTCGCCGCTGCTATCTATGCCCCAGTCACTATTGGTGGGAGGCGGGGTATTCAATCCAAATGTATTGAGTATGCGTCCAGATAACGCCATGCCAGCACTGAATTCATCATCGCGATTGAGCACTTGCACGCTTCTCTGTCCATTGTTACGGAAGATGCGCGCCTTGGCGGCTATATATTCGTTTATGTCGGAATAACGATCGAGATGGTCTTCGCTGATGTTGAGTACCGTTGCTGCATCCGCACTGAGTGAGGATGTGGTTTCCAACTGAAAGCTGGAAAGTTCAAGCACCCAAACATCCGGATGCTGTCCTTGGCGCTGTAATAGCACATCCAGCACTGCAGGTGAAATGTTGCCAGCCACTTCCGTGTCCAAACCTGCTGCACGGCACATCGCACCGACCATGTTGGTTACCGTGGACTTACCATTGGCACCGGTGATGGCAATAATTTTCGGCCGCCGGTCTTGCGGCAATGATCGCGCAAATAATTCAATATCTCCCATTATTGGAATGCCACGTGCCGCCGCCTGCACTACGAATTGGTTATTCAATGGTATGCCGGGACTGATGGCGATCAAGTCGATATCATTGAGCAATTCGCTGCGAAACACACCGCAGTGCAATTCCGTCTCGGGAAACTGCGTGCGCAATTCATCCATAGATGGAGGAAGATCACGACTGTCGGCAGCGCGCACCCGCGCACTCTGCGCACTAAGCCAACGCACAAGCGACAGCCCGGTCTCGCCAAGACCAAGCACCAGGACCGATTTGTTTGTCAAATTCATCATCGTAATTTCAGCGTTGTCAATCCGATTAATACCAACATCATCGAAATAATCCAAAACCGAACAACCACTTGATTTTCTTTCCAGCCTTTCAATTCATAATGATGATGGAGCGGCGCCATGCGAAAGATACGCTTGCCAGTAAGCTTGAAAGAAGCCACCTGGATGACCACTGACAGCGTTTCCAGTACGAACACTCCGCCCATGATAAGTAGGACGATTTCCTGGCGCACGATCACCGCTACCGTGCCAAGTGCAGCGCCCAGCGCCAGCGCACCTACGTCCCCCATGAACACTTCTGCCGGATAAGCGTTAAACCACAAGAAAGCTAACCCCGCGCCCGCAATTGCGCCGCAGAACACCGCCAATTCGCTCGCGCCAGGAACATGTGGCATGCCAAGATACTTGGCGAATACTGCATGGCCCGCAACATAAGCGAAGATCGCCAGCGCACTGCTGATCATCACCGTGGGCATGATTGCCAAGCCGTCCAGACCATCGGTCAAATTTACTGCGTTACTGGTGCCAACGATAACCAGGTAGGCCAGCAGAATGAAAGTGAATGCTGCTAGCGGAAATACCAGATGCTTGAAGAAAGGCACGATAAGTTCGGTATGCGCAGGCAGGCTGGCGTGCTGCCACAGGTACGCCGCCACGATCACCGCAATGATGGATTGCCAGAATATCTTGGCTTTGGCAGATAACCCCTTGGGGTTGTGATGTACCACTTTGCGATAGTCATCGACCCAGCCGATAGCGCCGAAACTCAATGTGGTGAGCAAAACCACCCATACATATTTATTGCTTAGATCGGCCCACAATAACGTGGTGATGGCTATCGAGGTGAGAATTAACGCGCCACCCATTGTCGGCGTGCCAGCTTTTATCAGATGTGTCTGCGGACCGTCATCCCGTACCGCTTGGCCTATTTTATAGGCGGTCAGCTTGCGTATCATCATCGGCCCGACCAGGAAGGAAATGGACAACGCAGTCATCGCTGCCAGCACGGCGCGCAGTGTGATGTAATTGAATACGCTGAATGCACTGATATATTGCGATAACCATTGCGCGAATTTAAGTAACATTTTTGTTTCTTTCGGCCGGTCGATTAAGAGGATTGGAAATCTTGTGAAGCTTGTGCATGGACTCTTCTTGGTTTCTTTCCTCTCTTACCTTATTTGTTCCAGTGCAGTGCTGCACTACCCGCTCCATACGCATGAAGCGCGAGCCCTTCACTAATATCGTGCTATCAGCATCCAAATTCTTGTCCAGCTCAACTAATAAATCCTCAATACGATCAAAGTGGCGAGCGCCTGAGCCGAACTCATGTACCGCATGAAGTGTCAATTTGCCCAGTGCCAATAGCTGGTTCACTCCCAAACGGCGGGCTTCTGCGCCAATTTCGCCATGCAGGCGTGCGGCGTCCTCCCCTAGTTCTCCCATGTCGCCTAGTACCAGGATCTTTTTACCGGCGCTCTGCGCCAATACCTCGAGCGCGGCGTGCAGTGAGGCCGGATTGGCGTTGTAACTGTCATCTATCAGCGTCGCACCATGCAGCGCAGCTTTACGCTGCAAACGAGCGACCACGCCTGAAAAATTTTCCAGCCCTGCTACAATCGCTGGCAAGGGTACGTGCACGGCCAACGCTGCAGCAGTAGCGGCCAGCGCGTTGCGGACGTTATGCTCTCCCGGTACTTGCAACTGTGCACTGAAGCTACCCTGCGGCATGCTCACTTCGATTTGTACGCCATAGCCCTTTACCTGCCATTGCGCATGTACCACCACATTTTTTCCCAGACCGAATTCAATAATCGAATGGCCGTCTGCCAACTCGCGCCATAGTGGTGCATAAGCGTCATCGGCATTAATGACCGCAGTGCCTTGAGGCGACAACCCTGTGAAAACTTCTCCTTTAGCGCGTGCCACTGCGTCCACCGAACCTAGTCCGGCCAAGTGCGCGCTGCCCGCGTTGTTGACGATAGCGACATCCGGCCGTGCCAGCCGGGTCAGGTATTCAATTTCTCCCGTATGGTTCATACCCATCTCGATTACCGCATAGCGATGCACGGCCCTCAGCTTAAGCAAGGTAAGTGGCACACCAATGTCATTGTTGAGATTTCCAAGTGTTGCTAACACTGCGCCATCATCACCCGTTGCCGCGCGCAATATGCTTGCCAACATTTCCTTCACCGTGGTCTTGCCATTGCTGCCGGTCACTGCTATCACGGGAATGTTGAACTGCGCACGCCAATGAGCTGCCAGACGACCTAATGCCAGGCGCGTATCTTCAACCAGCAGCAATGGACACGGTGACTCAACGCCCCGATAACTTGTGGTTTTTACCAAGGCAGCGACTGCGCCGCTTTGAGTAGCACTGTCAACAAATGCGGCGCCGTCGTAATTTTCCCCCTGCAACGCTACAAATAGATCGCCTGCATTAATCGTTCGACTATCGCTGGACACGGAGGTAAACAACACATCGTGGCCGACAAGCTCGCAGCCCAACACCTGCGCGGCCTGCGATAGCAGCATCATGCCCGCCCCTCATCGCGCCAAGCCAACAACGCGCGCTGTGCGACCTCGGCGTCGCTGAACGGATATTTCACACCCCTGATTTCCTGGTATGACTCGTGCCCTTTACCGGCAATCAATACGATATCCGTCGCATGCGCGCTGAGTACTGCTTGTGCGATGGCCGAGGCGCGATCTTCGATGATTTGGTATGTGCCGTTCGTTTTCCTTGTTCCAGATGTAATGCCGGATACAATGGCTGCGATAATGTCGAGCGGCGCTTCACTGCGCGGGTTGTCGCTGGTAATAATAGAGACGTCTGCCAATTTGGCCGCGATAGCCCCCATCATCGGGCGTTTGCCGCGGTCGCGGTCGCCGCCACAACCGAACACACAAATCAGTTTGCCGCCGGAAGTCCCAACTAGTTCACGACCGACCACTTCACGTACGGCCTGCAACACTTTTTCCAGTGCATCCGGGGTATGTGCATAATCCACCACCACAGTGGGGCGATCGCCGCCATCACCAAAAGTCTGCATGCGTCCGGGCACCGCACTGATACGGGACAATTCGTGCAGCGCATTGCTTAACGTCACTCCGCTCACCAGCAACACCGCCATAACGCCCAACAGATTGGCAACATTAAAGCGTCCGATCAGTGTGCTATGCAGCTCACCACCGCCCCAGCTGGAATGTATTTGCAGGCTGAACCCATGCGCATCCATGCGTAATGCGCCACCGTAAACCATGCGTAAACCGAGGCGCTCGGCCAGGGCCAAGGCGGCATCGTTTAGACCATAGCCCACCACTTCCACTCCTTTGTCCTGCAGTTGCTCGGCAATCTCGGCACCAAATGCATCATCCAGGTTGAGTACAACGTATTTAAGCTGTTGCCAATCGAATAAGCGGCGCTTGGCCGCCGCATAGCTATGCATGTCGCCGTGATAATCGAGATGGTCTCGGCTGAGGTTGGTAAGCAACGCTACATCGAATTGCACCCCATTCACGCGCCCCTGTTCCAAAGCATGAGAGGACACTTCCATAGCCACAGCCTGCGCGCCCTGCGCCAGATAATCGGCTAACAATTCATGCAGGCGGATGGCATCGGGTGTGGTGTTCAGGGTGGGCTGCAAAGCAGGGTGGAAGCCGTTGCCCAAGGTCCCGATCAGCGCGGTTTTTTTGCCCAGCGCGCAAAATGATTGCGCAATCCAGTGGCAGCATGATGTCTTACCGTTGGTGCCGGTGATACCGACTACCCACATTTTTTGTGAGGGGCTGCCATAGACGTGGTCAGCAATCTCTCCGGCATGATGGCGCAGATCGGCGACTGCCAAATTGGGGAGCCGCCATGCTTCGTTCCAGCTAAAGCCGTGCGCTTCCCAGATCACTGCATTGGCGCCATTTGCGAGAGCTTGCTTAATGAATTGACGTCCATCTGCGTTGCTGCCGGGGTACGCGATGAATGTATCGCCTGGCGCAACCGCGCGGCTATCCGTCTCTAGCCGTGTGACCGTTACACCGAGGGAGGCAATGAGGTCGGAATGGAAGCTCACACTTCCTCCTTCACGATATCGACAGATGGCGGCATTAATACATTTCCGAGCCGTGTATCGTTAGGCACGTTGAGCAGGCGCAGCGCTGCGCCCATTACATTACTAAATACGGGTGCTGCGACCAACCCGCCGTAATACTGACCGTTGTTCGGCTCGTTGATCATCACTGCCACGATCAGTCGTGGGCTGGACGCGGGTGCCAATCCGACAAAAGAAGAAATATAACGATTGATGTAGCGCCCACCATCTAGTTTGTGCGCAGTACCAGTCTTGCCCGCTACGCGGTAGCCATTGATCTGTGCCAACGGCGCGGTGCCACCTGGCAGAGTCGCCAGTTCCAGCATAGCGAGTATTTCGCGCGCAGTGGCATCCGAATAGACTCTCTTGCCGCTCACAGGTGCATCCAGCTTAAGCCATGACACTGGCTTCAATTCTCCATTGTTTGCAAATATTGTATAAGCGCGTGCCAGTTGCAACAGGCTGACGGAAATGCCGTGGCCATAGGAAAGGGTGGCCTGCTCAATGGGCCGCCACTTCTTGTAATCGCGTAATTTACCTGCCGCCTCACCGGGGAAGCCACTGCCGGCCTGCGTACCAAAACCGCTTTCGTTCAGGCTTTGCCAGATTGCTTCTGGCGGCAACGATAGCGCAATTTTAGCCGCGCCTACATTACTGGATTTCTGAATCACTTGTGCCACTGTGAGTGCTTCTTCGGGATGGGTGTCATGAATCTTGTGTCCACCGACTAGCATTACTCCATTCTCGGTATTGATAATGGTTTGTGGCGTCACGTTACCCGTCTCCAGCGCCGCTGCCACGGTGAACGGCTTGAGCGTGGAGCCCGGTTCGAATAAGTCAGTTACAGCATGGTTGCGTAGCACCTGAAGGTTGGGCTTGACGCGATTATTAGGGTTGTAACTTGGCCAATTGGCCAGCGCCAATACTTCGCCGCTATGAGCATCCAGCACTACAACGGAGCCGGCTTTGGCGTTATGTTGTTCGACCGCCAGCTTTATTTCTCGGTACGCCAAATATTGAATTTTGCTGTCTATACTCAGCACCAGGTTGCTGCCCGGCTTGGGCGTGCGAATGCTGGCGACGTCTTCGACAATATGGCCCTTGCGATCCTTGATTACGCGTTGGCTACCCGCTTTGCCACCGAGCTGATTCTGTAATGCCAGCTCCAGTCCTTCCTGACCGTTGTCGTCCACGTCAGTGAAACCGAGCAGGTGCGCCGTTATCCCCCCGCCTGGGTAATAGCGGCGATACTCACGTCGTAGCGAAACACCGGGCATGCCCAGTTTTACGATTTTTTCCGCTTGTTCGGGTGGTAATTGGCGCTGGAGATAAACAAAATCACGTGTAGTGTCGAATAAACGACTCTTCACTTCCTTTATATCCATGCCCATGATTCGCGCTAACTGATTCACTTGTTGTGGTGTCGCTTCCACATCCTGCGGGCTAACCCAAATGGATTCCACTGGCGTACTGATGGCGAGCGGTTCCCCATTGCGGTCGGAAATCATGCCGCGGTGCGCGCTAATGTCTATGACACGGCTGGAACGTGCATTCCCTTTCTGTTGCAGGAAATTATTGTGGATGCTTTGCAAATACACTGCGCGTACGATCAATGCACCCATGCCAAATAGCAACAGCACAAATAACAGTCGAGAACGCCACGGCGGTAATGTTGCAAGCTTTGCGGCCTGTATATTGCTGGAATAATTCATGGTTGTGTTAAAGCTGCATTCAGCTCTTCAGCACGGATAAATTGGATCTGTCGGCCTTTCGGTAGCTGCATTTGCAGCTTGTCGACAGCGATTTTCTCCACCCGCGCTGGCATCGCCCAGGTACTCTGCTCAAGCTGTAATTGTCCCCATTCCACTTCCATCTGCTGCGCGCGGTCCTTTTCCTTTTGTAATTCCGCAAACAATTTGCGCGCTTTGTTTTGTGAGGTCACAACACTCAGCGCGCAAACGATCACCATAAGTAAGAGCAATAGATGCACCTTAGTCATGCGCCTCTCCTGCACGTTCAGCTACGCGCATCACCGCACTGCGCGCCCGAGGGTTCGTTGCCACCTCCTGCGAGGTGGCGTGAATTGCTTTGCCAATCAGACGCAGCCTACCTTTTGGTATATCTGCAGCGCGAATCGGCAAATTTCGCGGCAACTTATCGCCCTGCGCCATGTCGCGCAGAAAATGCTTTACCATGCGGTCTTCCAGCGAATGGAAACTGATGACCACGATACGTCCCCCTGGCCTTAGGCAATCCACACATTGCGGGAGAATCCGCGCAATTTCTTCGAGTTCTTGGTTGAGATAAATCCGTATAGCTTGAAAGGTACGTGTCGCCGGATTTTTCCCGGGCTCACGTGTACGCACGGCCTGAGCAACAATTTCGCTGAGCTGACGCGTAGTGGTAATAGGTTTCTCTTGGCGTGCAGCAACAAGCGCTCTTGCAATCTGTGTAGCAAACCGTTCCTCGCCATAGTCACGTATCACCTCTCCAAGCAAACTTTCATCTACGGTGGCCAGCCATTCCGCTGCGGTTTGTCCGCTGCTGGTGTCCATACGCATGTCCAGCGGCGCGTCGAAACGGAAGCTGAAGCCGCGTTGCTCATCATCCAGTTGCGGCGAAGACACCCCCAAATCGAGCAATACCCCGTCCACTTTTTCAACCGCCAGTTTGCCCAACAACTCGGTCAAGCGCGCGAATCCGCTGTGCACCATGACAAAACGTGGATCAGTAATCGCCTGCCCCGCAGCTACTGCCGCAGGATCCTTATCCAACGCAATCAAACGACCCATCGCGCCCAACTTTTGCAGTATCAGCTGACTGTGTCCACCGCGCCCGAACGTGCCGTCTACATAGACACCATCCGGTTTAATCTGCAATGCCTCAATGGCCTCGTGCAATAAAACTGTTTGATGCAACAATCTGGGCGTGTGAGATAAGCAACCACTCACAACGTGAATCCCTCCAGTTCCGGGGGAAGCTCGCCATGGGCAAACGACAACGCCATTTCCTGCTGCGCTGTCCACTTAGCCTCATCCCACAATTCAAGTTTATTGCCTTGGCCAATCAGCATTACGCGCTTATCCAGCATCGCATAGCTGCGCAAGGCAGGAGAAATCAGTATGCGTCCCGCTGCATCCATTTCGACATCTTCGGCGTAACCAATCAGGCGGCGCTGTAGCGCGCGTATGCGCGGATTAAGAGAGGACAGCTTTAGCAGCTTGTCTCGTATCGGTTGCCATTCGGGCTGCGGATAACACAGCAAGCAACCATCCGCATCAGCAGTTAACACTAACTGACTGGCGAAATGTGCAAGCAAGATATCACGATGCCGAGCCGGTATCGCGAGCCTGCCTTTGCTATCCAGACTGAGTTGTGCAGCTCCCTGAAACATTATCGCAACCCTGTACTTGCTTGCCCACAAAAACCCACTTTTTCCCACTCTGCTTCACTATATTGAAAAAAGTAGGCTGGGTCAAGCAATAAAATAAGATTTTTCTTTGCGCGACAAGCAGTTAGAGCTGAAAGTTGGTGTTGTATTAATTTCTTTAAAAAAGAATGGATTGCATAAAAAGGCTAATGCTGTTTATGATATTTATGCGGCTTGCGGAGGGAAGAGCGTGATGCTGTTAAGTCTGCGGAATTGTATAAGGTATTTGAGGTTGTTTTTGTTTCATTCAAATGAAAGCAAAAACTTGGTAGAAGCGTTTTTTTGGCAACGATAGTTTTTATGACAGCTTATATTAAAGCCGTTTCCAACATAATCTTGGATATATATCGAAATTAAGTGAAGCCAGCCGATAAGCCGGGTTCTGTCGTGGACAGTCATTCCTCTAGGCGTTTCGTTACCTGACGCTCAAGCGACCCACCCGCAGGCGACGCGAGCCACGTCATTACCTGCCTATTTGGTCTTGCTCCAGATGGAGTTTACCGTGCCGTCCGTGTTACCACGTCCGCGGTGGGCTCTTACCCCGCCGTTTCACCATCGCCGTTTCCTTGCGGAACTTAGGCAGACTATTCTCTGTGGCACTCTTCATCACCTCACGGTGTCCGGCCATTAACCGGCATCTTGCTCTATGGAGCCCGGACTTTCCTCCCCGCCCTTGCTTGCGGACGCGGCGACTGTCTAGCCAGCTTCGCGGTAAGTTTACCACGGTATAGAAATTCGTCTCGGGAAATAGACCAGGTGAGCCGTACTGGTTTCAGCAACGCAAATTACAACACGCTGTATTGTATGCTAAATAAATAACTGTTTTGCGGCAAATGCTTTGGATAGTGAGTGAGCATATATCCAAACCGCTTCAAAACCCGTTCGATGAGTCCGTAATGCTCCGCCTTGGATACATCGAGCGCAACATCAAGTGTTCCTGCCAAGAACGCTTGTACCTGCGCCACCGTTTTGAAATGGTTAATTTTTGATGAAATCAAATAAAAATTTAATATAAAATGTTAAAAACCAATCTTGAACTACTCATGCCACAATGTTCTTACTGTTATTACAAAATAATTGTTTGATCCAAAAAAATTTTTGAGCAAACAATGAAGTTGGAATTATGAAAGATAAAAAATGAAGGGTGGCAAACTGTAAATTGGCCAGAACCTTTTGCCCCGAAACAAAGAACTCATATTGCACTATCCAGGAGAAACCATGAATTCAGTAAACTTTTATGTCAACGCTTGGTTTGCCCAAGGCGTATCCTATGACAATCTTAAAAAATACGAGGAGGCAATTGAGGCATATCGGCAAGCACTGCGTCTTCAACCAGACTATGCCGATGCTTGGTATAACTTGGGCATCACTTACGGCAATCTGAAAAAATACGGTCTGGCGATTCTGGCATATGAGGAAGCGGTGCGTATTGAGCCAGAGAAAGCCAGTGCTTGGTTTAACCTGGGCGTAGCTTATTATTTTCAAGACAAGCGGGAAAAGGTGCGGGAAATTTACCAGACTTTGCGCAAGCTTGATTTGGCTATGGCGGATGAGTATTCGAACGCTGTATTTACTGAATTCAAGATAAATCCTGGTTCACATTACAGTCCACCGCCTGACATTTGAATATGCTGTACCAACACTTTGTGGGGATACCATTCTCCGCATCGTTGCAGTACCAATAGGCAATCTGTTAAAAAAGCTAACTGCCCAGATAGGCGCGGCGCACCACAGCGCTTCCCAGAAGATTGACAGCGCTGTCGGATAATGTAATCAGCCCGCTTTCCAGCACATAGCCGCGGTGCGCCACTTCGAGGGCAAGCTTGGCGTTTTGTTCAACCAGCAGAATTGAAACGCCCTGAGCGGAAATGTTGCGGATGGTTTCAAAAATTTTGACCACCATCATCGGTGCCAGTCCCATGCTGGGTTCATCCAGCATCAATAGTTTGGGGCGGCTCATCAACGCGCGCCCCAGCGCCATCATCTGTTGTTCGCCGCCGGACAACGTGCCGGCCAGTTGCATATGGCGCTCGGCCAAGCGCGGAAACAACTGGTAGACGTGCTGCATATCCTGCGCAATGGAGGATTTGTCGTTGCGGCAATATGCACCCATCTGCAAATTTTCTTCCACCGTTAGCCGCGCGAATACGCCACGTCCCTCAGGCACTAATACTAATCCTTCTTGTATAAGTTGATGTGCGGCATGGTGTTGCAAAGATATGCCGCGGTAATGTATTTTGCCTGCAGATGGTTGTAGCAAGCCGGCTAACGCCTTAAGCGTTGTGGTCTTACCGGCGCCGTTGCTACCGATGAGTGCGACCAGTTCGCCCGGTGCTACGTCGAGATCTATGCCTTTTAGTGCCTGGATGCCGCCGTAAGCTACTTTCAGATCGCGTACCTGCAGCAGTGATCTTGATTTAGATGCAATCATGGTTTCGTTATGCTAACAATATGCAGCGTCTATTTTATTATGATTGGATTCCTGCCTGCGCGGGAATAATGGGTTCTGTTCCCAAATAAGCCGTGATCACTGCCGGATTGCATCGAATTTTTTCCGGCACGTCCTCGGCGATTTTTTTGCCGTAATCGAGAACTGCCACGCGGTCGCACAGGCCAAGAATAAATTTTACATCATGCTCGATGAGCAGCACTGTAATGCCGCTAGCGCGTATGGATAGTAATAATTCCTTCAGGCTTTCAGTTTCGGTAGCATTCATGCCTGCCGCTGGTTCATCTAGCGCAAGCAATTTTGGATCAGTAGCCAGCGCACGGGCAATCTCCAGCCTACGTTGTTCGCCGTAGGATAGATTTTTGGCCAAAGTTTGGTGCGGGCGGTTTATTCCTACATAGCTCAGTAAGGCACGTGCATGCTGCACGATTGCATGTTCTTCGGCGCGTGCTGTAGCGTTGCGAGTCAATGCGCCCCAGATGCCGCTGCTGGTACGCAGGTGACGACCGACCATGACGTTTTCTAGTGCTGTCATATTTGCGAACAAGCGGATGTTCTGGAAGGTGCGCGCAATTCCTGCTTGCGCTAACACATGCGGTTTGCAGCGGCCGCTATACTCAGTGTTGTTAAACGTGAAACGCCCACTATCCGCCTGATACAGTCCAGTCAAAATGTTGAAGAGTGTCGTTTTACCCGCACCATTTGGGCCGATCAAGCCATAGATATCACCACGCCGAATGTGTAGCGAAATATCGCTCAGCGCAGATAGGCCACCGAAGCGTTTGGCTACATGGGACAGTTCGAGTAAATTGACGTCGAATTCAATGGGTGTTGTCATGCACAAGTATCCTGTTACAGCTGAGCTGTATCATTTTCGGCAACCAGTTCGCGTCGGCGTTGGTTAGAGGGCCACAATCCGGAAGGTCGCCATAGCATGACCGTGATCAACGCTAGTCCGAATAACAACATGCGCAAGCTTTCCGGGTCGATAAGCGTCTTGCCGAACAGTAGTTGTTGTGCCGGCCCTGAACCGTGGCGCAAAGCTTCGGGCAATACTACTAGCAGGATGCCTCCTAACAGCACGCCGTTGATGTTGCCCATGCCACCTAGTACTACCATGCATAACACTGTGATGGATTCAGTTAGACTAAAACTTTCCGGGCTGACAAAACCTTGGAAACCAGCAAACAAGCCACCCGCCAAACCGCCGAAAGTTGCCCCCATGGCAAATGCCAGAAGTTTGATATTGCGAGTATTGATACCCATCGCTTCAGCTGCCACTTCGTCTTCGCGAATTGCCATCCAAGCGCGACCGATGCGTGAATCTTCCAAGCGCAGTGAAATAAAAATTACCAGTAATGTGAAGAGAAGGAACAGGTAGTAATGCAGATGCACAGAGGGAAAAGTGAGGCCGAACAACTCGTGCGTGTTGCCTAATGAGAATTCGCCGAAACGGATGGGATCTATCATGCTGATGCCTTGCGGGCCATTGGTGATGTTAATCGGCGCGTTCAGGTTGTTGAGGAAGATGCGAATGATTTCGCCAAATCCCAAGGTGACGATGGCAAGGTAGTCGCCGCGCAGGCGCAAAGTTGGCGCTCCCAGCAGCACGCCGAATATACAGGCCAGCAGTGCGCCCAGCGGCAGGACAACCCAAAATGGCAAATGCAAGCCTAATTGAGGCGAGCCGAGCAAGGCATAGCAATATGCGCCCACAGCAAAGAAGGCGATGTAACCAAGGTCGAGCAGGCCGGCATAACCGACTACGATATTCAACCCCAGCGCCAGCATGATGTATAGCAATGCGAAATCCATGATGCGTACCCAACCGCGCCCGAACAGTGCATCGGTAAAAAAGGGTAACGCCAGCAGCACAATGGCGAGCACGACAAACGCAATCCACGCGCCGCGCCTGTCCTTAGATGATAGATGTTTAAGCACGTTCCGCAACACGCTCTCCTAACAAGCCGGATGGACGGAAGATCAGTACGGAAATCAGCACAAAGAAGGCAAATACATCTTGATAATGACTACCGAAAAAGCCACCACTGAGATCACCAATATAACCAGCTCCTAAACTTTCAATTAACCCCAGCAGCAGACCGCCCACCATGGCCCCGCGCATGTTGCCGATGCCGCCTAGCACAGCGGCAGTGAATGCTTTGAGCCCCAGAATGGAACCCATGTAATAGTGTACGATGCCGTAGTTCGCACTGACCATGATACCTGCCACTGCGGCCAGCGCGGAACCCAGCATGAAAGTAATAGCAATCACACCGTTGATATTCACCCCCATCAGAACGGCAGCGGAGGGATTCTCCGCTACGGCGCGCATTGCGCGGCCAAGGCGAGTGCGATGCATCAACAGCAGCAGGCCCCCCATCATTCCCAGCGCTACGAATACAATAAGAAGCTGCACTTCTGTAATGATTGCACCAGACAGCATATGCGAGTTGTTTGGCAGTAAAGACGGAAAAGCATGGTATTCGCGCCCCCAGAACATCATCGCCAGATTTTGCAGCACAATGGACACGCCAATCGCAGTGATTAACGGGGCCAGACGTGGGGCGTTGCGCAATGGACGGTAGGCGATGCGCTCGATGCCATAACCTAACGTCATGCATACCACAATCGAAATTATCAGGCTGATCAGTAATATCAGCAGCGGCGGCAAGCCAGAACCGATGAGTAACTGGATCACTGACATCGCCACCATTGCCCCTACCATCACCACTTCGCCATGTGCGAAATTAATCAGACCTAGAATGCCGTACACCATGGTGTAACCCAAAGCAACCATGGCATACACGCTGCCTTGCACGAAGCCGTTGACGATTTGTTGTAGCAATGTGTCCAAAGGTTACTCACAAACAAAAAACGACACGCAAAGTGTCGCTTTATTTTTCAATCCAATCTTTATCAATGCGCGGATATCGCGGTATTCCCGCCTATGGTTTGCAGCGGCTGCCACTTGCCTTGCTGTACTTGGTACAGTGTTACTGCGCCGCCTTTAATGTCGCCTTTTTCGTCGAAGGCGATGTTCGCGGTCACGCCACTATGGGTAATCTTGGCGAGTTCGGGCAGGTATTTCGCTGGATCGGCTGAAGCGGCTTTCTGCATCGCGGCGATCATCACGTTTACCGCATCATAACAATAGGGTGCATACAGCTGAATGGGTTGCTTATATTTTGCTTCATAGCGTTGGGAGAAGTCTTTGCCGCCGGGCATCTGTACCAGTGGCACGCCAGGCAGCGAAGCATAAACTCCATCGGCGGCATCGCCAGCCAGATCAAGCAATTTTGGCGTGTAACCGCCATCGCCCATTACAAATTTAACATTTAAACCAAGCGCCTTGATCTGCTTGGCCATTGGTACGCCTTGTGGATCCATGCCGCCAAAAAATAGCAAATCGGGGTGCTTGCCCTTGATGGAGGTCAGCACTGCAGTGAAGTCAACCGCTTTGTCAGTGGTGTATTCGCGTGCTACGATTTGTGCTCCGTTGGTTTGTACAGATTTGATGAATTCGTCGGCCAGTCCTTGGCCATAGGCAGAGCGATCGTCTATAACTGCAATTTTTTTTGCATTCAGGGTATTTGCTGCGAATTCGCCCAGTGCCTTGCCTTGCTGCCCATCGTTGGACATCACGCGGAAGGCGGTCTTAAGGCCTTGGGCGGTGTAACTCACCGCTGTTGCGGAAGGGGAAATCTGGGGGATGCCGTTATCGCTGTAGATCCTGGAAGCCGGAATAGAGGTGCCGGAATTGAGATGGCCGATCACGCCATTCACTTTTGCGTCTACCAGCTTTTGTGCCACGATAGTAGCAGTTTTCGGGTCCGCTTGATCATCCTCGCTGATTAGTTCAAAACGTGCCTTACGTCCGCCAATGATGACCCCTCTGGTGTTGGCGTCTTCTATCGCCATGCGTGTACCGTTCTCATTATCCTTGCCGATATGAGCTTGCGGCCCGGTGAGTGGGGCAGCGGCACCGATCTTCACCACTAGTTCATCAATGCCGCTGGTAGCAAGTATTTTTGATTCGCCGCAAGCCGCGAGGATGGCAATGGACAGGGCGAGGAGCAGTGATGACTGGTTATGCGGCATGATGGGTTCGGAGGAGAATAAGTTATCGAATGAATTATGTTTGGCATGCTACATGCTTGTCAATTTTGCATATTCCGAACTGTGATGGAACGTAATAATGTAACCAGTGTACGTTGACTATATTATTTTTATTAAAATAATAATTTGATTGCTCGCAGCAATACTTATTTAGCCATCTTCTATACTTTCTGGATGCATTTATCTGTGCGTAGTCAATTATTTTTTGTCAATTGAGTGTCAGTCGGAACACGAAGATCATCAAACTTTAAAACGCAAGAAGATACCGCATTTAACATAATATGCATTGCATGGTCATGCGTGTCAATTTGTTACATGTCAGGAATTGCAACAGAAGTGCCAATGAATTAAAGCCAGCGTAAACTGGCTTTAAGGTTTGTTCTGTTTGCAAACTTTGACACCATTCATTAAGCAATCGATTGAATTGTTGTGCAGAAAGCAGAAGTCGGCTGACGCCGACTTCTGCTAAGAGAAATTAGCCCCTTGATTACTTCGCCAGATCCAGCACGAAATGAACCAGTGTTTTGATGTCCTCATCTTTTACTTTAGGAGAATTGGCAGTCATTGGTACGGTACCCCAGTTGCCAGTACCACCCTTGGATACTTTCATGATCAGGCCTTCTTCCAATGACATTTTCTTGGCGCCAGCAGTAGCACTGCCAGTTGGTGAAAACGCATATTCTTTAACGCCCTTATACTTCTTGGAAACATCCATCCAAGCGGGGCCGACCAATTTTGTATCAATTTTGTGGCAAGCAGTACAGCCGCTTTTCTTGGCCAATTCCGGCATCTCAGTTGTTGCTAAAACGCTACCTGCTGCCATTAGGCCTGCTGCTGCAATCATGCTAACGATGATAGATTTCATTTTCTTAAGCTCCATTATTAAGTTTTCCTTCGATTAAACTATTAGACATTGCTGCCCATGCCATTTTAACTAACTCTATCTTGTTTGCAAACTGTAAGGCACTAGACAGTGTTGACAATAACGCATATCTCTAACTGGTCGTTGACAAAGCCTGCTTCAGCGTAGCAAATTTCATTTGCAGCGTGCCAGAATAGGCGCGTAATTAAATCACGTATAATAATTGTCTTAAAAATATCATTGATACACGCTCAGTATGCTCATTCATCCCCAGTTTGATCCCGTGGCCATTCACCTTGGCCCCTTTGCAGTACACTGGTACGGATTGATGTATTTAGTTGCCTTTATGCTATTTCTATGGCTGGGAAAATTGCGCATTCGCACGCTCAATCGCCCTGGATGGGATGACAAAATGATGGATGACCTTCTATTTTACGGCATTCTTGGTGTCGTACTGGGTGGGAGGCTGGGTGAGGTGCTGTTTTACAACCCTAGTTACTATGTGTCTCGCCCGCTTGAAATTCTCGCGGTGTGGCAGGGTGGTATGTCATTTCATGGTGGTTTTCTCGGCGTACTTGTGGCGATGGCACTTTTTGCACGTCAGCACAAATTGCCCTGGCTGCAATTGATGGACTTTATTGCCCCCCTGGTGCCGCTGGGGCTGGGCGCAGGACGCATCGGCAATTTTATTAATGCTGAATTATGGGGGCGGCCTACAAATGTGGCTTGGGGGATGGTATTCCCTAATGTGGATGATGTGCCGCGCCACCCTTCTCAGCTTTATGAATTTGCACTGGAAGGCTTGGTCCTGTTTGCGCTTATGTGGCTATATTCGCGCAAGCCGCGTCCAGTAGGTGCTGTATCTGGTTTGTTCCTCATCGGCTATGGCAGCTTCCGCTTCTTTGTCGAATATACACGTAACCCAGACGACGGCATATTTGGCCTAATGAGTTTTGGTATTAGCATGGGCCAATGGCTCAGTCTGCCAATGGTGATTGTGGGGCTAGTGTTATTGCTACGGGGACAGCGAAAATCGGCTACAGGGCACCTCTAAAAATCAAATTTTCGTCACAATACGGCGTTACTCAAAAAAAATTATCGCTTACATATCAACTATATGCAGCGCTAAAATTTTTTACTCGTGCCTTGTCTTGCCTAGAAACTTGAATTTTTAGAGGCGCCCTACACCTAAATAATTCCATTCGCTCTTGTTCGATTCGACGCCAGCGATTTTTCTATTAGGGCTCGATTCCAGCATGGTGGATTGTCATTTGGGTATCTATAAAAATTTCCCATCAATCGCAAGTAAAGATGGGATTTTGATTTGTTGGAGACGCAACATACACAACAGTTATTGGTTATGCAAAAAAACCATATAAGAAAATCATGTAATGTTATGTTTATATGTATTTTTATGTGCAAAGTTTGTGCAAGAGTTAGCGTACTATAATTTTGTAATGTTAACTTTAGTTATTTCGTACTGTTGACTTTATTTTCCAAACTGGACATTATGCCGTCGTTTTATCGCATCTATCCCTTGCGGATTGATCCGCACCAAATAAGTATGTAAATGCTTAAGCGATATTGCGTCGTTTTAAATTACCTGTCGTAAATGTGATATGCATGTCGATGTTGTCCTGGTCGGCAGTCTAATTGTTTGTTGGGGGAGCTACTTACGATGTATTGTTTTTTACGTTTGTCCGTTCTGCTTGTTGGATTGATTGCTTCCGCTGGCAGCTATGCCGTTAATGCGGTGCAGCCCCTCACTACAGCTGACGACTTGGGTCCTAAAGTCGAACAGCCAATTGAGTTTCCCCATGACCGTCACGCTGGTGATGCTGCAAAAGGCGGTATGCAGATAAATTGCATGTACTGTCACACTTATGCGCGCCGTAGCATTGTGGCAGGCATTCCGCCGTTGCAGAAATGTATTGGTTGCCATCAAAGCATCGAGTCGGTGCGGGAAACCCCGCGTATCAAGAAATTGTTCGAGTATTGGGAAGCTAAGAAAGCAGTACCTTGGAAAAAGGTGCATGACCTTCCTGATTTCGTGCGCTTCAACCATGAGCGTCATATCCAGCGTTTTGTTTTTGCGCAGAACAAGCCGGTGCAGGAAGCTTGTGGTTATTGCCACGGCGATGTGAAAACAATGACGGTCGCGCGTCGCCAAAAGCCACTCTCCATGGGTTGGTGTGTGAGCTGTCATCAGAAAGATCACCCGGTAGATGCAACATCCACAAAAACGACTCACGGCCCGAACGACTGCTGGCAGTGTCATAAATAATCGGCGCGTTCACAAGATAAAGATTTCCAAGAGGTATCAGCAATGATTGAAAACAGTTTTAATCGGCGAGATTTTCTGAAGGTGCTGGGGTGGGGTGGTGCGACGGTCGCTTTAAGCGGATGTGGCAATACCTCAGTTGAGGATGGAAAGGAATTTGTAACTTCCTATGTCCAGACGGCGGACTATATCATTCCTAGTATTGGCACATACTTTAACTCGACTTGTGCGCAGTGCGATGCTGGGTGCGGCATTATGGGGCGAGTGCGAGAAGGTCGCGTGCTTAAGCTGGAAGGCAATCCCAAATCATCCATTAATAACGGCAAAATGTGCGGTTTAGGGCAGGCCGGAGTGCAGGCGCATTACAACCCAGATCGCATACGAGAGCCGCTGTTGCGCAATGGTGATAAAGGCGAAGCGATAACATGGGAAAAAGCGTTGGGGTTAATCAACGAAAAGGTTGGCGGTGTGAAAGCAGAGAATGTCGCCTTCCTGACAGGTGGCGTCAGTGGACATGTCAAAGCATTATTGAAAAATTATCTAGATGCACTGGGTTCCGGCCATCATTATGTTTATGAGGCAGTTGCACCGTCAATTATGCGTGCAGCTAATAAGAAGGCTTATGGCATAGAAATGCCGAGATTACGTCTGGACAAGGCCAAGGTTATCGTTTCATTCGGGGCAGATTTCCTCGGTGCGTGGATCTCACCGGTACATTTCTCCCAGCAGTACGCTCGGTTCCGCAAGGCTGATAATGGCGAGCGCGGGGTGCTGGTGCAGGTTGAATCCAAGATGACATTAACTGGTGCGAATGCGGATCGTTGGCTGGCTATACGTCCCGGTACCGAGGGCATCCTGGCGCTGGGATTGATTAATTCGCTAGCTGCTGCGGGATTGTCCGTTCCTGGAGATGTCGCTGCTGCTGTGAAGGATTACACCGCAGATCGGGTGAGCAAAGATACCGGGGTGTCTAATGAGCATATAGGCAAGCTTGCCGCGTTACTGAAGGAGCGTAGCCCTAGCTTAATAATTGCCGGTAGTGCTGCCGAGGGCTATGCGCATGGTTCGCAGAATGCCACTGCTATCGCATTATTGAATCAAGTATTAGGCAACGTCGGTAAGACGGTAGAAGCTCCATCTGGTGTTCCATTTCCGCAAATGGCGCCTACTCCTGGCAACCGCTTTGCACTACAGGCACTCAATGACAATATGGCGCAAGACAAGGTTAAAGTACTATTTAGCTATGGTGCAAACCCAGTGTTCACCGCACCTGCTTCCATGAAACTGAAAGAAAACTTAAAGAAGGTACCGTTCAAGGTGGTTTTCGCTCATTACATGGATGAAACCGCAGTAGAGGCCGATTTGGTGCTGCCGTTGGATTCTGC
Source organism: Candidatus Nitrotoga sp. 1052 (assembly GCF_927312905.1). Taxonomy (GTDB): domain Bacteria; phylum Pseudomonadota; class Gammaproteobacteria; order Burkholderiales; family Gallionellaceae; genus Nitrotoga. The sequence continues at coordinate 31,505 of NZ_CAKMHQ010000061.1, forward strand.
TTTGGAGGACTGGGCGACTGCGATGCCGGAATATATTGCCGAAGGTGCGCAGTTGAGTATTCAGCAACCGCTGATGGAAAAGTTATACCCCGGTACGCTTGGCATGGGTGACATCCTGCTTGCGTTGCTCAAGCAACGCCGGCCAGATGAATACAAAGGCTATGAAGATTTTTATTCTTACTTGCGTAGCGCAATGGTGTCGAACAAGGGTGCATTGGGCGGTGCGAATGAGGATGATGATACATTTTGGGACACAGCTCTAAGCCGTGGTGTAGTCAAGTTGGTGGGTACACCTGTCAATATATCAAGTAATGCATCTGCCAAAGGTTTGGTGGTGCCTGCCCCGTTTGTGGAAGATAGTGCGTATCCGCTGCACCTGATTCCGGCAGTGAGCGCCAGCTTACGTGATGGCCGCAATGCCAATGAACCTTGGTTGCAGGAATCCCCGGATCCGCTAACTACTATCGTGTGGGATAGTTGGGTGGAGATGCATCCCAAGACCGCCGCCAAGTTAGGCATTGTGGAAGGCGATATTGTCGAAGTAGCTTCAAAAAGCGGCGCTATTAAGGCGCAGGTCTATGTGTTTACCGGCATTCATCCCGATGTAATTTCAGTGCCGTTGGGCTATGGTCATGAGGCGATGGGACGTTATGCAAAGGGTATTGGTGTTAATGCCTTCAAGATTCTTGACCCGGTTTTCGACAAAGAAACCGGAGAATTGGCAATGCATGAGACGCGCGTTAAAGTCACCAAGGCTGGGCAGCGTGTGATTATAGTTAAAGATGAAGGCCCTGCCGGTGGCAATCAGATGGGTAGAAAAATCGCGGTTAGGATGTCATCTAGTAAAGTGAATCTTTCGGAGGAGGTGTAAAAGGTGTCCATTACCAATTTATTAGAAAACTGGTCTGACTTCCGCCAACAGCATCCGTCGGACGACAGGCCGCACCGGGAATACAAATGGGCGATGAGCATAGACCTGGATTCATGTACCGGCTGTAATGCTTGTAGCGTGGCATGTTATGCAGAAAACAATCTACCCGTGGTTGGCAAGGAGAAATTTGCACATGGGCATTCCCACCATTGGATACGTATCGAACGTTACTGGGATAATGATGGCCGCGAATTTGCCGATCAGGGGGCGCAGTTTCTGCCCATGTTGTGCCAGCATTGTGAGTCTGCACCGTGCGAAACAGTATGCCCTGTTGGTGCTACCAATCACACGGCAGATGGTCTGAACTCGCAGGTTTACAACCGCTGCGTCGGCTCACGTTACTGTAACGCAAACTGCCCGTATAAGGTGCGCTACTTCAACTGGTATAACTATCCAACCATTGACAATGTGTGGCCGGAACCGATGAATCAGCAGCTCAATCCAGACGTGACCGTGCGCAGCAAGGGTGTGATGGAGAAATGTACATTCTGTGTGCAGCGATTAACAGTCGCCAAGAGCGATGCACGTACCAAAGGGCGAAGTGTACTTGATGGTGAAGTACAAACTGCCTGCCAGCAAGTCTGCCCGACTGGAGCTATATCTTTTGGTAATCTGGTCGATCCAGAGGCCAAGGTTGGAAAACAGTGGATGAAGCAGCAGGTTGATCTGAACAAGGATAAACAAGCAAAGGACGCAGCAGAAGAGGCCGTCAAGCTGCGCGGTTATCGCATTTTGGAAGAGTTGCGCACTTATCCGTCGGTAATGTATTTGGAGCAGTTGCGTGAAAGCGCTATTTAAGCCGCGCAATGGGGATGTCGCGTGGGAAGCGGCATTGAAGTTACTTTCACGCAGGCACAAGGGGAGGAAATAGAATAATGGGAAAAGATATACGCGAAGATATAGCTTGGGCACAGATTAACAAAGATGTGCTTAAGAGCTTGGAGAGTCCAAGAAGGATGTACTGGGTGATTTTATTTATCGCAATTGCCATGATAGGTGTGGCGGTGGGAAGTGAGATTTACCAGTATACGACCGGTATGGGTGTTTCCAATAAAAACAATTCTCATGTATGGGGTTTGTATATCGCCACCTTCATTTTTTGGATAGGCATGAGCCATTCCGGGACTTTGCTGTCGGCGATTCTGCATTTAATGCATGCAGATTGGCGTAAGCCGATCTACCGATTTGCCGAGGCAATGACCACCTTCTCGTTGATGACGGCAGGCTTGTTTGTCTTGGTGCACTTGGGCCGTTTATGGCAGGTCTATTATGTGATGCCTTACCCTAATGAGCGCTGGGTGTGGCCAAACTTTCAGTCACCGCTAGTATGGGATATGTTCGCGATTGCCACCTATTTAAGCTCTTCGGTCCTCTTTCTTTATGTCGGCATGATTCCTGATCTGGCAATTTGCCGCGACAATATTCATGCGGGCTGGCGTAAGAAGCTGTACACCGTGATGTCACTTGGCTGGGAAGGAACTGACCGCCAGTGGCGCAACTTCCGAATCACATATCTAACGATAGCTTGCTTCCTGATTCCGCTGGCAGTTTCCGTTCATTCCATCGTGGCTTCTGACTTTGCTATGTCGAATATGCCGGGCTGGCACGTAACATCGTTCCCTCCATACTTTGTTGCGGGTGCCTTGTATTCCGGTTGTGCGGCGATCATCACGCTTTTTATTATCTTGCGATATGTGTTCAGATTTGAAGAGTACATGACGTTGCCTATAATGAAAAAGCTGGTACGCCTGACCTTCGCTATTGCGATGGTGTGGACTTACCTAAATCTGATCGAGTTCGCTTCAGTATGGTATGGACATGACCAGACAGCCAAGGATCAATTAATTTTTAAGGCTACTGGTCCTTATGCACCATTCTTCTGGGCAATGATTTTCTTCGGGTCCATTTTGCCATTAATGCTTGCTTTCAAACGTTTCCAGACTCACCTCCCGATATTGTTCGTAGTGTCGATACTGCTCAACGTGGGGATGTGGCTGGAACGTTGGATGATCATCGCGCCGAGTTTTGCGCACGGTCACTACCCTTGGACTTGGGATCATGATCAATGGCCAAGCTTAGTGCAGTGGGGCATCGTGTTCGGTAGCTTTGGCTGGTTCACTTTATTGTTTATGGTGTTCTGCAAGGTATTCCCATCCGTTTCTATGTATGAAGTCAAAGAAATGGTGTATCACCGCAGTCTAGCACTGAAGCACAAACCTGCTGTGAAGGGAGAATACTAAATGAGCAAACGTCATTTACTGGCACTGTTTAACGATTTTGATGAAGCCGTAGCTGCAATTGCCGAATTACGCGGGTCCAATATCAAGGGATTTGACATGGACGACATGATACTCAAGTCGCCCATTGAGCATCCCGAAGTTGAAAAAGTGTTGGGCGACAAGCCAGTCCATGTGCAATGGTTTACATTGATTGGAGCTTGTATGGGTGGTCTGCTAGCTTTCTTCCTTGTTGCGAGCGCGCAGGCCAACTTTTTCTCTCAAATTAAAGGTGGTAAACCAATTGTGCCATTGCCGCCTGATTTCGTGCTGACGTATGAAATGTTTATTCTGGGTGGCGTATTCATCACCATCTTGGGTTTCTTGATTTGCGCAGGCTTACCGGCTAAGCGGTCATCGTTATATAGCACTAAAGTATCGGAAGACCAAATTGGTATTTTGGTGAAAGGGGATGAGTCGGCACTAGCTGCGTTTAAGACGATTTTTATCAAGCATAAGGCACTTGAGATTCAGGAAGAGGCGGGAAAATGATGAGATTACCCTTGGCAATTGTATTGCTGTTAGCACCTGCGTTGGCGCAAGCATGGCCATGGTCGGACGACATGGCGAACCAGATTAGTATTAAACCACAGGAAAGTGCGGATTTGAAAAATCCTGGAATGAGGCCATATCCAAAACATTCAGTTCCAACTTCTGGTACTTCATCTCTGGTGAAGGATATGGGTGCATCAGAAAAGCAGTTGAATCCGATTCCAGCAGACGACAAGTCAGTGGCGCTTGGCGGGAAGCTGTTTCAAATTTATTGCACCCCTTGTCACGGATATTCTGGCAAAGGTGATGGATTAGTTGGAGCGAAATTATTATTAAAGCCGTTTGACTTGACAGCTGAACAAACGAAAGGGCGGTCTGATGGTTTCATCTGGGGCTATATGACGTTCGGCGGTGCGGTCATGCCATCGTATGCTAATGATCTGTCAGCTACCGAACGCTGGAATGTAATCAACTATGTGCGCAAGGTGCTGCAAAATGGGCAATCCGCCGTGGCAGTAACGCCTGCAGCCAAATAAGGGAGTGCAGCAAATGATTTCGTATAGCAATTGGTCAGTTTTGACAGCTAGCTTTTTAGTGGTGCTTTATCTTGCGCTGGGGGGAGTGACATTGAGTGCGGTGTTGCATTTGGTGGGCGCCCAATGGCGCTACGAAATTCGCCGATTAGCGGTATCCTTATTTGCGCTTTTCCCGCTGGCATTCGTATTGCTGATCATACTATTGGTTGGCGGTGAAAACACCTTCCCATGGTTGAGCACGGCCACTGAGCATGGACATCATCTGCCTGCTTGGCATAACTACACATTTTTGGTGACACGCCAAGTGCTTGGTATGCTGGCAGTGATGACTATTTTTTGGGTATTTATCAAGCGGCAGGAGGTAAGTGATCGCAGCAAGGAAGATCAGCAACGCTTTCATAAAATTGCAAATTGGATTCCCTATACTTTTGTATTATACGGCACTATGGTAGCGTGGGACTTTGAGATGACGCTGGTGCCATCTTGGCACAGCGCGATTTATGGCATGCAGCATTTTATTAGCAATTTTAATATGTTTATGGCCTTCTTGGTTACTTGGATTTACATATTGAATACGCGTGGTAAATTGGTGCGCCCAGTTGAAGATTATGTTTACAACTACCTTGCGCAGATGATGTTCGCATTCACTTTACTATGGGTATATACTTTTTTTGCACAATATTTAGTCATCTGGTATCCAAATCTTCCAAACGAAGTGGATCGCGTGATGGGTATGCAGAATGGCGACTACAGCGTGCTATGGTGGTCGATGATAATTCTAAAACTGATTATCCCATTTACTGTACTGGCCATGCGACCGTCACGGCACTCACCGCCAATTATTCTGACAGTGGCTGCTAGTATTATCCTCGGTACGCTGTTTGAAAGATATATTTGGATATCTGGTGTAAACGGCACTGGCACTATGCCAGCGCTTGCCGTTCTTGTTATTACCCCGGTACTGGCCGTTACCGGATTCCTGCTGGTGCGTCGCATGATGGCCCGTAGTCATCTGATAAAAGTGTGAGCCGCGCCATGATGACGCTTTACTCGGGAACAACAGACCCGTTCAGTCAGCGCTGCCGTATCGTGTTGTATGAGAAAGGGATGGATTTCCAAATCATTGATGTTGACGTGTTCAACAAACCCGAAGATCTCGTGATAATGAATCCATATAATATGGTACCAGTGCTGGTAGAGCGTGACTTGGTGCTATATGAGTCCAATATCATTAATGAATATATTGACGAGCGATTCCCACATCCGCAGTTGATGCCTGCCGATCCGGTAATGCGTGCGCGCGCTCGATTATTTTTACATCGCTTCGAGAGCGAGATGTTTTGTCATATTGGTGCACTGGAAAGTGGAGTGCAAAAGACCGCTGATAAGGCACGCCTATCAGTACGCGACAGCCTGACGCAGATTGCCCCGATTTTTGCCAAACAAAAATTCATGCTGAATGATGAATACTCCATGCTCGACGTGGCAATCGCCCCATTGCTATGGCGATTGGATTATTATGATATTCAACTTGCCAAGGAGGCTGCGCCACTGATGAAATATGCTGAACGATTGTTTTCGCGTCCGGCTTATATTGAAGCGATGACGGCAGCCGAAAAAGCGATGCGAAAGTGAATGAGTTTTCCACAAAACCATATTTCATACGTGCGATTTACGACTGGTGTTCCGACAGTGCTTTAACTCCCTATTTGGCAGTGAAAGTGAATGAGCAGACGCGAGTGCCAAAGGCGTATGTTAAGGATGGCGAAATCGTTATTAACCTTAGCATGGATGCAGTGCGTAACCTGAATATTGGTAATGAGGAGATTACGTGCGGTGGGCGCTTTGGCGGTGTCTCGCATGGACTGGTTGTGCCGATAGCTGCGGTGATTGGTATATTCGCCAAGGAAACGGGGCAAGGGCTGGTGTTTCAGGGAAATGACTCCATACCAACACTTCCAACGGATAGTGGAAGTGCGCCTTCGCCAGGCAAACCTACGCTCCCTAGCAAGCCTCGACTCAGGGTGGTTAAATAAAATTTTTGTAGAAATACTTCACGGCTTGCTCCTTCAAGCGGTACAACATTTATGCATCAAGCGCAGGCATTCGTTGTCATTCGTGGCAAATCCAATCTGCTCTTTCGTCGTATTTACTCTCGCCCCGCGGACAAGTCCACGGGACTGTGCTTCGATCAAACCATTGTGTTGACCGCGCCGAAGGCCGGCAAGGATTACCCGCAGCACCTGCGACGCATCAAATTCTGCGATGCTGAACATGGCAGGCATCTGGTCTTCCTGACCAACAATTTCACCTTGCCAGCAGCGACAGTTTGCGCTCTCTATAAGGCACGCTGGCAGGTGGAACTGTTTTTCAAATGGATCAAGCAGCATCTGCGTATCTAAAAGTTCTACGGCAACTCAGAGAATGCGGTGAAGTCGCAAATCTGGATCGCCGTATCAGTCTATGTCCTCGTCGCTATCGTCAAGAAGCGCCTCAATCTGGACGCTTCGCTCTACAATTTTGTTACAGATATTTTCGCTCACCCTGTTCGAGAAAATGCCCATTCAGCAAGCGTTTCCGGGCAGCGACTACAAATCCGAACAGGATAACGACTGCAATCAATTGAATCTATTCACGTTTTAATCGGACAGCAGTGGTCTGTATATACGCCGCTGGGGGCCTAGAATCCTTGTTTTACAATCTGGTGGTGCGTGAACAATCTGTGGCAGCGGAAACGCGTTGTGCTGGAACGATGGCTGCAGATTCGCTCGACGGTATGGACACACTGGTTCAGTGATTGAGTTTGGTTGCGGAAGAAGCCTTCCCGATCACTGTCGTGGCACCGTGGCACGTTAAATAACCGCTGACCGACGGCCTGGTGGCGCAATAACTGCGCATGGAATTTACCGGACTTGCTTTCAGGGACGGTTTCAACCGGAAGTCTTCGATATACACCTTCCCGAAACAGCGCGGCGACCCAAGATTGCGAGTGTAGCAGCACCGTCAGCAGTAAGCAGTATGAGTTCGTTCGTTTCACCCCCAGTTGTTCCACCGTTCGGGTGACGCAAGGTTGGGGCTGGATGTCTAAAGTTGAGTAGAGAAATAGCTAAATGGCGGACAGCATTGTTAATTGCATTTTCGCCATGGCTTTTTGCTCAATCTGGCGTATGCGTTCGGCTGACACGCCAAACTCATTTGCGAGATCGTGTAGCGTAACAGTGTTGCCCTCGCGAAGCCAACGAGCTTCAATGATTCGACGGCTGCGTTCGTCTAAGCTCGCCAGTGCGCGTGTTAAGCCCATGCTTTGCTGTATTTCAAGTTGTTTCTTCTCAAGGACGCAAGATGGCTCGCTATCCGCAGCAGATGCCAAGTAGGCGATAGGTGCATAGCTATTATCGTCTTCATCGTTTGTAGCTGGTTCCAGCGCCACTTCGTGGCCGTTGAAACGGGCTTCCATCTCTAATACTTCACTTGTACTGACCTTTAACTGCTGTCCAATTAAACTGGCTTCTTGCGGCTTGAGTGATTCCAACCCCTGCTTCATACTACGCAAATTGAAGAACAGCTTGCGTTGAGCTTTCGTGGTTGCAATCTTTACAAGGCGCCAGTTGCGCAGAATATATTCATGCATTTCAGCGCGTATCCAGTGCAGTGCGAACGATACCAACCGCACACCATGATCTGGGTCGTAGCGTTTGACTGCTTTCATCAGGCCGATATTGCCCTCTTGGATTAAGTCTGCTTGTGGTAGGCCATAACCAGCATAGCCGCGCGCCACGCTGACTACCACACGTAGGTGCGAGACGATGAGCTGACGTGCCGATTCCAAGTCATTATCGCGGATGAAGCGGATTGCCAAGCTTCGCTCCTCATCTTGCGTAAGTAATGGGAAACGATTCACGGCTTGTATATATCGATCTAAGCTACCCACTGCCGAGGGTGTCGGCAACGTCAAGGTTTGATTCATTATCATATCCTCTTAAAATTGAATTTTAGCACTCAATGTCTTCGAGTGCCAAATCGACTTGTAGATTAAATTGGCGAGCAGACTGTCGGGCTTCTGGTTTTGTAGCTGCATAACAATTGCAACGAGAGTTTGGGTGTCGATCTCACCAATACGGTCTACGCCCTGGATGTCACGACCATCGACTTGTGCCTGTCGCTTTTCCCATGGGCGCCGTTTCGTTCCACCAAGGCGGCCGTCAAGCTGCATAAGCTCCTGGATTTGCGCGGCAACATCCCGTTTTTCATCCACATCTCGGACGTATAGTGGACCCCGATATTCAGACAATAAATTAAGGTGGTAACCTGCTGTAATTG
>NZ_CAKMHQ010000062.1 GCF_927312905.1 Candidatus Nitrotoga sp. 1052
CCGGAAACTACGCACCGGACTCTGCTGTGCGGTGAATTATTCAGCGTTTCCTTAAATTCCGTAATGGCGCAAGTGTGATTGGATTGCCATGCGCCTGAAATCAGTTTTCATCAGTCAGTACAAAAATCTCAAGAATTTTTCATTGAATTTCGATGGAGCAAGTTTCATCGATGTCTTTGTCGGGAAAAACGGCAGCGGCAAGTCGAATCTGTTTGAGGCCTTGATCGAGATATTTCGCCACCTCTATGAGTTCGATAACAAGGGGAAAATCGGCTTCGAGTACGCCGTCAAGTATGAAATCAGTGGAACGGAAACTGAGATAGCCTGGAAAGACGGCAATCTCAGTGTCAATGGTAAAGTACGCAAGGCCATTGGCGACACTCCACTGCCCGACAATGTCCTGATCTACTATTCCGGCCACAACGACACTGTCGCTACGCTGGTGCAGCAATACGAATCGGCCTTCCGTAAGCGCATCAGAAAAGCTGACTTCGATGAAAGTCGTCGCTTCATCGGCATCGGCTCTGAATACAAAGCACTACTGCTGGCGGTGTTGCTGATGCAAAAGGCCGACAACAAGGCGCGGGAGTTTATCTGCAAGAAGCTTGGCATTGACCAACTCGGCATCAGAAAGCCGGGAGGTAAAGAACTTACGGAGGCAGTCGTTAAGCTTGTTCTTGAGCGCCCGGTATATGCAAACGGCGCAAGATTCGATATCAAAAACAATGATGAGAGCGACCAGTATTGGAGGCCGGAGGGTATTACCAAGACATTTCTCAAACGGTTAACAAAATGCATAGTCCACACTCCAGGAAAAATGACTGTAACCGAGGGTTACTTGGCCTCCGATGATCGCTACATCCTATACTTCAGCATCGCCAAGATTCAACAGGAATTTACTGATTACAGCGCTCAGGTATTGTTCCGCCAGTTCGACAATCTGAAAACTCTGGGCATGCTGGCCGACATTGCTATTCCCCTCACGCTAACCAGCGGTCTGGACGCCACCATCGCTCACTTCAGCGACGGCCAGTTTCAGTCGGTCTACATCTACTCCATCGTAGAACTGTTCAAAGACCGCAACTGCCTCACTTTGCTGGATGAGCCGGATGCGTTTCTCCATCCAGAATGGCAGTTCGATTTTTTGAGGCAGGTGATTGAGATCACCGATACCGCGAATAACAATCATGTACTTATGAGCAGCCATAGCGCCGCAACGCTGTGTAGTCTCGATGAGCAGAATATCAGCCTGTTCAAAATTGAAAACTCGGTAGTCTCTTGTTCAAAACGTTCAAAGAAGGAAGTGATACGGGAGCTATCCGATAGCTTCATTCAGTACTCAGAAGATGAAAGCAAACTGCTAATAGACAATGTGATCCGGTCTTCGCCTAGACCAATATTATTTGTTGAGGGCACGTCCGACGTTAGTATCCTGAATACTGCGTACACAAAGCTTTATCCGAATACAGACATCCCAATATTGATTCAAGATGCTTTTGATCGCGGTTTTATCAAGGTGTTGCTTGCACGTGATGCACTTTGTAACACTTATCCAGATAAACAATTTTTCGCGTTATTTGATTTTGATGAAGCCTATGACGACTGGAGACAATTGGGCGGGGAGCATCAAGTAACGGATATCACGCGTGGCTTGTGCAGAAAACTGCCAGATAAGAATGTTCATTCTTTCATGCTGCCTATTCCCAACAACCAGCTAAAGGCGCAGGTTTGGGATGAGACCAATCCTAACGAAAAAATAAAGCCTAAGCCACATTTCTGCGCTGAGCACCTTTTCTGGGGGGCACAAGGTTTGGATCAATGGTTCAAGACAGATGCTAAAACAGGCCTGATCAAGTTTAAGGGTGACAAACATAAAGTTAAATTTGCCAAGGAGGTCGTGCCAACACTGGATGTCACCTGCTTTGAGGTGCTGCGTCCAATGTTTGAATTCATCAAATCGAAGTGTCAGTTATCAGTTTAACTTTGGCAAGTTAAGGGGTATGGCCACGGGACGGGGGTCAGTTTCTCTTTGCCTAATAGTGAGGTTTGCCGTTTGGGAGTCTGCTCTCTTATATGGTGATTTTGACGTCGATTCGCATCTAATCGGTTGCCTGGTGCCTTAAAGATGTATTTTAAGTATTCGTGAAATAGTGGCGCTGACCGTTGCCACCACTAAAAGTGCAAATGGCGATTGAAATTTCTTTAATTCGCCTAGGTCGCCTGTAAAATGGCAAAAATGGTTCTGGAAATGGTTGTGTTGTTTACGAAGCGCCTATAGTTATTGCTTTGTTAATGGTATTAAAGCAATGTAAATCATGTGTATAGATAATTGTTTACGCCTACTAGGTAGGCACAACCGTTTTAGTGAGTTTCTATAAATCTCGAGATTACTAATCTCCGCCTCCGTCTTTATGACGGATGACGGCATTTAGTTGGAGTTGTCTATAAAATTATGGAGACTATCCAAAAGGGCGAGCGATCATGAGCAAAGCTTTTACCAAGGAAACGGACGAAAGTCTTGACGAGGAAGAGGGTCAGATAGTTTCACCTCTTCCGCCAGGTGTCAAAAACTACATAACCCCCTTTGGTTACCAGCGTCTCAAAGACGAACTTGATCAGCTATGGAAAGTGGAACGCCCGGTGTTGGTACAAACCATTACTTGGGCCGCGTCCAACGGCGACCGCTCGGAAAATGGTGATTACATTTACGGCAAGAAGCGCCTGCGTGAAATCGATCGGCGCATCCGCTTTCTTTCCAAGCGCTTGGAAAACGCCGCAGTGGTGGATCCGGTGCAGCGAGAATCGTGTGATCAAGTATTTTTTGGTGCGACAGTCACAGTGTGCAGGCAGGACGGCGCAGAACATACCTACAGCATAGTCGGCGTGGATGAAGCCGATGCCGGGCGCGGATTGATTAGCTGGGTATCACCGCTCGCTCGAGCGCTGCTAAAGGCGCGCGCCGATGATGTAGTTATGTTGCACATCCCAGACGGAATAGAAGAGCTGGTGGTGGTGGACGTTGCTTATCGGGCGATACGTTTTGACGATTGAGTTGCTGATATAAACGTAAGCTTTAAGGGCACCTCTAAAAATCCAATTTTCGTCACAATACGGCGTTACTGGAAAAAAATTATCGCTCACATATCAACTATATGCCGCGCTCAAATTTTTTACTCGTGCCTTGTCTTGCTTAGAAACTTGAATTTTTAGAGGCGCCCTTAAATATATCAGTTGGAACTTCAACAGCAGTGTTCCTCGTTCCACTCGCCCGCCCGGATTAGCCAAGGGTAGGAAATAAGCCGCGTATTCCACCCGCAATGAACTCTACAGAAATGGCCGCGAGTACCAAGCCCATTAGCCGAGTGAATACGTCAATGCCTATCTTGCCTAAACGTTGCGCCACCCACGGTGCAATCAGGAAGGTTAACCAGACCGTTACGCTGAGTAACATAATTTCCAAGCTCATGATTAAATAATGCTCAATGCCGTGCGCCTTGTGTGCTTCCAGTATCACCGCGCTGATGGAGCCGGGACCAGCCAGCAGTGGGATGGATAACGGCACGATGGCATGTATTGAGCTTGTTTCGCCCCCAGCACCGTCATTGTCGGCTTCGATGGATGTGTAGAGGTTGCCGTTCAACATTTTGAAGGCCATTAACATCAGCAGAATGCCGCCCGCCACGCGAAATGAGCTGATACTGATACCGAAAAAAGCCAGTAGTGGTTGGCCTATCAATAACGCAACCAGCAAAATGGCGCATACCGCCAGCGATGCGACGCGGCCAACCTTGGCTCGTTTTGGCGCCGTCATGCCGGAGGTGAACAGAATGATGACAGGAATGATCCCGATCGGATCAAGGATGGCGAACAGACTGATAAAAATCTTGGTGTATTCGGTGAAATCCAGCATGGCGCTCAGTCGAGAAAATGCAGCAAAATTGGTCGAATAAATCCCCGGTTATTCTTCTTTCGAACTTAGGCAGAATCGACGTTGTTCGGGGCAACCGCTTTTACCCGTTCCAGTACCGCTGCGAAGAAGGCATCGGTGCTGTGCAGTTGCGGCAGCAGTTGCAGGCATTCTTCCGCTTCCAGCGGGATTTTTTGCTGTGCGAGAATTTCTCCTGCAGGACGTAATGTGAATTCTGGATGGTCGGCAAGAAATGCATCGACTATGGCGCGGTTTTCCTGTGGCAAAAAACTACAGGTGGTATACACCAGGCGGCCGCCGGGTTTGAGCAACTTGCTGGCTGAGGCCAAGATAGAGGCTTGCAACTGGGTGAATTCGGTCACGCTTTGAGACGATTGGCGGAATTTGATGTCCGGATTGCGGCGTAGTGTGCCCAATCCGCTGCACGGAGCGTCAACAAGAACGCGGTCGATCTTGCCAGCCAGACGTTTTATTTTGCTGTCGTTTTCATGCGCTATGAGTTGCGGATGCAGGTTGCTAAGCCCCGAACGCTTCAGACGTGGCTTGAGGTTGGCCAGTCGTTTTTCAGATACGTCCAGGGCATACAGCCTGCCCTGAGACTGCATCATGGCACCCAGCATGAGTGCTTTGCCTCCTGCGCCGGCGCAAAAATCCACAACCATGTCATTGCGCTTGGGGGCAAGAAGAAATCCAAGCAGCTGGCTGCCTTCGTCTTGTACTTCTATTTTTCCGGCGAGGAACAGCGGATGCTTGGTGAGGGATGGCTTGTCCTTGAGGCGGATGCCGATGGGGGAGTAAGGCGTGGCTTGCGCGTCCATGCCTTCTGCCCGCAAGGCTTGCAGCACCTCGTCACGCGTGGCGAGCAGGGTGTTAACGCGCAAATCCAGTGCGGCGGGTTGTTGCATGGAGCGACCCAGCATGAGGATGGTTTCATCCGTCATTGTGATTTGCAACTGTTCGACCAGCCATTCTGGCAGTTCGGCCTGTACCGACAAAGATAATTCGGCAAGATTGATGGCTTTCACTTGCCCCAGCCAATCGGCCTCATCGCGTTTCAGAAGCGGGGTGAGTTCACGCAGGTTATAGCCGCTGAATTTGATCCAATAAGCCAGCGCCATGCGGCGCGGCGTGGCCTGATTGGCGCAGGCGTGCTCCAGAAACAGGCGATGTCGCAACACACCGAACACAGTTTCTGCCACCAGCGCACGTTCGTTGGAGCCAATGCGCTCGCGCTGGAAAAAGTGGCGCAGCATAGCGTCGGCGGGATGTTCCAGCGGCAGGATGCTGCGCAGGGCTTGGATAACGAGGTCTAGGCGATATTCGGTCAGTAGCATGGTTCTAAATTAGGGTAAAAGTATTCGATGCGGTGATAGAAGCGATCACAGGAATGGAGGCGAAGTTTACAGGACAGGGCTTCATGACTTCTGAATTTCTTATTCATCTGCGACGCGGATGTCAGAAATGACAACTTCCAAGACCATGTTGCCGGAACGTTTAATCTGGCGAAACTTGATTGGCAGCAGGCGATATTCCAGCCCGAGCCAGACTTCCATGCCGTCTCCACCTTGGCTATGCAGCCTGCGCAAAGGTAATGCGCGCAACTTGCCCATTGGGGTAATGATGTCCTCTTCTGCACCGATCTCAAGCTCATATTTTTCAAGTTTTTTGCCAGTGGTGATAGCTATCGATATGACTTTATTGTGCAAGGGAAGTCGCGAGAGTTGATATAAAAAGCTCAGAATGTCTTGGGCGTCGGGGGGTAGCTCAGTTTCACCGCCGTGAGAAAAATGCAATTTATTTTCTGTCCAGTTGAAGGCGACATTCATTTTTTGTTTGCCGCTGGATATATTTTGCTCTTCTTCGTAGCCTTCTGGCTGCAGCCCGAAGTTGCCAGCCTTGCCGCGGCTGGTTTGAATGAGTTGGTAGCTTTTAAACAACCGGGCTAGCCCGGTTGATTTCGTTTCCGCTTCCAGGACATATTTATCTCCACTAACTTCAAGCCGGTGGGTGATTTCGCCAATCTGGAAATTGTCCTGGCCATAGTAGACGGCAAACTTTAGCTGTGCGTGTTTTGGCAATGGATGCGACGCGACTGGTTCTTCCACCCTGGCTACTGCAGATGCTGCTTCAATAGCAGGTATTGATACCGGTTCGGGAATGGCTGCTACAGCAGATGCTGCTTCTATAGCAGGGATTGATGCTGGTTTGGGAGTGACTGCTACGGCAGATGCTGCTTCAATAGCAGGTATTGATGCCGGCTCGGGAATGGCCGCTACAGCAGATGATGCTTCCATAACAGGTATTGATGCCGGTTCTGGTATGGTTGTTACAGTACTGTCAGGTTCGGCTGGAGGGTGTGCAAGTTCAACTTCTGGCATGGGCGCGTCGGCTTGCAGAGGTATCGCTTCGAGTTTGGCGCTTAGCGGTGGCAGTAGCGCTTCGCTATTCGGCAACTCTACTTGAAAGAGCCACAGTGCTGCACCATGCAGCAGCACGGAAAGCGCGATGGCAAGGGTGATGCGTCTGGTGGGCGTGCCAGAATTCATTTCATAAATAGCCCAGAATGATTGCTACTCAAAATTTATTTGGGTCAACACCTGCGTGAATTTGTCACCGTTGGACTCGGTGATGGTCATCTTGTAAGGAAAATTGCCGTGTTCTGTTGCCAGCCAGATTTCAGTTCGATTCTCACCGTCTTGCGGCGGGTTGGCTACGTACACTGCCTTGAATGTGCCGAGCGGAATCGTCATGCTTTGGTCGGGGGTAATGCGATAATTGTATTCATCCACCTTACTGCCGTTAGTCATGTTGAAGTTGAGCTCGGTGGCATTTTGTAGGGGCGCGAACATGAACTGGTACATCGCGCTTAACCGGTCTTGAGTTCCAGCTTGCAGCGGCAGCGTGCGTTTCCCGGCGCGGTCAGTCAGAGTAATGTTTTTAGTCTTCCAGTCAAAGTCGGCGCGCGTATTTCGCTCGGTATCGAGTTTGCGCTCCTGAATAAAAGTGAGTGGGCGTAAGCCCTTCACTGTCAGGATACCTTCGCTGGTGACGCGGATGACTTCCGCCTTAAACATGGCGAGCAAGCCGATTGCTTTGGTTACGCTCTCAA
The DNA here is from genome assembly GCF_927312905.1 of Candidatus Nitrotoga sp. 1052. Taxonomy (GTDB): domain Bacteria; phylum Pseudomonadota; class Gammaproteobacteria; order Burkholderiales; family Gallionellaceae; genus Nitrotoga. The sequence continues at coordinate 7,038 of NZ_CAKMHQ010000062.1, forward strand.
TATGGTAGCCGCCCTGCGTGCGGGTATAGTTTTCTGTAATGGTCGCGACTTTAATATTGCCTTTGAGTACATCGTAATGGGCACCAACATTGGTGAACTGTACCGGCAAGGAGGGAGTAGCAGCGAATACTGCTTGCGGTGCAGTACTGACAAGAAGTAGCAAGCCGGCTAGATAAATGATGTTCAGCATTAACTTATTCCATTTCCGGAGATATTAGAGCGCAACCGGGCTGTTCCAGACGTTTCATTAACACCTTGCCATCCGCACTCAGGCTGATATCGCCGTTGCAGAACCAACGGATGGCTTGCGGAAAAATGCGATGCTCTTGATATAACACGCGTGCCGCTAAGGTTGCCGGGGTGTCGTCCATGAGCACCGGCACTGCGGCCTGGATGATGATGGGACCGTGATCGACGTCGCCGGTGACGAAATGCACGGTGCAGCCGTGGATCTTCACGCCGTCCCGGAGCGCGCGCGTATGAGTATTCAGGCCACTATATGCGGGCAACAGGGAAGGGTGGATGTTAATAAGTTTGTTTTGATAGCGTGCCACGAACTGAGGGGTGAGAATGCGCATGAAGCCGGCAAGCACGATAAGGTCGGGCCGGTAACTGTCTATGCAGTTGGCTAGCTCGGTGTCGAAAGATTCGCGGTCTGGATGGCTGTGATGCGCCACGACCCGCGTTGTAATCCCATGCTGTTTGGCAATTTCCAATCCTGGGGCAGCGGCTCGGTTGCTGATAACCGCCGCTATCCGGCAGGGCAGGTCGGATTCCAGCAGTGCGCGCAAATTACTGCCGAGGCCGGAAATCAGAATAACGATGGACTTCATTGATACGTTAACAGATTCGGGTTTGTGTTTCATCGCCTGTCCGCGCTTCAATTGTGCCTATGCGCCATACGGTTTCTCCGGCGGCGACCAGCTGGGCGATTGCGTCTGCGGCATCATTCTGATCCACGATAACCACCATGCCGATGCCGCAGTTGAAAGTGCGATACATTTCCTGCTGATCTACGTTGCCCTGTTCGCGGAGCCACTCGAACAGCTTGGGTGTGCGCCAGGATAGTCCGTCGATCACGGCGGTGACGTTGGAAGGCAGCACACGCGGCACATTTTCAAGCAGGCCGCCGCCAGTGATGTGTGCCATACCTTTTATCCGGAGGGTTTGCATCAGCGCCAGCAACGGCTTCACATAGATACGCGTGGGCGCCATAATGCAATCAGCCAGCGTGTGCTCACCATCAAATTCAGCATTGAGGTCGGGCTGGCTGCGCTCGATGATTTTACGCACTAGCGAGTAACCGTTGGAGTGCGCGCCGTTAGAGGCGAGTCCCAGCACTATGTCGCCAGGCCGAATGTCAGCGCCGGTGATGATGTTGGCTTTTTCCACTACACCCACAGCAAAACCGGCGAGGTCATATTCGCCCACCGGATACATGCCCGGCATTTCGGCGGTCTCGCCGCCTATGAGCGCGCAACCGGCCAGTTCGCATCCTGCCGCTATGCCCTTGATGACTTCGGTGGCGGCATCCACATCCAGCTTGCCACAGGCGAAATAATCGAGGAAAAACAGCGGCTCTGCGCCCTGCACCAGAATATCGTTGACGCTCATCCCAACCAAGTCGATGCCAACGGTATCGTGACGATTCAATTCGAATGCCAATTTCAATTTGGTACCCACGCCATCGGTGCCAGACACCAGCACCGGCTCGCGGTATTTTTTAGAAATTTCGACTAATCCGCCAAAGCCGCCTATGCCACTCAGAACTTCCGGGCGCATAGTACGTTTGGCGAATGGTTTGATGTTTTCCACCAGACGGTCACCTGCGGCTATGTCTACGCCGGCGTCGCGGTAGGAAAGGGTATTAGGTAAGCTCAAGTTGAGTTCTCGCTTTCTTCGGGATACAGTGAAGGCTATTTTCTTAGCGATATTTTACCCCAAATGACCATTCAACGCTTCGCCGCACTTCAAGGGGGTGCGCTTGCTTACTGCTCGACCCTTCCCGTGCGGGCAGCACTGTTGGTCGGATTGGGCCATGTCCAGGGCATGGTAGCTATCTATATCCGTGTATCGTGATTCATTTTTTATGACGCAATTATTATTAAACATCACTCCGGACTGGTTGCCCACGCTAAATAATTTCGTACCGGGCCGTAACGTTGAGTTGCTCTCGACATTGCAACATGCATTGGCAGGAACCTCGAATGAACGGTGTTTCTACCTATGGGGCGAGGTGGGCTGTGGCAAGAGCCATCTTATGCAGGCAGCAGTGGTGCAGGCACGCTCATTGGGACAGTCCGCAGTCTTTGCTCATGGCGCTGTGCCGGATGTGGTTTCAGTGATTGCAGTGGATGATGTTGAGGTGCTGGATGATGCAGCGCAGATTGCGCTCTTCGCCCTTTATAATAGGGTGCGCGAAAGCGGCGGCATGTTGCTGGTTAGCGGTGTATCCGCGCCGGCCCATTTAAGTGTGCGCGATGACCTGCGCACCCGGTTGGGCTGGGGGCTGGTATATCAGGTGCATGCGCTGAATGATGCAGAAAAGGCGCAAGCATTGGAGCAGCATGGACAAGCGCGCGGCTTCATCCTGCCGCCTGAGGTGACGCAATATCTGCTGCGTCATGGACGGCGTGATATGCCTGCGCTGCTCGGGCTGCTGGATGCACTGGACGCGCAGTGTTTGCGTTTACAGCGTACGCCGTCGGTACCATTGCTGAAAGAAGTGATGCAAACTTTTAACTTGGAGTCAGTGTGAACCTTGCGCTATTTGATTTAGACAATACCTTGCTGAACGGTGACAGCGATTTCGAGTGGGCTCAATTTCTCATCGAGCAGGGCGTGCTCGATCGCGAACTGTTTGAGGCGAAGAACTTGGCTTTTTATGAGCAATACAAAGCTGGTACGCTGGATATTTATGAGTTCCTCGACTTCCAGTTGAAACCTTTGTCGCGTCATGCGCGCAAGGTATTAAATGGCTGGCGTGACGACTTCATGCAGCACAAGGTGCGCGGCATGATGACTGTGCCTGCGCAAGAGCTAGTGGCGCGGCACCGTGCGGCGGGGGATGTGTGCATCATCATCACTGCCACTAATAGTTTTGTGACCTCGCCGATTGCGCGCGAATTCGGCGTGGAACATTTGATTGCTACCGAGCCGGAAGAGAAGGACGGTGAGTTTACCGGGTGTGTGGTTGGCGTGCCGTGCTTCCGTGAAGGCAAGATTACCCGGTTGGAAAACTGGTTGGCACAACGAGGATGGGGGTGGGATAGTTTTGCCGATAGCTTTTTTTACAGCGATTCTTTGAACGACCTGCCGTTGCTGGCGAAAGTGAACAACCCAATAGCTGTCGACCCGGATGCAACTTTACGCAAGCATGCAGAACAGCATGGCTGGCGTATTTTGACTTTGCGTTGAGGGCTGGCGCAATAGGGCAAGCAGACTATAACCAGTACGTTGCGTTCTGTTCTGGAAACGCATTATTTGAATTGATTGCTGATGTCAAATAAATAATGCCCCCACGAGTCCTTTTTTTCCTGCTGATATGCTCAGTCCCGCTCAGTCTAGGCTTTGGCCTGATGAACGGTTCGTTGCCACTTGCGCCGATTGAGGTGTGGTACGCTTTGTTGGGCAATAACGAAGACACTGCAACAGAGGTGTTGTGGCAGTTGCGCTTGCCGCGTGTACTGGCGGCATTTGTCTGTGGCGGGCTGCTGGCGTTGTCCGGTGTGCTGTTGCAGGCGCTGTTGCGCAATCCGCTGGCAGATCCTTATATTCTCGGTATTTCCGGCGGCGCGGCGGTGGGTGCGCTGGCCGCCATGTTGCTCGGCGCGGGGTTGGCTACCACGCAGTTATCTTCGTTTACGGGTGCATCGCTGGCTATAGTCGCGGTATTTGGTTTGGGTTTTCGACACGGCGAACGAAACATCTACCGCCTGTTGCTTACCGGCGTGGTGCTTTCTGCTGGTTGCGGCGCGCTGATCAGCCTGCTGCTGACATTAGCGCAGGGTGAGCAGGTGAAAGGCATGTTGTTCTGGCTGATGGGGGATTTATCGCATTCGCAAGGCTTGCCATTTGCCTGGTTTGTGCTGTTGGCAGTGGGGCTGTGTGCCACGGTGCTGTCCGGCGGGCTGGATGTGCTGGCGGGCGGACTGGACAAGGCGGCGGCACTGGGGGTGGCGGTTGGTCGCTGGCAGGCGGGATTGTATTTCGCCGCTGCTGTGCTTACTGTGACCGCGCTGCAACTCGGCGGTAGCATAGGTTTCGTCGGTTTGATGATACCGCATGCCATTCGCCTCCTAGGTGTCAGCGCACACCGCTGGCTCATTCCATCGTCGACTTTATTGGGCGGCAGCTTTTTGGTGCTGGCCGATACTTTGGCACGTATGGTGTGGTCGCCGATGCAATTGCCTGTGGGTATATTAACAGCGCTGCTGGGCGTGCCGGTATTGCTGTGGTTGTTGAGTCGGCGGAGCTGATGCAAGCATTTAATAATCCGGTTTTGGAAGCACATAAACTCACGGTAGCAATAGGCGGCAAGATGATATGCCGTGAGCTTGATATCGTGATTCGTCCAGGCGAATGTTGGGGTGTATTAGGGCAGAACGGGGTGGGTAAGACCACCTTGCTGCGCACGATGGCCGGTTTGCATACGCCACAAGCTGGCATGGTGAGTTTGAATGGTGTGGCACTGGCCGCCCATGCTAGACGCAGCCTCGCGCAGCATATGGGGGTGTTGCTGCAAAATGAAGGAGGTGAATTTTGGGGTAGTGTGCAGGAATATGTATTGCTGGGCCGCTTTCCCCATCGCGCCTCATTGTTCGGTTATAACGCACAGGATGAAGCGCTGGCGCAGCAGGCTTTGGCGCAGATGGAGTTGGAAGGGCTGGCACAACGACCACACAATTCATTGTCAGGCGGTGAGCGGCAGCGTGTTGCAATTGCCCAGGTGCTGGCGCAGCGGGCACAGTGCTATTTGCTGGATGAGCCATTACAGCATCTTGACTTGCGCCATCAGGCACAGACGATGCAAGTGTTCAGTCATTTGAAGGAGCAAGGCTGTGCGCTTATGATGGTGCTGCATGACACTCTTTGGGCGCAACGCTGCTGCGATCATGTGCTGCTGCAGTTTGCCGATGGTCATGCGTTGCATGGTACGGCGCAAGAGTTGCTGACACGCGCACACCTGGAGGCGCTGTATCAGTGCCCGTTACGCGAGCTGTCCGTGGAGGGAGAACGCTGGTTTGTAGCGGGTGTATAATCCGTGCTCCTAATGTTGCCGCGGTTTATTGCGGCATTTCTGTCACAGTAGAAAGCAATGATAAAAAAACTGCTCAAGCGCATGTTCGGAAAATCTGTCCGCACTCGGATAGACGGAAATTGTCACATCATCCCCTTCGATGTGCATGGCGTTAGCCGCGATGGCATCAGCCCCGCTGCGCGTAAAGTGACTGATGGTTTGCAGGCGGCGGGCTACGCGGCTTTCGTTGTGGGCGGTGCGGTACGCGATTTATTGCTCAATCGCCATCCCAAAGATTTCGATATTGCAACTGACGCCACGCCGGAAGAGGTGCGCCGCGTGTTCCGTCGTTCGCGCATCATCGGGCGACGCTTCCGTTTGGTGCATGTATTGTTTGGCGAGGAAACTGTGGAGACTTCCACCTTTCGCCGCAAAATAGAGAGCGAAGATGCGGAAACTGATGAACATGGACGGTTGTTGCGTGACAATGAATTCGGCGACCAGGAGCAGGACGCGGCACGACGCGATTTTACTGCCAACGCGCTATTTTATGATCCGTCCAGTCAGGAAATTTACGACTACCACAATGGCTATGCCGACATCTGCGCCAATACCCTGCGCATGATCGGTGATCCAGCCGTGCGTTACCGCGAAGATCCAGTGCGTATGTTACGCGCGGTGCGCTTGTCGGCCAAACTGGGCATGAAGCTGGAGGCTGCTACCGCCGCACCCATCGCAAAAATGAAAGACTTGCTGGGTAACGTACCGCAGGCACGCTTGCTGGATGAGATGCTTAAGCTGCTGTTATCGGGGCATGCGTTGGAGTGCGTCAAAAAACTACGATCTATGGATTTACACCATGGACTGTTGCCGATGCTGGATGTGATACTGAAACAGCCTTTGGGTGAAAAATTCGTCATGCTGGCTTTGCAGAATACCGATCAGCGTATTCATGATGGGAAATCTGCATCGCCCGCTTTCCTGTTTGCCGCGCTACTGTGGCACCATGTACTGTCTGCCTGGAAAGTGCATCAAGACGCAGGCGAGCGTCCGATCGCAGCGCTACATGCAGCGATGGATGAGGTACTCAGCAGGCAGCAGGCGCAGCTCGCCATCCCGCGCCGTTATGATGCGGTCATGAAGGATTTGTGGTTGTTACAACCTCGTTTTGAACAGCGCGGTGGGCAGCGGCCGTTTCGCTTGCTGTCTCAGCCGCACTTTCGCGCCGCTTATGATTTTTTGCTGCTGCGTTGTGAAAGTGGCGAGGTGGATTCGCAACTGGGTTTGTGGTGGGACGAGTTTCAGGATGCCACGGACGAGCGCCGCGCCGAAATGCTATTGCCTGGCGAAGGGGTCAAGAAACGCCGTCGTCGCAAGAAATCGGGCACGACAGTACCAGTGGAAGTGCCTATTAAATGATGAATATCAAGGAAGCCTGCATTTGCGGATGGGAGAGTAAGCGATGCACTTTATTTTGCCTGCCGACTTTCGTTAAAATGCGATGGGTATCGCTTCGCCGCACACATCCTGCTGAAATCGCATAAGGCATATTTAAGAATGAATTCCAAGCATACGGCTTTCATTGGCTTGGGCAGTAACCTGGACGATCCGTGCGAACAGGTATTACATGCTTTGCGGGCGTTAGCCAGCTTGCCACATACCCGAGTATTGGCGAGCTCTTCGTTCTACCGCAGTGCGCCAGTCGGCTATCTCGAACAGCCGGATTTCATTAATGCGGTAGCGCAATTGGAAACGACATTGGGTCCTCGCGCCCTGCTGGATGCGCTTCTTGGACTTGAACGCGAATGTGGTCGCACGCGAGAGTTTCGTAACGCACCGCGAACGCTGGATTTGGATGTGCTGTTGTATGATGATTTGCGTCACCATGAGCATTGCCTGACCATTCCTCATCCGCAGATGCACCTGCGTGCATTCGTGTTGCGTCCCTTACTGGAAATTGCACCGGATTGTGTTATTCCCGGTGTGGGTGCGGTGGCAGAAGCATTGCTAGGTTGTCAGCAACAGCAATTGGAGCGGATTGTAGATGTTGTTTGATAAGTACCGTTACGTAGTGGTCGAGGGACCGATCGGGGTGGGCAAGACCAGCCTGGCGCGCCGTCTTGCTAAACATTATGAAGCGACTGCGCTGCTGGAAAAGCCCGAGGAAAATCCTTTTTTGGCGCGATTTTATGAAAATCCCGCGCGCCATGCGTTGTCCACTCAATTGTTCTTCTTGTTTCAGCGTATTGATGAGGTACGTGATTTAGCGCAGATGGATTTATTCCGCACCAGTACCGTGGCGGATTATTTATTCGACAAGGATGTGCTGTTTGCCCGCTTGAATCTTAGCGATGATGAATTTGCACTTTACCAGAACATCTACCACAACCTGGCACCGCAAGTGCCTGCACCGGATTTGGTCATTTACCTGCAAGCCTCGCCGGAAGCTTTGGTCGAGCGCGTGCACAGACGTGCCACGCCTTACGAGCGGCAGATTGCTGATTCCTACCTGATGCGTCTGGCGCAGGCTTATAGCGATTTCTTCTATCATTACGACACGGCGCCAGTGTTTATCGTGAACAGTGAGAATTTGAATTTTGTGGATAGCGACGAGCATTTCGCTTTGCTGTTACAGCGTATCGAGGGGATGCGCGGGAAGCGTGAATTCTTTAGTAGAGGAGCATGATGCGAACGACATTAACGTCATTGCAGGCTTTACGTGACAAAGGCGAAAAAATCGCTGTGTTGACCTGTTACGACGCCAGCTTTGCGGCGTTGCTCGAAGCAGGCGGCGTAGACGTGCTGCTGGTGGGCGATTCGCTCGGCATGGTATTGCAAGGGCATGAGACCACTCTGCCGGTGACCTTGGACGAGATGGTTTACCACACAGCTTGCGTAGCGCGTGGGTCGAAGCAGGCATTCATAATCACCGATATGCCGTTCGGCACCTTTCAGGTCAGCCCGGAAAAAACATTTGAAAATGCCGCGCGCCTTATGGCAGCGGGCGCACAAATGATCAAACTTGAAGGCGGTGCGGCGATGGCCGAGACTATTTCCTTTCTCTCCGGGCGTGGCATTCCAGTATGTGCCCATATCGGGCTTACTCCGCAGTCAGTGCACCAGATAGGCGGTTACCGTGTGCAGGGCAAGAATGAAGCCGACGCGCAGCGTCTGCTGCAAGATGCAGTAATAGTCGAGCAGGCTGGGGCTGGACTGGTGGTGTTGGAAGCCATGCCAGCGCTGCTGGCCGCAGAAATTACCGCCAATCTTTCTATTCCTACCATAGGCATAGGAGCGGGCGCGGCTTGCTCCGGCCAAGTGCTGGTGTTGCACGACATGCTGGATATTTACCCAGGCAAAAAAGCACGCTTTGTGAAGAATTATATGCAGGGTGCACAAGGCATTGCCGACGGGGTGAAGCGTTTTGTGATTGAGGTGAAATCCGGCGCCTTTCCCAGTGCGGAACACAGCTTCTGAAATTTTTTTAAGGGGCATTGATGCTAGTGATTCACACCATTGTCGAACTGCGCGCACGTTTGCAAGGTGTAACTGGCATCGCCTTGGTGCCGACCATGGGCAATCTGCACCAGGGGCACCTTGATCTGGTGCGGATTGCGCGCCAGCATGGTCAGTTTGTGGTGGTAAGCATATTTGTCAATCCGCTACAGTTTGGCATGAACGAGGATTATTCCAAATACCCGCGAACACTCGAGCAGGATTGCAAAATGCTGGAACAGTGCGGGGTGGATATGGTATTTGCGCCGAGCGAGCGTGATTTATATCCGCAGCCGCAGCAAGTGACAGTGGATTTACCGCCCATCGCCAATGAGTTATGCGGTGCTTTCCGTCCCGGTCATTTTCGCGGTGCGGCGACGGTGGTGCTGAAACTGTTCAATATTGTACAGCCGCGCATCGCGGTATTCGGCAAGAAGGATTATCAACAGTTGTATTTAATACGCCAAATGACGGCACAATTGAATCTGCCAGTAGAGATTATCGGCGGCGAAACTGTGCGTGCATCGGATGGCCTGGCGCTGAGTTCGCGCAATCAATATTTGAACGTTGCGGAGCGAACTGAAGCGGTTTTTCTATATCAAAACCTTGTTGGAATTCGTCTGGCCATTATGGATGGTGCGACGGATTTCTTTAAACTGGAACGACAAGCTATCGAAGTGCTTACCGCGCGTGGCTGGCAGGTCGATTACGTGACGATACGCGCTCAGTCCAACTTGGCTGAGCCAACAGAGAGCGAGTGTAATCTGGTCATATTGGCTGCGGCTAGGCTAGGGCAAACCCGACTTATAGACAATCTGGAGGTCTTAAGAGAGTGGTGATTGGGTTGCCATTATTATCAATTCAAAATTTTAAAGTAAGATAAGGCGTGCAGAGATTTAATCAGACAAGCCACAAACGAAGGTCCGCAAGAAATTTGAATATACCGAATGGTCGAATACATAAATAATAGAACTTCATGGGTGAAACAGTATTGGGACGAAATTTGGATTTACAGAGGCGGCCTTATATAATGCCTGCCCTTGTTCTCCCGTAGGGGGTAACGCAATGCAAAGAACTATGCTCAAAGCCAAATTGCATCGAGTGCATGTGACGCATTCGGAATTGCATTATGAAGGCTCGTGTGCGATCGATGAGGATTTATTGGATGCCGCTGATATCCGTGAATACCAGCAGATCGATATTTATAACGTCACCAATGGTGAACGTTTCACCACTTATGCCATCCGCGCACAACGCGGTTCCGGCGTCATTTCGGTGAATGGCGCAGCGGCGCATAAGGCCAATCCAGGCGACATTCTAATCATCGCCACTTACGCAATGTATACCGAACTGGAGTTGCAGAAATTTCATCCCCAACTGGTGTACGTGGATGGGCGCAACCGTATTATTGCCCAGCGCGATGAAATTTCAGTTCAGGCAGCGTAGCCAATTCTCTGGTTGGCCTTGGAATAAATCGAGTCTGAGCCTATAGATTTTCCGACCCAATGAAACCAATCCTCCTCGCCGTCATGCTTCTCTTCACCACCCTGAACGCGTCTGCGCTCAAGGTAAAAATCACCGCAGCAACGGAAGGTGCAGACAAGCCCGCCGTTGTCGGAACGACCAATCTGCCAGACGGAATTGAATTGATGGTCACGCTTCGGCGCAAGGAGAGTGCCTTCATGGCCCAAGACAAGGCCAAAGTGACTCAGGGCAAGTTTCGTGCGGGACCTTTTTCACAGAAAGGTGTGCCCTTGAATCCGGGAATCTATTCCATCTCTGTGAGCATGCCAATTGCCTCAATGCAGCCGCCAGCAACGTGGCCGACTATTGGAAACGACGGAGACAAACTCGAAGGTCCGCTAACGAAGAAGTCCAGTTTTGGTGGGCGTGTCGCCGAATACAGTACAACTTTCAAGATCGGCGACGGAAAGGCATCTGGGAGTCAGGACAATGCGGCTCGTGCACAGTCAGAGAAGGACAAACACGCCTGGTGGCTGCAGTCGTGCAAGGACATATGCAAGCTTGCGCAAGGAATGGCCTCGAAGAAGGGCGCAGCATTTGACTTTGATCGCTGCTATTACAAGTGCGTTGCTGATGAAGGCAAGAAATAGCGCGGTTGGGCACAACCGTATAATTGCCCAGCGAGATAAAATTTCAGTACGGTCAGCGTATCCAATCATATGATTATATTGGAATAAATAGAGTATTATAGATTTTTCTCAACGTCGTTAGGCCGCAGATGACCAATGCTTCCGCACCCCCACCACCTAAAACAGCCGGGTTCCACATCACTCGTGGGGTAGCACTTCGAATCCCTGTAGGTGGACTCACTCTCACCCTCGACGACGACGGTGAAGCAAAGATGGAGTTGAAGGGACTACTCTTGCGCCTCGACACATCGGTCCACTGGCTTGAAATCGCAACTGACCATCTGGCGCAAGCAAAGACCGCGCATGAGTCAATGGCCGCCGCGCATGCTGACGGCAAGGGCACGGGAGACCTGCTTCAGTCAACATTCAAAGCAGCAATGCAGGCAATTGTGGCAGGCGCGACATTCTTTGAAGCCCTGTACGCGGCGTCAAGGGACTGCATGCCTCCGGGCAGGCTAGCGCCACGAGCTTCGGATCGCTCTGGAGCTAAACGATCGGCCCTGGTTACTGAACAACTGAAGAGGTCGTTTGGGCTCAAGCCAAGGAAGATGGCTGACCTGGCTAGCGTCTTGTCCGAGGTCTACCGATTTCGCGATGAAGCAGTGCACCCTTCATCGTCCTTCGGCACACCGGCGGTCCATCCCATGCTTGGTGTAATGGTCGAAAGGCGCTTTGCAATGTACACCTACCCAAATGCGCAACTGCTCGTCCGCGCTGCACTAGCCTACTGCAAGATTCTTCCGACCATTGGGAAGAAGGACGGTCCGAAAGAAATACAGGAGCTTGCCCAATACCTGCTTACTGCTGGTGAGCCGCACTTTAACCTATGGGACAAAACGTATGGCCCGCTGCTCGATGCGACTGCGGCCTAGCAATCAATAGGGTCTGACTTGATGAAATAAAGCGGCCTGACATCGGCACGCGACGCCCAGCGCAAATTAATCGATCAATTCAATCGCCAAGTTATCCGCCCACAGCGTTCCACCATCTTCCAGCATCACGCCAGCTATTAGAGAATAGGCAGAAGGCGGGATTTTGAGTTCGATGGAGTAACGCTTCCAGTCTTGCGTGCCTTTCACGCGGTCATTTTGCATGAAATTCCAGGCCAGGATTTGGCCACTTCCGTCATCTGCACGAAGGACGAGTGCGCCGCCAGCTCCGTTGATGTCCACGCCTCTAAGCGAGCCAGAAAGCCGCGCTGTCTTGTTGTGCCATGAGGGATGGACGGCGATCGATTGTTGGAGCAAACCAAAAGGTTCAGAGCCATGGCGCCTGATTCGCGCACAACGAGGTTCCGGCGTCATCTCGGTGAATGGCGCAGCGGCGCATAAGGCCAATCCAGGCGATATCCTAATCATCGCCACTTACGCAATGTATACCGAGCTGGAGTTGCAGAAATTCCATCCTCAACTAGTGTATGTGGATGAACGTAACCGTATTATTGCCCAGCGAGATAAAATTTCAGTACAAGCAGCGTAGTTAATCCTTCTAAGTAGTCTTGTTTCTTCTCAGTCCCACAGTTGCTGCTCTGTATGCGACAGTAAGCTAGCTATGTGGGGCTCGCTTTCCACTACGTCGGCCACCTATAAGAGCATCGTCAATCTTGATCAGATCTTGCAGGCGATAGAGGCTGCGCCCTAAAAATCGCTTTATCATTATGCGTTTATTGGTCAATATGGATTAATTTACAATTATGTTCGCTACCGAACCGACTGTGCTTATTATTAATAATATATTGCAGCTGGTTTCTGAACACTTGGAAATTTTTCAACTACATACTATTTAGGTATCTAATTTTTAACATGAAATGGAGTATGACATGACTCAATATATTAGCCAGAATTTAAAACATGATTTACTCAAAGATTTTAATGCCGTTGTAAACGAAGGTGAGCAATTGTTGAAGTCTGTGGTCGATGAAGGTGGTGATAAAGCTAATGCTTTACGCGCAAAGATGGAATCAAATTTGAAGGCAGCCAAAGATAGGCTGCGCCACATCGAAGAAACTGCAATTGAAACTACCAAGACGGCAGTTCGGGCAACTGACAATTATGTTCATGAAAATCCTTGGCGTGCCATAGGTGTAGCTGTTGGAATCGGAGCAGTGATTGGGCTGCTTCTGAATCGTCGTTAATTTTTCCGGGTTTTTGTATCGAACGGTACAGCAGCTATTCGCGATGCAGAATATTGTGATAGGCAAGCAAGAATCGTAAAGGAAAGCATGTTTAATAATAAGATTTATTCGGCAATATTTGTCAGTTTGTCATTAGCTGCAGTTGGCGGATGCCAAACTACTACTTCTGGCGGTGTGGTCGGCGCACAGCGATCTCAGTTAATGCTTGTTTCTTCACAGCAGTTGGAGCAAATTGCCGATCAAAGCTATACCAAGCTGAAGGCAGAAGCAGAACAAAAAGGGACGCTGAATCAAGATCGCGCAATGTTGGAACGGTTGCTTACGATTACCAACCGCATCAAGCCACATACTGCAACATTCCGTCCTGATGCGCCAAGTTGGAAGTGGGAAGCCAATATAATTAGCGACAAACAGCTTAATGCATTTTGTATGCCTGGCGGTAAAATTATTTTTTATTCCGGGCTGATTAATGAGTTAAAGCTAACCGACGATGAAATTGCAATTGTATTGGGGCATGAGGTTGCTCATGCCTTGCGCGAGCATTCTCGTGAACAGGTGTCTCAGGCAATTGCTGCCAATACCACAATTAATATTGGCGCCGCATTGTTAGGTTTACCTGGAGGTTCTGCTGATCTGATTGGCGCGGGTTATCAGGCATTAGTCGCAACCAGATTTAGCCGTACTGACGAGACTGAGGCTGATCGCATTGGTTTGGAACTAAGTGCACGAGCAGGCTACGACCCACGCGCAGGAGTTACATTGTGGCAGAAAATGATGAAGGACAAAGGCGGCCAGCGCTCACCTGAGTTTCTGAGTAGCCATCCAGCTGACTCAACTCGCATTCGACAGATTGAAACGCTGTTGCCAACCGTCATGCCACTTTACGAAGCTACACGTAGATAACTAAAGAATCGTCTGAGTGTCGCCAAATATGTTCGCTAGCGCACTGAACAGATTTTGGAAGTATGAAAAAATTGTAATATAAGTTGATGAATATTTGATGATATGGATTTATAGGATAGCTATAGATTTATATTCTGTTTCTAGCTAAATTATATTGGAGAAGAATCATGAATGTTTACTATAGGTTACTTGTTCTGATTGTGTCAGTTGCCGGCGTTCTGTCCTTCGCCGGTTGCAGCAAACATGAAGATACGAGTAAGCCAGCCACAGGCACTACGGTGGGAACAGAGATTGATGACAGTACTATTACCGCCAAAGTGAAATCCAAGTTGTTGGCTGATCAGGATATTAAGGGTTTTGATTTTAAAGTAGAGACGCATAAGGGAGATGTTCAGTTAAGTGGCTTTGTGGATAATCAAGCTCAAATTGATCATGCAATCATGATTACGCGTTCAGTAGAAGGTGTTAAAAATGTTGACAATAAGGTGAGCTTAAAAAAGGATAGCGTCACGACCATGGGCGTCAAAGTTGATGACAGTATAGTAACCTCCAAAGTTAAGTCATCGTTACTTGCTGATCCCGATATTAAGAGCTTCGACATTGCAGTGGTAACCCATAATGGCGAAGTTCAGCTTAGTGGTTTAGTTAACAGTCAGGCTCAAATTGATCGTGCAATCGATGTCGCACGCAGAACTGAGGGTGTGCATAATGTTATTAACGAGTTGCGCGTAAAATAAAATTTAATTATTAATCAATATTAAAAAGGAGTAAAAGATGAACTGGGATAAAGTTGAAGGTAACTGGAAACAATTAAAAGGCAAAGTTAAGGAGCAATGGGGAAAACTTACAGATGATCATCTTGACGTAATAGCGGGCAAACGTGATCAGCTATCAGGCAAAATTCAGGAAGCTTATGGAGTCACTAAAGAAAAAGCGGACGAGGAAATTTCTGAATGGGAAAAAAGTCAGAAATAAATAAATCGTTTGTGATTTGAACTACGCCTCGAAGGGAAATGTATTTCAACTTTCATTCAATAACCTAAAGGAAATCCCATGAACAAATTTAATATCAGCATGATAACAATTGGCCTCGCCATCACCTTCAGCGCGATGGCAGATGAGTCTATGACAAAAGAGGCATATAAATCTGAAAAGGGACGTATTGAACTGGAATATAAATCAGACAAGGCTAAATGCAAATCGCTAGTCGATAATGCTAAAGATATATGCAAAGCTGAAGCCAAGGGTAAGGAGGAAGTTGCAGAGGCTGAACTAGACGCCAAATATAAACCATCAAAGAAATCTCGTTACAAGGCTCAGGTCGCCAAGGCAAAAGCAGATTATAAAATAGCCAAGGAAAAATGCGATGATCTAACTGGCAACCCAAAAGATGTTTGCCAAAAGGAAGCTAAAGCTGCATTGACTGCTGCAAAAGCTGATGCCAAGGCGCAGATGGAGGCTTCGGAAGCAACTCCAACTACTGGCGACAAGGCCCAGTAACGCATGCAGATGTTGCGGCTGAAAAGTGCGATGCCGATACGCAGTCGCTAAAGAAAATGTGATACCTTAACTGGGGAAGCCAATAGTAAATGTTAGGCTGAAGCTAAAGCTCGTTACGGAAAATAGGTAGGCTTGGTGGTGGTAGCCACGATTGATTTTATATAACTAAAAAAGGAACTAACATGAAAAAGATACATAAAGTTGCAGTAAACACATTAATTGTAGCTATGTTTCTTGGTTTAGGTGGATGCTCCGGCATGTCAACGCAGGGTAAAAGTACAGCTATCGGTGCTGGGGTAGGCGCAGTTGGCGGTTCGGTACTAACAGGAGGTAGCACAGCCGGAACGATAGGCGGCGCCGTAGTCGGGGGCGTTATCGGTCACGAAATCAAGAAGTAGAAAATACATTACCAATTCGATGCATCGATTACTAACTGTATGCGAAGATGCATCGTTTATCAGATATACAATTTATTCAGGGAGTTTAAATAAATGATGAAATTGAAAAAACGCACTGCTGCGGCATTAGCAGTAAGTGCCTTAATGTTAGCGCTATTTGGTTGTCAGAAACATGAAGGTCCGGCCGAGAGTGCTGGGAAGGAAGTTGATAAGGCAGCCAAGAAAACCGGAGAGCAAATTGAAAAGGCGGGAGATAAAATTCAAGATGCAGCTAGCGGTGACAAAAAATAGTTGCGTGAATTTGCCGTGTATATGTCGGATGCGTTCCTTTTTTTCTGTGGCTCTGTAAATGGCCTGGCTTTTGCTGAAGTTTTATAATTTAATTTTTTTAAAATCCGGCTATGCTGGTTTACTTAGGAGTGCCAAATGAAATCGATACAAATTATTTTAATAGGAGCTATGACAGCTACGACGTTATTGGGAGGCTGTGCCAACAGTAGCAAACCTGCCGCGCCGACCAATACATCTTCAGGGTCATCTACCTCATCATCTTCCAATTTTATTGGCTATGGCGTGGTTGAAGATATAGAGACCATTAAGGTTTCCGATGATGGTAAAAATATTGCCGGAACCTTAATCGGTGGGGCGGTAGGTGGTCTGTTGGGACATCAAGTTGGTAGCGGAAGAGGCCAGACCGCAGCTACAGTTGCTGGTGCGGTCGGAGGTGCAGTTGCCGGTCACGAAATTGAAAAGCGTACACAAGCCGGAAGTCGAGAGGAGTATCGTGTTCGCGTTCGATTGAGTAACGGTACTACTCACACAGTCACTCAAAGCAGTGTTAGTGATATAAAAGTTGGAGATCGAGTGCGTGTAGACAATGATCGCGTGTCACGCGCTAATTAGTGATGCTGTTTGCATGATTTCCATAAATGACTAATGAGTTAAATAACTTAGCTGCGTACAGTTGGCATAGATAGTTATATGAAACAAAGCGAGAAGATGTCATAGCTATGAGTTGAAGGCTTCCATGATGTTCTATTGCTGTTAGTTTTCGGCTTCATAGATGCTTCTTCCACAAGGATTATCCTAAAAGGCATCCTGAATCCTACCTCTATATAGGGCAGATGATTAAAGGCGCCGCAATTTTTGATTGTGCGCCTTTTTTTATACTGAAATATTTTGCTGTATGTATATGATAACCCGCATAGATTTGGCATTGGATTATGGAAGTATTAACGCAGAGGAATAGTCCTAAAATTAAAAAGAGAGAGCCTCATGAGAAAATCATTAGCAAATAAAAAAAACGGACTATCTGTGTTAATTGCTTTAATACTGGGAATTATCACCGCGTCGGTTAATGCACAAACAACACGCAATGAAATGGAGCATATCGAAGTAAATATTCATGACTCGAGTGGCAAGATAGTGAGGAGTGGGGCTGGAGAATGTTGGCACACTCATTTCGGTGTGGCAGAGGGTGAATGTGATAAGTCAATGCCGATAGCGAAGACCGTTGCGCCCGCTCCAATTGACAAGCCCACTCCAATTGCTCCACCAATTCAAATCGAGGAACCGGTTGCGGTGGCCGAATTGCCAATTGTTTCAACTAAAAAAATAACACTGGATGCAAGCGAATTTTTCGATTTTGGTGAACCGATATTGCGGCCGTCAGTTCGCGCTGAGCTGGATGATTTTGTCGAAAAGCTTAAAGATACCAATCCCCAAACAATCAAGGTAATTGGACATGCCGATCGATTTGGTAGTGCCACTTACAACCAGATCCTTTCCGAACAACGAGCAGCCACAGTGAAGGCTTACCTGGTTAGAAAAGGTATCTCGTCCGATATAGTGCTTGCCGAAGGAAAGGGTGATACGCAGCCGATTACGATAAAAGACCAATGCCCAGGCGACATGACCCCCCAAACTATTGCATGTCTGCAACCTGATCGCCGTGTTGAGATTGAAGTGACTGGCACCAAGATTGGGCCATAGTCCTCATTAATTTGTACTGTATAAACTCGGATATGTCACAGACCTTTGTTCGCCAAGGCTATAGGTTTGGCCAATGCAAGCGATGGATAGTCGCGACTACCCGCCTCACTTCGTAATCACTCATCCATTTTCTCGAACGTTCGCGGGTAATTAACACCGGGGATAGTCCATATTAAAAGTTGCTGCGAATTGTTGGGGCGGCAGCCTCAGAGTTGCTATAAAAATAGTAAAAGTGTTTATATATGCGCGCTAGCGCACGGACAAGCATTTGGAAATAAGTGATGATTCGCATGACAATGATGGGTGCTCAGAATTTGATATTTAGCAACTCCCAACGTCCAAAAAATTTAAATACGTTAAAGCTTTAAATTCTGAATTTTTCGTCGATCTTGTTGTTGCAGAATATCTTTTTGGCGTTTGGCAAGACCTTGCCTGTCGGAGATTGTGAGGTGATGTGCAATTCCATGATGTCCCCAGTTTTAAAGGTGCCAAGTAGAGCAGATTTAACTGAAGTAAGGTGAACGTCAATGGTCAGCCTATCTGATATTCTGAATGCTAACGTCCTGATTGTTGACGATCAGGACGTGAACGTTCGCTTGCTCGAACACATGTTGGGCGGTGCGGGCTATGTTTCTGTCACATCCACGACGAATCCGTTTGATGTGTGCGAGCTATATCGCAAAAATCGTTACGACCTGGTACTGCTTGATTTGCAAATGCCCAGAATGGACGGATTTCAGGTAATGGAAAGTCTTAAAGAAATCGAATTGGATAATTACCTTCCAGTGCTTGTGATTACTGCCCAACCGAAACAAGAGTTGCGCGCGCTGCAAGCTGGCGCGAAGGATTTCATCAGCAAACCTTTTAATGTAGCCGAGACGCTGGCAAGAGTTCATAACTTGTTGGAAGTACGTCTGTTACATAAAAAAGTGCGTAATTATGCCAAGGTACAGGAATCCCGGGCATTGCATGATCCGCTGACTGGGCTAGCCAACAGGCAACTGCTGGCGGATAGGGTTTCGCAGGCCATTACCCACGCGCAAAGGAACATGAGTGCGATGGCGCTGTTATATATAGACTTGGATGGATTTAAACAGATTAATGACACCTTTGGCCACGACGGTGGAGATATTGTGTTAAAGCTGGCCGCATCACGCTTGGTGGCTGCGGTGCGCAATGAGGACACCGTGGCGCGTCTGGGTGGAGACGAATTCGTGATTGTACTGTGGCAGATTAGCAGCGCCGACGGTGCGGCCCTTGCCGCGGAAAAAATGATCCAAACACTGTCACAACCGTACAGCATTCATGGGCACACCGTCAATATTACCGCCAGCATAGGCGTTAGTATTTATTCCGAGCATGGCCGTGATGCGGAGTCGCTTTCGAAGAGCGCAGATCTGGCGCTATATGAGGCCAAGCATGCGGGTAGAAATAACTATCGAATTTCAAACCGCACAGACTTGTGAAGGGCGCTTCAAAAAATTTAACACCAACTAACCCCCTGAGATACCAATCCACATAAGGGCACCTCTAAAAATCCAATTTTGCGAGCAGCCGTTGCGGCTTGCTTGCTTACCCCGCTTCGTCACAATACGGCGTTACTCGAAAAAATTATCGCTTACATATCAACTATATGCCGCGCTCAAATTTTTTACTCGTGCCTTGTCTTGCTTAGAAACTTGAATTTTTAGAGGCGCCCATAAGTTAAGCATCCCGCTCTTTAAAATTAAAAAAACACTGGACATGAAGTCGCGCTTTGCGCGGCGGCCAATGAGGATTGTCTGATCTTCGCTGGCCGCCTTATCGCTTCCCTTTCTATTTGCCGCCTTTAATTGCATCCATTAGGAATGTCATCAAAATGCGTAAATGGGGCAGTCATTGAGCGCAAGCAGTGACCTTGCTAAACTGTTAATATGAAACATTGATAATATTTTGGAGTAGAGGGAGATGGGTAACGTGGAGCAAGCGCGCTTTAATATGGTGGAACAACAGATTCGACCTTGGGACGTGCTGGATATGCGGGTGCTGGATTTGTTGAGCAAGGTTAAACGCGAACGTTTCGTGCCGCCCGGCAGCCAAAGCATGGCTTTCATGGATATGGAAATTCCACTGGGACATGGAGTTTCAATGTGGCAGCCCAAGATGGAAGCGCGCGCATTGCAGGCTTTGCAGCTTGGGCGCAACGACCGCGTGCTGGAAGTCGGCAGCGGCAGTGGTTATCTGACAGCTTTGCTGTCCCATCTCGCGATGCATGTGACCAGCGTTGAGATCGTGCCGGAGCTGCATGCCTTTGCGGAAAAGAATTTGGCGGCGCATCATATCAATAACGTAACTTTAGCGCTGGGCGATGCGGCGCAAGGCTGGCCGGGTTCTTACGATGCAATCGTGCTGACTGGCTCAGTACCAATTTTACCGGAAGCATTCCAGGACAGCTTGAAACCAGGAGGCCGTTTGTTTGCTATCGTTGGTGATGCTCCGGCGATGCATGCCAATCTGATTACTTGTGTGGCACCCGGTATATTCGAGAGAGTTACCCTGTTCGAGACCTGCATTGCGCCACTGCAAAACGCGCTGCAACCCAAGCGTTTCGTCTTTTGATGCGGTTATTTGCCAAAAAAGCACTGGCGATAGTTAATCGAGTGCTTTAGAACACCTGCTGTTTTATGTCGATGCCCAATTTTCGTGCCGCTGTACCCGCTGCCACAATGATGTGTTCATCCAACTCGGTGTTATGCACACCACCCGTAGCAGGGATATGTGCAAGAGCGCCGTGCGCTGATTCCATCAGCATGTTGAAATGGCTATCTTGATCATTGATCAATGGACGCGGGACGATGGCCTGAAAATACAACATGCCGTGTCGCATTGTGATGGCGAGCAGATAAAGTTCGTGGCCAATTGCAGCGGCTTCTGGGTCGCGCACCTCAAAACATTGCGTTGAGCTGTTTTGGCTTGCATCACGCGGACCGGGTATCTGCTTGGCGATGGCTTCAATAAATGTTTGTGCGATATTGAGCTTGGGTGCCAATGTAGCGTGATATTGCCCCGTGCGGTTGAGGATGACCGGATTTTCAAGCACTGCGCGCTTGGTGTTACGCAGTGTGAGAACTACGATAATCGTGATGATAATTGTGGCAAGGGTTATTTCAATCATGGTTATAAACTTTAATACAATGAATCGATAGTATAGCCGCCTCTACCACATTTGAATTAGTAAACTATAGAGTCGGCCATGCAATTGATCGATAGAATATCTGGAGTTTGGTGAGTTCATATCGGATATAAATCGCCCGAATTGGGAGTTTTTTACTATAGGAGATAGCCATGGCAAATCCATTCGTACATATAGAGCTGCAAACGGGCGATGTCGCCAAAGCAAAAGAGTTTTATTCAGAATTGTTTGATTGGAAGTTGGAGGATCTGCCCATGCCCGGCGGCAGTGGCACTTACACCATGATCAACGTAGGCGAAGGTACCGGTGGCGGAATGATGACCAGTCAATCTCCGGGTGTGCCGCCTCACTGGCTGGCCTATATCGGTGTAGACGATATCGCTGCCAGTACCGCAAAGGCTAAGTCGCTTGGAGCAAAGGTTGTACATGATGTCATGGAGGTGGGGAGCCATGGTTGGATGAGTATTATTGTGGATCCCACGGGTGCTAAATTTGCTTTATGGAAAGGAAAAACGAGGGAGTCCTGAATTTTATGTAAACGGAATTTGTTAATGCTGCGGCACCGCTGTTCATCGAATTGGATAGTAAGACGATCAAGCGCAGCTTTTAGAGTTTCAATAATGCCTCATCAGACTGAAATGAGTCACGATATCCTGGATATCTTTCCCATGCTCATGTTCACCGGTTCAATCGCGCTGGTGGTTTAGATCACCTGCCTGACTGATTTCTGGCGGGCCTTAAGCACAAAGGGTTTGATTTTCTTCATGGTGTGCTTTTATTAATTACGCCTCAACGGTTTTTTTCCTCAAACCACTTGTACAACGTTGGTAGCACAACCAACGTGAGCAAGGTGGAGGTAACCAGGCCGCCGATTACCACGATGGCGAGGGGCCGCTGGACTTCAGATCCTGGCCCTGTAGCGAACAACATGGGGATAAGCCCCAGCATCGCTACCGTGGCGGTCATCAGCACTGGGCGAAAGCGCTGCCGGCAACCTTGAATTACGGCATCTGTCTGAGACATGCCTTTATCCCGCAAGGTGCGGATATAGGATACTAGAACCACACCATTTAGCACTGCGATCCCCCACAGGGCGATGAAACCCACTGAGGCTGGCACTGACAAATACTCACCTGTTAGAAACAGGGACACCACGCCGCCTATCGAGGCGAAAGGCAGCACCATGATGATAAGCGAGGCGTAGCGCAGGGAACCGAATAGCAGGAACAGCAGGAAGAAAATCGCAGCAATGGTCACGGGAACGATAATCATCAAGTGACCCATCGCCCGCTCCATGTTCTGGAACTGACCGCCCCATTCCAGGTAATAACCCTCGGGGAGCTTGACCTTGGCATCTACAGCTAATTGCAGTTCGGCGACGAAACCGCCCAAGTCACGACCCTTCACGTTCACCCCAACCACGATACGACGCTTGGCCTTCTCCCGGCTAATCTGCGCCGGCCCATCCAGAACACTGATGGTGGCCAAATCTTCCAGAGCCACGTGGGCACCGTTGGGCGAGATGATGCGCAGACCATGGATCTCCCCCAAGCTGTTGCGGAAGCTCTCCGGCAAGCGCACCACGGCGCTAAAGCGGCGCTCGCCCTCAAAGATTTCGGTGGTCGTCCTGCCGCCTATAGCAGTCTCGATCACGTCGTTAATGTCAGCCACGTTGAGGCCGTGGCGAGCGATGGCTTGACGATCGATATTAATAGACAAATATTGCTGACCGGTAACCCTTTCCACGCGCAGATCCTGCGCTCCCTTGATGGAGGTCGCCACCTTGGCGATTGCGTCGGCTTTGAGTTTGAGCGTGTCTATGTCATCACCGAACAATTTGATCGCGACATCGGAGCGCACCCCGGTGACCATCTCGTCAACTCGGTCTGAAATTGGCTGGGCCATCACAATCTGCACCCCGGGCAAAGTCCTGACCTTGTCCCGGATGGCGTCAGCAATGTCGTCCTGCGTCCATCCCTTTGGCCACTCGTCACGGGGTTTGAGACTGACTATCGGGGTAGATTCATTCTGACTTTGCGAATCGGCGGGGCTCTCGCCACGGCCAACGCCAGAAAAAGCGGATTTCACACCGGGCACCTGCATCACCATGCGCATCGCCTCCATTTCTATCTTGATGGATTCTTCCAGCGAGATATTGGGCACGCGATTTATGCCGGGCACGATAGACCCTTCCTTCATCTCGGGAATGAACGCCGTGCCGAGCAAAGGTAGCAGCAGCAAGGCTCCGACGAACGCCCCTCCAGATACGATGATGGTCTTCCTGCCGTTGGACAGCGTCCAATCCAACAGCCGCAGATAAGGTTTCTTCATAAAGGCAACCAAGCGGGTATCGTGCTCGTTCTTTCCTATTAACAGGTATGAGCACAGAACCGGGGTCAGGGTGAGCGCCAGAATCAGCGATACGAACAGGGCGATAGCAATGGTGTATGCGAGGGGAGCGAACATTTTGCCTTCCATGCCCTCCAGAGTCATCAGTGGCAGGAACACCAGGATGATGATAGAGATACCAAAAATAACAGGCGTGGCTACCTCCGATGCTGCATCAAGGACTACCTGCATCCGGCTAATATCTTTGCGCTCAGCGAGACGCTGAAAAGTATTTTCCACTACCACCACCGCACCGTCCACAATCAAACCGGTGGCAATAGCAAGGCCGCCGAGGGACATCAGATTGGCAGACAGGCCGTAATGGTTCATCACCATGAAGGTGATCAGTGGGGTCAAGAGCAGGGATGCAACTACGATCAGGGATGAGCGCACATCACCGAGGAACAGAAACAGCACGATGATGACAAGAACCACGCCCTCGAGCAGTACCTTCATCACAGTTTTCAAAGCAGCGTCCACTAGTTCGCTGCGGTCGTAGTATGGAATGATTTTGAGGCCGCCGGGGAGCATCCCCTTATCGTTTATTTCTGCGACCCTTTGCTTGACCCGGCTAACAATCTCTTTGGCGTTGCCGGCGCGGATCATCATCACTATCCCGCCCACCGACTCGGTGATGCCATTTTTAAGCAACGCGCCGTAGCGCACCTCGTGACCGATGGTTACTTCAGCTACATCGCGCATGAACACCGGCACTCCACCCTGCTCCTTGAGCACGATCATACGGATATCATCCAGGGTTTTTATCAGGCCTATGCCGCGAATCAGATATTGCTCAGCGTAATGGGGCAACACGCCGCCGCCAGAGTTGGCATTGTTACGGGCGAGAGCCTGATACACTTCCTGCAGTGTCACCTTGTAATGCTTCATGCGATCCGGATTCACCAACACCTGATACTGCTTGACGTAGCCACCCTGGGAATTGATCTCCGCCACGCCTGGAATGCCACGCAGCAGTGGCCGCACCACCCAGTCCTGAGTAATGCGGCGTTTGGTCAGCTCTTCTTGACTAAGCACACGCTCTCCGTCGTCTGGCTGCTCCAGTGTGTACTGATAAACCTCACCCAACCCTGTAGACAGCGGGCCGAGTATTGGTGTCACGTCCTGCGGCATTCGCCCGCCTACCTCGATCAGGCGCTCCATTACCAGCTGGCGCGCGAAATAGACATTGG
This sequence comes from Candidatus Nitrotoga sp. 1052, assembly GCF_927312905.1. GTDB lineage: Bacteria > Pseudomonadota > Gammaproteobacteria > Burkholderiales > Gallionellaceae > Nitrotoga. Next base: position 31,602 of record NZ_CAKMHQ010000062.1, read on the forward strand.
TAGCATCGGTAAACACCAGGGTGATCAGCGATAGCCCCGGTTTATTGAGCGAGCGCATCTCCTCTAATCCCGGCAGGCCGGTCATGGCCATTTCCAACGGCACGGTAACGAAGCGTTCGACTTCCTCGGGTGAACGGCCCAAAGCCTCAGTGGCAATCTGCACTTGTACGTTGGTCACGTCTGGAAAGGCATCCACTGACAGCTTCCGCGTCGCGTCCAGCCCGAATGCCACCAAGCAAACCGCCACCACGACAAGCACCAAACGCTGTTTAAGCGCAGCCTCAATCAGGGATTCCAGCATATCAGCCTCCCAGCTCTTCGCGCTTGCGCTCGTTGTTTAGATGAAAACCGCCTTCTGTGACGATACGTTCGCCTATTTTGATGCCCTCCAGCACTGGGAAATAACCATGGCTTTCTTGTCCAAGCAGGACACGCCGCAACTGGAAGCGTTTATCGTCCAGCTGGACGAAAACATGATCCTTGTTCTCCTCCCGTACCACCGCCGCAGCTGGAACCACCAGGCGGCGCTGGGATTTAACCAGAATCAGCATAGAGGCAAGCATTTCCGGCTTGAGTACGCGCTCATGATTCGCTGCTTCCATGCGTACTTTCACCGTTCGTCTATCGGGATCAACGGTGTCGGCGATAAAAATCACTTGTCCCTCGATACGTTTTCCGTCCAATGCGGGAATCTCAGCTTGCACCACTTCATTTAACTTCACCAGGGCAGCCTGCTGCTCGGTCACCTCGGCCACAAGCCAGACGTGGGACAGATCTGCTACGGTAAAGAGAGCTTCCGCCGGTTGCACTACTTGGCCCGATGTTACGTTTCGCTCAATCACCACTCCGTCGAGAGTGGCAATAATGGAGGATAGGGAATTCACCCGGCGCGTAGCCGCCAGCTTGGTAATGGCGCTTTTGGCCATACCGAGCACCTTGAGCTGTTCGTGGGAAGCGTGTAGTTCGGCTTGGGCCTGGACCAGATCAGCCTCGCGCTTTTGCAGTTCAGCTCCGCCAATAACATCGGCAGCGAACAGTAATCTTGCCCGCTCTACCGCGCGGTGCTGCAGCGCTTCTTGGGATAAAGCCTTGAGATAGGTGAGCTGGGCAGTAGCCAATTCGGTGCTATTCAGTGTGGTTAGCACATCGCCGCGTTTTACCGTCTGACCAAGAAAAGCATGGATCTCAGTCACACGTCCAGTTACGGCAGCGCCGATGCGCGCCACCCTATGTTCGTCCACCTCGACCCGGGCCGGTACGCGCAGGGTCTCCGCCACATCACCTTCGCCAGCAGGGATGACTGTCAGGCGCTTGAGAAATTCCGGTGCAACCTTTACCACAGAGGGATCATTGACTGGAGCCGCGGCGGAACGCGGCGTTTCCTTGCCCTTGCAACCAATCAGCATAGCGACAAATAGAAGAGGGATTAAAACAGATAAGATTGTGCGCTTCATAGTATTTCACCGGCATTGGGGGGGGAGGCTCGCAGCCGGGCAATTTCGATTAGCGCGGCTTGCAGTTCGTAACGAGCATTAAGGTAGTCCAGGCGGGTGTTGCGCAAAACCCGCTGGGCGTCCAGAAAATCAAGAATGCCACGCTCACCATAGCGATAGGCCGCTTCGGCCACCTTCATGGCGTTTTCGGCATCGTGCATCAGGCCGGTCTCGAATATCATTACTTGATTTTTGGCAATCTGATATCGGCCGTAAGCCTGATCCAGGACTCCCAGTAGATTGATGCTTGTCTGCCGCTTTTCCGCCTCAGCCCGATCAAGCCCTGCGACGGCCTCGCCGATGGGGCCCTGACGACGATTCCATAACGGCAAGGGCAAGCTCACGCCGACTTGCCACTGTTTCCAATCCGGATCTTGATTGGAGCCTACCGTAATGGTGGGCTGTGGGAAACGCAGGTTGCGTTCTAGCTGCACTTTCGCTTGAGCACGACGCGTTTGAGCGTCAGCCACTTTAAGTAAAGGCTGACGCTCCAATAAATCTCTACGCAGTTCTTCCAGTGGTGGCAGATCAGGTGGTAGTAGCTTTTCCTGCGCCACTTTGAAGTTCCCCGCAAGTGGCGCGCCAATTAGTGCCCGCAGCCGATCGCGAGCCTGGGTAATGCGTAGTTCAGCACTATTAACGGCACTCTTCGCAGCCAATGCCTCGACTTCTGCTTTCACCAATTCAAAGCGCGGAGATTCTCCAACTTTGACCTTGAGTTTAACCCTGTCGCGAATTTGCATCAGTAACTCATGGTTCACCGAAGCGAGCTTGACCTCCTCTTGACGACGCAATACATCGAAAAAAGCCTGCGTCACTGAGGTCCGCAGATTTATTTGCGCATCCGACACTACCGCCGCACTGGCGGCAATACCGGCTTCTGCGCCCTGCCTCCGTGCGGCACGCACGGAGGGCAGTTCGACCAGCTGAGATAATGCAGCTGCGCGGGTATGCCCATCCGGCACGCTAAAGTGCTTTGAAAGAGAACTCCCACCCCCGACTAGAAGATCGGGATTGGGATAGGCCCGCGCCGTAGTGAGAGCGGCATGCGCGCCACGCTCCTGGGCTGTTGCGTCAGCGAGCATTGGACTGTGTATGGCTGCGAGGCGTAAGGCTTCGTTTAAAGTCAATGACGTCGCTGCATATGATGGGGTGATGACGATTAGTAAAAATATCGACCACCATAAACGAATAGGTAAGCTATGCAATTGCATGTTATTTTTAATTCTCCAAATGCATTTTAGGGCTATAACCTGACACCGATAACAACTACAAGTTCCACCAGTAAAAAAATTTTTCAGCATAGTCGTTTCAAAATTTTTTGAAAATGTAGTTCATGGCGGGCCACAAACTGCAATCGGTGTTTATCAAAATAAACCGAAGTTAAACACCCACTCAGCAGGCCCTATAATTCCCGCCAGTTCGATGGTAAATTAAAATTCACTATACCCATTTTGCTGATGTTCAAATTCAAATTTACATTTCGCAATTGTTTTAGCGCACGAATTAATTCATCTGATAAAGCCGAAGTCGCACATTGTGTACTGAAGGAAAAACTTGACGGAAGCGGAATGCTGAATGAAGCTGCGCAAGTGCAGCTATCGCCGCATCAAATGCATATAGATGTCATGGTAGGCTGTGGCACTCTGATTCCAGCCAAAATCCTTGATCATGCAATTGTGCTGCAATGCCCGCCAGGTTTTTTTGTCATGATAGGCCATCGCGGCACGTCGTGCCGTAGCCAACAGGCTGGACGTATCCATGCTATGAAATACGAACCCGCTGGCAACGCCCTGTTCTAGTGTAGCTACGTTGCTATCCAATACTGTGTCAATCAGGCCGCCAGTCGCATGCACCACTGGCGGCGTGCCATAGCGTTGGCTATACATCTGGCTTAGTCCGCATGGCTCGAAACGTGACGGCATTAAAAAAATGTCTGCGCCTGCTACTATCAGGTGTGACAAGGCCTCATCGAAGCCCACGTAAGCACTGATCTGGCCGGAATAATGATGCGAAAGCTCCAGCGCAGTTCGCTGCATTTCCACATCGCCATTACCCAGCAATACCAGTTGCGCCGGTATGGCAATCAATTGTGGTGCAATTTCCAGCACCAGATCCACGCCCTTCTGATGGGTAAATCGGCTCACTAAGCCGAACAATGGCAGGTCGGGATCAATACGCAATCCCATACGTTTTTGTAACTCGCGCTTATTAAAGGATTTTCCGTTTATATCGGTGTCATCGTAAGGATGAGCAAGGTTAGGGTCGGTGGCGGGATTCCATTCTGTGGTATCAATACCGTTCAAAATGCCTGTCAAAACTTCTCGCCGGTAGGCAAGCAGGCCCTGTAGACCGAATCCCAGCGCATCGGTCTGAATTTCGTTGGCATAAGACGGACTCACGGTAGTGATGTGATCGGCGTAATACAAACCCGCCTTCATGAAGGACAGGCTGCCGTAAAACTCCACACCGTCAGGCTGAAAACACTCAGCGGGCAACGCCAATTCCGCAACCGTCTGCGACGGGAATACGCCTTGAAATGCAAGATTATGCACAGTCATCACACAAGGTATAGCACCATCTGAAAAATGCAGATAGGCCGGGGTAAGTCCGGTTTGCCAGTCATTGCAATGAACTATATCGGGTTTCCAGTCAAGTGGAGAATCCGCACAGCTCAGCAATGCAGCAATTTTTGACAGCAACCCAAATCGTAGGGCGTTATCTGGCCAGTCGAGACCATGTTCATCCTGATATGCTCCGCCACCACGCTCATACAGTTCGGAACATTCAATTACTAATAAAAGTATGCCATTAGGCAACGAACCAGCCAACAGTCGTGCTGCAGGAAAGCTGGACTGAATGGAGATTTTGGCAGCAACCTGAAGATGCGGCAACGCCTTTAAAACTTGCGGATAACCTGGCAGCAATATGCGTACGTCTACTCCCATTCTATGCAGCGCAGCCGGCAGTGCGGCGCTGACATCGGCCAAACCGCCAGTTTTGATTAGTGGTGCGACTTCAGAAGTAGCAAACAATACCCGCATCGTTATTCCAATTTCAATTCGAAGGTAATACAAGTTAACGACGAACGAGCAAGGCTGAAAACCTCACTTTTAGCGAAGGCTAACCTTGGCAATGAAGGTAAGCCACTAAGGATGACGAAAATAACATCACCCAAACTAAAAATGAGCGAGGTAACCAAACAGTGTCACCTATGAAGTGCAATTGGAATTATAGCCAGCGCATTAAGCCCATCTCGAATTGATGCGTCAGTATTTCGTGGTGCGGATAAACCCGTATGCGATATTCAAGCTTGCCACATAGTTCCGGTGTCAATTCCAGCACATAAACATGTTCGCCTGTTTCTGCATTAACTTCCTGTGCTGCAAACTGGTAAAGCATCGACTGCTTGAGTTTTTCCTTATTGTATGCATGACCAATCAACATTTCGACCACCACGTCAGCAGGCTTGAGGCCATTCAGGTTTACGCTTACTTCAAAGTACACGTTCTCTCTGAACATAATGCTTTGTTTAGGGGTGCCCAAGCGGCGTATTGTTACGCCGGGCCAAGCTTTACGGACCGCATTTTTCCAAGTCGAAATTTGACGCGCACCTTCAAAAGCAGCATCGCAATATTTGCGATACTGCCGTGTGGCTGGTAAGTATGTTTTAGCAACATACTCACCCACCATGCGTGTGGCATTGAAGCTCGGCAGCAAGGTTGCGATGGAGCGCTTGGACATCTTTACCCATTCTGACGAATAGCCCATCTTGTTGTGTTTGTAGTAAGTTGGAATGACCTGATCCTGCAATAGCTCATAGAGTGTTTGACTTTCTTCACGGTTGCGCTGCGCTTCAGGCAAAAACTCTGAAACTGGTTTGATTGCCCAGCCATTCTTGCCATCGTAACCTTCATCCCACCAGCCATCCAGTACTGACAAGTTAAGCACCCCATTCATGGCTGCCTTCATGCCCGAAGTGCCGCTTGCCTCAAGCGGATACAGTGGGGTGTTCAACCACACATCCACCCCGGCCACCATACGACGTGCAAGCCGCAGGTCGTAACCTTCCAGCATCAGGATCTTGCCTTCAAATTCCGGCATGCGTGAAATCTGCGTTACTTTGCGGATAAGATCCTGCCCCGGAATATCTGCAGGGTGTGCCTTGCCGGCAAAAATAAACAACACCGGACGCTCAGGATCCTGCATGATCTGGCGCAGCCAATCCAGATCTTCAAATAATAATGCAGCGCGCTTATACGTCGCGAAACGGCGCGCGAAGCCGATAGTAAGCACATTCGGATTGGCCGGATCTGCATATTTCAAAATGCGATCAAGATGTGCTTCAGAACCGTGATTGCGGAAATGTTGCCGACTGATACGATAACGGATTAACTGCAGCATTCTCGATTTAAGCGACTCGCGCACACTCCAGAATTGATGATCCGGAATACTGTCGACCCGCTCCCAGAAACCGACATCTGCTACATGCTGACTCCAATCCCAACCGAGGAATCGCACAAACACCTCCGACCATTCCTTAGCCAAAAATGTAGGCATATGCACCCCATTAGTAATGTAGCTCATGGGATTATCTTCTTGCTCAATTTCCTGCCACATTTCGGCGCAGATTTTGGCAGAAATCTTGCCGTGGATTCGTGATACGCCATTCTGAAAACGCGAACAATGAATTGCCAATGCGGTCATATTAAAATCGGGTGTATCCGATACATTCCCCAAGGCAAGAAATTCATCGCGGCTGATTTTCAATTGCGGATAATAATTTTCAAAATAGTACATCATCATGCCGTAGTCGAAATGATCATGACCGGCTGGTACGGGTGTGTGCGTTGTGAAGACAGTATGTGCAGCAACTGCTTCGAGTGCGGCTGAAAACTCTATACCTTGTTCCGTCAGGATGCGGATGCGTTCCAGTAGCAAGAAAGCGGCATGACCTTCATTGATGTGCCATACGCTCGGCTTGATGCCCATTTCCCCAAGAGCGCGGGCACCACCGATTCCGAGCACGATTTCCTGTTCAATACGAATGGACTTGTCGCCGCCATAAAGATGGTGAGTGATGGCACGATCTTGCTGGGAATTTTCATCAAGGTCAGTGTCCAGCAAATAGATAGTGACATTGCCGACCCGCGCTTTCCATACCTTAATTGCTACTCTGCGCCCCGGTAAATCCACGCTTACATGGACCTCTGAACCATCACTATTTAATACCGGTGAAATAGGCAGGCTCTCGAATTCAGAGTCAGTATAAATGGCCTTTTGATTGCCATCACCATCTATAGTCTGATGGAAATAACCCTGGCGATAGAGCAGGCCTACGCCGACAAAGGGCAAATGCATGTCGCTGGCGGACTTGCAGTGGTCACCCGCCAAAATTCCCAAACCGCCGGAATAAATTGGAAAGCTTTCGTGAAACCCAAATTCGGCACAAAAATAGGCAATCAGATCGTTTTCCGCGAACCCTTCAGCATGACTATTGCGCACTGGCTTAGTATGATAGCTATCGTAAGCAGATAATGTGCGATGGTATTGATCCAGGAAAATCTGATCTTCCGAGGCAGTTATCAGGCATCGTTCGTCCACACTTCGTAGAAAAGCTCTCGGGTTTTGACCTACCTCATCCCACAGTTTGCGATGAATATAAGAGAATAAATCACGTGTGGGCAGATCCCAGCTATACCATAAGTTATTTGCCAGTTCTTCAAGCCGGGCTAAACGGGCTGGTATTTTAGGTCTGACTTCCAAGATATGCGGCGTGCTTTTATACATGATTTCCTGTTTTCGCTGTGCGCATTGGACAAGCCGCCCAACACGGCTAAGGTTTAATATTGGGACCCAAACGGTAGAATGGATAGTGTTATTTTTCCTTTACGCTAAAAGCTGCGTAAAGGCTCATCTTAAGTCTTGTGAAATATATATTTATGCCTCCCGATTATGCCCTAACGCGTAACGCTTAGAACAATCGAGTCATAATAATGAATTATATAACAGCATATTCGTCACCACTACCACTTCCATAAATTCCCTTCCTCAAAAATGAGGTAAGCTGGACTCGAGGTACGCGAGGCCGCAATGAGCGAGGTTGTGTACATGGAATCGTGTCATGCAGGGTTACTTTGTATGGCATCAATTTAGGTAACTCGTCCGGTAGTAGCCTGTCGGTTGGCTTTTACCGGATAAAATTAAAATAACTTGATTAAGAATGTAGAGCTGCTTGCGGGCGCGGCTTCAATTCCAGCCGCCTCCACCAATACTCAAACCCCAACTGTTCTCAGCTGGTTTTTTGACTGGTTACGCCAGCTGCAGCGTAGTAGGGGGGAGGGGGGGGGCGTGCGGGTCACTGCAGACTTCGCCTTTTGACTATACCACCCGCTCAGGGTCACATTCTACTCTCCCCTAGCAGCCTGTCGGACTTCCCCCCATTAAAAATAACAAATTGCAAGTGTAAA
>NZ_CAKMHQ010000063.1 GCF_927312905.1 Candidatus Nitrotoga sp. 1052
CAGCTCGCCACCTAAATTCACTTACAAAAGTTGCACTTCAGAGTTGAATCCGCCAAGTAAAAACTACTTGAGTAACCGTTTCAACTAAACGATGCACTTATAGAGTTGGCCATAAAATAAATCATTTAATTCGAAGCTGGGATAACTGTCGCTTCGGAAATATCCTTTTCCAACTTCACTGACATTTCTTCGGCACTATGACTCGGTTACTGACAATAACTTGCATTGCCCTCAACCACGGCTGTCGCGGTTTCGCCAGAGCAGTAGCGCCAATATGGTGGCGTTTAGTGGGCGTAGGGGCCATCGCGTGCTGGGGATGGAGCGCGCAAGCAGCTGTGACGTTCGCCCCGGTGGTCACCTATGCGGTTGGCATCAATCCATACTGGATAGCTCTCGGTGATTTTAATGCAGACGGCAATCTCGATATTTCAGTGACCAACCCAGGCAGCAACACCGTTTCCATCTTGCTCGGCAATGGCAATGGTACGTTTCAGCCGGCGATCAACTCTATTACAGGAAGCGCACCACAAGGAATCGTGGTGGGGGATTTAAATGGCGACGGTAAGCTTGATCTCGCTATCGCTAACAATGGCGCCAGCACCGTTTCAATTCTTCTCGGCAACGGAGATGGCACCTTTCTGCCCAAGACCGATTATGCAATGGGATCTCTGTCCTTCGCGCTGACAGTCGGTGACTTTAACAGCGATGGCAAGCTCGATGTCGCCGCAGTAAACCAGAGCAGTAACAACGTTTCGATTCGACTGGGAAATGGCGATGGCACTTTTCAAGCCGTAGCCAACTTCGCCACCCAATCAGATCCTCGCTCGGTAACTGTTGGTGACTTCAACGCCGATGGCAAGCTCGACCTAGCAATTGGTAATTTCTCACCGAGCTCGAGCACGGTTTCGATTCTTCTTGGCAATGGCGATGGCACGTTCCAACCAGCGACTAATTTAGCGGCAGGGCTTAATCCGTTCTCGGTAGCCGTCAGGGATCTTAATAGCGACGGCAAGCTCGATCTAGCCGTGGCGAGTTTCGGTGCCGCCTCCGTTTCGATTTTACTTGGCAACGGCGATGGCACGTTCGCTCCGCGGACCAGTTTTGCGACGGGTGCGGGGCCCCGCACGGTGGTAATCGGCGATATGAATGGCGATGGCCAACTCGATATCGCGGTATCGAATCAAACTGCCGGGACCGCTTCCATTCTTGTGGGCAACGGCGACGGCACCTTTCAAGCTGCGACCTCGTTTGTCACGGGGGGCTCACCCCGCTCAATCGCGATTGGTGATTTTAGTAGTGACGGTAGACTTGACCTGGTGAGCGGGAACGGAAGCAGCGCTAATGTGTCGGTACTGTTAAACACGTCCATTGCGCCGTTAGCTGCACTCGCGGTGCAATCGGGTACGCCGCAGATCACCTTGGCCAACACCGCATTCCCCAGCGCGCTTAGCGTCGTGGCACGGGACATAGCCAGCAACCCAGTACAAGGCATAGGAGTAACTTTTACCGCGCCAACTTCCGGGGCCTCGGCGACATTTACGGGCGGCGTAAGCATGGTCACCGTCACCACCGATGCGGCGGGTATCGCTACGGCGCCCGCGTTAACTGCCAACGGGACACTTGGCACCTATAGTGTTCAGGCAACGGTATCACCCTTGAGCGCAAGCTTCACGTTGACTAATGGCCAGCCCCCTGCTTTTACAAATAGTGCCTTGCCGAATGGAACAGTGGCTACGCCCTACGCTTTTCCCGTGACTACAAGCGGCACTCCCGACCCAACTTTTGCGGTGACCACTGGCGCTTTGCCGACTGGCGTGGCACTTAACGGCACAACTGGTCTCATTAGCGGAACGCCGTCAACCGCGGGAAGCTTTAACGGCACCATCACCGCGAGCAACGGTGTTGCACCCGCTGCCACGCAGAATTTCAGTATTACGATCGCTCCTGCAAATCAGACCATTACCTTTGGTGCACTTACTAATAAGACGTATGGAGATTCACCGTTTACGGTAAGCGCCACGGCGTCGTCGGGGCTTGCGGTGACCTTCTCATTGCTGACGGCGCCAGTGTGTACGGTGTCTGGCGCGACCGTGACAATTGTTGCTGCGGGAAGTTGTACGATCCGGGCTCTACAAGGTGGTGATAGTAATTACAACGCTGCGCCGAATGTCGATCAAGGCTTTAGTGTGGGGCAGGCGGGGCAGACGATTACTTTTACCACCTTGCCGAACAAGAAATTGGGGGACGCCGCGTTTAGCTTAAGTGCGACGGCATCCTCGGGCCTTACGGTTTCATCCACCACCACCACACCTGCGGTATGTACATCGAGCGGAACCAATGGTAGCACCATCACCCTGGTGGCCGTTGGCACCTGCACGCTAAGGTTAAGTCAAGGAGGCGATGCAACGTATATGGCAGCCCCTGATATGAATCACAGTTTTAACGTGAGTGCAGTAGCGCCGGGAGCACCGGCGATAGTTGGTGCCAGTGCCGGCAATGGGCAAGCAGTCATTAGCTTTACTACCCCGGCATTTAGTGGCGGAGCCGCGATTACGGGCTACATCGTCAGCTGTAACTCCGGTGCGATCACAGCAAACGAGGCGACGAGTCCGATCACGGTGAACGGGCTTAATAATGGTACAAATTACAGCTGCAGTGTGCAGGCCACCAACACTGTAGGGACTGGCCCAGCCTCAGCAACAGTCAATGTCACCCCAACCCAAACAAGCTACAGTGCACCGGCTGCGACTGGCAGCGGAATAGCGAGCTTGAGCTTTAGCGGAGGGGGGCCAGGCTGCACCTTTAGCCAAGTGCACTTTATTCCAGTGACCGGAGATCCAAGCTCGCCGCCTGCGCCACCCCCTGGGGTGAGCTTTCCTCATGGCCTTGTAACTTTCACCACCAGCGGCTGTATCCCGGCATCAACCTTGAACTTTACCTTGACCCTACCTGCTGCGATGCCAAGTGCCGGGTTTATTTACTGGGAGTATGGAGCCGAGCCTGGTGTGGCTCAAATGCACTGGTACCCCTTGCAAGCCACCGTGACCGGCAATACCGTCACCTTCTCCATCACCGATGGTGGGCAAGGTGACGCTGATCTCAATGCCAATGGCTCCATTACCGATCCCAGTGGGCCAGGGATCAGCGTTGTTTCAGCAACTTCCATTAAGCCGATTCCAACGTTGAGCCACTGGACCGCGATGTTGCTAATCGCTCTGACAGCTCTTTTCGGATGTGTCGCAACACGAGCGCGCACCAGACGCGCTGTTATTTAGGATTTAAACCGTCTTTGATGGCACCCTCTATATTCACCACCAATCGCCCGATTCGGGTCTTGCGAAACCAATGTACAATCGGTCCACCTTGATTCCCCGCCGTAGGCACACTTCAAGTCAGCTTGACCACGCTGAGTCATATTCATTTATCGCTCACAATTTTGCGTTCAAATAACACTTATTTATGTTGCGCTTCTCCATTCTCTTCGCCGTAATCCTGGTCACGCTGTTTGCGGCCGAGTTGACGCAGCCCATACAAAGCGCCGTCGTGCTCCCGTGGACTGCAGCGCTGGTGCGTATTAGTGCCGGCCTGATCAATCTCATCGATCCGCACGTTACCGCTTTCGGCAAGATTATTCAGAGCACTACCAACGGCTTCGCGGTTTCCATCGAGGCGGGATGCAACGGCATTGAGGCAGCCATTGTTCTTATTGCCGCCATGCTCGCTTTCCCTGCGCCCTGGAAATACCGCGTGATCGGCATCTTCGTCGGTCTGTTTGCGGTGCAAGCGCTGAATATCGTGCGTGTGATCAGCCTGTTCTATCTCGGCCAATGGAATATGAAGGTCTTCGAGTGGGCGCATCTTTATCTGTGGCAAGCGCTCATCATGCTCGATGTGCTGATTGTCTGGCTGATCTGGCTTCGGACGCTGCCCTCTATCTCGTCTCCTCCATCAGTAGGTACCGTGACGCAGCAACCGACAACACCATGACGGCGGATGCCCCTTCGCTCGGGAAATTTGTTCTACGCACCATCCTTTGGCTGCCGCTTTGCTTCGCGGCGTGGTATTTCAGTGCGCAGTATCATGCAGCCGTCACCGGCGCCTTGGCTCGTCTATTGGTGGATCAGTTCAAATCTGGCATCGTGTCGGCACTGGAACAGCCGGGATTAGATTTGGTATTTGTAACTACCATTGAGATGCACCCCACACCGGAACAGACTGCATTACTGCTGTCGGAAGTGAATCCCCTGCTCTATTCCTACGGCTTAGCCTTTTTCCTCGCGCTGATGCTTGCCACTCGCGCCAAGTGGTGGAAAATTCTTGCCGGTGTCGTTACCCTCCTACCCTTCCAAAGCTGGGGCATCGCTTTCGATTTCCTGGCACAAGTCGGCATAAAACTTGGCCCCGAGGTTTCCACTCAAACGGGTTTGTCCGGTTGGCGCATGGAGACCATCGCGTTAGGTTATCAGATTGGCTACCTCATTTTCCCCAGCCTGATACCGGTAATATTGTGGGCATTATTTAACCGACGATTCATCGAGAACTTGTTGCGCTTACACCCCGCAATACCCTGATCTACTCTCGATGACCCAGAAAGTCGTCTAAGCGCACCAAGCTAAACTTGCATGAGTCAGTGCGCCCATGAGGTGATTGAAGTAGAGCGGATGGCTGGTATATGCAGTTTGCATGGCAAAAATTGGGCGTCGGTACAGTGCTATCATGCCGAGCAAACATTCAAACAAAGCGCAAAATCATGGGCAAGCACTACCTTAGCGCACTATTTTCACCCAAGTCTGTCGCTGTATTTGGCGCGAGTGACCGGCTCGACTCGGTCGGTCAAATCGTGTTTCAGAATATGCTGGGAAGCGGCTTTAATGGTCTGCTTTATCCGGTCAACCCGAAACACGCAGAGGTGCAGGGCAAGCGCGCCTACGTCTCGATCGCCGACATCGGCGAACCGGTTGAACTGGTGGTAATCGCCACGCCGCCGCGGACCGTACCGTGCATCATCGAGAGCTGCGGCATCCACGGCGTAAAGGCAGCGGTCATCATCACCGCCGGATTTGGTGAAGCCGGCCATGAGGGTGAGGCACTGGAAAAGGAATTGCTGGAAACCGCACGCCGCTATGGCATTCGCCTGATCGGCCCAAATTGCCTGGGCATCATGCGCCCATCCATCGGCCTCAATGCCACCTTCAACAAGGGCGGAGCGAACACCGGCAACATCGCGTTCGTTTCCCAGTCCGGCGCGTTGTGCACCGCAATACTGGATTGGGCGCAGAGCAACGACGTAGGTTTCTCCAGCCTGGTATCCATGGGCTCATCGATCGATGTTGATTTCGGCGAAATACTCGATTATCTGGTGTCCGATGCCGATACCCACAGCATCCTGATGTACATTGAAGGCATCCGCAACGCGCGCAGCTTCATGAGCGCGCTACGTTCCGCCGCGCGCATCAAGCCAGTCATTCTGGTCAAGGTCGGTCGCCATGCGGCAGGCTCCAAGGCAGCGATATCACATACCGCCTCGCTGGTTGGCGCGGACGATGTGTTCGATGCAGCAGTTAGCCGGGCAGGTGTGGTGCGGGTGCAGACTATCACGCAACTGTTTGCCGCTGCCAAAGCGCTGTCATGCGGCTTCCACCCGGTTGGCAATCGCCTTGCCATCGTCACCAATGGTGGCGGCCCTGCTGTGATGGCGGCGGATCGTGCCGCCGACTTGGGGCTCACGATGGCCACTTTGTCGGATTCCACGATTCAATGTCTCAACCAGCATTTACCGCTGAATTGGCCGCACGGCAATCCATTAGACATCATCGGCGATGCTCAAGCAAATCGTTACCATCATGCAGTCAAAGCCTGCCTGGAAGATGAAAACGTGGACGGCGTGCTGGCCATCCTAACGCCTCAGGCGATGACCAAGCCGCTGGAATCGGCGAAAATCCTGATCGAGCTTTCCAACACGCACAGCAAACCGCTGTTGGCCTGCTGGATGGGCGAGACGCAGGTCGCGGATGCACGCAATGCATTTTCCAAAGCGCGCATACCACACTATTGCACACCGGAGACAGCGGTGGAAGTGTTCTCGCATCTATCCAACTACTACCGCAACCAGAAGTTACTATTGCAGATGCCTGGCCCGCTCTCGCACCACGTCGAGCCTGATGTAGAAAGTGCACAACTGATTATCGAAGGCGCACTCCAGGAGCATCGCAAGGTACTGACTGAAATGGAATCCAAAGCTTTGCTGTCCGCTTTCCATATTCCCGTCGCAAAAACCATAGTCGCCCATTCGCCCAACGAAGCGCTGCTAATTTCGCAGCAATTGGGATTCCCAGTGGCGATGAAAGTCAATTCGCCCGACATAACGCACAAAAGCGATACCGGTGGCGTGCTGCTCAACTTGAATAATGCGCATGAAGTTCGCACTGCCTACCAGCAAATTCTCGATAACGTTCAGCACAATCGCCCCAGCGCGCAGATTGACGGCATTTCCATCGAACCGATGATCGTCAAACCGAATGGCCGCGAGTTGATGATAGGCGTCACCAGCGACCCGGTGTTTGGGCCGGTAATCACGTTTGGCGCGGGCGGGACTACCGTCGAAATCATGGGTGACCGTGCCGTCGCCCTGCCGCCGCTGAACAGCTTCCTGGTCAGAGAGCTGATCCAGAATACCCGCATCGCCAAGATGCTGGGCACATTCCGCAACATGGCTCCGGCCAATATGGCGGCGCTGGAGGACGTGTTGTTGCGCGTGTCGGAAATGGTCTGCGAACTGCCCTTGCTCAAAGAGATGGACATCAATCCTCTGATCCTAGACGAGAACGGCGCATTGGCCGCCGATGCGCGCGTGGTGGTGGAATATCGCCAGCCCAGCGCCGACCGCTATGCGCACATGGCCATCCATCCCTAATTGGATTTTTAGAGGTGCCCTCAACATATCCTCGGCAATTGCTCACCTGCCAGCCAATCAACGATACGACGACCACCGAGCTTGGTGGTCATCTGCACGAAGCCATGCGCATCTTCCAGCACCTCACCGATGATGGCCGCCTCACGAGCCAGCGGATGAGCGCGCATCACTTCAAGCAAGCGCCCGGCATCCTCCGACGCACAAATAGCTACCAGCTTGCCTTCGTTGGCGACATATAGCGGATCCAGCCCGAGAAACTCGCAGGCTGCTTCAACCGG
Source organism: Candidatus Nitrotoga sp. 1052 (assembly GCF_927312905.1). GTDB lineage: Bacteria > Pseudomonadota > Gammaproteobacteria > Burkholderiales > Gallionellaceae > Nitrotoga. The sequence continues at coordinate 7,192 of NZ_CAKMHQ010000063.1, forward strand.
CTGATTCACCGCAATGGCAGATTCATGCAGCATCATGCCCACGCCGGATTGCTTGGCGATCTCATTGAGTGTCGTCGCCAACCCGCCGCGTGTCGGGTCGCGCAGTACGCGCAATTTCACTTCGCTGTCCAGCATGGCTGCAACCAGCCCATGCAACGCCGCCGTATCCGACACGATGGGCGCATCGAAAGTCAGGTTTTCACGTTGCGAAAGCACCGCCATGCCGTGATCCCCTATCGTGCCGGACAACAGGATTGTGTCGCCCGGCTGCGCAAGATCACCGGACAGAGTGATGCCCTCACGTGCCACACCCACTCCGGTAGTGGTGATGAACACCCCATCGCCCTTGCCCTGCTCCACCACCTTGGTATCACCTGCGACGATGGGTACGCCCGCGACTTTTGCAGCGTTCGCCATGGACGCGACGATGCGTTTCAGATCGGCGAGAGGGAAACCTTCTTCGAGTATGAAAGAAGCCGCCAGATACAACGGCCTCGCTCCCATCATCGCAACATCGTTGATGGTGCCGTGCACCGACAGGCAGCCGATATCGCCACCTGCGAAGAACAATGGCGACACGACATGGCCGTCGCAAGACATCACCAGCCGCCCGGTGATTTGCGGCAGCAATGCACCATCGTTGCCCTGAGCCAGGTATGCGTTATCAAAACCGGCAGTGAACAACTCGGCGATCAATTGCGCCATGGCGCGTCCACCGGAACCATGCGACATTTCTACCCGCCCCTGCTTGAAATCAAGCGGGCGCGTGTAATTTGGTTTGACTATATTCATGGCTCTATATGAAATAGAAGTGGGTAATCAATTTTCAACCTCCCCAAGAAGTAAATCCGTTCGTCCTGAGCCTGTCGAAGGATGAGCGGATTTGCTTTTAGCCAAGCGAGAAACTTCAGTCCAGTCGCCGCGCATCATGGCTTCTTTCTTCTTGCGGCTCCAGCCTTTAATTTGCATCTCGGCCGACAAGGCGTCTACCCGCGTGACACACTCCTGCGACCAAATAAGTTCCACCGGACGGCGCGTTGCGGTATAACCTACGCATTCTCCGGTCTGGTACTGGCCGATGCGTCTTTCAAGATTGTCGGTATGCCCGGTGTAATAGCTACCGTCAGCACAGCGGAGAATGTACACCCAAAACATTTCATTTATCCTTTTAAGCAATCCATCCATCCTTCGACAAGCTCAGGACGAACGGAACTCAAAAATCCATTTGTCCTGAGCTTAAGGATGGGCGGAATTCATAAATCCGCTCATTCTGAGCTTAAGGATAGGCGAAATTCAAAATACTATTCGTCCTGAGCTTATGAGAATGAATAAAATTCAAAAATCCGTTCGTCCTGAGCTTGTCGAAGGATAAAAGGATTTTAAGCTTATTTTTCATCTTGAACTCATCCAAGGGCTACCCACAACGAATCACATAGAGCCCTATTCATTAGCAGCATCCCGAAAACGACCATAGCTGTAATGCGCGGCACACGCGCCTTCCGATGACACCATGCAGGAACCGACCGGGTTGTCCGGCGTGCACACCGTGCCAAAGATCTTGCACTCCTGCGGACACTTTTCGCCGCGCAGAATAGCCGCGCATTCGCATGCCTTGTGATCGCGCACGGCCACATAATCGATGCTGAATTTCAGCTCCGCGTCGAATTCGGCGAACTCGGGTCGCAGTTTCAAGGCGCTATGTGGGATGCTGCCCAAGCCTCGCCACTCAAACACCTCGCGCAACTCGAACACCTCTTCAACCAATGCCTGTGCCTTAAGATTGCCTTCGCGTGTCACCGCGCGAGTAAATTCGTTTTCTACTGTTGCACGACCTTCATTGATCTGGCGTATCAGCATGAGTATCGCCTGCATCACGTCGAGCGGTTCGAATCCGGCGATCACCACCGGTTTGCCGTAATCGTCGGCAAACACTTCATACGGTTTGCTGCCAATCACGGTGGAAACATGCGCCGGGCCGACGAACCCATCCAGCGCCACCCCACCCTGTGCAGATAGAATCGCGTGCATCGCCGCCGGAGTCAGCACGTGGTTGCACAGGATGCTGAAATTCTTCAGCCCCTCAACTGCCGCCTGTTTGACCGCCACAGCAGTGGGCGGCGTAGTGGTCTCGAAGCCGATGGCGAAAAATACTACCTGTCGATCCGGGTTATCCCGCGCGATCTTCAGCGCGTCCTGTGTCGAGTAGATCATGCGCACATCCGCTCCGCCCGACTTGGCGCGCATCAGAGTGAGATTATCAGAGCACGGAACGCGCATGGTGTCCGCATAGGTGCACAGGATCACGCCATGCTCGCGTGCCAGCCGTATCGCCTGATCCACGCGACCGATCGGCAGTACGCAGACTGGACAACCCGGGCCATGAATCATGCGCACGCTGGCTGGCAGCAAGTCCGCAATGCCGTAGCGGGAAAGGGCATGGGTATGGCCGCCGCAAAATTCCATCAGGCGATAGCCTGATGCAGCAGTCGCTTCGCGCGCGATGTTGGCGGCAATATTCTTGGCCAATTCACCGTCACGAAATTCGTCTACATATTTCATGCTTCATCACCATGCAATTCATTCATCGTGCTCATCTCGGCGAACATCGCCAGCGTGTGTGCGGCCTCTTCCTGATCAAGCTTTTGCAACGCGTAGCCGGCATGCACGATCACATAATCGCCCACCGCGATATTCTCCACCAAGGCGAGCGAGACTTCCTTGCGCATCCCACCCAGATTGATGATGGCGCTGTCTTCAGCGATTAATTGTTCGATGCGGGCGGGAATGGCGAGACACATATTTAGATTTCTGAATTGGCTGAACGATTACAGGTCAATCGCAAGACAGTTGTACTGACCGATGAGGAGCTATTGATCCAGCACGAATCGAACTTGATAGCCGTTCGTGCTGAGCCTGTCGAAGCATAACATTTCCGACAAGCTCAATGCGAATGGCTTTTTGGATAAAAATAAATGGTAGCGTAGTTGGCAGGCGATAGCCTTATTTCTACTCTACCTATTTGTTTCCATCTTCAGTACAAATACTGTAATAGCGCACCCGAATTTCGGCACGTAACCGATTGAGTAATTTGGGGGAATCAAGAGAATTAGCTTGAACATTCATCCGCAGAATTTTATGCTGTTCTACAACAAAAATTTAGCCAAATGAACAGCTAAGACTATGAAAATAGTGGGGGCTGGTGATGTTTGACAATGTTTGCCGATATAGGCAGCATTGCTGGCTTATGAAAATGATTTATATATTACGTTGGGCCTCAAAAGCCTCGGTTCCCAGAAGGGCTTGACATTTTGAAGTAGTGTTACTACTATGCGTAGTAACACTACCACACGGAGGTCATATGCACACCATCACTGTTACTGAGACTGTTTGGCAAGCAATTGCAAGTCGTGGAAAATTTGGCGAAACAGAAGACGACGTTCTTCGTCGCGTATTTGATCTCCCCGCAGGTTCTAGTCCGAATGATGTCCAAAAAACCAAGGAAGAGTCTGACGCCTCTACAAAGCGCCGCTCATCTGGTCCGCGTCGTTCGCTTGCTACTGATCGGATGAGTTCATACCTCTCAAACAACCAGCTTCATGTTTCCTTTGTAAGCGGGCCTTCCTCCTCGTGGACGCTACCGTCGAAAACCGATAAGAAATCATTGCGCGCAGTACGAGAAAAAGCGATTGTGTTCGCCAAAAAACACGGCGCTACTTTGGGTCAGGAGAACGCCGTAAAGAAAACACTTACCGATGCTGGATACCACCTCACTAAGTAGCGCCGTGAGGCCCAACCCGGCATTCGAGAGGGACTGCGCAAAAGCGCGCAGCTCCTCAATTTTACGTTAGTGCACTACATGACAGACCCCATGCCACCTGTTGATTGGATAGAATTGCTTGAGCCACCAGCACTACCCTCACCCGAAGACAACCTGTTCTCTTCGCAAGAGGATTGGTGGAACAACGCGTGCCTTAACTGGTGCCACGACGGTTGGGGTCTCTATGCTTCTGGCTACAAAGAAGCTGCCGATCTTCTTGTCCAGCGCGTCGAGGAACGCAATGTCAGCCAAGACTCTTTGGTCTACCCAGTATTGTTTCTTTATAGACAGTATCTCGAACTCGAAATCAAAGACCTCATTCGCCAATCGCGTCGCCTCCAAGACATCGCTGGTGACTTCCCCAAACACCATCACATCGGCAACCTGTGGGGGGAGTGTCACAAACTGCTATCGGAAATATCGCCCGGTGACTCTGTTGCTGAACTTTAAGAAATCGCACGCCTCATTGGAGAGTTCTCGGCTGTCGATCCAAGCTCTATGGCTTTCCGTTACCCACAAGACAAAGACGGCAACCCATCGCTGCCTGGTATCCGCCACATTAATCTCCGCAATATTCGCGAGGTCATTGGAAAAATCTCAATTATTCTTATGGGGGCTAATGCACAAGTTAGCGAGTACTTGTCAATCAAACGAGATGTGGAAAGTGAATTTCGCCGTGAGTGGTAATCGCGCTCTAACCCGGCAGTCAAGAGGGACTGCGCGAATAAACCCTCGCGCAGTCCCTTACTTTTACGTTAGCCACCTTTCAGCCCGATAGGTTGGGTTGAATATAATGAAGCCCAACATCACAGGTAAAAAGTATTAATATTTAAAGGGCTTTGGCCCCTTTAGTTGGCCTTTGTTTTTCAAATTCCTCGTTTAATAGTTTGCAGCGCAACCCACGCCTGACCTAATGAAATTGCACTGTCGTTGGGCTGCATCTGCTGCGCAGTCAACACCTGCATCCCATACTTATCAAGCCGGTCAGACAAGGTGCGCAGCAAGATGTCATTATGGAAGCAGCCGCCGCCCAACGCGATATAGGCAATACTGTACTCACCAGCGGCACGCTCCACCCACTCGGCCAAACCTGCGGCTAGCGTGGCATGGAACAGTGCCGCGCCATATGATGCGTCGCGGCAATCGCTCAACACGGCGAGTAACGGCGAAAAATCCAGCACGCGATTATCAGTGATCCGGTAGCCCTCGGCGAGCAGCGCACTCTGGCCATGACTCTCCGCCAAATCCTGCAACAGCATCGCGGCTTGTGCTTCAAAGGTTTGAATCTCACACACGCCCAGCAATCCTGCTGCGGCATCGAACAATCTGCCCATACTGGAGGTGGCCGGACAGTTCAGGCCGCTTTGCAGCATGGTCGCCACCGTCTTCGTTCCCGGCTGATTGGGGAAACGCTGCGCAATCTCGTCGCCACGCCCCAACTGAAACAAGACCGCCGCCGCCATGCGCCACGGCTCGCGCGCGGCACGGTCACCGCCCGGCATGGCGAATGGAGCCAAATGCCCCAGGCGCTGGAAATCCGCTCCCTCCACGCGCAACAGTTCGCCGCCCCACGGCATGCCATCAGTGCCCAGCCCCACGCCATCCAGAGCCAATCCCAGCACGGGCTGGACAACACCATGTTCAGCACAAAGGGCGGCGATGTGCGCATGGTGATGTTGCACCGCCACTATCGGTAATCCGCGCTGAGCAGCGTAGGATTGCGCAAATTGTGTACTGAAAAAATCGGGGTGCAGGTCGTGCGCTACGACTTCCGGTTGAACATCAAGGTCTGCGCACAAATCCGTTACACTTTGCTCCAGCATCAGCCTCGCTTCGGCAGTATCCAGATCGCCGATAAGCTGCGAGACATAAGCCTCGTTGCCGCGAGTAACGCAGATAGTATTTTTCAGCCACGCGCCGCAGGCCAATATCGGTGGGCCGGAAACTGGCAGGACGATGGATTTATTCAAGCAGGACTTTCGGTTCTGCGGTGCGCTACATTGCGGCAACCCACTGCTATCCAGTCCAGCCATTCCGTCATTCCCTCGCCACTGCTGGCGGAAATGCGGATCACTTTCAATTTAGGGTTAATGCGGCGCGCATAATCAACAGCGAGCCCGGCATCGAATTCCAGATACGGTAACAGATCGCATTTGTTCAGCAACATCAAATCGGCGGCGCGGAACATGTCGGGATATTTGAGCGGCTTGTCTTCGCCTTCGGTCACCGAGAGAATTACGACCTTGTGCGCCTCGCCCAGATCAAAGCTGGCCGGACAAACCAGATTGCCGACGTTCTCGATCAGCAGCAGACTGTGGTCCTGCAAGTGCAGTGGTTGCATGGCCTGACCGACCATGTATGCATCCAGATGGCAGCCCTTGCCAGTGTTGATTTGCACTGCTGGTGCACCGGCGGCACGAATGCGTGCTGCATCGTTGTCGGTTTGCTGGTCGCCTTCGATCACCGCAATTGGCAGCGCGCCATGCAGGGCTGCGATGGTTTTTACCAGCAAGGTGGTCTTGCCTGAACCGGGACTGGAAACCAGATTGAGCGCAAAAATGCCGTGCGTCGAAAAGTAGTCACGGTTCTCAGCGGCGTAATCATTATTTTTGGCGAGGATGTCGCGCTCGATCTTGATCATTCTGGATTGGCTGATGCCCGGCGCATGCGTGCCTGCCGCGCCTGCGCCAAAGTCCAGCACTCCATTCAACACACCATCCAACACACCATGTTGATGCGTGTGAGGATGTGCGAGTGCTGCACCCACCTCATGCACCCGATAGCGCATAACCTCACCGGGTTTGCGCGGCTGTTTAAGCGCATGGCCTGCAATGAGCGTCTGACCGATTCCGCATCCGCATGTTGTACACATATCAAAACCCTTTCAATGCCTTATACAGTAATCTTGCTATTCAACTTCAAGTTCTTTGACCCGCATCTCGTCGCCACCGATTACGTGAATCTCGTAGCTCCCGCACTTTGGGCAGGCTTCATAAAGCGCGGCAATCGGCATTTCAACCGAGCATTTCGCACAACGCCCCTGCCCCGCTGTCTCGGTGATTTCCAGCCGCGCCTGATGGGCAATGCTGTCACGCATCACCACATCGAAGCAAAAGCGCAGAGACTCCTGTTCTACACAAGCCAGTTGACCGATCTCCAGCCACACCGTCTTGACCCGCGTGTATCCTTGCTTGCGCGCTGTATCCTCAATAATTTGCAGCACGCTTTCGGCCAGCGACATTTCATGCATAATTTATTGATACGGCCAGATTATGTTTGAAGTCCGTTCGCCTTGAACCTGTCGAAAGGTGGATGGGCTTCGACAAACTCAGCCCGAACGGAGTTAAGATCAATAGATGATCCGTCTCCATGATAAATTCACGCAACCGGGTCTCCTTTGTTCACCAAGTGCCGCCGCCAACGTTGCAGACTTGCATCCATACACAGCTCATGAACCAGTCTTGTTGCCGCATCCAGATTGGCTGCAGCTTGTTCGGTCAATGGGTCACCCAGCGCGAAATCGTAGCCGCGTATGCGCAACAGAAAAGCCGGTGGCGCATCCTTCCCGTACACCTGCCGGTAAGCGTATAACAAGGCCGTCGGGCTCATTGCATGGCTGGTATAGCTGCCATCTTTTTCGGCAGAAATTTCGGAAAAATCGCAAGGCTCCGCGCAGGTCATATCGGCATCGATGAACAACACCCGGTCACAGGCTGCCAGGTCGGTGACATGCTCAACTTGCAGTTGCATGTCATTCTGACACTCGACACCGGCGAGATGCAATTGCGCAATGCACCCGATCAACTCCGGGCCGAGAGCATCATCTCCGCGCCCGGGATTCCCGTATCCGAACAGCAGCAGCTTTACCATGGCGCTTAGACCGTTCGTTCGATCACGCCATTGCTGCCCTTGACCAGCCGATCAAGCAGCGCACCGTCAGCATCAAGCAACTCCACCTGCAACGGCATCTTGCCCAAGGCATGAGTGGCGCAGGACAGGCAGGGATCGTAGGCGCGCACCGCGACTTCCAGATGGTTCAGCAAACCTTCGGTGATCTCGCGGCCTTCAAGGTATTTATTGGCGACCGAGCGCACCGATTCGTTCATCGCCTGATTGTTGCTGGTAGTCGAGACGATCAGATTGGCCTTAACAATCAACCCCTGCTCGTCGATCTGATAATGATGGAACAGTGTGCCGCGCGGCGCTTCGATCACGCCGATCCCTGCACTGCGCTTTTCGCCCAAATCTGCGACCAGATCGGTGCCGGTGATATCTGGATCATGCAGCAACTCCTGAATCGATTCAGCACAATGCAGCGCTTCGATCATGCGCGCCCAGTGATAGGCCAGCGTGTCTTGCACCAAACCGCCCCGGCCGAATTCCCTGAAGCGCTTGCGCGCAGCTTCCGCCAAAGGCGTTGAAATGAAATCGCAGTTGTTCACGCGCGCCAGTGGACCGACACGATACCAGCCTTGCTCCTTGCCCAGCTCGACTAAATACGGGAATTTCATATAGCTCCATGGGCGCACTTCTTCGCGCAGGATGTCCTGAAAGCCGCGATAGTCGAACTGGTCGAAAATCATCGCACCCGTCGCCGAACGCGCGCGCAATCCGCCATGATACAACTCCAGCTCCCCACCGCCACCTACCACGCTCAGGAAGTTGCTGCGAATAGTGGCGAAGCAGTAATGCTCGGGATGTGCGGTATGAATCTGCTCGTTCAGGGCCAGCGCATCCTGGCTCCAGGCCAGTATGTTTTTGATATCGACCAGCAAGGCATCGCGTGCGGCGACGGTGAGCGGCTTGTTCATGCCGCCCGGCACGGTGGCGGTGCCGTGGATGCGCTTGCCTGTGATCGCCGCGATGATCTGTTGCCCGTACTTGCGCAGTTTCACGCCTTTCAGCGCGAGATCGGGATATTTTTCCAGCACGCCGACGATGTTGCGCTGCGCCGGGTCGCTGCCGAAGCCGAACAGCAAATCGGGGGAAGACAAATGAAAAAAGTGCAGTGCATGCGATTGCAAGGTCTGACCGAAATGCAGCAGGCGGCGCAGCTTTTCGGCCGTGGGCGTGAGCCGCTCCACGCCAACCAGCTGATCCACTGCCTTGGCCGCCGCCAGTTGATGACTGACCGGACAGATCCCGCACAACCGCTGAACGATGAATGGCACTTCCCAGTAGGGCCGCCCCTGGATGAATTTTTCGAAACCTCGAAACTCGACGATGTGGAAACGTGCCTCATGAATATGGTTGTCCGCGCCAAGCAGTAGCGTGATCTTGCCATGCCCCTCAACACGGGAGACGGGGTCGATGGCAACGCGCCTGAGATTGGGCGGGAGACCAATATCGGATGGGGGTCCAGCGTTCTGTTCCATAGCCAGGTTCCGTTAATCGTAATGCAAGAGGTTTTGGGGGAGTGAAGGCTCTTTGCCCGCTAACAGATCACCCAGTATCTTGAGGAACTCATCGGCCGACGGCGGACAGCCAGGCAGGTAGTAATCGACGCGCACTACATCATGAATAGGGTGCACTTTGTCGAGTAACAGCGGCAGTTCCACATCATTCGGGATCTGTGGATTTTCCACGCCCACTCCATTTACATAAGCCTCTTCCAGACATTCGCGTAAATGGAAATGGTTGCGCATGGCGGGCACCCCGCCATTGATGGCGCAGGCTCCGACCGCGATAAGTATCTTGCAGTTCTCGCGAAATTCGCGCAGCACATGCACATTTTCTACGTTACATACTCCGCCTTCGATCAGACCGATATCGCAAGGACCGCAATGCTTAATGTCGGTAAACGGCGAGCGATTGAACTCGACATGTTCCAGCAAGGCGACCAGTCGTTCATCCATATCGAGGAAGGACATATGGCAGCCAAAGCAACCTGCCAGCGAAGTGGTGGCAATTCTGATTTTACTCATCGGGTTGCCTCACTTTAGTCAGGATGGTTTTTTCCAAACCAATCTCGCTGACTTGGTGCAGGTCAAAGGTGCGCTGTCCGATTGGCACTTCATAGCCGTGTTCCTTGATCAGGATCGCACCTACCGGACAAATGTGTGCCGCCAAGTCACTGGTTTCAAGATCGCTATCCACCAGCTTGCCGCTCGCTGAGTTCACGATCAGATGCGCATTGATTCCACGTCCTGCAATCGCGAACACATTCTTGCCATCCACTTCTCGGCTGGCGCGCACGCACAGCTCGCACAGTATGCAACGGTCGCGGTCCAGCATGATGGTCGGATGCGAGGCATCCACTTCACGGCGCTGGAAGAACTGCGGAAAATGCCCGTCCAGCATTCCCAGATGATAGGCCATTGCCTGCAGCGTGCAGTCACCGCTCTTTTCGCAGGATGGGCAGATATGATTGCCTTCGATGAACAACATTTGCGTGATCGTCTTGCGCACCTCGTTCAGCGCGGGCGTGTTGTTGCTGATCTGCTGTCCGGCCACGGCAGGCATGGTGCAGGCCGATGCGCTCCTGCTGTCGGCATCGGCTGGAAATTTTGCTTGCAACCGGCGATCAGAGTTGTGGGACGACACACTTCTGCTGGCGATATCGACTACACAAAGCTTGCAACTGCCATGCGGCGTGAGCCCCTGCCGGTGGCACAGATGCGGGATATAGACACCGGCTGCCAGTGCCGCATCCATGATGGTCTGCCCAGCCTGGAACGGGATCTCCTGCCCGTCTATCGTGATGGTATTTTGAGTGATGGGGTTTTGTTTTGTGTCCGCGCTCATGTTGCTACTCTCATTCAATGTGAGCTGCCGCATCATCCCGATGGCTGATCTGGCGCGCTTCCTCAAGTGCTGCGTCCAGATCGAAATGCGGCTCAAAATCGCGATGCACCAAGCGTTGCTCGAACGCCTGCGGGAAACGCTGCAAACCATCCAGAATAGGGTTCGCTGCGGTCTGCCCCAGTCCGCAATGCGAGCGGCATTTAACCAGCGCGGCGAGGTGCTGCATTTCATCCAGATCATATCGCGTGCCGTGTCCGCCGGCGATCTTGTCCAACCCGTTTTTGAGCAGCGTGGTACCGACCCGACACGGGGTGCAAAAGCCGCAACTCTCATGGGCGAAAAAGTGCGCAAAATTGACTATGACCGCCAGCAGGTCTCGTGCCTGACTAAAAACCATTAGCGAACCACCCGTGGACAAATCATCGAAGCCAAGTCTGCGATCGAATTCCGCACTGTCAATCAGTGTCCCGGAAGGTCCGCCGACTTGTACCGCCTGTGCATCTTTAGCCCCGCAGTCGTCCAGCACCTGCCGGATAGTGACACCGAACGGATATTCATAAATTCCCGGTGCAGCACAGTCACCACTGATGCTCAAAATCTTGCTGCCAGCCGACTTCTCGGTACCCACTACCCTGAACCAGGCACTGCCGCGCAGCACAATATGGGCAGCGGCGATGAATGTCTCGACATTGTTGACAACGGTAGGTTGACCGAGATAGCCATGTGTCACCGGGAATGGTGGACGCACCCGCGGAATACCGCGTTTGCCTTCCAGTGATTCTATCAGCGCCGATTCCTCGCCGCAGATGTAGGCTCCTGCGCCCACCACGATGCCGATGTCGAAACTGAATCCAGGCTGACCGAGGATGTCGACACCCAGCAAACCCAGTTCGCGGCGGCGCGCCAATACAGATTGCAGATGCGGCAGCAGGTATCGGTACTCGCCGCGCAGATAGAGGTAGCCCTGTTTTGCCCCCACAGCAAAGGCACACACAGTCATGCCCTCGAACAAACTATCTGCATGGCTGTGCAATAGCACACGGTCCTTGAATGTGCCGGGCTCGCCTTCATCGGCATTGCATACCACGTAGTGCGCGGCACCCTGCGCTTCGCGGCAGAACTGCCACTTCATGCCGGTACTGAATCCCGCACCTCCCCGGCCGCGCAAACCCGACTGGATGATCTCGCTCAACGTGTCTGCAGCGCCATGCGCGAGCATCGCACGCAAACAAATACCCGCTAAAAGATCATCTTTGAGCAACAGGCCGCTGACACGAATGTTGTCGTCGACCTGGAACCACCCGGCTGGCCAATCCTCCAGCGGCGTCTCTGCCTCAACCAGAGCGGCGATACGGTCTATCATGGTGTCATCCAGGCTGGTGATCGGCATGCCGTTAACCAGTAATGCCGCGCCATGGTCGCACATGCCGATGCAGGAAGTCTGGTCCATGCTGACCAGCCCATCGCCACGCGTGTTGCCGGCAACGATGTCCAGCCGCCGACCGAGCATAGCCATCAGATCCACGCCCCCGGCCATATAGCCACAACTGGTGCAATTACTGAACAGAATATCGTATCGTCCGCGCGGGGTTTTGTGAAAAAAGGAATAAAACTCGACCACCGCATCCACCTGGCTGGACGGCAGATCAAGATGTGCGGCAACTTCGCGAACAGCTTCTTCGGAGATATGCAAGAACTGCTGTTGCAGTGCATACAACACGTACAACAAGTGAGGCGATTCAGCATAGGCTTCGGCGATAACCGAGCGAAGCAAGCCTGTCGTGTTCGCCGAATCCATGACCGAAACATTCCTCAAGATGGCACCTCACATTCTTACTCTACCGTTTAAAGAATACGCTCAGGTTGCGTATATGGTCAATTGATATTCACCTCATCCGCGGCAACGAATATTGGCAAGCCCCATAAATTATTTATGGATCGGCTGTTCAACTGTCCTGCGATTTTTCTTGATCGGCGATGGTACGCTAATACATATGTGGACGTGATTTTCCATCAAGCGCCGGTAGTGTCTCAGTTTGAATTTCAACTAAGTTGAACGTATTTTTATCAATGCTATCCTACGGGCATGAATAAACGACCTAAAAACTTATACTTAAATCAGCTAGCCAAGCGCATTGTTGATGAGGCTGTTGGAGACGAGCCCAAGTTAATTAATGACGATAAAAAGAAAGCCGCTGAGAATAAGCGGCTTAATTGTCCGGATCCTAAGCAGGAAATTAAAAAATCAAAACCCTAGACCGTTATCGGAGTTCTCATCGAATAAAGGCATGGTTTCATTGTAAGCCGGAACCAGTTTGTCTACTTTATTTTTAAAATCATGCCAAGAGTTACTTAACTGCATTATCGTAACCACTTGAGTAATTACCTTTTGCAATCTTGGATCGCCAACATCAGGCGTTAGACTTTGAAAAAGTTTATTTTTAAGCCTGCCTTTTTCATCTTTTAAAGATTTTTCCTTTAATTCCTTCCAAACCCCAGGTGCCAGCCTGCGATAAATAATGTCATTTGTTATGTGACCGAAATATTGCGGTCTTTTAACTGTTCCGGTCGGGTAATTAAGACCTCTTAGCCTAAAAATTTCTTCGTAAAACTCAGACGGAAATCTTTTTACATAAGGCTGAAGTTCTTTGGCAACAAATGCCTCAAGGATTTTTGCTAATGCATCTTTTGCTCTTATATGTTGAAATCCTGTTGCTTCATCAACGAGAGCAATAATTCCAACATGGGCTAACGCCCTCATTAACAATTCAGCTTTTTTGGCTTTGTCTTGTTGCTGATCTTGCAATAATCCATTCTCCCTTGCTTGTAGCCAAATATCACATGCAAGCGGCAAAATTCTTGCGTCATATCCAATCATGATCTTATTCCCATCAACATATTGAATTGGCTTTAATAATGGCTCACTATCTAACATACTGTTCAATATAGGATTTAGCTGTGGTTGCACTAGAAAAATGGGCAATGGGGCTCCGGCTTCTTTTAGCTCTCTTTTCTTCCTTATAGCACCCCCGCTTCTTCCTCCTAAAATTGCATTTGATATCCCAGCCTCAGTAAGCACTCTAATGGGATCACTCCCATTTAGCCCTTCCACTATTGCACAAGGAATGGTTATATCCGCCAGCCTTAAATCATTCCTTCTCAAAATAACATGGGGTAGAGTTTCCTTCGATTTTTCATTTTCCCATCTTGTTTTAATCGCTTTGCTGGCAATCTCTTTTCGTTTTTCTTCGCTCAAATTTTTTGCCCTTGCTATGCCACCAGCTTTATTTTTTTCAGTCATGATTACTATCAATAAATACCTGCGAATTAGCAGTATGCAAGTATTATACTTGCATACTGGCAAATTTCAAGTATCATTAAACAATATAATTGAGAGTAAACATTATGAATATTCTGCCAATAGAGAAACGTACACAGATAATAAATCTGTTGGTAGAAGGCAACTCCATGCGCGCAACATCACGCATCGCCGATTGCTCAATCAACACCGTGACCAAACTGCTTATAGATGTAGGTGTGGCATATAGCGAGTATCAAGATAAGGTTATGCGCAATCTCACGTGCAAGCGCATTCAGTGCGATGAAATATGGGCTTTCTGCTACAGCAAGCAAAAGAACGTAGCGCCAGAGAATGAAGATGTATTGGGGTTTGGTGATGTGTGGACTTGGACGGCAATTGATCCAGTTACAAATTGGTTCCATCCTTTATGGTTGGCAAGCGTACCGCAGAATATGCAGAAGCATTTATAGGTGATTTAGCATCTCGGCTGGCTCTGTACGTGTGCAACTAATAACAGACGGCTTGAAGGCTTATGTAGAAGCTGTAGAAGGCGCTTTTGGGTGTGATATAGATGTCGCTCAACTGGAGCAACCAAAAATGTCAGACTGAGGGTTGTCCACTAATAATGCGGATGTCACGCTGCGGATAGGGAATTTCTATGCCTGATGCCTGGAATTTACGCCAAATTTCCATATTGATGTCGGAGCGCAGGTTGAGTTGCCCCTCTTCAGGATCGTTAATCCAGATGCCCATTTCCAAATCGATACCGTTGTCACTGAAAGACTTGAGATAAACTTTCGTTTCAGGGTCGGCCAGTACCCTGGTTTGATTCTCTGCTGCCTGTTTCATAATTTCCATAGCAAGGTGCAGATCGCTCTGGTAGCTGATTTGCACAGGAATACTGACGCGTATTTGGCGGTTAGTGAAGGAATGATTGATAACCGTGGATGTGATCAAAATTTCGTTTGGGATAATTGCTTCGGTGCCATCATTATTTTCCAATACCAAGTAGCGGGTGGTTAATTGCGAAACCTTGCCGAAACGACCATCCACCGTCAAGATATCGCCCGGATGGATAGAGCGGTCCAGCAGGATAATGAATCCGCTAACGTAGTTGCTGGCAATTTTCTGCAAACCGAAACCTATGCCTACGCCCAAGGCCCCACCGAATACGGAAAGCACTGTAATGTCGATGCCCGCCAAAGGTAACGCGATCAAAATACCAAGTACGACCAGACAAGCACGGATCAGCTTGGATAGCACCACGCGCAAATTCATGTCCAGGTTTTCTGTGGCCATTACCTTATGTTCAAATGCCTGTCCAAGCCACATCGCCACAAGCATGGTGACAAGAATTGAGAGAATGCCGCTCAGAATTAGGAGCAGTGAAACTCGCTGCCTGCCTATGTGAAAGCCGAAGTGATCCATTGCATCAAGGATTTCAGGGAGATACCCGGTGAGATACAGGGCGAACCCAACCCAAATTGTCATGGCAATGAAGTGTTCAGAGCCTTGAAGCCAAGTCCTCGAAACAAAGACTTGGCGGATGATATATACGACAAGGCGAATCAGCATCAATGCAAACAGGAGGGGCACAACAATATTCAGAATATTGATGGAGTACCAGTTTTTGAGTACGGCTCTTCCGATCAGCACCATCAACAACGCCATCAACGGAAAAGCGACTCGGGATATGCCACCCAAACCGATTTTCGACACCCATTCCGACTTGGAAAGTCGGCCCAACAACAAGTGGTTTATTCCCCACGCAAGTACCAAGCTCAGTGCCAGCAGAGCTATCTGCCAAAGAATGGCGGTTTGCTCCAAGTCGGAAAGAAAATCAATAAGCAGATTGCGGGTAGAACTGGACATAAGCCGAATTCAGTATCATATAAACGGCTTGAATTTTAACATGCTCGGAGTGATGCAATTAAACAACATAGGTCAAAAACTGGCTTATGCGACCGGCAGATACGTGCCATTTTCAGATGGCCGATATGTCATGGGGGAATGACCGCTTTTCGGCCTTATGTGAAGATTCACATAAGGCCGATTATGCACAGTTCTTGATTATGTGAAGTTTCGGAGCAGATTGTGCTGAGAGGTAGGATTTAAGCGGCAAAGCAGTATGTGATGCCACTGTAAGCTGGACATAATTTCTGCGGTAGTCTGAAGTGGTAGCTCCACTTCAGGAGACTATTATGGCCCACACCACTACGCACCGTGCCGCGTCAGGCACACGGGAACCAGCTGCATACACGGATCACATTACACAGGAACTGCACCGCTACGAAGAGCACCTGCGCGACATGCGAGGGTTGGCAGAAGGCACCTGCCGACAGCGGGTTCGCATCGTAGGGCGTTTGCTGCATAAGAAATTCGCCAAGCATCTGGTCGATACTGCCGAATTGCGAGCAGAAGATGTGCGGCGCTTCCTTGCCAGCCAGTTGGATGCCCACCGTACTCCTTCCAACGCATCGCAACTGGCATCTGCATTGCGTAGCTACTTTCGTTATCGGGCCATCTGTGGTGATCAGGTCGGAAAGCTGACTGCCATTATCTCGAACCCGGTACATTGGAAGCTGGCATCATTGCCGCGCGCCCTCAAGCCGGAAGAAGTCGAGCGCCTGCTAAACTCCTTCACTGACAACCTGCGCTTACAGAAACGTGGTTACGCGATTGTGCGTTGCGCATTGGACATGGGATTGAGAGCTGGCGAAATCGCTTATATCATGATCGGCGATATTGACTGGCGTGCTGGCACGGTAATGCTGCGAGGGACGATATCGCTGCGGCAGGACATTCTGCCATTGCCGATGGAAACGGGTCAGGCACTGGCCGATTACCTGCAACACGAGCGACCCTCCACCCGGAACCCTGCCATCTTCGTCCGGCAAAAAGAAGGGCGAGACTACCCAATCACCTCCGCTGCTATACAGAAGGTGATCAAGCGCGCTTGCCGTCGTGTAGGTTTGCCACATTCCAGCGCACACGCATTTCGGCATACCTTGGCGTGTCGCCTTGTTGAAAGCGGCAGTTCGCTCAAAGAAGTCGCTGATCTGCTGCGCCACCGGTCGCTGAACACCACTCTGATTTACGCCAAGCTCGACACACCGAAGCTGTCTGCCGTTGCGCTGCCGTGGCCTGGGAGCAAATCATGAGTGCGCACATCAGTTTGCAAAGAAGGATCGGCGACTATCTTGCGGAACGCCGTCGTCTTGGGTTCGTGTTGCGATCACGGGACACATTCCTGGCAGGGTTTGCCTACTATGTGGCCAGACACCATCATCGTGGGCCACTGACGGTAGAACTCATGACCGACTGGGTACGTCAAGGCAAAGGTGGGCAAGGTTCGCCGGAAACATGGGTTCGTCGTCTGGGGAAATTGCGGTCATTTGCCCGTTATCTGAAACAGTTCGAGCCGGATACCGAAGTGCCAGACGAATCGATCTTTGGATCGGAACCTGGCCGCGTGGCACCGCATATTGACCATGAAGATGAGATCACCGAACTGCTGGCGGCAGCTCGACGGCTTGGGCCACACGGCAGTTTGCGCCCGATGACCTTCGAGACTTTGTTTGCCCTGATGGTATCAACCGGACTGCGGGTCTCTGAGGCGATTAACTTGCGTGATGCCGATGTCGATCTCAAGCATGGGATGCTGACCATCCGGCAGACTAAATTCGCCAAGTCTCGCCAGTTGCCCCTGCATCCGAGTACCGTCACGGCATTGAGCCATTACCGCCGACAACGTGCACAGCATGTTCCAGCAACAGTGACAACCGGTTCCTTATCGGCAGTCGTGGTCAGCGACTTGGGCAACCGCTTGGGGAACGTCAGGTGCATCGCGTCTTCAATGCGCTGCGCGACAGCTTGGGCTGGGTAAATCGCGGGGCCCATGCAGCACCACGGCTACATGATCTGCGCCATACCTTTGCCGTCCGGCGCATGTTGCTCTGGCATGCCGATGGCACCGACATCGACCAAATGATGCTGGCGCTATCGACCTACATGGGGCACGCCGAGATCTTCTACACCTACTGGTATCTCTCGGCTGTTCCGGAATTGATGGCTCTGGCCGGAGGGAAGTTCGAGCGTTTCGCCAATATTGCAGGGGGCAACGATGAGTAAGCAAACAAAGACACCCCCTTCATTTGCCGCGCTCGTCCAAGCCTACTTTGTCGAGTACCTGATTCAACAGCGTGCGCTCAGCGCGCAGACCATCGCCGCCTATCGCGATGGCTTCGTGCTCTTCCTAGCAGCCAGTCGGGCTTCCCCCCATTACCTTGCCGTATATACCAGGCAATTATCCATAGCAACGTTGAACAGACGAGTTGTTGCCATAGGGCGGGCACATACCATAAAGGGTCTTCCATCTCCTGCGCATTCAGAACGGGTGAAGGCTACATTACTGGAAATTCGCCGAACCGTCGGCAGCGCACAACCGACTGGTTAACCCGGCACTGCTGCACGATGTACAGGGAATGGTGCACGGGTTGCAAGGCACGAACGGGCTGCGAGACAAAGCGTTTTTGCTCACAGGCTTTGCAGGGGCGTTTCGTCGCTCCGACCTGGTTTCTATTCAGGTGGAAGATGTCCATTTTGTCGATGAAGGAATTGTCATTCACCTGTGGCGCCGCAAGACAGATCAAACAGGGCAAGGACGTGACATCGCCATTCCTCTCATGCGAGGGAAATATTGTCCTGTCAAAACCATCACGGATTGACAGTCTTGTTCTGGAATAACGAGTGGCGCGCTCTTCAGGCGCGTCAACCGTTACGGGCAAATCATGGGACAGGGACTTTCTGCCCAGTCAGTCCCCTGATTGTGAAACAACGTGCTGAGGCAATCGGACTTGATCCACAAAACTTCTCCGGACATAGCCTGCGCGCCGGATTGGTCACGAGTGCTGCGAAATCCGGGGTGAACGCCTGGAAGATATGTCAACAAACAGGGCATCAATCTAAAAATCAAGTAAATGCGATTGACGAAAAAACCTGTACTTGGGGTCATGGAGAAACAAGTGTATTGCGGAAACACAGCTACAAATCAGCTACAAATCAGCTACAAATCAGCTACAAATTACAAATCTATAAAAATATAAAAGACCTGCATCACTGTAAGTATTTGAATCATTATGTTGTAATAGGCGGAATCGAACCATCGACACGAGGATTTTCAATCCCCGCGCCGGTAAGGAAACGGAGATGGCGTCCAAGTAGGATAGGCAATCGCGCTATGTTGACCACCACTTTCACAATAGCCCTGCGCCTACCGGCCAAGCTGCCGCCGCCCCATATCCCAGGTGACCGATGACCCACGGACGACAGCAGCTACCTGCTGCCCAAGCCGCTGTTCCACCACTGGTCTCCACGGCACCAGACTGAAACCCATGCCGTCGTCCAGCATGGCGAAGCGACCGCTGGCGAGCTGGACTGAGTGGCGGTAGATGCCGTTTGCGCGCTCGCCATCGCGCAGTGGGCGGTGGACCAGCCCATGTCTGATGCTGGATCACTTTGCCTACCGACGCCAATTCCCGGTCGCGCAAGGTGGATAGCAAGTTGCGTACTAAAACCACGCGCGGGCCGCGCCGCTCGGCCAAGCCCTGCTCGACGAGGAAATCTATTCGGCCTTGCAATGCATCTCGCACCTGGACACCGAAGCCTCGTGGCGACAGCTCCCTCGCGTCGCCCACCATTTGATGATCCAACCATGTTGCGCCTTGGGCGCATACTTGCTGTTCGATAGACAGGTGCGAACGCAATTCAATGGTGCTCGCCAGTGTTGGTGCGATACTGAATCATGAAGACCTTACGACCTGCCGGGGTGACCTTGCATAGAAAGCCCGGCACTAAGGTATCGCGTAGTTCAACGTCAGTGGATTGAGGTTGCGCTACGTCAACAGCCGTTTTAGTCAATTTGATCTTAGCCATGAATGCTCCTGGAAATACCCGATTTCCAGGAGCCAGCTAGGAGCCAAGCGAAAGGGAACCGGGTCGATTTTGGTCGAACACCGTGGTATGATGGGACTCGATGCTTCGAGAGGAAACCTGCTCAAGAGGGCTGTGTCGTAGCCCGGCGTACTTCGGTGTATTGCCTATAATCCGGCTTAAAATCCGTCGGGAAGAAATCTCTGTACCGGTTCAAGTCCGGTCCCGGGCACCAAACAATCAATAAGTTACAGCGTTTTTTCAAATTTGTTAGCGACTGCAGCTACATCTCATGTAAGCACTATGTAAGCAATCGGAGAGGGTCAATGAATAATTTCGATATTGAAATTAAATGCAGTGATCAGATTTTAAAGGCTATCGCCAAAATTAACGGCGACACTCTTACGGTTAGCTCTGTGAATCTAAGATCACAATCATCTGGAAATACTGCTGGGGCGGCATAGACCATGACCTCACAATCTCTTGAAAATTTAGTCAAGCAGCTTGATACCATTTCGGAAAGTGATGGCATCCTGTATGGTCGAGCTCGTCTTCTTTCCGATGCAGAGCAAAAACATCAGCGAGCAATTCTTCAGTACACTGTATATCTTGCCCTGTCGGATGCCTTCAAGTGTTTTTTTCTTGAAACGATCGAGTTAATCAATCCGGCTTGCCGACCTAAAGTGACGGAGCCACTCTCCGAACTCCATGAAATTTTCGTCACTCGCTTGATTCACAGTTTTAAATCTTTATGCGGTGCTGATCGAATCGCGGTATGCGGATATCCCTATCAAGCTTACACGCTACTTCAGGATGTTTTCAATGACCTTGTGCTGTCTTCGGCTGCCCTACAAAAGATTACAGACTTCTATAGCGTTGATGGTGTGATTCCAGGCAAACCAATTGATATTGCGCAAGTGAAAGAGCTACGCAAGCGTACAGAGTTTGACGTGTGCCAAAAAATGACCGGAAAGGAGAGTGGCCTGACACAGCAAACACAAGATGAACTTAGTAATTGGGATGCACTATTCCATTCCGAAGTCCACGGCGTCCATTTGTCGCTTGCGGCTGCACTGGGATTTATGAAAGGAACTGAGCTGCAACCTGCTCTACCCCGGTTCGACGCGGTGCAGTTCGCTATGTTTGTGAACCGATATTTCGAGGTTTGCTGGATGGCACATCGACTTATTCCGGCGCTTAAGCCATCCGGCGTGCCACTCTCCCAAGCATGGATGGATAAGTGGGGCGTGCTCGATGACGCATTGGAAATGACAGTACAAGCACTCACGGTGCAGCATGGAAATAAAATCGGTGCTGCGATCGTAGAACTAGTTAAGACTAAATTTCCATTCAATGCACAATCTGACTTTCCGTTGTAGTTTTGCTTAGTCCATCAAAGCATTCCCCCTAATCTGATCTTTTTCATCTCTGAGCGTTGCCGCAAACGTCCATTTTTCACAGCTTCAGCGGGGATGAAATTTGGATTTTTAAAGGTGTCCTTAAAGGTGTCCTAATGCTGAGTAAACTCAACCCCTCTCAATACGAAGCAGTTAAATATCTGGATGGCCCCCTGTTGGTGCTGGCTGGCGCAGGCAGCGGCAAAACGCGTGTTATCACTCATAAGCTTGCCTATCTGATTGAGCAATGCGGTTATGCACCGCGCAACATCGCCGCAATCACCTTCACCAACAAGGCTGCGAATGAAATGCGTGAGCGCGTGGGCAAGCTGTTATCCGGGCGCAATACCAAGGGTTTAACCATTAGCACCTTCCACGCGCTGGGTATGCAAATCTTGCGTGAGGAGGCTGGTCTGCTCGGCTACAAAAAACAATTTTCCATCTTCGATAGTGCTGACACAGCAAAGATCATTAGTGAGCTGTTAGGTGCACCGGACAAGCAAGATATCCGTATCGCACAAAGTGTGATGTCCAAGTGGAAATCCTCTTTCATCTCGCCGGAACAAGCATTAAGCCTGGTTGAAAACGAAGCAGATCAACGCACGGCATTACTTTATGCGCGTTATCAAGAAACATTACGCGCCTATCAGGCGATGGATTTTGATGATTTGATCCGTTTGCCAGTGGATTTATTTCAGGGTTTTCCTGAAGCCCTGCTGCGCTGGCAGCAACGTTTTCGTTATTTGTTGATCGACGAATATCAGGATACCAATGATTGCCAGTATCAAATGACCCGCTTGCTGGCGGGCAGTCGCGCAGCACTGACGGCAGTGGGCGACGATGATCAGGCGATTTACGCCTGGCGCGGAGCAAGCACTGCGAATTTACAGAACTTACAAAATGACCACGTGAATTTGCGCGTCATCAAGCTGGAACAAAATTACCGCTCTTCGCAACGTATTTTGACCTGTGCCAATCATTTAATACGCAACAATACCAAGCTATTCGAAAAAAAATTGTGGAGCGACCATGGGCCGGGCGACCCTATCCGCATATTTGCAGCCAGGGACGGCGAGAACGAAGCAGAGTCCGTAGTAATGCGTTTGCTGGCCCATAAATTTGAACACAATACACGCTTTTCTGACTACGCCATCCTGTATCGCAGCAATCACTTATCGCGTACTTTTGAGGAACAACTGCGTGGACAGAAAGTACCTTATACCGTCAGTGGCGGCAGCTCCTTCTTCGATCGCGCGGAGATCAAGGATCTCACTGCCTATTTGCGCTTGATTGCAAACACGGATGATGATCCGGCCTTCATTCGCGCCATTACCACGCCTAAACGAGGTATTGGCAACCAGACACTGGAGAAGCTTGCGGGCTATGCCGGAACACGCAACATCAGCCTGTTCGCAGCAGCTTTCGAGAGCGCCATGGCACATCAACTTCCTGCGCGACAACACGAAGAGTTGCTAACCTTTTGCAATTTCATTAATCGCATGGAAGCGCGTGCCGACAAGGAGGAATGCGCGACGGTGATGGCAGATTTAATAAGCGCAATAGATTACGAGGCATGGCTGTTCGACAGCCACGAACCGCGTCAGGCGGAAAGCAAATGGGCGAATGTTACGGATTTTGTCGGCTGGATCAACCGCAAATCGGAAGCTGACGACAAAACATTGGTGGCGATGACACAAACCATCGCGCTGATGAACCTGCTCGAATCCCGCGAAGAAGAAGCGGATGCGGTCTCATTATCAACTCTGCATGCTGCCAAGGGCCTGGAATTCGGCCATGTGTTCATGGTTGGCGTGGAAGAGGGAACCCTGCCGCACCACCAAAGCGAGCAACCGGAACAGATTGAGGAAGAACGTCGCCTGATGTACGTGGGCATTACTCGCGCAGAGCGCTCGCTGCAAATCAGCTATTGCACCAAACGCAAACTCGGAAAAGAATGGCGGGTATGCGAAGCAAGCCGCTTCTTGCAAGAATTGCCCGCAGATGAACTAATCTATTCGGGTGTATTACCAACAGGTAGTACACCCGAAGTAAGCAAAGATGTGGGGATGGCGAAATTAGCGCGACTGAAGGCGATGTTAGGCTGACGAAAATTGGATGGTCAAGCTTAGAACGTAAAGTTAAATAAGCATTGCTCCAGTAATCGTTGAAATACGTTAAGCTATTTCGTTTACCCCATCCGTTGTCTTCTCGACTCAAACAGACACACCCCTGCGCTCACAGATACATTCAGGCTTTCCACGCTGCCCAGCATCGGGATACGCACCAGCTGGTCGCAGGTTTCTTTGGTAAGTCGACGTAGGCCTTCTCCTTCCGCCCCCAGCACCCAGGCCAATGCGCCGGCATGCCGGAATCCATACAGGTCAGTATTGGCCTCGCTATCTGCACCGACTACCCAGATATCGCGTTCCTGTAGCTCGCGCAGGGTACGCGCAAGGTTGGTGACGGTAATATAGGGAACAGTTTCCGCCGCGCCGCAGGCAACCTTTTCCACGGTCGCATTCAGGCCAACGGCGCGATCTTTGGGAGCAATGACGGCATTTATGCCGAAAGCATCGGCACTGCGCAAGCAAGCACCCAGGTTATGCGGATCTTGTACACCGTCCAGCACTAGTAATAACGCGGGTTCGGTGAGGGTGTCCAGCACATCGTCCAGATGCCGCACCTTTTGCGCGGCATCTACTCTAGCAGCGACCCCTTGATGACGAGCATTGCCAGCCATGCCGTCGAGACGTTTGGTATCCACTGGGACCACCCGCACGTTGTTACTTTCCGCCAGCTTCAACAGATCACGAGCACGTGGATCACGACGTTGGGTATCTACATAAAGTTCCAGCACGCTGTCCGCCTGCTGGCGAATGCGCGCGGTGACGGCATGAAAGCCATGAATTACACGAGTTTCAGCCATGACGTAGTTTGGTTTTTTTTGGTTTCTTAATTTTCGCGTCCTTAGCTGGCGCTTCCCCAGCTGGCAGATCCAACACGAAGTCGAGCTTGGTACTTTCCATATCCACTCTCACGACTTTGACGCGCACGCGATCCCCCAGGCGATAACGCTTGCCGGAGCGCTCACCTAGCATCTGGTGCTTGGCCGCATCGAAATGAAAATAATCCGCGCCGAGTTCAGATACATGCACCAACCCTTCGATGAAAAGGTCGTCTAGCGCGACGAACAGGCCGAAGCCAGTCACTGAAGATATGGTGCCTTCGAAGCTGCTGCCGAGATGATCCCGCATGTAGAAGCATTTCAGCCACGCTTCAACATCACGCGTGGCATCGTCAGCCCGGCGCTCTGTCATGGAACAATGTATGCCCAGCTCTTCCCACTTCTCTTTTGGTTTGTATTGTTTGTCATTTAGCACAGCCTTAATAGCGCGGTGCACCAGCAGGTCGGGATAACGGCGAATGGGCGAGGTAAAGTGTGTATAAGCATCGTAGCCGAGACCGAAATGACCAGCATTTTCCGGGCAATAACGCGCTTGGCGCAATGAACGTAACATCACTGTTTGCAATAAGGCTGCGTCAGGTCGCCCCTTGACCTGCTTGAGCAGCTTGGCGTAATCGCCAGCCTCAGGTTTGTCGCCACCTCCAAGTTCCAGGCCGAATTCCTTAAAGAACTCGCGCACTGCTTCCAATTTTTCAGGTGTAGGGCCTTCATGCACACGGTATAACACCGGATGCTTGCGTTCATTGAGGAAATTGGCGGTACAGACATTGGCCGCCAGCATGCATTCCTCGATCAGGCGGTGCGCATCATTACGTACCAAAGGTACGATGCGCTCAATCTTGCCCTGATCAGTAAACATCATCTGTGTTTCTATGGTCTCAAAGTCAATCGCACCACGCTTCTCGCGGGCTTGCAGCAAGGTCTTGAATAAGGTATGCAAATGATTAATTTGCGGCAGCACAGAAGCAAATTTTTGTGCCATTTCACCTTGCGGGTGAACCAGCATATCAGCTACCTGGTTGTAGGTCAGTCGCGCCTGCGAGAACATAACCGACGGATAGAAGCGGTAAGCTTCAATATTGCCTTGAGCGCTGATCTGCATATCACACACCATGCACAGGCGTTCGACATCAGGATTAAGCGAACAAAGGCCGTTGGAAAGCTCTTCCGGCAACATTGGAATAACGCGGCGAGGGAAATATACCGAGTTACCTCGATTCAAAGCTTCCTTATCCAGCGCATCGCCGGACTTTACGTAATGACTTACATCGGCAATTGCCACCACCAGGCGGAAGCCATTGGCATGCGGCTCGCAATACACCGCATCATCAAAATCCCGCGCAGTCTCGCCGTCTATGGTAACAAGCGGCAACTGACGTAAATCTTCGCGCCCTGCATAATCTTCCGGTAGCACCTGGGGCGCGATTTGTTCAGCTTGGTGTTTTGTGTCGGCTGGAAACTCATACGGCAGATCATGCTTGCGCAACGCAATTTCAATTTCCATGCCAGGATCGGCATAATTGCCCAAAATCTGCACGATGCGGCCTATGGGTTGTGCATTTTTGCTGGGTTGCTGCAGAATTTCCAGCATCACCACCTGCCCCGCCTTTGCCCCGATGTGCTCACCTGGAGCAACAAGGATATCCTGACTAATGCGACGATTTTCCGCTACCACGAATTGAATGCCATGCTCCTCATACAACCGCCCGACCAAACGCTGGGTGGCGCGCTCCAGTACTTCCACTATGCTGGCCTCGCGGCGCCCGCGCCGGTCGGTGCCCGTTTCACGTACCACGACAGTATCGCCATGCAATGCTTTATGCATTTCCTTGGCACTCAATACCAGATCGGCGCTGCCATCATCAGGAATCAAAAAACCAAATCCATCGGGATGGCCTTGTACCTTGCCCTTAATCAGGTCAAGTTTGTCCATTACGCAGATTGCCCGCTTGCGATTACGCATTATCTGACCATCGCGCTCCATGGCGCGCAGGCGGCGCGTGAACAGTTCAGCCTCGTGTTCGTCAATGTGCAATATGTGGCACAACTCTTCTTCAGCAACCGGCACGCCTTGCTTTTCCAGTAATTGCAGAATGTACTCACGGCTGGGTAGTGGGTGATCATACTGCTCACGCTCTCGATCCAGGAATGGATCGAGCTCACGGATGTTTTTTTTCTTATTTGTCATTGACAGAAAATCCTATAACGATTAACTTGTGCGCCCTCAAGAAGCAAAGTTTTATTTTATTGCCCAGATGGCGGAATTGGTAGACGCGCACGGTTCAGGTCCGTGTGCCGCAAGGTGTGGAGGTTCGAGTCCTCTTCTGGGCACCATAAAATAAATTATCACTATTATTCATCATGTTACAAAGTGCCCATTGGGGCATTTTTTCATTTATTTTCATATTAGCTAGTGTAATTGATTTTTTTCAGAAATTCTCCAGAGTGCATTACAGGCATTTGCATAATGCAACGCCCTCGCAACATTTTTGATCAAATTCGATAATTACAATAAAGTTCCCGGTAATTTGACACAAAGTGTCATAAAGTATTTTAAATTAAATTTAAATATCATCCTTAAATACATTAAGTTAAGAAATGGTATTTGTTTTCATAAATTTTGCGTCATGATATGCAAAACTTTGTTCGATAGATAACAATATGAAGAGACGGGTAGCAATTAACCCGTCAGAATAAAGTCTTGCAGAACAAAAAAATCCAGCGCAAGTTTCGATATACAAAAATATAAAATTCAACTAAAAGACTAAGCTACAGCTAAATTCTATTGTTATCAATGATAGCAGGAAAGCTTAATGTCTTGTGAAAAGACGCCAATTCCATTAGTGAAATGGCAAAACATTAATTTTTTTGATCGCTGAAAGAATAAATAGTCGTCCCTGAACGACCTGCGAAAGTGGAATATTTATTTGCTTTCCAGGATGTCCCAGCGATGTGGGGTTTGCAAGAATTTTTGTCTGGGGCAGAAGAACAACCATATTTTGGACAGGAACAAAGCTTGACATGGATTTTTTTCCCATTTTTCTAAACCTCAAAGAAAAAAAATGCCTCGTTGTGGGAGGTGGTGAAGTTTCCTTTAGAAAAGCTTCCGTGCTGATGCAAGCGGGCGCATTAGTAAAGATAGTATCGCCAGAATTGTGCGAGGCTTTTAAAAATATTCCAAATATCGAATATGTTCCAGATCGGTTTCAAGCTGTACATCTGAATGGCATTGCACTTGTCATTGCCGCCACAGATGAAATCGAGACCAACGAAGAAATATCGAACGAAGCAAAAAAAAGAAACATACCCGTCAACGTGGTCGACAACCCCGATCTCTGCACCTTCATTATGCCCGCAATACTGGATCGCTCTCCCCTCATGGTAGCTTTTTCGACCGGAGGGGCATCCCCCGTTCTGGCAAGGATTTTACGAGGCAAACTAGAAACGCTAATACCACCAGGATATGGCCGGCTAGCTGCCTTCGCCGCGAAGTTCAGGCAAGCGGTCAAAACGCATATCAGCAATTCTGGTAAGCGTCGGATATTCTGGGAGAACGTGCTGGAAAGTCCAATTGCTGAGAAAGTTTTTTCGGGCAACGACAAATCTGCCGAAGCCATGCTACTGGCTATGCTAAAAGACAATAATCATGGCTCAGTCGGTGAAGTATTCTTGGTAGGTGCAGGTCCAGGCGCCCCCGATTTGCTCACCTTCAGAGCATTACGGCTGATGCAAAAGGCAGATGTTGTGCTTTATGACAACCTTGTTTCCAAGCCGGTGCTGGAAATGACGCGACGCGATGCAGAAAGAATATTTGTCGGCAAGATGCGCGGTCGCCACACGATGCCGCAAGAAAGCATAAACGATCTTTTGGTAAGACTAGCAAAAGAAGGGAAACGGGTCTTGAGGCTCAAGGGTGGCGATCCCTTCATTTTCGGCCGTGGCGGGGAAGAAATCGAGACGCTATCAGAGCACAAAATAAATTTTCAGGTTGTACCGGGTATCACCGCTGCATCCGGTGTTGCAGCCTATGCCGGGATACCGCTCACGCACAGAGATCATGCGCAGTCCTGTATTTTCGTAACCGGCCATCTGAAAGATGGTGGCATGAACCTCGATTGGGAAATGCTGGCACGTCCCAATCAGACCATTGTGGTTTACATGGGCCTGCATGGTCTCGAAATACTATGCTCCAAACTAATAGCGCATGGCTTGCCGGAATCCACCCCTGCCGCCATTGTGCAACAAGGAACAACACAAAATCAGCGTGTAGTTTGCGGAACTTTAGCTACATTACCAAAAGTTGCAGAGGCTGCAAAGCTTAAAGCCCCTACTTTAATCATCATAGGTGGCGTGGTAACACTCAGAGAGAAACTCTCCTGGTTTAAGCCTGATAAAACTTAAAAAAGATACATATATTCGTGCATTAAACTTTAACAAACAATTATAAGTTTATGTAAAACAACAATAATATTATTTATATAATATTATTGTTGTTTGATAAGCTATTTGGATTTCAAGCGCTTAAATTCCTCTGCTGCTTGCCACAAATACCAAGTAGCGGTTGAGCGATAAGGACTCCATGCCAGCCCAATTTTGGACAGTTCCTTGGGCAAGGGCTGCTTGGACAGTGACTTCATCACCCGCCAACCCTCACGCACGCCAAAATCGTCAGTAGGCAAAACATCAGGACGTTCCAGCGTGAAAATAAGAAGCATCTCTACCGTCCAGCGGCCAATACCGCGCAGCGAAACCAACCGTGAGATCAATTCCTCATCCGTCATTGCCAACGCTACACTTCTGGCTGGGACAACCCCATCCAGAGTCCCTTCCGCGATTCCACGAATTGTCATTACCTTCGCAGCAGAGAAACCACAGGCGCGCAGCATGTCTTCGTCGGTCGCAAGAACACTTGCCGGCGACGGAAAGGATACGTCCGGATAAAGTTCTAAAAATCGTTTAAGTATTGCTTCGGCGGCTCGCGCGTGGAGTTGCTGATAGGCAACTGCCCGAACCAACGCCTCATAGGGTTCACGTTCCGGTTTTGGCTGCAATCCACATCGGCCGACGCGAGCAATTAAACTTGTCCAATCGGGATCTGAAGCTGCCAGATGCGCAACTGCGGGGCCAAATGGATCAACAATCGTATCGGCAGTACCTGCTGCCACCATCACAAAGCCTTCCTGAATGTCAGATTGATACGCTTGCGGCCTAGGATAGGATGATATCCATCCAAAAGTGGCGCAATGCCGTGAAAATTAAATCTGGCGGGCCCACCCCAAACTGCTACATCACCATGTACAAGTTGATAGCGCTTCGGTCGAATGGTGCGACTTACTCCACCGAACAAAAACACCGCAGGTAAACCTAGGGAAACTGAGACAATCGGGGCAGACTCGTCGAGCTCATTCTTATCCTGATGCAGGGATAGCCGAGCGCCTGGTTCGTAATGGTTAATCAAGCAGGCATCAGGCAAGAAATTTTCATACCCGGCACGCATCGCTGCCCTCTTCGCCATGTCTATGAATATTTCAGGCAAAGCTGGCCATGGACGTCCAGTTTCTGGATCGACAGCATCATAGCGATATCCGCTACGATCTGTTATCCAACCGACCTGACCGCAATTACTCATTGCCACCGACATCCGAAAACCTCCTGGGGTAATCATGTGACGCAATGGCGATTGAGCAACAACCTTTTCTAGCAGCCTGTCGGGCTACCCGTTAATTCTGCCAGCCACCTGGTATTGCCGGG
>NZ_CAKMHQ010000064.1 GCF_927312905.1 Candidatus Nitrotoga sp. 1052
CGGCAATACCAGGTGGCTGGCAGAATTAACGGGTAGCCCGACAGGCTGCTAGGGCAAAATAACCGATCAGAATACGAAAAAATGTTATTGAGAATGAGTGAGCTTGATGATTCTTACAGTGATACTGTGAGTATGGACAAAATTGACAAAATTGAAGAGACAGCTACATTCCCCACGAAAGTGGATATGAACGACGTTGATCCTGGATGGTATAACGCAATATGTGAAATTGATTTTTGGTGTATTGCACCCATAATTTCCAACGTCGCACTAACTTGGAAACATCATTCATTTAGTGAAGAAGATGAATATCGTATGGTTTATGAATTTGACGAATCAATTGCTATCAAACTTGGTTTAAGTCTCAAAAAGTTTAGAGAAGGTAAGACATTTCTAATCCCATACGTTGAAATCCCATATGATTTCAAGAAAAATGAAATAATACAAGAAGTAGTGGTTGGGCCATGCCCGCATCCACAGGAAGCGGCAAGTTCAATACGTCAATTTTTGGATCAAAATATTAATAAAAATTTCACAGTGATTAATTCTAAAATACCTTATCGCTACTGGTGAAGTTGGATGACCGTAACGGAGAATCTACGCAATTGGGTGTAACAACGCACGGGGTCAGTTCCCGCAGAAACGCATAGGGTCTACCATCGATTTGCAGATGACGACCGTCAGATGAAAGCGTAGCATATCTCACTGACGGGGGTGTGGCTCGTGGGGTCAGCGAACTTGGTAACGGGTCTCGCTTGAGTCTGAAATGCCGCCCCTGTCACCTGCATCATCCAACACGCCTGCCGGGATGGTGCCAATCAGTCAAGATTGTGGCTCTGAAAGTAGACGAGACGTTTGGATGATTTTTCCAACTGGCTTATCTTTTATTCAAGGAGTCAATCATGTACCCCCTCTCAATACGAGTTGCAGTAGATGTCGGCAGTACCTGTCACCGGGTGGCAGTCGGGCTGCCGGCCGGCAAGCTGTTGGATGAGTTCGATATTAGTCACAATGCAGGCGGCTTCAAGGAATTTTTTCACCATATCGAAAGCCTTGAAAAACGCCATCAATTGCCGGTAGCCGTTGCCATGGAAGGCTATAACGGCTGGGCGCGCCCGCTGGACGGACAAATTCTCCGGCACGGTTACCGCCTGTACAGCGTCAATAACCTCAAACTCGCCCGCTACAAGGAAATATTCCCGGCGCCGGCCAAGACCGATGCCATAGATGCGCGCAGGATTCTCGAACTGTTCCGCCTGTCCGAACACCTGCCGCTGGCAAAAAACGCACTCCACGAAGTCGCGCCGACACCCATTGAAAACGACCAACTCAAACGCTACACGCGGCGGCGCAAACAGCTGGTGTGGGAACGGGTGCGCGTCATCAACCGGCTGCAAAGTGACCTTCATGCGGTGTGCCCGGGACTGATGGCAATCACCGGGGAAGCGGACAATATCTGGTTCTTGAATTTCCTCACCTGCCGCGACAAATTGACCAAGCTGGCCAATCTGCGGCAATCCAGCCTGTTGGCCATACCCGGCGTGGGCAAGACCTATGCGGCACAGATACAGGCTTGGCAAGCACAGGCGCAATTCTCCCCCGAAGTTGAATGGGTGGGCGAAATGATTTTGCAGGACGCGCACCGCATACTGGCGCTGGGAAAGGACATCAAGGCACTGGATCTGAAAATTGCGGGCATCGCCGCGCAATCAAAACTGGCGCAAACCATCGGCAGCATACCCGGCTTCGGAAAAACCTCGATGGCGGAAATCGCGGGGGAAGTTGGCACACTGGAGCGTTTCAAATCGGAAACCGGGCTGGCGATGTACATGGGCATGTCGGCGCTGGATAACAGCTCCGGCAAAAAGAATGGCGTGAAAACACCGCGCCACGTCAACACCCGCGCCAAGGCAGCCATGATGGTGGCGGTGGCACGGCATATCGCTTACGTGCCGATGTCGCGCGCCTACTACGACAAAAAGCGTGCAGAAGGCAAACAGCACAACCAGGCGATTCGAGCTTTGGGCAGGCATCTTGTGCGAGTCATTTGGTCAATGGTTAAACAGGGGAGAAAATACGAAGTAC
The DNA here is from genome assembly GCF_927312905.1 of Candidatus Nitrotoga sp. 1052. Classification (GTDB taxonomy): domain Bacteria; phylum Pseudomonadota; class Gammaproteobacteria; order Burkholderiales; family Gallionellaceae; genus Nitrotoga. Next base: position 2,086 of record NZ_CAKMHQ010000064.1, read on the forward strand.
GATAAAACGTCACACCACATGGGGGAGGATTGACGCTGCTGTCAGGTAACAGCGTCGCTGGCGTGTTGTGTGTTGAGTAGTGTGATTTGTTAAAAAATTGATTGCAATTTCAAGCGGGATGTTCAGTTCTAACATTCCAACAAACTCTATTATATTTTATAGATGGCTAGACCCCTCAGACTGGAATTTTCGGGTGCCCTTTATCACGTCTCCTCGCGCGGGAATGGTCGAGAATATATTTTTCCTGAGTGATGATGATCGCAGTGATTAGCTCGCGGTTTAGGGTATTGTTTGCGCGCGTTTAACTGGGTGGTTTATGCTTTTTGCCAGATGACTAATCACTAAATGAAGGCAACAGTTTGGCTTGAAAAAATTCCATCCAAAGCTAAAACAGGCTTTCGGAATGGGATTTTTCTACAGCGTAGTTAGACAACACAATTCATGATTTTCAAGTTCAAAGAGGTCTTTAATGGCAGATGAAGGTAAATCTTTTACTTGGCAAACTGGAATCGCCCTTGGCGGATTGCTTGTTTCTCTATTTGGTAACTGGATACAGTACCAAACCCTTCTTGATAAGAAGACTGAGCTGGATCAAGCCCAGGCCAAAATTGACGTATCCATTAACGAAGCAAGGCAACGGCAAGCAACCCGTGAAACAAAGCGCCGTGAAATGGACAGCAGAATGCAAATCTTGGATCAGAGAATTCAGGATGCTGACATGGAATTCAGACGTGGTGCGGCCGGAATGGCTTTTGCGCCGCTGGAGCAGAAGGAACTGGCTGCTAACATCATGAGAGCAGCTACAGAAGAAAAGAAAAAGCTTCTTGCAGAAAAAAAGGAATTGCAAAACAAAATTGATGCACTTCCCACAGATTGAACACCCAATGCCTAACGATAAGGTTAGATCGTGATCGCGAAGCGAGTCACGATCTAAACACTTGCGCTCAAGCGGGGCTGCGCAAAAACGCGTAGCCCCTTAGCTCCACGTTGAGGCTGTAGAAAAACCCAAATCCACCCAAAAATCC
>NZ_CAKMHQ010000065.1 GCF_927312905.1 Candidatus Nitrotoga sp. 1052
CGGTCTTGATCTGTATCCGGTTCAGGCTACCCATAGGAAAGTCGGATGAACCTATAAAATAATTCAGGTTGCAGACAATGAATTATAACTTTTTCATGCTATGGCAGTGCGGTGGCGAAGATAAAATCGTATAATCCTACGTTGATAAAAATTATTATTGCCCGGTATAGCCGGGTTTTTTAATATGCTTGGGACTAGAGCACAGAAGTTTTGTCGGCATGTAAGCAAGGTGCCTCGCTTGCCGCTGGGTATATGACTTCCCCGCTTTAAATTCACAGCGCATAATAAATTTAGGAGTTTGCACTGCATGGAAAGCTTAAATTCTCAGCAACGTATCACCGGCACTGATAGTGGAGTAGTTCCGCCCCCAGCTTTAAAACTGGGATTCGGAATGAAATTTGAAGATCTCTACAGCTACGATGGATTACCCCGCATCGACTCTTGTTTCCTGGCCGAACTTGCTGAAGGCGAACCATTGCTGGCGGAAAGGCTGGCGGCAGCGCGTAATGCACCAGACCATATGACGCATCTGGAAGAATCGCAGCTCATTATTAATCTGGCCCCGCATCTGGAAGATTTTCTGGGTCAACTATTTAATATTCAGATTGCTGTACGCGAATTGGCGGAACGACACCATGAGCTAGCGCCGCTGTTCCACTGCAAACGTATTTTTGTGCAGCGTAAGGCAATACACAAGTACAAGGCAGCTGATGCCGCGGCTTTCGATGGCGATATCCTCGCAGCAGCGTTGTTACAGGCTTTCGGCGATATCACTGGTGAAATGAGCGAATTGCTTTTTGCCCGTCATGTTAACGACTGGCTCGATGCTGAGGCAGAAAATATCGATAAGCTTGATACTGCCATGCGTTACGCGGCTTGGGCGGTGCTTACCACGGCTGGGAAAAAGCGCCACGGGCAGGGTGTGCTGTTCAAGCTTCCTGCCAAGCTCGACTTTCAGCGCTTGGTGCCTATCATTCCTGTTGAGAACGTTCCCTATACTGCGCATCGTCTCGCGGATAGCCATCTCCGCCAGCGCGAGGGTTTTGCCCTTACGGATAAAGGTACTGACTTGGCTGGCGCCTTGGGTGAAGCCAATTACTGCATTTGGTGCCATGAACAAGGCAAGGACTCATGCTCGATCGGGATGCGAGAAAAAGAGGGAGTTGCTGGTGCTCCCCCTCCTTTTAAGAAAAGTGCTTTCGGCATTCCGCTGGCGGGTTGCCCTGTAGATGAGAAAATTTCAGAATTCCATAAAGTTAAAGCTTCCGGTCTGGCATTGGGTGCTTTGGCTGTCATTGTTGTAGACAATCCGATGTGTGCTGCAACCGGTCATCGGATTTGCAATGACTGCATGAAATCATGTATTTATCAAAAGCAGGAGCCGGTAAATATTCCGCAGTCCGAGACGCGATCATTGAAGGACGTTCTGGAACTGCCGTGGGGCTTTGAAATTTACAGCCTGCTCACCCGGTGGAATCCTCTCAATATTCGTCGCCCCTATCCGCATGCTGCCACCGGTAAGCGTGTGCTTGTAGTCGGTATGGGCCCCGCCGGTTTTACGCTAGCACATCATTTGATGAACGACGGTCATATTGTTGTCGGTGTCGACGGGTTGAAAATCGAGCCCTTGCCGGGCGATTTATCTGGCGTGGATGCAGGTGGCAATCGAGTGGCGTTTAGTCCAGTCTTTGATGCAAGCGCATTGACGGAGCCGTTGGATAATCGGGTTATGGCCGGTTTTGGCGGGGTGGCCGAGTATGGTATTACAGTTCGATGGGATAAGAATTTCCTTAAAATCATTCGCCTGTTACTTGAGCGGCGCGCACAGTTCGCGCTGTTTGGAGGGGTGCGTTTTGGCGGGACCATTACTGCCGAAAGTACTTTTGGGTTGGGCTTCGATCATATTGCACTGGCTGCTGGCGCTGGCCGCCCGACATTACTCGATATACCAAACGGCATGGCATGCGGTGTTCGCACAGCGTCGGATTTTCTTATGGCGTTGCAATTGACGGGGGCCGCCAAGCCTGACTCCATCGCTAACATGCAAGTTCGCTTGCCAGTTGTGGTAATCGGCGGTGGCTTGACCGCAATTGATACAGCCACTGAATCACTAGCCTATTATCCGGTGCAAGTTGAGAAATTTCTTTGCCGCTATGAAATGCTGGTAGCAGAAAAGGGTGAGGCGGCATTACGCAGCATGTGGTCGACGGCTGAAACAATTATAGGCGACGAATTTTTGAGTCATGCTCGGGCTATACGCGCGGAGCGGGCCATGGCCTCGATCGAAGGACGTAACCCCAATATCCTTCAACTTATCAAATCATGGGGGGGCGTCACTTTGGCCTATCGCAAACGCCTGATCGACAGCCCTTCATATACCCTCAATCATGAGGAAGTGGAAAAGGCTCTGGAGGAAGGAATTTATTTTGCCGAAGGCTTGACCCCGGTGCGTGTAGAGGTGGATGCGAATGGCGATGCGACTGCCATGGTGGTGATGAACCAAGTATTAGATGCCGAGGGAGCCTGGCAGAAAGCCGGGCAAATACATCTGCCGGCGCGTACCATTTTTGTGGCTGCGGGCACCCAACCGAACACAGTGCTGGCACGCGAGTTTCCAGAACAGTTCAAGCTTGATGGACGTTATTTCCAGGCATGTGACGAACAGGGGGAACCAGTCAGGCCAGAGCGTAGCAATGCCAAGCCGGCCAAGGCACACGTACTTCAGTACAAGTATCATGATGGCCGTTTCATTAGTTTTTTCGGTGACCTGCATCCTTCTTATTCCGGCAACGTGGTCAAAGCCATGGGCAGTGCGAAGCAGGGTTACCCGGTGTTGAGCAAGGTACTATCACAGGTTGCCGCTGCGGCTAAAGAGAATAATCAGGAATTTCTTGTACGCCTGGGCAACGATCTGCGCGCCACCATACATCAAGTGGTACGTCTGACCCCCAATATTGTAGAGGTGATTGTCAAAGCCCCTGCCGCGGCGCGCAGCTTTCAACCGGGGCAATTTTATCGTCTGCAGAATTACGAGACTCATGCCGCACAAGTCGAGGGTACGCGCATGGTCATGGAAGGTTTAGCCCTGACCGGCGCTTGGGTTGATGCTGAGCAAGGCTTGCTCTCTACTATTGTGTTGGAAATGGGCGGTTCGTCGCAGTTATGTACAATGCTGAAGCCCGGTGAACCGGTAGTGCTTATGGGGCCAACTGGTACGCCCACTGAAATTGTTCCGGGGGAAATAGTGTTGCTGGCTGGTGGGGGCTTAGGCAACGCCGTACTGTTTTCCATCGGCAAGGCATTCCGTAGCGCCGGCTCTAAAGTTCTATACTTTGCCGGCTACAAAAAAATGATAGACCGTTACAAGGTGGAAGACATCGAAATGGCCGCTGATGTGGTGATTTGGTGCAGCGATGAAGCGCCCGGATTTATACCGAATCGTCCCCAAGACCGAACTTATGTCGGTAACATCGTGCAGGCCATCAAAGCCTACGCCAGCGGCGAATTGGGGCAGCCAGACATCGCGGTGAATCAGGTCGACCGCATCATAGCGATTGGTTCAGACAGGATGATGGCCGCGGTTGCGGCGGCCCGTCATAACAAGCTGAAACCCTATATGAAACCGGATCACCACGCCTTTGGTTCCATCAATTCACCAATGCAATGCATGATGAAAGAGATTTGTGGCCAGTGCATTCAGGAGCACTTCGATATTTCGACTGGGGAAAAGACCTACGTATTCTCCTGTTTCAACCAGGATCAGAGACTGGACTGCGTAAATTTCCCCGGTTTGAATGCACGGCTGAAGCAAAATACCGTGCAGGAAAAACTTACCGCGCAATGGATAGCACATTGCCTCGAACGAGATGACATGTTGACGGGCACATCTTGATGATAAAATTATTCGATTATGGGTTCATGGTAAAAAACAACATAAAAAAACTTTCGCCCTAATAATTCAACCCAGTGGAGAAGCTGTGACCAGTCAAGGCTTCTTTTTCAGTGGAAACGGGAATTATGTTTGCGTGACTTGAATAATTACTTCTGCCCGGCATACTTGGGCCTTTTTAAAATGGGAGATGTTTCATGCGTATAGGCATTCCTACGGAAACGCGCGCAGGTGAAACACGTGTCGCGGCGACGCCAGAAACGGTAAAAAAGATGCTGGCCGCCGGCCATGCAGTCATGGTGCAGCAGGGTGCCGGAGCAGGAGCGAGCATTCCCGACGCAGACTATCAGGCGGCAGGTGCCACCTTGGTCAGCGCTGCGGAAGTTTATGCTCAGGCGGAGATCATGCTTAGGGTGAAAGCCCCAACTGAAGACGAGCTGGCAAAGCTGGCCGCCCAAACCGTGCTGATCGGCTTGCTGTCACCTTTTCAGGCGGACTTGGTTGCAGCCTACGCTAAACAGGGTATTACCGCTTTTGCCATGGAAAAGCTGCCGCGCACGTCACGCGCGCAAGCTATGGATGTTCTGTCCTCGCAAGCTAACATTGCCGGATATAAGGCGGTGCTGGTGGCGGCTAATTTATATAAACGGTTTATACCGATGTTGATGACGGCTGCTGGAACTGTGAAGGCTGCGCGCGTGGTGATATTAGGCGTGGGTGTTGCTGGTTTGCAGGCTATCGCCACTGCCAAGCGTATGGGTGCGGTGATTGAAGCCTCCGATGTCCGTCCTGCAGTGAAAGAGCAAGTGGAGTCCCTGGGTGCCAAATTCATTGATGTGCCTTATGAAACTGATGAGGAGCGGGAGATTGCCCAAGGCGTTGGCGGCTATGCCCGCTCTATGCCAGCCAGTTGGATGGAACGTCAGAGGGCGGAGGTTGCCAAACGCGTGGCACAAGCCGATATTGTCATTACCACTGCATTGATTCCGGGTAGACCTGCACCCGTGCTGGTAACTGAAGATATGGTCAAATCCATGAAGCCAGGTTCCGTGATTGTGGATATGGCTGTTGAGGCAGGCGGCAATTGCCCGTTGTCCGAGTTAGGGAAGACGGTGGTTAAGCATGGCATCACGCTGGTGGGCGAAGACAATCTGCCTGCTTTGGTTGCTACGGATGCCAGTGCTTTGTATGCACGCAATTTATTGAATTTCCTGAATTTACTATGCGACCCCAAAAGCGGCGGAAAGATGAACATCAACCGTGCTGACGACATTATCGCCGGATCGTTGTTGTGTATTGACGGAGAAGTGGTTATTAAATAAATATATTAACCCTTCCCCTCATAAAGTGAGCTGGGAAAGGTTAAGGCTTGCCAATCTCAACATAGGAGTTTTGAAATGAGTAGTGCAGTTGATCCTGTAATTATCAATCTGACCGTATTCGTACTGGCCGTGGTGGTCGGCTATCACGTGGTATGGAATGTCACGCCTGCGCTACACACGCCGCTAATGGCAGTGACCAACGCCATCAGCGGCATTATTATCGTCGGCGCCATGCTGGCGGCAGGGCCTGAGCAACTCGACGCCGGCACGGTAATGGGGTTAGTCGCAGTTATGCTGGCGGCAATTAATGTATTCGGTGGTTTCCTGGTAACGCAGCGCATGCTGAGCATGTTCAAAAAGAAAAGTAAATAAGTCCAGAACGCTGATGTTCAGACGCGAAGAGGTGAATCGGAGCGATATCAGTCATTAATTTGTGAATGGCCCCCCACTTTTTTGTTGCGCATCACTATGCTTCACCTGACGTGCGAGGCAAGGCAGTTACAAAAAAATAATCAAGGAAAAATTATGTCGGCAAATTTTGTTGCATTAGCCTATCTGATCGCCGCAGTTCTGTTCATTCTGGCGTTGAAAGGCTTGAGTTCTCCAATTTCCGCACGGCGCGGAAACATGTTTGGCATGATAGGCATGGCCATTGCGGTGCTCACCACACTGACTATCACTCAGAACCTGATTTATATTGCGTTTGCCATTATCGTGGGCGGAGCGGTAGGTGCGGTGGTTGCCCGGCGCATTCAAATGACTGCCATGCCGGAATTGGTGGCGGCAATGCACTCTCTGGTCGGTCTGGCGGCTGTGCTGGTCGCCATGTCCGCGTTTTATAATCCAGTTGCTTACGGCATCTCACCGCTGCACGCCAGCAACTTGATTGAGTTATTCATCGGCACGTTTGTTGGTGCGATTACATTCACCGGTTCCATCATCGCTTTCGGAAAATTATCCGGCAAACTTGGCAGCAAGCCGCTGCATTTTGCTGGGCAGCACTGGTTTAACCTGTTTTTGGGTGTTGTGATGATCGCCTTCGGCATCATGTTCATTTTTACGGAAAGCTGGACGCCATTCCTGATCATGATTGCATTGGCGCTGACGCTGGGAGTATTACTGATTATGCCGATTGGCGGGGCGGACATGCCGGTAGTGGTATCCATGCTTAACTCCTATTCCGGGTGGGCGGCGGCGGGCATTGGCTTTACCCTAAATAATAATATGCTGATTATTGCCGGTTCGTTAGTGGGTAGCTCTGGCGCGATTCTCTCTTACATTATGTGTAAGGCGATGAACCGCTCCTTTTTCAATGTGATTCTTGGTGGCTTTGGCGGTGGTGATGGTGAAGTGGGGGGGGCTGGCGACGTCGAACAACGGCCGGTGCGTAGCGGTAGTGCGGATGACGCTGCGTTCCTGATGGGCAATGCGGATAGCGTCATCATCGTGCCGGGCTATGGTCTAGCGGTGGCGCGGGCACAACATGCGATCAACGAATTGGCCGAGCATTTAATCGAGAAAGGCGTCAAAGTGCGTTATGCCATCCACCCTGTGGCCGGACGTATGCCGGGGCATATGAATGTGTTACTGGCTGAGGCTGAAGTACCTTACGATCAAGTATTTGAAATGGATGAGATAAATAACGAATTTGCCGATACTGATGTAGTGCTGGTTATCGGTGCCAACGACGTGGTGAACCCTGCAGCCAAGACCGACCCTAACTGTCCTATTTATGGCATGCCGATCATTGAGGCGCACAAGGCGCGCACTGTTCTGGTGGTCAAGCGCAGTATGGCTGTCGGTTATGCTGGACTGGACAATGATTTATTCTATTTAGACAAAACCATGATGGTGTTTGGCGATGCCAAAAAGGTAGTCGAGGATATAATCAAGGCGTTGCAGCACTAAGTTACTATATGATTTAAAGTCAGAATAATATCCCGGCATGCCGGGATATTTATTTAGTGCGCTTCTAAAAGCTCAGAGTTTTGCAAAAACCTATCTGAAATAGTCAATATATTTAAGCAACTCAATGTATTGGAGAGAATGAAACCTGGATTTCAGAGGTACCCTAAATCGCATCGCGTCCCATATCCATGGCCACATGAAGAACGGAAGTACATATGCATTCAGGAAACCATGGAGTGCCTTAAAGTATTTCTACAGATTGTCGTAAAACAATATTCAAGATGACTATTTAATGAGATGCAAAAAGTAAATTTTTAAAGGCACGTTAGGATAACTATGTTCGGTCACACTGCAATTATGGAGTTTTCAAGCAAAAATTTTTGATGCTAAATTATTAACGTAATGAACCCATTCACTGCATCGCGCATTAATCCCATTCAGCAACTACTATCATGGTCTCCTGCTGTCCGATTTCTACCATGGTTGGTAGTGATTGTTTCTTTGGCTGTAACCCATCAGTTGTGGAAGAATGCACACTACGAAGCTGTACGGGAATTGCAATATGATTTCAATTTCCGTTTGCTTGATGCCAGCAACCGCATTGAACAACGCATGCAATCTTATGAACAAGCGCTGCGGGGCATACAAGGATTATTCGCCGCTTCCATCAACGTAGAGCGCGACGAATTCCATGCCTATATCGCCGCTCAACATATTGTGGAGAGCTTCCCTGGTATACAAGGCGTGGGTTTTTCGCTGATCGTTCCTGCGGCACAGCAAGACAAACACACTGCCGCCACCCACAAGGAAGACATCCCCGCATACACCATTAGTCCTGATGGGCAGCGAGACACCACCACCTCCGTCATCTTCATCGAGCCACTCTCAGAGGGTAATCGGCGCACTTTTGGTTACGACATGTATTCCGATCCGGTGCGGCGTGTCGCAATGGAGCTAGCGCGTGACTACGATAAAGCAGTTATCACCGGCAAGACGAAATTGATACAGGAAAATAGCGAGAGCGCGCAGGCTGGTTTTCTGATGTATTTGCCCATTTACAGTAACGGTGCGCCATATGCCACCTTGGCTCAACGCCGCGCTAATCTTATTGGCTGGGTCTGCGCTCTATTTCGGATGGATGATCTTATGCGTGGCATTCTCGGTGCACGTGTTCCTGACATCGACATCGAAATCTACGATGGCGACGAAATGTCGAGTAAGACGCTAATGCATGATGCCGGCAGCACCAATAAAAACGGCATCAAGATTGACTCTCTCTTTCATGCTTCCAAGCGCCTTGAAATTGCTGGCCACACCTGGACAATGGTTATTAACTCTCTCCCCACCTTTGAGGCACAGCTGGTCAAAGAAAAGGCGCAATCCATCGTTGTGGTTGGCTTAGCCGTAAGTATATTGCTGGGGCTACTCACAGGATTGCTGGTACGGGGTCGGGAACGCGCTCTTCGAACTGCGCGGAAGATGAATGAACGATTAATCGAGAGCGAAGAGCGCCTACGCCTTAGTCTGTTTTATGGCGAGATCGGCACTTGGGATTGGGATATTCGCACTCGCGAAATGTATTGGTGCAACCAAATTTCTGTCCTCATGGCCTGCTGCCCTACAGGAAAACAGAATGGTACTTATGAAGATTTCCTGAGCAACATACATCCGGATGACCGGCAGAACGTGATCAATTCAATGAATGCCTGCGTTGAGGAAGGCGCTAGATACAATGTAGAGCATCGAGTTATTTGCCCGGATGGCACGATACGCTGGTTATACCAACGTGGCGGCATGATACGCGATACAGATGGAACCCCGCTGAAGATGCTGGGTGTTGTTCAGGATGTGACCAGCAAAAAACTGGAGGAAATGGAGCTGGTCGAGATCGATACGAGATTGCGCACCATTATTGATGCTGCCCCGGACGCCGTGGTGTTAATGAATTCCGAAGGCATTCTCACCGGCTGGAACGGTCAGGCAGAAAAGATTTTTGGCTGGACCCGGGAAGAAACCATCGGACGCATGCTGCACGATATGATCATCCCGCAGCAGTATCGAAATGCGCATATTCAGGGCTTGAAACATTTTTTGGCTTCCGGCGAGGGACCTGCACTGAATAAGCGTTTAGAGATAACAGGCTTGCATCGCGATGGCCACCAATTTGCCATCGAATTGGCAATATCTCCGGTCAAGCAGAAGGGCAAATATGAGTTCTGCGCCTTCATCCACGACATCACAGCACGCAAGGAAACTCAAAGCTTGCTGCTGCGTGCCAAAGAAGCCGCTGAGCAGAGTTCCGCAGAGTTAATCAGCTATATCCAGGCCATTGACCAGCACGCCCTCGTTTCCGTCGCCGACCCTTTCGGGCGCATCATTCAGGCCAATGATAAGTTTTGTGAAATCAGCGGCTATAGCCGAGAGGAGATGCTCGGTCATGACCACCGTATCATTAATTCCGGGATGCATCCAAGCGTTTTTTTCGTCGAGATGTGGGCTACCATCGCCCGCGGTGACATCTGGCACGGTGAAATTTGTAACCGCGCAAAAAGCGGTGCACTGTATTGGGTGGATAGCGCTATCGTGCCGCTAAAAGATGCGAACGGGCAGATTGTACGTTACATATCGGTCAGGGTTGACATCACCAAACGCAAGGAATCTGAGCAGCACATCCAGTCCCTTGCCTACTTCGATGTGTTGACTGGTCTGCCCAACCGTACCTTGCTGCATGACCGTCTCGGACAGTTGATCGCTGAATCACATCGCGACAAACATAAATTTTCACTGCTATTCATCGATCTTGATCGCTTTAAGTATGTAAACGATTCGATGGGGCATGCGGTTGGTGACAAATTATTGCAGGTAGTGGCGCTGCGTTTGCAGGAATGTGTACGTGAGGTGGATACCGTGTCACGTATCAGTGGCGACGAATTTATCGTATTACTGCGTGAGACTGATGCAAAGGGCGCGGCACGTGTGGCTGGCAAGATACTCAAGGCGCTGACGACTCCTTGTGATGTCGGCACTCTGCAAATCGCCACCCATGCCAGCATCGGCATCAGTATCTATCCTGACAATGCGGATAGTGAAGACGAAATCAATACGTTGATCAAGCATGCTGACGTGGCGATGTATCGTGTAAAAGCTGAGGGCCGCAGCAACTTCCTGTTTTTTGCGCCGGAAATGAATTTCCGTGCCCATCAACTGTTTTCTATGGAAAATGATATGCGCCTGGCGTTGGAGCGCAATGAGTTCATGTTGCATTATCAGCCCCAGGCGAACTTGATCAGCGGAATGGTGTGCGGTGCGGAGGCATTACTCCGCTGGAAACATCCAGAGAAAGGCTTTGTTGCGCCAGCAGAATTCATTCCGGTGGCCGAAGAAACCGGGCAGATTGTACCTATAGGCGAATGGGTGCTGCGCACAGCTTGCGCGCAACTGGCCGAATGGAGGCGGCAGGGGATGTCCTTATTCCCGATATCTATTAATTTATCCATCAGCCAATTGCGTCAGCCTCAACTGGCGCAAATGATCATCGCTGTATTAGAAGAAACGGGGCTGCATCCAAATGACTTGGAGTTGGAAATTACCGAAGGCGTCATGATGAACGAGGCTCAAGCATCAATGGCTTTCCTAGCCCAGATGCATGAGCTGGGAGTGCAATTGGCCATAGATGATTTCGGCACTGGTTATTCTAGCCTTAGCTACTTGAAGAAAATGCCGCTCGATCGACTGAAAGTGGACCAATCCTTCGTACGTGACATCGCTACTGATGAAAATGATGCGGCTATCGTGCGTTCCATCATTAGCTTAGGCCATCAGTTTAAATTACAGGTCATCGCGGAAGGAGTGGAAACGTTGGAACAACTGGATTTCTTGCGTGCTCGAGGCTGCGATGAGATCCAAGGCTATTATTATAGCCATCCGTTGCCAGCTGAAGAATTTGCGATATTTATCAATAGTAATCCACTACTGGATTAGGATTAGGTATGCTTTTGCGTTATTTCATAAATGCATTGTTCGTCATCTAGACATCAAGAGAGCCAGAGTGACGGAAAAACAATAAGGCCGAGCACGCCGATTAGCACAAAAATCGCGACAATAACGAAAATCAGCATGATGAAAGCCCAGATACTACGCCATACACTAATCATGTTTTTCACCTTTATGTCTTTTGGATGCGAGTACATCGTCCAGAGCAAGTCCAGTCAGGCTGGAAATAGTGCGCCATAAATAATAAAAGATCATCATCATCATGAGCATGGAAGGGATCGCAATCACCGGGTAGCTAAGCAAAGTTAATTGTCCCAGCTCCTCATTGAAGGCAACGCTACCTGTAGGACTGACAACAATCCACTTTGCGAGAACGTAGTTCATCCCTGAAGAAAAGAAAAAGGTTCCGCCAAGCAGGTAGGTGGCGTTTAATAAACGGGCTTCGAAGGCCTCAGTATTGTCATTTTCAACGAGTTTCTGTGTGATTTTTTCAATATCAATAACGGCTGGGTTATACAGCAATGTCCTGATCAACGGATAACGTGAATAGGTAGAAAGAAGCACAGCAATACCAATCAAGCCGGGGATGGCAGCCTCCTTGATTGCCAGCCATTGGGTATTCAATGCCAGTAAACCAATACCACCTGTGAGCAACGTGCTGATCAAGCCAAGAAGTGCCATGAAGTTGAATTTTTTATATTTCAAAAGCTCAAATAAGCCCCAGACCAGCGGAAAAGCCAAGGCTATAATCAGAGCACCACTCGCACCAAGACTATTCTCGCTGCTGAATTTCATCAGAACAACGGAGGGAATAAGAATGCTGACTAACAGATCAACAAACGGACGTGAGGTATAACTTGCTACTTTTTTTTCCTGCACGGGGGAGGCGATCATATGAATTCCTTGGGTTTAATCCCGATTTTAAATAACCATATTGCAATAACCATCTTGGACAATTCAAGCGGAAAATATCACAAATATGGCTACGTTTAACTCTTTATTATTTGTAATAATGTAATTCATTATGGCGCAATACAAACCAAGACACTTCATTTTTTCTGGGGTTTTTTTACTTGCGCCGCCAAACGCTCGCCAGCCAAGGCTGCTGTTCTCGCGGTAGATTGTCGGGGCGGTAATAGTGGATAAGCTCAGTGAACCCCGCGTCTGACATGAGGCGCCGCCAAGTATCGAGATTGTAATATACGCCGTAGCGTCCGTGGTTCCATCCTTCTTCGTTATGCCCGTGTGGGTTGGAACTAAACAGAACAGCGCCCGGTTTCAGCGTCGTGTGCAGCTCACGTAATATGCGTGGCAACGCTTGACTGGGCACATGAAAAAGTGAGGCATTGGCGAATACTCCATCGAAGTGCTTGGCCGGGAGATCAAGCTTGAGGAAATCCTGCTGCCATACTTCGCAGCGGCTATAGTCGCGCGCCATCGCAGCGAAACGCTTGCTGCCATCCAAGCCCGCCGCAATGTGCCCCATTTTGGAAAACACCTTGAGGTCTCGCCCCGGTCCGCAGCCAAAATCTAATATATTAAAAGGCGGCCTAACCTCGATGTAGTACAGCAACGACATGATGTTCTGACTGACGTCGTGATTGCGTGTGCCTGCAAAGAAATCTTCGGCATGCTGGTTGTAGTACTTTAAGGTGAGGGTGGATATTTTTTCTAAGTCTTGCGGATTCAGTTTCACTCGCATCTCATTATTGTGTAATCGACGATCTAATTTTATTTAGGGAAACACTGATTTATTCCACCGCACTTCACTGAACTTCGCCACCATGATA
>NZ_CAKMHQ010000066.1 GCF_927312905.1 Candidatus Nitrotoga sp. 1052
ATGGTTAAATGTAACATCGTTTAATTATAATCAATACTTATAGCTAGCATCAATATAATTGACTATTATTTATGGATTATATTAGGTACTGTGCATCCCACGCGCTGAAACAAATACCCATTAATCGTAATGAGTATTGCCCGCCAGCTTACACAGGCGGGCGCGGTGCGGTTTTTTCAATAATTGGAGATAACCATGGCATCAGAAACGATGAAAGAAGGTAAGGAACGCTACAAACCTGGCGTTATACCCTATAAGAAAATGGGCTATTGGGAGCCTGATTACAAGGTCAAAGAAACAGATGTACTCGCCATGTTCCGCATGACACCTCAACCAGGTATGGATCCAGAAGAAGTTGCCGCTGCGGTGGCAGGCGAATCTTCCACTGCCACATGGACGGTGGTGTGGACTGACCGTTTGACCGCGTGCGAAATGTATCGCGCTAAAGCTTACCGTTGTGACCTAGTCCCTAACACAGGCGAAGGCACCAAAACTGAAGCTCAGTACTTTGTTTACATCTCTTATGAATTGGATTTGTTCGAAGGGGGTTCGATTGCCAACCTGACTGCTTCCATTATCGGTAACGTGTTTGGTATGAAAGCAGTCAAGGCGTTACGCCTCGAAGATATGCGTATCCCGGTTGCTTATCTCAAAACATTCCAAGGTCCCGCCACCGGCGTCATCGTCGAGCGTGAGCGTTTGGACAAATTTGGTCGTCCTCTGCTGGGTGCAACTACCAAACCTAAGCTCGGTCTTTCCGGCCGTAACTATGGACGCGTAGTGTATGAAGCCCTAAAAGGGGGCTTGGATTTCGTGAAAGACGACGAGAACATCAATTCACAGCCTTTCATGCACTGGCGTGACCGTTTCCTGTATTGCATGGAGGCCGTGAACAAAGCTTCTGCTGCAACCGGTGAAGTCAAGGGACATTATCTTAATGTTACCGCTGGCACAATGGAAGAAATGTATAAGCGCGCTGAGTTTGCCAAGTCGCTAGGTTCGGTCATCATCATGATTGACCTCGTTATCGGCTACACTGCTATTCAATCTATGGCGCTTTGGGCACGTCAGAACGACATGATTCTGCACTTGCACCGTGCGGGTAACTCGACCTACTCGCGTCAAAAAAATCACGGCATGAGCTTCCGCGTTATTTGCAAGTGGATGCGTATGGCGGGTGTGGATCACATCCATGCTGGTACTGTCGTGGGCAAGCTGGAAGGCGATCCGCTCATGATCAGAGGCTACTATGACACGCTGCTCGATACACACACTCCTATGAATTTGGAGAAAGGTCTGTTCTTCGAACAGGATTGGGCTTCACTCAATAAGTGTTTGCCAGTTGCGTCCGGTGGTATCCACGCAGGTCAGATGCACCAACTGCTAACCTATCTCGGCGACGATGTGGTTCTGCAATTCGGTGGCGGTACTATCGGACATCCACAAGGAATTCAGGCAGGTGCGGTAGCAAATCGCGTGGCACTGGAAGTCATGGTTCTGGCACGTAATGAAGGTCGCGACATCTGGAACGAAGGTCCGCAGATTTTGCAAGATGCAGCCAAGTGGTGCGCCCCGCTCAAAGCTGGGTTGGATACGTGGAAAGATGTTAGCTTCAACTACGAGTCCACCGACACCCCTGACTTTGTTCCTTCTGCCACGACCAGCGTTTAATTAATATCAAGGAGAATCAATTATGATGACCAATCCTGGAAATCAGATCACGCAAGGGCAGTTTTCTTTTCTGCCCCCGCTGACTGATGTACAAATCACAGCACAAATCAAATATGCGCTGAAATCCGGCTGGTCGCTAGCCGTCGAATACACCGACGACCCGCACCCGCGCAATACCTATTGGGAAATGTTCGGCAACCCTATGTTTGATCTAAAAGATCCCGCAGGAATTTTGATGGAGATCAACAATTGCCGTAAGACTTTCCCTAATCACTATATCCGTGTGATGGCTTTTAGTTCAGCACGTGGAATAGAAAGTCCAACCATGTCATATATCGTTAACCGTCCTAAAAACGAACCTGGATTCAGGCTAGTGCGAGAAGAAGCGGAAGGTCGTAGCATACGCTACACCGTCCATTCCTATGCAACCGAAAAACCGGAAGGCGAGCGGTACTAAGCAATTGCGGGTATGGCATATGCTGTACCCGTTTTTTAACCGGCTGTTGAAATGTTCTGTAAATAGTCTTCCTTAGAACTTGGCGATAAAGAATTTGCTTCTTTAGTTGCCGTTGTAATCAAATATAAATTGATTCAATAATACGCAGAGGACAATGCGGAAACTTTCAACAGCCGATTGACTTTACAGGTTAAACAAATGAACGAACTTTCAAAAGATATCATCCTTCCCGACGACACTCCGGTTGACCTGGACGCCGAATTTCGCAACTCTAACATACAGGAAGTGCTGGCTAAACTTGATCGCGAATTGATTGGTCTGTCGCCAGTCAAGACACGCATCCGCGAAACCGCAGCACTCTTATTGGTAGATCGCGTTCGCAAGAAACTCAACCTGTCGGCGGTTTCACCAACGCTGCATATGAGCTTTACCGGCAATCCCGGCACCGGAAAAACCACGGTCGCATTACGTATGGCGGAAATACTGCATCGCCTGGGTTATGTGCGCGAAGGCCATTTAGTATCAGTCACACGCGATGATCTAGTCGGTCAATACATCGGGCACACTGCACCAAAGACAAAAGAAGTAATTAAAAAAGCAATGGGCGGCGTATTATTTATAGATGAAGCCTATTACCTATACAAGCCTGAAAACGAACGGGATTATGGCGCTGAATCTATCGAAATTCTATTGCAGATAATGGAAAACAATCGTGACGACCTGGTTGTGATATTGGCCGGTTACAAAGACCGGATGGATAAATTTTTCCACAGCAATCCCGGCATGCGCTCGCGCATTGCGCATCACATTGATTTTCCTGATTACTCAGCAGAAGAATTACTCATCATCGCAAAGCTAATGCTGGCAGCGCAAAATTACCGCTTCAGCCCGGAAGCGGAAAAAGCATTCGCAGAATATATCCCGCTCCGGATGAAGCTGGAGCATTTCGCCAATGCCCGTTCCATTCGCAACGCACTGGATCGCGCACGTATGCGCCAAGCCAACCGCCTGTTCGCCGGCGCCAAGAAAAATCTCACCAAGATTGATTTGATGACCATCGAAGCCGAAGAAATCTATGCCAGCCGCGTGTTTCGAGAAGGCCAGGTTGATCTGGACGGAGATGAGCTGGCGGAAGAAAATGATGAAATTGCAAAGACTGGTGCACCCACGACATAGAGTGCAAAATATGCGGGAGTATAA
>NZ_CAKMHQ010000067.1 GCF_927312905.1 Candidatus Nitrotoga sp. 1052
GGATTTTTGGGTGGATTTGGGTTTTTCTACAGCCTCAACGTGGAGCTAAGGGGCTGCGCGCTTTTGCGCAGTCCCGCTTGAGCGCAGGGTTAGAGCTATAGCACCCCATGCTCAATCTCTTGTAGATAAATAAAGTCAGGAGATTTTACGCCAGCTTTTTTCCTGATTTCCACTAACTCCGGGGACTCGAAGAAGCGCCGGGCATTATCAAGCGAAGACCACTCAGAAAAGTGGACGATGTTGTTTGCGTCATTGTCGTAGCGCAGCAATTGGTAACTGATTTCTCCGGCACGTTTCCTAATGTCCACTGCTTGGTCAAAAACCGCCTTCCATGCCGGATAAGACTCGACTTCATGAATGATTAAAACGTGTGGCATGTAAACACCTTTGATGAATAGCTCTAACGTAAAGTAGACACCCTAAAAAATGCCGATAAAAGCACCTTCGAGGTGTATAATTTAAAAATATCCATGTAATGCGTTGTTTTAATTGGATGTGAAAATTTCGCACACCCTAATTTTTCTGATAAAAACGACATGGTTACATCCCCCAAGTTGCTTGATCAAGTACGCGATAAGTTGCGAGTAAAGCACTATGCTATCCGAACTGAGCAAAGCTATGTGGACTGGATTAAACGTTATATTTACTTCCACGGCAAGACCCACCCGAAAGATTTGGGTGCACAGGATGTCGAGGCGTTTCTGACGCATCTTGCCGTCGCGGGCAAGGTCTCTGCTTCAACCCAAAACCAAGCGAAATCGGCGTTGTTATTTTTATACCGCGAGGTGTTAGAAATCAAATTGCCGTGGCTGGATAACGTCACACAAGCCAAAGCCCCGAAAAAATTACCCATCGTCTTAACGGTGAGCGAGGTGCAGACAGTGTTGTCGCGGTTAAGTGGTTCACATTTGTTGATCGCTTCATTGTTGTATGGTGGCGGGATGCGCTTGATGGAGGCGATGCGGCTGCGGGTGAAGGATGTGGAATTTTCGCGGCATGAGATTATTGTTCGTGAGGGCAAGGGTTTTAAGGATAGGGTAACGATGCTGCCTGAATCAATTGCGGCAATTTTGCGAGCACATTTGGTTAAGGTTAAATCTTTGCATGAAGAAGATTTGGCAGCGGGATTGGGCGAGGTATATTTGCCTTTCGCGCTGGACAAAAAATATCCCAATGCGGGACGTGAGTGGGGCTGGCAATATATTTTTCCGTCCAAAAATTTATCGGTTGACCCGCGCTCTGGCAAAACACGCCGTCATCATCTGGATGAGAAGGGTGTTCAGCGTGCGATGAAGCAGGCGGTGCGCGATGCGGGGTTGGTTAAGCCCGCGACGCCACACACTTTGCGTCATTCGTTCGCCACGCATTTGTTGCAAGCGGGATATGACATTCGTACCGTGCAGGAGTTGCTCGGCCACTCGGATGTATCCACCACGATGATCTACACCCATGTTCTGAACAAAGGTGGCAAGGGTGTGGTGAGTCCGTTGGATAGGTGAAGGGAATTCGCTGCATAAGTGAAGTGCTGATTTATGAAACCGAAAAATGTAAATAGTGAGCAGTCATGAATCGATTTAACAGTATTTTTTTAGGGGTTTCCCTACTGTTGTTGCAAGCATGCGGGGAAACTCCGCCGCTGGGGGCGAGGCATCAGCCCTCTGGCCTCAACACTCAGTTCAATAGCGGCCAATTGTCGTTTTCGGATTACGTGGCAGATAGCCGCGCTATGATTAGAAAAGTGCGTTCCGGAAGTAATGTAGCCGAGCTGGAAAAGGTGGTCAATGGCAATGCTCCTTTTGAGTTGAAGCCGGCAGAGAGTTGCCCAAAAGGACGTGAAAAACCCTATCGACGCGGTGTTCTGCTTACCCATGCCTTGACCGATGCACCTTATTCCATGCACTCACTGGCATCCTTTTTTCAGGAAAATTGTTTCCGTGTCATGGCAATACTATTGCCCGGACATGGCACGCAGCCCGGGGACTTGCTTGATGTAACGTGGCAGGAGTGGGCAAAGGCTGAAGCCTATGGCACCGATAAGCTCGCCGCTGAGGCTGATGAAATCTATCTGGCTGGGTTTTCTACTGGCGGCACACTAAGTGTTTACCAGGCATTGGGAGACAAGCGAGTACGTGGATTGTTCCTTTTTTCTCCAGCGCTGAAAGTTACTCCCAAGGCTTCCTTGGCCACTGTTCATAAAATTTATAGTTGGTTGATGCCATCAGCAAAGTGGGTCAGTATCATGCCTGACAAGGCTATTTACAGATATGAATCGTTCCCCAAAAATGCCGCTGCCCAGATATATGCGTTGACCCAGGCAGTACAAGCTCAATTGAATGAGAACGTGATAAATATCCCCATATTTACCGCTGCAAGTCAGGACGATACTACCGTTTATACTTCGGCCACTTTAGATTTTATGGCCCAAGCGCGCCATGCATCCAATAAATTGGTGCTTTATACTACCGATACCAAAAAAGTTCCGCCAAATATTCCAGTAGGAAAATTGGAGTTAGTAAACAGCGTTTTTCCTGAACAGAAAATATTAAGTTCTGCACACACGTCGATGACCTTGCCTTTAGATGATGCGTACTATGGAATGATGGGAGAGTATTCAAGTTGCATACACTATTACCCAGATGATATTAAACAATATGATGCTTGTAACAAAAATCCAGAACAAGACTTGCAGGGCGAGTTAACTGAAGAAAACTTTAAAGCCGGTACGCTACGGCGTTTAATGGTTAACCCGAATTTTGCAACGCTTAAAATTTCCATGAAAAAGTTTATTGATAGTTTGCCATGATCATTTGTACCGCTGCCAAGTTTAGCAGCAGGTTTGCGGTAAATTAGCTCATGGTTTCCGAGTTCGAGTTGATCCGTCGTTTCTTCACCCGTGTTACGCCCGGCGCGGTGTTGGGCGTGGGCGACGATGCCGCGCTTCTGCACGTTGGGAGTGGTATGGAGCTGGCAGTGTCAACTGACATGCTAGTGAGTGGGACGCATTTTTTTCCGGATACTGATCCTTTTTTTCTTGGTTACAAGGCGCTTGCAGTAAACCTGTCCGACATGGCGGCGATGGCGGCGCAGCCGCGTTGGGCGACTTTGGCTTTGTCACTGCCCGAGGTGGATGAGACGTGGCTGGAAAAGTTCAGCGCGGGGTGGTTTGCGTTGGCAGATGAACATCATGTAGAGCTGATTGGCGGGGATACCACCCGAGGACCGCTTAATCTGTGCGTCACGATCATGGGTGAAGTGCCGCACGGTGCGGCGTTGCGTCGTTCGGGCGCACAGGTTGGTGACGATGTTTGGGTGTCCGGCGTATTGGGCGATGCTGCGCTGGCTTTGGCTCATATGCAAGGGCATGTGCAATTGGCGGCGAAGGATTTTGCGGCCTGTTCTTCGGCGTTGCACCGACCCATGCCGCGTGTGGCACTTGGGCTGGCACTCCGCGGCGTGGCGCATAGTGCAATCGATATTTCGGATGGACTGCTGGCAGATCTCGGTCACATCCTGGAATGCTCTAACGTTGGAGCCGAAATTTCATTCGCCGCTCTGCCTATTTCTGGCGCATTGCAAACTTATCTTGAGCAACCACTGGGCAAGCACTGTGTGCTGGCCGGGGGCGATGATTATGAACTTTGTTTTACCGTATCCGTTGCGCATCGTTCCGAGGTGGAAAAAATTGCCGTCAATCTCGATTTGTTGCTGACGCGCATTGGCTCTATCACGGCGGAAAAAAAGTGCGCAGTGCATGCTGCGGATGGCAGTGTTGTCAACATTGAGGAATCAGGCTATGACCACTTCCGCTGATTCTCGCGTGCAACCTTCATGGCGCTTTATCTTTAGTCACCCCGCACATTTCCTTTCCTTTGGTTTCGGCAGTGGCCTGTTTCCAAAAGCACCCGGCACGGCGGGCACATTGGTCGCTTTTCCGATTTATTGGGTTCTTGCAGAACGCCTAACTGATGCGCTGTTTATCTTGGTGCTGATCGGGGCCTTCGCTGTGGGTGTGTGGGTGTGCGAGAAGACCGGGAAGACGCTGGGCGTGGCGGACCACGGAGGGATGGTGTGGGATGAGATTGTAGCTTTCCTGCTGGTGCTGTTTTTTACACCCGAAGGTTTTTTTTGGCAACTGCTGGCGTTTTTGCTGTTCCGATTTTTCGACATCGTCAAGCCACCGCCCATCCGTCATTTTGACCGGACATGGCACGGTGGTCTCGGCGTGATGTTCGACGATATTCTCGCGGCGGGCTACACCCTACTGGTCTTGGCGCTGGTGAAAAGTGCGTTGCTGTGAAGAGCATTCTTAAAAATGGATTGGTAGTTGTTCTATTTCTACTCGGTACGCTCAATGCTGCTCACGCTGAAGAATTTTCAGCCAAGGTTATCGTCGTGATAGATGGCGATACAGTGCTTATATTGCGCGACAATATGCCGATTAAAGTGAGGCTGGCTGAGATCGATGCGCCGGAAAAAGCGCAGGCGTCCGGTGAAGAGTCCAAGCAATCGCTGGCCGAGTTGGTACTAAATAAACAGGTGCGTGTGGATAGCCGAGCAATAGATGATTATGGCCGATTGGTAGCACTAATCAAGGTAGATGAATTGAACGTTAACTACGAACAAGTGCAACGCGGAATGGCGTGGGTGTATTCTCGTTTTAACAAGAGTGAAGCATTGCTGGATTTGCAAAATGGGGCTAAAAAAGCTAAGCGCGGGTTATGGGCGCAGACCGATCCGATACCGCCGAATAAATGGCGCAAGGACAATACAACGTCTCAGCAACAATATGTTGCGCAGAATGCTATCTGTGGTAGTAAGCGATATTGTTCACAAATGAGCTCTTGCGACGAAGCAAATTTTTATCTGTCCCATTGTAATGTTAAATCCTTGGACAGAGATAATGATGGCGTGCCGTGCGAAAATTTGTGCGGTGCTAAAAAGTAATCGTTTCCCAGCTGCACCCCACGGCATCGCAGCGTAAGGCATTCCCTGTATCGTGCCAATCTCCTAGTACCCAGCGCTCGCAACTATGGCCATCTACCGTATGCAGGTGGCGCTTTAGCCGATGAGTGTGCCCATGGATCATGCGCGGATAATGATACTGACGTAGCATGCTTGCAACTGCATCCAGATTGACGTCCATGATATTTTCATTCTTGTGTTTTTTTGCATTCTCGCTACGTGCACGCAGTTGCGCAATGGCGGCCTTGCGCTGCGCCAGCGGCTGGGCAAGAAAGTTCTGCTGCCATATGGGTTCATGGACTTGTTTACGGAAATCTTGATAAGCAATATCGTCAGTGCACAGGAGGTCGCCATGGGTGAGCAAGGTTGGCGTGCCATATAGGTCGAGCAGCGTAGGGTCAGTTAGCAGTGTGGCACCGCTCGCTTGTGCGAGTTTTTGGCCCATTAGCAGATCGCGGTTGCCATGCATCATGCTGATGGCAGTGCCGCTAACGGAAAGTGTGTGCAAAGCATGGGTAATCTGGCGATTAAATGGGTCGTCGATGTCATCGTCGCCGGCCCAGTATTCGAATAAATCACCAAGTATGTAGAGTGCCTCGGCTCCAGGCGCAATCTGTTGAATGAAGTGCAGAAATACCTGCATGCTGTGCGGTTGTTCCGCGCAAAGATGCAGGTCAGAAATAATTAAACTGTAGGCCACGGAATGGATGGAGCCCTGAAGGACTTAAAGGAAATTTGTTATAAAGCGTTGGGTCGGCCCATGTTTCGCGTCTTTGGTCATTCAATTGAAACACGACGAAATTTGTTCCCGCCCGGCCATTTGTTTGCATCGATATCCCAAGTCCGGCAGGCTGGTTAGTCGCCATTCTTTAAGTTATTGCACAACTTCCGCTTTGGTGAGGATTACGTCCTCCAGCGGCACGTCCTGGTGCCCCGATTTATTGCCCGTCTTGACTTTGCGAATAGCATCCAGCACTTCTGTGCCTGACACCACTTTCCCGAATACGCAATAACCATAGCCCTGGCTATTGGGTGCAGTGTAGTCGAGAAACATGTTGTCCTTTAAGTTAATGAAAAACTGCGCTGTGGCAGAGTGCGGATCGGAGGTGCGAGCCATGGCGATTGTATACTTATCGTTCGTCAAGCCATTAGCTGCCTCGTTTCGAATTGTCGCTTTGGTGGGTTTTTCTTTCATGCCGGGCTCGAAGCCGCCGCCTTGGATCATGAAGCCATCGATTACGCGATGGAACAGCGTATTATCATAAAATCCGCTGTTCACGTAGTCGAGGAAGTTCTTGACGGTGACAGGCGCTTTTTCAGCATCCAGTTCGATAGTGATATTGCCGTGGTTGGTATGCAGTTTGACCATGCTAATTTTTCCTTTTTGTGCTAAATGTTGTTGAGAAATGGGGGCAGCTTGTGCCGAGCACAATAGCAGGCAACTAAGCAGCAGGGTAGCGAATATTTGTTGAAGTTTCATTATATAGTTTCCTCGTAAATGATTTGAAGCGGTTGCCGCACTTAACCCTTTATGGGTAATTCTCATGCGGTTTAAAGATGGTTGCCTATGATTTTGCTCGCAGTTTAATTCTGTAGGTTTCTATTTTTAAGACCGACAAGCTCCCCGGTACCATTTTTCATGGTTGCACTTCTTCCGCTTTTTTGAGGACGACATCCTCTAATGGGACGTTCTCGAGCCCGTAGCGATTGCCGGTCTTTACCTTGCTGATGGCGTCCACAACTTCTGTGCCTCCCACTACCTTGCCAAACACGCAATAGCCATAGCCTTGCTTATCGGGTGCAGTGTAATTTAGGGAATTATTATCCTTCAAGTTAATGAAAAATTGAGATGTGGCGGAATGAGGGGCGGATGAGCGCGCCATGGCGATAGTATATTTGTCGTTCTTCAGGCCATTGGCAGCCTCATTTTTTATGGGCGCATTAGTGGATTTTAGTGCCATTTTTGCAATGCTGCTCATCGAGACTGTTCCCAACGAGTAGTTATAGCCGCCGCCCTGGATTACGAATCCATCGATCACGCGATGGAATAAGGTCTTGTAGTAAAAACCACTGTTAACATATTCGAGGAAATTTTTAACAGTGGCGGGCGCTTTTTCGGCATCCAGTTCGAGAGTGATTATTCCATAATTGGTATGTAGTTTAACCATGCTAGATTCTCCATTTATTGTTGAAGGTTGGGAAGAGTGCCAGCTGGTGCGGTGCAGCATCGCACGCAACTGAGCAGCAGGGCGGGTGATATTTCTGGAGTTTCATTACGCTATTCCTTATATGCTTAATGATATATAACGGCATAGCGTTTCATTTTCCGGTATGTAGAGGATATGGAGTGAATATTGATATTAATGCTAGAGCCAAGGTCCAGTGACTGGGAGGCGCCGGCAGTTAGGCTGAGGAACATGTTAAATTATTTTGCGGCACGCTCTTCTTGGATTAGCCATTTATTGTTTGATTTTACCAGAAGCATGATTTTGTCGAAGGATGTGTTTAGGTAGTCGGAGCGATAGGACTGATGAAAGGTAACGGTGGCATGGTTTTCATCCGGGAAGCTGACCTTTTCATTGCTGACATTGATCTCGATATATTTGGGCGTGCTGATACGTGCCTTGCTTGCGGATTCCCACTGGTCGCGGCTTTCGCCGTTCGGGGTTTTGAAATCTATAGCATAGAAATCTAAATATTTTTTGGTGTTTTGGGACGACCATGCTTCGGCCCATTCATGCAATGTCTTTAGCACTTCAGCGCTATTGTTGGCAGCCAGTTTCTTAATAATTGCGGGCTTGGTGGACGAAGCAGATTCGGGCACGGCGGTGACTGCTTTGGACGGTGCAGGCGTTGTCCCGGGAGCGGCGGCTTGCGGCTTGGCTGCACTAACAATGGCGGCACTGGGTTTATTCTTGGGGAACAGATCATTGATCAGAGCAAGCTTGGTCTGTGTGGTGGCATTGCTCCGGTCCAATTGCAGCGCGCGCTCATAAGCCTGGCTCGCCATTTTAGCGTAGATATCGCCCAAATTTTCCTGTGCGGTGGCATAGTTCGGATGGTTGTGGATCGCCATTTCCAGTGCGACCTTGGCCTTGTCGTATTGGCCTAGCCCAGCGTATAGCACGGCGAGGTTGTTATATGGCTCCGGCAGTTCCGGGTAATCCTCAGTCAGCGATAAGAATATGCTGATAGCGTCATTGGTCTTGTGCTGTGCGGTGAGGATTAGCCCTTTCAAGAAGCGTGCCTGTGCATCCTTGGGCTTGTTGGTGAGATAGGTGTCGACCCGCTTCAGTGCCTGCGCATGCTGATTCTGCTTGTACAGCTTATTGATATCCTGGATTTCATCCGCGCCTGCGGTGAGGCTGAAGCACAGTAACAGCGCGCCTCCGTATAGTGCTGCGCGTAGGCCAAAAGGGTTGAAATTGTCCATTATGTGGTACTTTTCCGAAATGATTTTATGATCGACATGAAAGATTTTGTTCGCTTGGGCGTATAAATAATTACGCCACGTTTTACCAAAATTTCCCTATCAGTCAATTCTGCGTGATCACCACGCGAAATTTATGAAGCATTCAGAATAAATGGGTACCCAAGGGAACCGGATTCTATCAAATCTGCCCATTTTTTTCACAGCTTATCGTATCAGCTGACAAGGTCATCCGTGCTTCATCTGTTTGAGTAAGGAGATTTTCGGGTAAAATCATTGCTCTTGCCTTGAAAGAACCGTCTAATAATGAGCAGCCACACACAAGCACCCATTCCCCACTTCATCCGCAATATTATTGAGGCCGATCTGGCGAGTGGTAAGCATACAGATATTGTCACACGCTTCCCACCGGAGCCGAATGGATATCTGCATATTGGCCATGCCAAGTCTATTTGCCTGAATTTTGGTTTGGCACTCGACTATCGGGGCCACTGCAATTTGCGCTTTGACGACACTAATCCGGAAAAGGAAAGCGAGGAATATGCACGCGCTATTCAGGAGGACGTTCAATGGTTGGGCTTTCAATGGCAGGGTGAGGTGCGATGGGCATCTGATTACTTCGAACAGCTTTACGGCTTTGCGGTCGAGTTGATCAAACAGGGCAAGGCTTACGTGGATGATCTCAGTGCTGAGGAAATGCGCGAATATCGCGGCACGCTTACTCATCCGGGCAAACCCAGTCCGTACCGCGAGCGTTCTGTAGCTGAAAACCTCGACCTGTTTCAGCGCATGCGCGCAGGTGAGTTTGCCGATGGCGCCAAGGTACTTCGCGCTAAGATCGACATGGCTTCTGGCAATATCAACTTGCGCGACCCGGCGATTTATCGCATTCGTCGCGCGCATCACATTCGCACGGGTGATGTTTGGTGCATCTACCCGATGTATGACTACACTCACTGTATTTCCGATGCTCTGGAAGGTATTACTCACTCGCTATGTACGCTGGAGTTTGAAGACCACCGGCCCTTATATGACTGGGTACTGGATCAATTGGCCATACCGTCTCACCCCCGACAAATTGAATTCTCGCGCTTGGAATTACGCTACACCATAACCAGCAAGCGCAAGCTATTGCAACTTGTCACCGAGCGACATGTATCCGGCTGGGATGATCCACGTATGCCGACCATTATCGGTATGCGTAGACGCGGATACACACCGCAAGGCATCCGCGAATTTACTCGCAGGATCGGTATTTCCAAGAGCGAAAACGTGGTTGACATGGCTGTGCTGGAGGCCTGCATCCGCGAAGATTTAGAGGCGCGTGCGGCACGCGTGATGGCGGTGGTTAAACCGCTGAAGGTCACCATCAGCAATTTTGTAGCGGGCGAGAGCCAATCCCGCGAAGCTGGCTTTCATCCAGAACATCCAGAATTCGGTAGCCGCATGGTGCCGTTCAGCAAAGAGATTTGGATTGAGATCGACGACTTTACCGAGAACCCGCCTACTGGCTGGCAGCGTTTGACACCCGGTGGTGAAGTGCGCTTGCGCTACAGTTATGTGATGCGCTGTGATGAAGTAGTAAAAGATGTTGTCGGTAATGTAATCGAACTTCGCTGCTCTATTGATCAAGATACGCTGGGCAAGAACCCGGTAGGGCGCAAGGTGAAGGGCGTGATCCACTGGCTGTCCGCTGAACATGCACTGCCCGCGGAGATTCGTTTGTATGACCGCCTGTTCACCGTGCCGGAACCGGACAGCGACAAGGCGCGCGATTTCTGTGAATTCATCAACCCAGCGTCGTTGACCGTGGTGCAGGGCTGGGTCGAGCCTGTCGTGCGCGACGCGGCACCTGAAACACATTACCAGTTTGAGCGTCTCGGATATTTTTGCACCGATCGGCATGAGCACCAGCCCGGTGGAAAGCTAACGTTCAATCGCACCGTGACCCTCAAAGATTCGTGGACGAAAGACCAGGGTTAAGCAGGAGGAGGTATTAATGTATAAGCGTATTGTAGTGGCGGTGGATGGCAGCGAGACTTCCGGTAAGGCGTTAGACGAAGCAACCAAGCTGGCTCGAGAAATGAGCTCCATAATTTTGCTGCTGCATGTGTGTGAAGAAATGCCCATCATGTGGGAGCCCGACGGTATGAATATGATCCTGATGCAGAATAGCTTGAAAGCGGTTGCTGATGCAGGTAAGGAATTGCTGGATAAGCATAGAAGAAAGCTTGCAGAGCAAGGCATTACGGTCGAAACGAAACTGGTTGAGGCCTATGGTGGCCGCATCGGTAGCGCCATATCAGAGGAGGCTCAGAAATGGCATGCAGATTTGCTGGTAGTGGGCACGCACGGTCGCAAGGGCATTGCGCATTTTCTGATAGGTAGTGTGGCAGAAGATGTAACCCGTACTGCATCCATGCCGGTGCTGTTGGTGCGCAAATAGTTGAGAAAAGTTTGCTCTAAAGGTTTTTGATGCTGAAAATTTACAATACTTTCACCCGCGACAAGCAGGACTTTATTCCCATCGAACCCGGCAAAGTTCGAATGTATGTATGCGGCATGACGGTTTATGACTATTGCCATCTCGGTCATGCGCGGGTGATGGTGGTATTCGACATGGTATATCGCTGGCTTAAGGCGAGCGGGCTGGATGTAACCTATGTGCGTAATATCACCGACATTGACGATAAGATTATCAAGCGTGCGGTGGAGAATGATGAATCTATCCATGTGCTCACGCAGCGTTTCATTGATGCGATGCATGAGGATGAACGTGCACTAAGCATCCTGCCACCAGATTTTGAACCACGAGCTACTCAATACATACCGCAAATGCTGGACATGATCGCCAAGCTGAAAGCTAATGGATTAGCCTATCAAGCCGCTGATGGAGACATGAACTATGCGGTGCGCAAGTTTGCTAATTACGGCAAATTATCTGGCAAAACACTGGCGGATTTACGTGCCGGCGAGCGTGTGGAGGTAAATGATGGCAAGCTTGATCCACTCGATTTCGTACTGTGGAAACATGCCAAAGATAGCGAGCCCGACGAAGTGAAATTGGATTCTCCGTGGGGGAAAGGGCGACCTGGTTGGCATATTGAATGTTCGGCGATGAGCCTGGCAACGCTGGGTAAACATTTCGACATTCACGGTGGGGGTGCCGACTTGCAGTTTCCGCACCACGAAAACGAGATTGCTCAAAGTGAGGGCGCACATCAGTGCAAGTATGTAAATGTCTGGATGCACAATGGCTTCGTGCGCGTAGACAATGAGAAGATGTCGAAAAGCCTCGGTAATTTTTTCACCATCCGCGAGGTGCTGAATAAATATGATGCGGAAGTCGTGCGCTTCTTTATCCTGCGTGCGCACTACCGTAGCCAGCTGAATTATTCCGATGCACATCTGGACGATGCAAAACAGTCATTGAACCGCCTGTACACGGCATTAGGAAAAATTGCTGTGCCTATCGAAACGAGTTCAATCGATTGGAACGAGCCTTACTCACAACGTTTTAAAATGGCAATGGACGATGATTTCAACACGCCTGAAGCGATGGCAGTCCTGTTCGACCTGGCAAATGAGGTGAATCGCAGCCAATCGGTAGAAGCGGCAAAGAACCTTAAGATGTTAGGTGAAGTGCTTGGCTTGTTGCAGTGGAATCCTGACGCTTATCTGCAAGGGCGACATCGTGATGTAATAAATCATGTGGCCACCGGTGCACTGATTTCGGGTTCTGCAAATATCGAGGGTACAGCTGCAATCGACTTTACCCCACCGGGCCTTACTAAGAGTGTCCAGGCTTTAATTGCCGAACGAACTGCCGCCAAACAATCCAAAAATTTCGCTGAATCCGACCGCATCCGTAAGGAGCTATTAGAAGCGGGAATTGTGCTGGAAGACTATGCATCCGGTACCACTTGGCGACGCGCGTAGCCAGGGGTGGGGTGGA
Organism: Candidatus Nitrotoga sp. 1052; assembly: GCF_927312905.1. Taxonomy (GTDB): domain Bacteria; phylum Pseudomonadota; class Gammaproteobacteria; order Burkholderiales; family Gallionellaceae; genus Nitrotoga. The sequence goes on from NZ_CAKMHQ010000067.1 coordinate 12,348, forward strand.
TATGGCAATATATAAACGTGTCCTTCATAATTGTAAAGAGGCTTTCACAGTAGCTTCCAATGCAAAAATTGTTATGAATGAATGGCTTGTAATAATCAAAAAATATTTCGCCATGTCCAGAACAAACTATTTTGTAATTTATCTCCCTTCAAATTGAACCACTACCTGACTCGAAATAACTTGAAGTCGGAGAGATGATTCAGAGTGTGCGAAAGTGCTGAGCAGTTGCACCCTTCCATCGGGTAAGCCCCATCAAGTGCTATAATTTGCGCTTCTTGTGAAAGTGTTGTGTAATGTTTGCTGTCTTGAATTTCAAATCCCATCTTTCCGAATTGTTCGCGCAGGCTGTGCGAGTTGTTGCACCTGAAGCGACACATATCGACATTCTCATCGAACGGCCCAAGCAGGTGCTGCATGGCGATTACGCTTGTAACCTGGCGATGCAGCTGGCAAAGCCGCTGCGCAAATCCCCACGTGACATCGCGCAAGCACTGGTTGCGGCCTTGCCTGAATCTCTAGTAGTGGAAAAGGTAGAGATTGCGGGAGCGGGTTTCATTAATGTATTTATCACTACTGCAGCCAAACAGAATGTGGTGCGCAGCGTGCTGCAGGCAGGCGCGGGCTATGGTCATATTCATCTGGGCGCGGGTCGCAAGTTGCAGGTGGAATTCGTTTCCGCCAATCCAACGGGGCCGCTGCATGTAGGGCATGGTCGCGGTGCGGCAGTGGGCGATTGTTTGTGTCGAGTGTTGCAGACGGCAGGGTGGAATGTGACGCGGGAGTTTTACTATAACGATGCTGGCGCGCAGATCGACAATCTCACACTATCAGTACAATTGCGCTGTAAGGGTGTGACACCTGGCGATCCGTCGTGGCCTGAAAATGGTTATCGCGGTGATTACATCACCGATGTCGCCCGTGCATATCTGGCGCAAGAAGCGGTGGAAGCCGACGATCGGCACGTGCGGGCATCCGGTGATGTGAATGATGCCACTGCCATCCGAAATTTTGCGGTAGCTTATCTGCGCAGTGAGCAGGATCTCGACTTGCGCGCCTTCGGAGTAAATTTCGATGTGTATTCGCTGGAATCTTCACTCTACACCGAAGGTAAAGTGGAGGAAACTGTCAGCAAGCTTATTGCCAGCGGCCATACGTATGAGCAGGGCAATGCACTATGGCTGCGCACTACAGATTTTGGTGACGACAAAGACCGCGTAATGCGCAAGAGCGATGGCAGCTATACCTATTTTGTTCCGGATGTAGCCTACCACTTGGATAAGTGGCGGCGCGGCTTTACCCGTGTCATTAACGAACAGGGTGCGGATCATCACAGCACCATCACACGCGTGCGCGCGGGGCTGCAAGCTTTGGATGTTGGAATTCCGCAAGGTTGGCCGGATTATGTGCTGCACCAGATGGTGACGGTGCTGCGCAATGGCGAAGAGGTGAAAATATCCAAACGCGCGGGCAGTTACGTCACTCTGCGCGACTTGATTGATGAAGTGGGCTGCGATGCTACGCGCTTCTTCCTCGCGGCGCGCCATCCCGATTCTCAACTGGTGTTCGATATTGATTTGGCAAAATCGCAGAGTAATGAAAACCCTGTGTATTATATTCAGTATGCTCATGCGCGTATTTGTAGCGTGTTGGGGCAGTGGGGTGGCGAAGCTGCGACGCTACGCCAAGCCGATGTCAGTGTGCTGGAGAGTGACTACGAGCGAGCCTTGTTGCAACGCCTGATTGACTACCCGCAGGTGATCGAAAGCGCTGCGGAAGATTTGGCACCGCACCTGATCGCGTTCTACTTGAAAGATTTGGCCGCTGATTTTCACAGTTATTATAATGCTTCACGCTTCCTGGTTGAGGAGGAAGGCATTAAGCAGGCGCGGTTGGCGTTGATTGCTGCGGTGGCACAAGTAATGCACAACGGCTTAGCATTGTTGGGTGTTTCCGCACCGGAAAAAATGTAGGCTGGGTTCCTTTCACTGTAAGAGGAAAATCCGCGAGGTCGAAGCAAATGGAGTTACCAATTCTATTGGGTTGTGCGACGAACTTCACGAGAATGAATAAAATTTTTAAAGATTGATTATATGAGCAAAAACAGTAACACTCGATCCGCAGCACCGCGCCAAGGTAGTTCGCTACTGACCGGCATTTTGGTCGGTATGGTAGTGGGGCTGGTTATTGCGGGCGGAGTGGCATGGTACATTTTAAAGACGCCCAGCTCGTTCGTAAATAATGTACCGCATGAAACAGCTAAGCTTGCGGCGGACTCTGAGAAGCAATTTTCTGCATCTGCAGCAAAAACTGCTCAGCCATTGACTTCTCCGGCGGCTGTATCAGGCGTGGATGAAGGCAAACCGCGCTTTGAATTTTACAAGGTGTTAACCGACAAACAAGATGCAACGGTGCTTATACAAAAAAGCAGCGACAATACGGCAACGACAGAGAATAAAGCTGCATCTGCCCAGCCTGCTGGCAATGCTACTGCGAAAGAAACTTATTTTTTACAGGCGGGTTCGTTTTCCAATGCGGAAGATGCGGATAAATTAAAAGCCAAGTTGGCTATGCTCGGGATAGAAGCCAGTGTGCAAATCGCGACCATTCCTGATAAAGGGGTGTGGCATCGCGTGCACGTCGGCCCCTATAAGGGTAGAGAAGAAATGAATAATGCATTGGCCGTGTTGAAACAAAATGGCGTGACTGCTACTCCAATGCTTGCGAAATAGGCGAAGATATACTTACTGATTAGAAAAGCAGATGTCTCTATTCATTCATTTAGCTACTGAAAGTGTTTAAATTTAGCATTTAGTCAGAAAGTTCCACATTTGCAGGAAACCGTATTGGATCTTGTTTGTGAGGAAGTATTGTGAATAAGCAGTGTAGTGTAGTATTTCATACATCCGGATGCATAAAAATATGCATAACAAACAAATAGTAGAGAGTACGCAACGTCGCATAATGATACTTTATTGTTGGCAGTCCTAACTTTGCATGGAGATAGATATGAAATTCATCAAACAGATTTTTGTGGTTCTAGCTTTGTTATGTGTTAACCAAGCTTTTGCCGAGCCTGAACTGGGCAAGGATTACAAAGTGCTCAATACGGTGCAGCCGACACGTGCAGGCAATAAAATTGAGGTGTTGGAATTTTTCTTCTATGGCTGTTCACACTGTTTCAAGATGCACCCAGCGCTGACCGCGTGGGAAAAAAAGATGGCCAAAGATGTAGAGTTGATCTACGTACCGACCATTTTTAATAACTCGTGGGAGCCGATGGCACGTACTTATTACACGTTGGAATTGCTGGGACAGCAAAAGCGGCTGCACGATGACCTGTTCAACGCTTGGAACGTTAACAATATTGACCTGAGCGACGAGGCCAAGATCACTGAATTTGTTGGCCAGCGTGGCGTAGATCGCAAGAAATTCAGTGAGGCTTATAATTCATTCGCCATGCAAAGCAAGGTAACACGCAGCAAACAATTGGCGCAGATCTATGGCATCCGAGGTACACCGTCGCTGACTGTGGACGGCAAATATCTGATTAGCGGTCTGGGACCGGATGAAAGCATTAAAGTGTTGAACGCTTTGATCGACAAGGCACGCAAGGAGCGCGCGGGCAAGCATTAGTGGCCGTACAACGCGTCGTTATCAGCGGCGCATCCAGCGGCCTGGGTCTGGCGCTGGCGCACCATTATCTTGAGCAAGGCGCGATGGTTGGGGTGCTTGCCCGTCGCGCTGATTGTCTGCAAGGCCTCTCTAAGCAGTTTCCCCAACAAGTTTATTGTTACCCACTGGATGTGCGTGACTCGGCTGCCGTGCAAGCGGCGGCTCAGAGCTTCATTGCGCTCGCAGGTGTGCCGGATATCGTGATTGCTAATGCAGGTATTAGTGTCGGAACGCTTACTGAATATGCCGAGGACATTGATGTTTTCCAGCAGATGATGGATATCAATATGTTGGGTGTAATGAAAACTTTTCAGCCATTTCTTGTACCTATGCGTGAGGCCGGACATGGCTTACTGGTTGGCATCGCCAGTGTGGCAGGATTCCGGGGGTTGCCGGGGGCGGGTGCCTATTCCGCATCCAAGGCGGCGCTAATCTCTTATATGGAAAGTTTACGTGTGGAATTGCGTGGTAGCGGGATGCGTGTAGTTACCATCTGTCCTGGCTACATCAAAACGCCGATGACCGCCATCAATCCATACCCCATGCCTTTCATTTTGCCAGCCGACGAAGCAGCGCGCCGTATTGCGCGCGCGATTGCTTCCGGCAGGTCATTTGCGGTAGTGCCGTGGCAGATGGGATTCGTCGGGCAAGTGCTTAAGCTGCTGCCTAACTGGTTATATGATCTTGTGTTTTCAGGGGTTCCGCGCAAGCCGCGCAAGTTGCTTTAACTTTCCCGATTTTAATTCGGATTTTGGTTGGAATTCTGATGAGTGTTAATCAAGGCCTCACTACCTGTCCTGAAGAGCCATATCTTCGCGTACTCGTATGAAGCGGGCGAACCGAGGGATACCAGTTTTTTCATTCAGTCCGTTATAGCGGTAAGTTACCCATCTCCCCAGCTGGGGCGGATGGCGCCGATCTGCATCAGATAGACCAGTACCCAGACGAAAGCGCAATCCGCCAGCAGACTCCACCTCCAAAGCTCCCAGTGTGCTTGCATACTTACCTTTACCTGGCAGGTGAGCTATTACCTTGGCTTCAGCATCTTCGTAGGGTTTTAATTTTAATAGATCATCGCTGCGGACTGCCCGGTAAAGTGAAGCGCCGCGATGCAGCATGAGGCCTTCACCGCCTTGCTTGACCACCCGCTTAAGCATTGCTTTCAATGCGGCTTGATCGGCCACTTTAAGCTGCTCAATGTGATGCACCCATGGTTGCCCGATCTGCGCGATGACAGACCGTAGTGCGGCATTGCGTTCGGTGTAGCTACCTGGATGCGCTGGCAAATCGAATACCATGAAGTGCAGCGCGCGCCACTGGGTTTCGTCGGGAATTTTTTTCCTGACGGTGGAAACTGCGCGGGAAAACTGGCCGCGGCCAACCCATAATTCCCCGTCGAGAGGAGTTTTGGGCCAGCCGGCGGTGAACCATACTGGGGCTTCGACATTTTCGCCGCTCCGTGTTAATAGTTTTTCGCCATCCCAGTAACCGCGCATGCCATCAAATTTTTCACTCACCCAGTAATCTGCCAGCGTGATATCGCCTCGAAGGACGTTTGCCAGCATCACCTGAGGCGGCGCAAGCTCCGCTGCTCGTATGGGCAGGCAACAAAAAACAAGTGCTAGCGATAAAGTACAAAGCCGCACCAAACAGGAAAGGTTGATTCCTGACCAGCAGCGCATGATCACCTGAACAGGTGTCAAATGTGTCATGTGTCCATCCGAAAATGTATTGCTCGCGGCAAATTTTCAGGCCTTGCGTTCGAGACGTTTTGACGGAGATGGTTTGCTTGTTGCTCCAGAGGAGAGCGCGATTTCCAAGGCTGTTTCCAGCCGGATAATCCGTCCAGTAAGGCTTTCAATTTTTTCCTGTTGAGTTTTCATTGTACCGGCCATGCGCTCCACCTTATCGTTCATCTTGATGATGGTGGTGAGGGCGTCCCACATTTTCTCGGTAACGCCCATCAGATTTTTTTTCCGGAAGTTTCCATTTGAGCTATCCTTTGATTGGATTTTTCGACGAAAGCCAACGCATCATCAATGGCATTTTCTGCCTGAGTGGTTGATTTTTGCATCTGGATGATCATTCCTTCCAAAAGTGTATCGTTTTCTCGTGTTTGATAAGAAGCCGCGGCGCGGCGAAACAGCTCGCCAAGCGAGATGCCTGCCTGTTGCGCCTTTTCGGCAAACAGATTTTTTTCCATTGGAGACATCAGCACGGGAACACGTGCGGTTGCGGTAGCCATGTAAATTTCCTTTTGGTCATGTGCAGGACATGCACATTATAACGAGTGGCATTGAAAGTCAAACATTTGGATGTTGCATATGAGTAATGCAAAGGGGTTGAAATTTTAATTTTTTGCTCATATATTTTTACTGCGGATTCTTACTACAGTCCGTTTGAGCCATTATTTTTTTGTTAAATATAAATATACCGTGTTCATACACCTCCAGCTTTTTCTGTTTTTTGACAATCGTGTGAAAGCTGAGGCGTTATGTTCATTTTTCTAACAGGAGTCATAAATGAAATCGAGGAAATTTTCTGAATATATTAAACCTGCCACCACAGCTGGCATCATTATGGTCGTGCTGGCTATTGGTCATAAGACCTATTTCAATCGGTTCTACTTTCCTATCTCGAATGCCCAGGCTGCTTCTACCGAAATAGCAGCAGTGCAGCAGTCTGCCCGTAAGACAGCCCATGGCTTATATGATTTTTCCGAAATTGCCGCTCAGCAAGGACCAGCCGTGGTGAATATCAGTATCTCGGCTAAGATTAAATCCAGGTTTTCTGGTTTTTCGCAGATGAATCCGAGCGATCCATTTTATGAATTTTTCAGACGATTCAAAATTCCCGTGCCTCAAGGAGGAATTCCGGCTCATGATATGGGTTCTGGTTTTATTATTAGTCCGGATGGGGTGATTCTTACCAATGCACATGTAGTAGCGAACGCGGACGAAGTAACAGTAAAGCTTATCGACAAACGTGAGTTCAAGGCCAAGATATTAGGTCTTGATAAGCCTTCCGACGTTGCGGTATTGAAAATTGAGGCTCAAAACTTGCCCACAGTAAAGATTGGTGATTCCCGGCATGCTCGGGTAGGAGAGTGGGTAATAGCGATAGGCTCGCCCTACGGTCTTGAAAACAGCGTGACTGCAGGAATAATTTCGGCAAAATCCCGCTCCTTGTCCAAGGAAGGGCATGTGCCATTTCTGCAGACTGACGTTGCAGTAAACCCGGGAAATTCGGGCGGACCACTATTTAATATGGATGGAGAGGTGATCGGGATTAACTCTCAGATTTACAGCCATAGCGGCGGCTATCAAGGGCTTTCTTTCGCTATTCCAATAGATGTCGCAATGAACATAGAACGGCAGCTACGTGAGCATGGCAAGGTAAGTCGTGGCCGCCTTGGTATCGTGATTCAGGAGCTGAATCAGCAATTAGCTGATTCTTTCGGTCTGGATAAGCCCTCTGGAGCGTTGGTGAATTCGGTAGAAAAAGGTAGTGCGGCAGAGAAAGCGGGAATCGAGCCGGGTGATATTATTCTTAAGTTCAACGGCAAAGACATTGTCCACTCCGCAGAGTTACCAGCTTTGGTGGCTGATGTGGCCCCCGGGTCACTAGCAAAGATTGAGGTTTGGCATTCAGGCAAACTTAAAATAGTATCTCTGAATGTGGGAGAAATGAAAACTGCTGAGGCCAAAAATAAGGTTGGCAAACAGGGCAGTAATAAACCGGGATTGGCAGTTCGCGCCCTAACCGCAGATGAGCGAAGAAAGATTGAGATAACGGGAGGGCTTCTAGTAGAGAGCGTAGATGACGACGGACCTGTTTCTAGGGCGGGAATCCAGCCTGACGATGTAATTCTTTCCATAAACGGGGAAAAGATTGCCAGCGTTGAGCAGTTTCATTCTTTAGCTGCCAAACACAGCAAGCATATGGCATGGTTGATTTTGCGGGGAGATCAAAAGATATTTGTGCCAATCAACCTTGATTCAATTAACAAGGAATAGTTTTTTTATCGCAACTGCGAAGGGGAATGTGTCCATAATTCTCCTTCGCAGTTTTTAATTGTGGTGATCATCATGTGATTAAAGATGAGCTAATATTTTGTAGCTATACTTTAATACCAATTTTTGCCTGCGCTAGCGAAATACCCATAATTTACTGCCAATATAAGTAAAAAACGTTAAAGCCACTGTTGTTACAATTTGCGCCCTCCACACTGATAAACCAGAGGTCATCAAGGTGCCAAGCAACAGACTGTTTGCCACCATCTGAATAAACAATGCCAGGACAAAGCGAAACATCGCTTTTCTAACACCTGATGTCGGTGAAAAAACGTGAAAATATGATAAAAGAAAGCGGGTGATGGCTCCCGCGCAGAAACCGAGCGTACTAGCCTGAATATTGCATAAACTTTCCGCAGAGCATTTGCCTCGGTCTTGATGAGATTTTTTTGATTTTCAGTCGACACTCCCCCAACCCCCACTGGCAGGGTGAAGCGTGAAGTAGTTATAAAAAAGGGTGGGCGGCATCGTCTCGTGAGCCAAACGTGCCGGGTCATGGGGAAGCCAGCATGGTGCGCACCCTGCTGTTGGGTGGGTAGAGCCGCTTACAGACCGTCGCCAGCATCGCTTTGACCGGGCATGCCGTGGGCAGGTGCAGCAGCACCCGGTCTTTGTACTGTTTGACGCGCACGGCGATCTTGAACAGCGAGAGGATGACTGTCTTGGGCTGAGCGGTAGCCAGCGCGGTGCCTTGCAGACCCAGTTGGCGCAATTGCTGGTGCAACACATATGCCGCCGCCGCAAACAGCAGACGACCAAAGTTGGCGATGAAAGACTGAGCCGAAGTCCGGTCGGCTTTCAGATCGCACTTCACTTGCTTGATCCAGCCCTCCGCTTGCCCGCGCGCACAATATTCCTGCTGGTAGAGTGTGCGGGGTGATGGGCCGCGCATCGATGTCACCACGAAGCGCTCGTTGTCCTTGTCTGGCGCGCCAAAGCTACCCGGTAGGACTTCGGCCTTGAGCACCACGCGGAAGGCTTGCGGCCAAGACTTGGCCGCATACTCGAACTCACCGAACAGGCGCACTGCGGCGACGGCTGGCCCCAAGCCCTGAGCGGCCAGTGACCTGTGCAGGGCGAGATGTCCGCGCGCATTCCTCATCAGGCCCTCGGCGCGGCGCGACAGGACGGCGTTGCCGCCCAGGCCGAAGATGAAATCGGCATTGCCATCGGCAACGATCAACTCCATCAACTCGGGGTTGGCGAAGTGACCGTCGCCGCGCAGCACGATATGGGTCTGCGGCCAGTGCTGCCGCAACAAGCCCAGTACGCGCTTCATGATCATGGCGTTCTCGGCCCCGGTCGGGCGCTTGCCCGGACGCAGCACGGCGGTCACCAAGGCACCCTTGCCCGCTTTGAACACCAGCAAGGGCAGGTAGCAATAATGGCCGTAGTGGGCGTTATAAAAAGACAGCGGCTGTTGCCCGTAGGTGGCATCGTCTGTGTGATCAAGATCGAGTGTGATGCTGGCCGGGGCGCAACTGTAACCGGCGATGAACTGGAGAACCAAGGCACGGGCCATGCGGTAAATATCCCGGCTATTTAACGCACCTTCGAGCCGGGAGTGTGTCGCACCACAAGCCAGCAGGTTGTCGGTATCCAGCGGTGCTCTGTCCGCTGCCAGCTTGAACAGCGGGTCGCCGCGTAAGGTGTTCGCATCATTGCCGTCCTCATAACCCGAGGCGATCTGGAATACGCGCTGTGTCAGCAAATCGCGCAGGGGGTGGGTGATGTAACGAGTGTCACGGGAATCGGCAATGGCAGCCGTCAGGCGATCAATCAGGCCGATACGACGATCCACGGCACCAAGCACCAAGGCCCCCAAGTCAGAGGATATCTCCCCGCCCGTGAAGTCGCCGCGAATCGTGTAGCCCGCAGCAGGCGGAAATCGGAGTTGTTCTGGGGTAAAATCGGCAGCAGGGCGGGTACATGTAGGCATTTTTTACGAATCGGTGTCTAGATAACTCCAATTATATCAAATGCTTGTCGTGTTATTCGCCCTATTTATGCAAAATTCAGGCTAGCAAGCAGCCCTGTCATTCCAAGTCGGATCAACACAAACATTACGAAGTAGTGAGCTGCAGTTGCGATAAATCCCGCTATGACGTGTAAATAAAAACCATAGACCCAGAAAGGCATCTTGCCGGAAAGAAACGCCACTACCGATTTTTTCGAAGAAGCGTCTGGCATAGAGTTGTTTCAATCTGGCTTGCGGAATAAAACGTGACGATAAATTCCGAAGCGGGCTAAAAAACCTAGAGCAGATGTACCGAGAACGCCAAAACCATATCGAACCGAGCGAGAAAAATTAATTGAACTTGCTTCAGCGAAATATTTCGTAGGTACAGAGATTTCGCCGACAGCGAAATTATTGACAATTGCTTGGGCCAATAGCTCATTATCAAACACGAAATCATCAGAATTCTGTTGCCATGGTAAGGATTGCAATAATTTTAACGAATATGCACGATATCCTGTGTGGTACTCGGAGAGTTTTGCGCCTAAAAGCAGATTTTCAACTGCAGTAAGCACGCGATTAGCAATATATTTCCATGCGGGCATCCCTCCCTTGAGTGCACCACCACCAAGAATCCGAGAACCAATCACCATGTCATACACGCCTGACTCGATCATCGCTGCCATCGCGGTGACCAAGCGCGGTTCATATTGATAATCAGGATGCACCATTACAATAATATCTGCCCCATTCTTAATGGCCTCGGAATAGCAGGTTTTCTGATTGGCGCCATAACCTAGGTTGGATGCATGTAGCTTAAGTGGAATCCCCAGCTTCTGCGCAATCGAAATCGTATCATCATCGCTTGCATCATCTACTACCAAGATATGATCAACAATATCATGAGGGAGTCTGCGCCATGTGATTTCAAGCGTTTTACCTGCTCGAAACGCAGGCATAACCACCATTATTTTTTTGTTATTTAACATAGCCCTGCATCTTTGAAGTTGCATCAAAAGAAAAGATGATAATTTTATCATCTTCATACTGTGGCAATCCAAATCGGATGCGTAGGGCTGCTTCACAATTCAAGGTATCTTCACCTACCATATGTTGGGTGTTATTACCCTCCGTTACCATATATGGCTTCTGGTAAGCAATTAGGTCTATCTTGTGTGTAGCAAGACTTGCCTGATCACTCAGGAAAACAGCATTTTTAAACTTGAAACGCTCAATATTTGGAATCTCTCCCAAGCGCCAATCCACACATAGCCCAGTGAGATAAGCGGGAATTATAGTTTGTCCGCTAATGAGCTCCCAGCGTGGAGCATCCCAGTTGTAGCTCTCAAAATAAAAAGGTGCAACCGCAATATGCAAACTATCACGAGGCAGGGCAGCCAATTGCGACCAATAGGAAGAGAGAGGGATATCTTTAATGGATCTGTTCAGAATCAAGTTGTGGTCAGGACGAAAGTCAAAGTAATAAACTGGGTGCGTTAGATTGGTATTGGGGTGTCGTAACATATTAGCCAAAGGCGATTGAAGAGCAAGAAACAGTGGGGGCATGAAAAGGATCGCAGTCCCTATAACCTTACGCATTGGCCATATTTTTTGCTCAAGAGCGTCAGCAAGCCGGACAGAACCAGCGGCCACAAAAAGTAGGAGCAAGGGGATTGCTTGTAATAGATAACGTCCGAAAGTGACTGAGTGATAAACCCATGTTGGTTTTGTCACCAAAATTATCACCAGCGTTAATACCAATCCGAGCAATGCACTACGAATGACCATCATTTCACGCCAAAGTCTTGGCACTCCAATTACCGATAGCACGAGGAAGATCAAGATTGTCATACTCGATGGAGTGCCAAACCATACATACCATACGCCTACAATTGTCTGAAAGTTGGGGCCAATAACACCACTTTTCCCCCCAATTGCTGAAAAATTCGCCATGAGAGGAGGTAATATAAATAGCAACATGCCGATTGCTGTTGGCAACCCAAGCATCAATATCCGGCGAAAGCGGAATTGACGTTCAGAGGCTGGAGCTCGGAGTATTGCAATCCCTTCATAAAGAAATGGGGCAACAACAAACGGCCCTACAATCAAATGCATCCATGTTGCAAGTACAGCCGTTACTCCATATAAGGAGCCAAAAAAAAGCTGATGGGAGGTTTTGCCGAAGTAACGACAAAAAGCAAAATGCGCAACATAGCCAAGCAAAAGAGTAATAGAGTAAGGGCGCGCGGTTTGGCTATAAACAACCAGCATTGGCGATATAGCCAGCATCGAGGCAAACAAAATCGCTTCTCGCTGCCCGACTGTTCGCCAAACGTACCATGGTAACAACACTAACGTTGCAAGCCCGCACAACATCATTGGCCATCGCATACCCAGTTCGCTCAGGCCAATACACGATGCTTCCATCCAATAGAGCAAAGTCAAGGGAATGCTATGGTCGGCGTACCCAAACGACATTAGGATGTCACGAGGGCTATGTAATATTAGTTGATGTATTGCATGCCACTCGTCATCATTTAATGTTTGGACAAGAAACTGGTCAAGTCGTATCCAGACACCCAGAAATAGCACAACGACATAAAGAAATAGCGGGATACGAGCGAAAAAATGTTTATGCATCTTTTGGCTCTTCAACGAAATTTTATTCCCGGGATATCTCATTATCAGCATTCGCAAGTTATTTACTTCGTTGTCATCAATGCTGACAAAAATCACTCCGTCATCCCGCAACATGTTGCGTGAGAGAAAGAGAAGGGGTATTTAATATAGAGTCACTTGGAAGGTTAAGCTTGGCGGCTGCAATCGAGTTAGAAAGTCTGTCAAATGTTTCTCCGCCACCTTTAACCTAGATTGACCATTAGAGCAGCACATCATTGAAAAACAAGGGGAATTTCTAATTGATACCATTAGAAACCCCGTTGATTTTATTGGATTCGTGCTTCCAATGAACAATCCGGGTTTAATGCTCAGAGTTAGAGCATGGAGTCTTCAGGAGCGTGGCTGAACTGATCACCGCCATCGAGGAATACATAACCGTGCATAACAAGAATCCGAAGCCATTTGTCTAAAACGCCAAGGCAAATGATATTCTTTAAAAAGTCATCCGCGCCAACCGCCGCTTAAGTTCCACGAAGAACGAAGTACTACACTAACCCGCCAGTTTGCGCTTTAGAATTTCATTCATCTGTGCAGGGTTGGCTTTGCCTTTGCTGGCCTTCATTGCGAGGCCGACAAAAAAGCCAAACACTTTCTCCTTACCGCAGCGATATTCGGCGACTTGCACTGGGTTGGCGGTGATAATCTCGTCTACCATTGCCTCCATTGCGCCGACATCGGACATCTGTTTTAACCCTTTTGTTTCGATAATGGTATCGGGGTTGCCGCCATTACTCCAGAGTATCTTGAAAACTTCCTTGGCGGCAAAGTTGGAAATGGTTCCATCTGCAATACGTTTAAGCATACCGCCTAGCTGCTGGGGTGAGATCGGACATTGTGTAATATCGCGATCTTCACGGTTAAGTGAGGCGCTTACATCACCCATCAGCCAGTTGGCGCACAGCTTGGCTTCCTTGGGGGCTTCGTTTAGTGTCGCTTCGAAGAAATCCGCCATTTCTCGTGATGAGGTCAAAGTGTCGGCGTCGTAGACAGATAGGCCGAGATCGGCAATATAGCGTGCTTGCTTGGATAGTGGCAACTCGGGGAGCGTGCCGCGCACCTGCTCGATCCACTCATTATCAATCGCTAGCGGCAGCAGATCAGGATCCGGGAAATAACGGTAATCGTTCGCGTCTTCCTTGCTGCGCATGGCGCGGGTTTCACCCTTGTCGGAATCGAACAATACTGTCGCTTGATGGATAGTTCCGCCGTTTTCCAGTGTATCTATCTGCCACTGTGCTTCATATTCGATAGCCTGTTGCAGAAAGCGGAACGAGTTAAGGTTTTTGATCTCGCGGCGTGTGCCTAATTCGGCCCCCGGGCGACGCACGGAGACATTGGCATCGCAGCGGAACGACCCTTCCTGCATGTTGCCATCGCAGATGCCGATCCAGCGCACCAGGGTGTGCAGCATTTTGGCATAGGACACGGCCTCGGCGGCGGAGCGCATGTCCGGTTCCGAGACTATTTCCAGCAGAGGTGTTCCAGCGCGGTTAAGATCGATTCCTGTCATGCCATGAAAATCTTCGTGCAACGATTTTCCTGCATCTTCTTCAAGATGTGCACGGGTCAGGCGCACCACTTTTTTATACGTTTGCCCTGTGGTCGTTGTAGGGACCTGAATAGTCAACGAGCCTTGGCCAATTATTGGTAAATCAAACTGACTGATTTGGTACCCCTTGGGCAGGTCAGGATAGAAATAATTTTTACGTGAAAACACAGAGCGCTGCGCAATATGCGCCCCAACCGCAAGGCCAAACCTGATGGCGCGTTCAACTGCGCCACGGTTCAGCACCGGTAATACGCCAGGCAGCGCCAGATCTACCGCGCAGGCTTGGGTGTTGGGTTCTGCGCCAAATGCGGTCGAAGCGCCAGAAAAAATCTTGCTGCTGGTCGAGAGTTGAGCATGCACTTCCAGTCCGATAACGATTTCCCATTGCATGGTGCGGTTCCTTACACCTCGATATGTTGCGGAGTGCGGGTGTGCCAATCGGTCACCTGCTGATATTGATGTGCCACGTTTAGCATGCGCGCCTCGTCGAAATAATTGCCAATAATTTGCAAGCCAACGGGCAAGCCATTGCCGCCGAAACCTGCCGGGATAGACATGCCGGGCAGGCCTGCGAGATTCACAGCGATGGTATAGATGTCGGAAAGGTACATCTGCACCGGGTCATCGTTTTTCTCGCCCAGATTGAAGGCGGTGGTGGGAGTGGTTGGCCCCATGATGACGTCACATTGCTTGAATGCTTCGACAAAATCCTGCGCGATCAGGCGGCGAATTTTCTGTGCCTGCAAATAATAGGCGTCGTAGTAACCGTGCGATAGCACATAAGTGCCGATCATAATGCGCCGCTTCACTTCTTCACCGAAACCCTGCGCGCGGGATTTTTCATACATGTCCGCAAGATTGGTATATTCCGGCGCGCGGTAGCCGTAACGCACACCGTCGTATCGCGACAGATTGCTGGAAGCTTCCGCCGGAGCCAGCACGTAATACACTGGGATGGACAGGCGCGAGTTGGGCAGGTTGATGTCTACCACGCTGGCACCTAGTTTTTTATATTCGGCAATGGACGCTTCGATCGCTTGGGCGACATCTGCGCTCAAACCTGCGGCGAAGAATTCTTTGGGCAGACCGATGCGCAGACCATTTAGCGGCTTATTTAAATCTCGTGCGTAATCTTCGGTTTCACGTTGCAGGCTAGTGGAATCACGTTCGTCGAAGCCGGCCATTACATTCAACAGCAGCGCCAAATCTTCTGCGCTGTGCGCCATTGGCCCGGCTTGATCCAGACTGGAGGCAAAGGCGATCATGCCGTAGCGGGAGACTACGCCGTAAGTTGGTTTCAGGCCTGAGATGCCACATAGTGCGGCTGGTTGGCGGATAGAGCCGCCAGTGTCAGTGCCGGTGGCTGCTGCACATAAGTGGGCCGACACCGCTGCTGCACTACCGCCGGAGCTGCCGCCGGGTACGGCGTTGTGGCCCCAGGGGTTTTTTACAGTGCCAAAGTAAGAAGTTTCATTGCTGGAACCCATGGCGAACTCGTCCATGTTGGTCTTGCCCAGATTTACCGCGCCGACGCGGTTGAATTGCTCAATCACATGCGCATCGTAGGGAGCAATAAAATTAGACAGCATTTTCGAGCCGCAGGTGGTGCGCCAACCCATTGCACAGAATATATCTTTCTGGGCGATGGGAATGCCAGTGAGAGCGTGGGTTTCGGATTGCGCCAACTGGGCATCGGCTGCGCGTGCCTGTACCAAGCTCATCTCCTCATTTACCGTAATGTAGGCATTGAGTTTTGAGTTGAGTGCGGCAATGCGGTGGAGATACAGTTGCGTTAACTCAACGCTGGAAATTTTCTTGCTGCGCAATGCTGCGCCTAGCTGTAGCAAACTGGAATTAAGCATGGTCTTGGAACTGGATAGTTATTCGATGACTTGTGGTACTAGATACAATCCTTTTTTAATTTGTGGGGCTGCAGCCTGAAATAGCTCGCGTTGATTGTGTTCCGTGACCACATCCTCACGCAAGCGTTGGGTTATGTCCTGAGCGTGCGACATCGGTGCAATCCCATTAGTATCGACTGCCTGCATTTCGGCGATCAAGCTAAAGATAGTCAAAAGCTGGGCGTGCGCTGTTTGCGCTTCCTGCTCGGTCACTCCTAGCCGGGCCAGCCGGGCGACCTTATAGACATCATTAATACTGAGCGACATAGGTTGAATTCTTTATCTTTATTAAAAGTAGCTTAATAGGTTATCATTAAACAATGTTGCCAGACTAATTTTTTACGATATCGGGCGCATTTTTTTCTATTCCGGGATTCATCATGTTTGGATTTTTTGACAGCTATTTTGCTAATGATTTAGCGATAGATTTGGGCACTGCTAACACCCTGATCTGGGCACGCGGCAAAGGCATTGTGCTGGATGAACCTTCGGTGGTGGCAATTCGCCATGGGAGCGGCCCAAACGACAAGAAGGTGATTCAGCAGGTTGGGCTGGCAGCCAAGCAGATGCTTGGGCGCACGCCGGGCAATATTACTGTCATACGCCCGATGAGGGACGGCGTAATTGCTGATTTTACCGTCACCGAACAAATGCTCAAACAATTCATCAAGAGAGTGCATAAGTCTGGCATTTTCAGCCCTAGCCCGCGCATCGTGATTTGCGTGCCGTGCGGCTCCACTCAAGTGGAGCGGCGCGCTATCCGCGAATCCGCTTATGGTGCGGGGGCGCGCCGAGTGGAGTTGATTGAAGAGCCTATGGCAGCAGCAATAGGCGCTGATCTGCCAGTGGAAGAGCCAAACGGCTCGATGGTGGTGGACATCGGCGGTGGTACTACTGAAGTAGGTGTGATTTCGCTTGGCGGCGCGGTGTATTCCGGTTCCATACGCGTCGGTGGCGACAAGTTCGACGAGGCTATTATTAATTACATCCGCCGCAACTATGGCATGTTGATTGGCGAAACCACCGCGGAACAGATCAAGAAAGAAATCGGTTCGGCATTTCCTGGCAGTGAAGTGCGTGAAATGGAGGTGATGGGACGTAATCTAGCGGAAGGTGTGCCGCGTAGCTTTACCATTTCCAGTAATGAAATACTGGAGGCCCTCACTGATCCACTCAATAATATTGTCAGCGCGGTGAAGATCGCGCTAGAGCAGACCCCCCCAGAGCTGGGCTCGGATATTGCCAGAAAGGGTATGGTTCTGACTGGCGGCGGCGCATTGCTGCGTGATATCGACCGCTTATTGATGGAAGAGACTGGCTTACCCGTGTTGATTGCGGATGACCCGCTTACCTGCGTGGTGCGCGGTTCCGGCAAAGCTCTTGACCGGATGGATAAATACAGTGGAATTTTCACCAGCGATTAAGCATCATATTTAACAGTGTGTGGATAATTTTAAATTAATACAGTCCAGTAATTTCCTTCTCTTCCGACTTTACTTCCGTAAACGGAAGAGAGTAGCGTTGGTGTTGTAACTGAGAATTGTAAGCAGAAATGGCTGTTGAAATGCCCTAATGGAACAAAACCAGCCCCTTCGCTTCTTCAATCGAGGCCCCTCTCCTGCCGTCCGGCTGATATTTTTCGCGCTGCTCTCGTTGCTGCTATTGTTTGTGGATGTACGATATCGATATCTGGAATCCATACGTAGCGGCCTTTCAGTCTTGGTATACCCTTTGCAACGGTTAGTCACGGCACCAAGTAATTTATGGTAT
Organism: Candidatus Nitrotoga sp. 1052; assembly: GCF_927312905.1. Lineage (GTDB taxonomy): Bacteria > Pseudomonadota > Gammaproteobacteria > Burkholderiales > Gallionellaceae > Nitrotoga. The sequence continues at coordinate 29,949 of NZ_CAKMHQ010000067.1, forward strand.
GAGGTTGATGCTTTTTTTGTCTCCCATAACAGCTTGATTCGCGACAACGCTGAATTACGCAATCAACACGCTTTAGATGCCGCGCAGTTGCTACAGCTAGAGGTACTGAAAGCGGAGAATCAGCACTTGCGTAACCTTCTTATGGTGCAGCAGCGTGCCGATTATCCAATGCAGCTAGCCGAAATCATGTATGTCGAACGCGACATATTTAATCGCAAAATATTATTGGACAAGGGCACGCAGGCCAATGTGCTGGCCGGACAGATAGTGATGGATGATAGCGGTATCGTCGGCCAGGTTACACGCGTTTATCCTTGGATGAGCGAGGTCACGTTAATTACTGATAAGGATCACGCGGTGCCGGTACAGGTGCTGCGCAATGGCTTGCGCGCAGTGGTGTTCGGTTCTGGTGACACTGGTGAGCTGGCGCTGCGCTATATGCCCATTAGTTCTGATATTCAGAATGGCGATGTGTTGGTGACTTCCGGCATTGATGGCACTTATCCGCCCGGTCTGCCGGTGGCCAAGGTAATCCGCGTTGAGCGTGATCCTGCCTATCCTTTTGCGCGCATTCTATGTGCCCCGATTGCGGGGGTGGATAAGCAGCGCCAACTGTTGATCTTGTCCGTGTTGCTGAAGTTACCGGAGCGCCCGGAGGTGGTTGTGGAAGCCGCGACCGGCAAGCCTAAAAATGGCAGACGGGGGAACCGGTGAGAGATCACATTCAGAAAGACCAGGAATTCCAGTTGCCCGTCAGCCGTTCTTTTATCGCAGCTAGCCTGCTTGTTGCGCTGATGCTCGATTGGTTGCCATGGCAAGGTGTCTGGCTTGTGTTCCGTCCAGATTTTGTCGCGCTGGTAGTACTCTACTGGTGCACGCACAAACCGTATCACGTCGGCATAAGCATTGCGTGGACGGTAGGCATACTTGCCGATGTTGCTGATGCAAGTCTCTTTGGGCAGCATGCACTGGCATACTCGGTATTGGCTTTCAGCGGCATCGTGTTGCATCGCCGGGTGCTGATGTTCAATTTGCGCCAGCAGACCCTGCAAATCTTCCCGTTGTTATTGCTTGCATATGCGATTTATGCCGCAGTGCATTGGCAGCTGCGCGGCAATATTTCATGGGAATACTTTATCGGCAGTGTAGTGACGGCCTTGCTGTGGGCACCATTGACCATATTGTTGCAGGCCTTGCGTCGTCCCCGTGCTGCATCTGATCAGTTATGAAGCGTCACATCGAGTTTAAAGACACTCAACGAGAAATACATAATTTTCGGCTGCGTCTGGGGCTAAGTTTAGGGTTTGTGCTGCTTCTGCTGTTAATACTGCTGGCGCGTTTTGTTTATTTGCAGGTAATACAACAGAGTCACTACCAAACTCTCGCGGAGAATAACCGCATTTCCATCGTGCCCATTGCGCCTAGTCGCGGCCTGATACTTGACCGCAATGGCGTGGTTCTGGCTCATAATTATTCTGCTTACACTTTAGAGATAACATTAAACAAGGTGATCGATCTGAAAGCGACGATTGATGAGCTTGCAAAGATAGTTGACATTCAGCCCGGAGATCGCAAGCGCTTTAAGAGACTGCTGGCCGATAACCGTAAATTTGAGAGCCTGCCAATACGCAACCGTCTAACTGATAATGAGGTGGCGCGCTTTTCTGCGCAGCGCTATCGCTTTCCCGGCGTGGAAATTAAGGCGCGCTTGTTCCGTGAATATCCATACCACGAGCAGATTTCTCATTTGGTCGGTTACATCGGTCGTATTAATGAGAGTGAAATTGCGCAGCTCGAGGAGGATGAAATGGCTGCTAATTATCGTGGCTCTGATTACATCGGCAAGACTGGCATCGAGCAGAAGTACGAGGGCGAATTGCATGGTAAAACCGGCTTCCAGCAAGTGGAAGTCGATGCAGGTGGGCGCGAGGTGCGAGTGCTGTCGCGCACCCCACCAGTCTCGGGCAACAACTTGGTATTAACGATAGATGCTAAGTTGCAGGGAATTGCCGAACAGGCGTTCGGTAATTATCGAGGTGCGTTAGTGGCTATAGACCCAAGCAATGGGGAGGTATTGGCCTTTGTCAGCAAGCCGGGCTACGATCCTAACCTGTTCATTGATGGTATTGATGAACAGAGCTGGAATGAGCTGAATAACTCGCCCGATGTGCCACTAAACAATCGTGCATTGCGTGGCCAATATTCACCAGGCTCCACCATCAAGCCGTTCATGGCATTGGCTGGGCTGCATTACAACAAGCGCGCACCCGGTCACACTATTAGTGACCCAGGTTACTTCAGCCTGCCTGGTAGTCGTCACCAATACCGTGATTGGAAAAAAGGTGGGCACGGCAGCGTTGACTTGTTTAAATCTATCGTAGTGTCTTGCGATACTTATTATTATGGATTGGCCACCGAATTGGGCATAGACAACATATTTAGCTTTTTTTCGGAGTTTGGATTCGGTAAGAAAACCGGCATTGATTTGGAAGGTGAGGTTTCCGGCTTGATGCCGTCACAGGAGTGGAAGCAGAAACGTCACAAACAAAAATGGTATGCAGGCGACACGGTTTCGGTTGGTATCGGTCAAGGCTACAATCTGGTTACCCCGCTGCAATTGGCTTACGCCACAGCGATATTGGCCAACGATGGGATAGCCTATCGCCCGCATTTGTTGAAGGAGGTGCAAAGTTCGCGCACTAGCGAAAAAAGCACCTTGAAGACGAATCTGGAATTTAATCTCAAACTCAATGCGGAGCATCTCGCGCTGGTGAAAAGCGCTATGGTGGCGGTGACGCAACCTGGAGGAACGGCTGCAATGGCGGGCGCAGGTGCACCCTATGCTTTTGCCGGTAAAACCGGCACGGCGCAGGTAATAGGCATGAAGCAGGGTGAGAAATACATCGAGAGCAAAATTCAGGAACGGTATCGCGACCACGCTTGGTTCATGGCCTTTGCACCTTCCGATCAGCCCAAGATCGCGCTGGCAGTGCTTGTCGAGAACGGCGGACATGGCAGCTCCACCGCTGCGCCGATTGCGCGTAAGGTGTTGGACTACTTCATTCTGGGTAAGGTCCCTCAGCCCTTGCTGACAGTGGATGAAGCAGAAGGGGTAGAAAATGACTAGACGACGTCTGTGGCAACGCTTCGTCGCGCATCTTGACCCCGTTCTGCTGGCTTCGCTTGGACTGCTTCTGTTGGTTAGTTTGGTGGTGCTATATAGCGCCAGCGGCGGCAATTGGTTCCGAGTGCTGGCGCAGATGACGAATATACTGGTGGCGTGCGCCGCACTATGGATTGTGGCCAACATGCCGCTTCATTATCTGATGCGGGCCGCCGTGCCAGTCTATCTGCTAGGTATGGTGCTGCTGATTGCCGTGGCGTTCTTTGGTGAAATCGCACACGGGGCACGGCGCTGGCTAAACGTCGGGGTGACGACCATTCAGCCTTCCGAGCTAATGAGGATAGCCGTGCCGTTGATGATGGCTTGGTATTTTGAAAAGCACGAAGCCATGTTGACCTTAAAAAATTATTTCGTCGCAACCTTGCTGTTGTTGCTGCCGGTGGCATTAATTGCACGCCAGCCAGATTTGGGTACAGCCATTCTGATCGCCGCTAGCGGATTTTATGTGCTATTTCTTGCCGGTATATCCTGGCGTGTCATGCTGTCCTTCTTGGTAATTTTAATGGCAAGTATGCCATTTGCGTGGTCCACGCTGCACGACTATCAGCGCCACCGCATTATGATGTTGCTTGATCCGGCGCAGGATGCGCTGGGCAGGGGCTATCATACTATCCAAGCCATTATTGCGGTGGGTTCCGGCGGGATATTTGGCAAGGGGTATCTCAATGGCACTCAGACCCACCTCGACTTTCTGCCGGAGCGCACCACTGACTTTATTTTTGCTGTGTACTCGGAAGAATTTGGCCTGATCGGTAATCTTATACTGTTAAGTTTGTACCTGTTCGTCATTGCACGTGGATTCGTTATTACCGCCAATGCTTCAACTTACTTCACACGTCTTATGGCCGGTAGCATTACACTCACTTTTTTCACCTATGCCTTCGTCAACATGGGCATGGTGAGCGGCATTCTGCCAGTTGTGGGCGTACCGTTACCGCTCATTAGCTACGGCGGCACGTCTATGGTCACATTACTGCTTGGTTTTGGCATGCTTATGAGTATTCATACCCATAAAAAGTTGGTCCAAACTTGATGAACCACGTTTGTAGTTAAAGCATAGTGAACTCATGGTTTGATTGGTTTTGTACCCGATCATTTATCAGAAATAACGGCTTTCTCGGTTGTGAAAACTTGAACTATATTATTTAATAAGAATTGTTTTTTTTGTGAAATTTTTCAGAAATAATGAGAATTATTTGTATTTGTCGATAGCAGTGTCATCATTTTATAACAATGAGTATTTAATATGATGAAACTGCCAAGTGGTGGTGACCTGAGCAAAGGGATGAAGATAAAAATGTTGAAATACTACGTTTCTATAGCGCTATGATTGAACTTGTCAAGATTGCTCTGCAGAGACCGTACACTTTTATTGTGTTAGCGCTGCTAATCATCTTGTTCGGCCCACTAGCGGTGCTGAAATCCCCTACCGATATTTTCCCCGATATCAAAATCCCCGTGATTGGCGCAGTATGGTCTTATACGGGGTTGCCGCCGGACGATATGGCCGGACGCGTGATATATAGGTATGAACGGGCGCTTAGCTCGACTGTAAATGACATCGATCATATTGAGTCCCAATCGTTACCTGGCTACGGCATCGTCAAAATATTTTTTCAGCCAAATGTCGATATTAGAACGGCTACGGCTCAGGTTACGTCTATCTCGCAAACAGTTTTAAAGCAGATGCCTCCCGGCATATCGCCGCCGCTAATTTTGAATTACAACGCGTCAACGGTACCGATTCTACAACTGGCACTATCAAGTCCATCAGTACCTGAGCAAAAATTATACGATTTGGCCCAGAATTTTATTCGGCCACAGCTGGCATCGGTTCCCGGCACGACTATTCCCTCTCCTTATGGCGGCAAATCTCGGCAAATTCAAATTGATTTGAACCAAAAGGCGATGCAGGCGAAGCGGATATCCGCCCAGGATGTGCAAAATGCGCTGGCATCGCAGACTCAAATGATTCCAGTTGGGACACAGAAAATCGGTAACTATGAATACAGTATCAGATTAAATAATAGCCCGGATGCAATTGAAGAACTTAACAATTTCCCCATCAAGGTTGTTGGCGATAGTGTAATAACTTTCCGGGATATTGCGAGTGTTCGAGATGGAAACCCGCCGCAGATCAATGTAGTGCGTGTGGATGGTGAACGTGCCGTACTGATGACCATTTTAAAAAATGGTGCTGCCTCGACATTGGATATTGTGGCAAAAGTGCGGCAACTATTGCCAAAGCTGTCTGAGAGTATCCCGTCAGCGGTACGGCTTGATGGCGTTGGAGATCAATCCGTGTTTGTAAAAGCAGCAATTGCAAGTGTAGCGGAAGAAGGGGTGATTGCCGCAGCGTTGACCAGTTTGATGATTTTGCTTTTTCTGGGGAGTTGGCGTTCTACTGTAATTATTGCTATTTCGATCCCGCTTGCAATCTTGAGCTCTATTGTAGGGCTATCAATTGTAGGAGAAACACTTAATATTATGACACTGGGTGGGCTGGCATTGGCGGTTGGGATATTGGTGGATGATGCGACGGTCACTATTGAGAACATTAACTGGCATCTGGAACACGGAAAAGATGTAAAAAGCGCCATCATGGATGGCGCTCACCAAATTGTAACGCCAGCTTTTGTCTCCCTGTTATGTATTTGTATTGTGTTTGTTCCAATGTTTTTCCTGGAAGGGGTGGCACATTACTTGTTTGTTCCCATGGCGGAAGCGGTTATGTTTGCGATGATCGCCTCATTTTTGTTATCCAGGACTTTGGTTCCAACATTGGCGATGTATTTACTGAAACCTCATGCATTGGGAATAGGTCATTCTTTTCATGTTAATCAGGCAGGGACGCACTCTAAAAATCCTCTTGTTAGATTTCAAGAGTGGTTTAATCGCGGATTTAATGAAGTTCGGGACAAATACTATGGGATTCTGGTCGCATTTATGTCCCATAGAAATAAATTCATCGCGGGATTTTTATTTGCGGTGGGCATTTCCTTCGCCTTGATTCCGTGGTTAGGGCGAGATTTTTTCCCCTTGGTGGATGCAGGACAAATAAAAATCCATGTCCGTGCGCCCGTTGGAACAAGGGTTGAAGAAACGGCAAGGTTGTTTGATCGGATTGAAGCAGATATTCGCCGGGCTATTCCGGCAAATGAGCTGGTAAGCGTTATCGATAATATTGGCCTTACCGTAAGCGGGATTAACCTTGTGTACAACAATACGGGAACGATAGGCCCGCAAGACGGGGATATTCTGATAGCCCTGCACAAGGGACATGCGCCGACCGATAGTTATGTGCGCCGCTTACGTGAATTTCTGCCGCAGCAGTATCCGGGATCGACATTTTCTTTCTTGCCCGCGGATATCATTAGTCAAATCTTGAATTTTGGTGCGCCAGCGCCAATTGACGTCCAAGTTATGGGTCCGAATAGTGAGCAAAATCTTATATATGCACAAATCCTTCAGCGTGATATCGCCAAAATTTCTGGAGTCGCAGATCTAAGAATTCAGCAAGCTTATAACTATCCTCAGTTTTTAGTCGATGTGGATCGCATTCGGGCAAAGAAAGTGGGCATTACCGAACGTGATGTCACAAACAGTCTGGTCGTTACCTTGGCCGGTAGCGGGCAGGTGTCCCCGTCATATTGGCTAAATAAATCGAACGGTGTTGCATACTCAATCGTAGCCCAAACCCCGAACTATAGAATTCAAAATTTATCGGATCTTGAAAACATACCGGTTGTGGGGAGCGAGGGACGCGACCCCCAAATTTTGGGAGGGCTCGCGACTATTACCCGAACCAAAACGGCGGCGGTGGCGTCGCATTATGCGGTGCAACCAGTTATCGATATTTATGCGACACCCGACAGGAGAGATTTGGGCGCAATTGCAAGTGATATTGAGAAGGTGCTGCAAGCCCACGAAAAAGAACGGCCAAAAGGCGCAACGATTACGCTCCGTGGGCAGGTGAAAACCATGAATACAGCATTTAGCGGGTTATTGTTTGGTCTGCTAGGGGCAATCGTTTTGATTTATTTGTTGATTGTAGTGAATTTTCAATCCTGGAGTGATCCATTTATCATCGTTGCCGCTCTGCCAGCTGCATTGGCGGGAATAGTATGGATGTTGTTTGCAACTCATACTACCCTATCTGTTCCGGCATTAACCGGTGCGATTATGTGCATGGGTGTGGCCACCGCCAACAGTATTCTGGTCGTGAGTTTTGCTCGCGAACGATTAGCACATACCGGTGATCCAATCAGAGCGGGACTGGAAGCGGGATTTGGCAGGTTTCGTCCGGTATTAATGACCGCGCTGGCCATGATCATTGGCATGGCACCAATGGCATTGGGGCTGGGAGACGGTGGCGAGCAAAATGCGCCTCTTGGCAGGGCAGTCGTTGGTGGGTTAATTACCGCGACTTGTGCCACCTTGTTTTTTGTTCCAGTTTTATTTGGCATGATTCACGGGCGGCAGCCGCGCATAATCAAAACTGAGGGAGCAGTTGTGCATGGATGATATTCATTCCCCGCTAACGGTTCGGCGACCGGCAAAACACCTGTTAACGATTATTATGGTGATAGCTGCTGTTGCTGTTGGGATCTTTGTGGGTGGATTCAAGCAACGTATGGATGATCAGAAAATTCTTGCAGCTGCGAAGACAGAAGGAGCCCTGATTACCGTTGCGACGGTAGCGCTAGAGGGCCAGAGAGATACTGAAAAATTGATATTGCCTGGCAGCTTGCAAGCTTATTATTCGGCGCCTATTTACGCGCGGGTAAGCGGGTATTTGAAGAGTTGGAAATTGGACATCGGAGATGATGTAAAGGCAGGGCAGGTTCTCGCTGAAATTGAAACACCTGATTTAGATCAGCAGCTAAAACAAGCAGTAGCAAACATGGAGTCCGCCAAGGCAAACGCAAAACTGGCTGAAACGACGGCGCATCGTTGGCGTAATTTATTGAAAACTGATTCAGTCTCTGCCCAGGAAGTGGATGAAAAAAATGGCGATTATGCTGCTAAGAGAGCTTTCGTGGTGGCAGCGCAAGCGAATGTGGATCGTTTGCTTGCTTTGGAAGCATTTAAACGGATCACCGCTCCTTTTGATGGGGTCATAACCAGTCGCCATACAGACATTGGTGCATTAATTAACGCAGGTCACCAGTCGGGAAAAGAATTGTTCATGATTTCAGATGTGCACAAATTAAGACTGTATGTCACGCTTCCGCAGAATTATGCAGCCCGCATTAAACCGGATATGGTAGTTCAGGTTGATGTACCAGAATACCCGGGGAAGCATTTTTCAGCGAAACTCTTGGGGACTTCCGAGTCGGTCAATGAAAGCTCTGGCACGATGTTGATGCAGTTCGAAGTGGAAAATTCGTCCCGTGAATTACTCCCGGGTGAATATGGCAGCGTGACCTTTATATTTCCTGCCAATGAAAAATCTTTACGGATTCCTGCGGGTGCGATTCTGTATAAAAAAGAAGGCCCGTTTATTGCTGTCGTAGCGGGCAACAGACGAGTGATGTTTAAGCGCGTTGAAATTCTTAGTGATTTGGGTACCTCGCTTGAAATTGCAGTGGCACTTAATGTAAATGAGCTAGTAATAAATAATCCTCCCGAGTCACTGATGGAAGGAGATCTGGTTAAATTAAAAATGACTAACAGCGCCGAGCAAAAAACGACGGCTTCATCGATGACTCCTAACGCAGCCTCCAAAACAAAGTCACAACCATGAGTTGCTCGGCTATCGTATATCGATTGTTGTTGCCATTGTCTATGCTACTCATGCACGGCTGCTCATTTGTCACACCCTATCAACCACCAATAGTCGTCCCGGTTAAAGACGCTTGGCGAGATAGTTTATGGAAGGAGGCACAACCTTCCGATGAATTACCAAGAGGATCTTGGTGGCGATTATTTGGTGATAAAACACTGAATGAACTTCAAGAAAAAATGGAGCGAAACAATCCTACCCTTGCAATTGCAGTTGCGCGATTTGATCAATCAACTGCCTATGTCAGGCAATTAGGAGCGGCCCAACTTCCATCGCTTGATGCCGATGCAGGCATCACACGAAACAGGCAATCTGATCATAGACCGCTGAGGAACCCTAATCAGCCTGGATTCTATAACTCAAATACGGTTAGTATGTTGTTAAACTACGAACTGGATCTTTGGGGGCGGATAAGAAATTCTATCGCCGCGGGTCAGGCGACTGCCCAAGCTTCAGCGGCAGACCTTGAAAGTACTCGCTTAAGTTTGCACGCTTTACTTGCCGAATATTACATCAGGTTGCGAAATGTTGACGCGCAATCAAATTTACTTGGTGAAAGTATCCAGGTTTTTGAAAAAAACCTTACTTTTGTAGAAAATCGACATTCTGGAGGCATAGCATCCGGACTTGATGTCGCAAGAGCTGAAACGCAGGTAAATATTGTAAAAGTCGAGCTTTCCGAGTTGAAAATACAGCGTGCAGTATATGAGCATGCTATCGCAAGTGTGGTCGGGGAGTCGGCTACGGCATTTAAGATTCCGCCGGTATCAGATTTAGATTTGATTAAGCCACCTCGAATCCCGGTCGGATTGCCCTCAACGTTATTGCAGCGGCGACCTGACATCGCATCGGCTGAGCGCAAGGCGGAAGCGGCTAATGCCAGAGTGGGCGTTGCCCAAGCTGCTTTTTTTCCAAGTATCTCGCTTAGTGGCAGCTCGATCGGATTCCAGAATACGGGGGGATCTGACTGGCTTACTGCGCCGAATCTTTTTTGGTCCATTGGACCCAGGGTAATTTTCAATATTTTTGATGGGAATTTAAGGCAGTCGCAGGTTGACCAGGCTAAAGCAGTTTTGGATCAGGCGGGACAGGAGTACCGCGCGGTAGTTCTGCAGGCATTTCAACAAGTTGAAGATGAATTGGTACGCCTGAAATACTTGAAGCAGCAAATTATGGAGCAAAATGCGGCTGCAATTTCTGCGCACAAGGCCGAAACGCTTGCCAACTACCGATACAAGAATGGTGCAGTGACCTATCTGGAAGTATCGACCGCGCAAACCGTAGCTTTGCAGGCAGATCGAGGATTGTTAGCGCTCAGAGCCCAATCATTGGTCGCTAGCGTGGGACTCATTCGTGGGTTGGGGGGCGGATGGAGCAAACAAGCGTAATTCAATGGATTGTTCAATAATCCATAAAAAATTAGTTATCAATCGCCATTTTTAATCCACCGGATAAGTGTTGAAACCTTTTAACAGGTTTGACAAACAGGCTAGGCGTCCATCAAGCCATGGGAAACCTAGGATGATGTCCAATGCTTTCGCTGCCGAAAGTAGCCATAGGCATTAACTGCAAGGCTGCCACTTGAAAATGGTGAAACACTTTCCAATCAGGTGGATCCGCCTCTGTGTTCAAGCCGATTTAGACCCGGGGTAATGGTGGCTTGAGCTAAAACCCATTTGCTATTATCGTCATCGCCCTGCTGTCAATCGTTTGCTCCATTCTTTATTTGGCACTCCTGTTTTAAGTTTAACCAAATGTTGGTGCCCTTTTTTTAGCGTGGGTTACGCATCCGCAGTCTGCCGTTGAATAGATTTGGAAAGATTACGCTATACTTCATTTATTCAATATCCTTCATCGAATAAAAATGTATTTAATAATGGAATGATAAATAGGGAGCTATGCAAGTGAATAAACAAACTGGACTGATACTGTTTGCAGCAATCATTCTTACGGCATGTAGCGGCGTACCTACGCGCAAGGAGGACACACGCAGCACACCGGCTCCCGTAATCGAATCGCACGTTGTTCTGCCCCCCTCGGTTGTGCAACCAAAACGTGGCGGTTATTTGGAAGGCGACAGCCCTGGTGTCGATGTGCCCATCAATTTGGCCGCCATCCCGGATGCTGTCCCGCGCGTTGAACCTTTGCACCGTTTTGCGAACACCCAATATTCCGCTTTAGGAAAGACATACACGCCTTTAATTTCGCCGGGTAAATTCAAGGAGCGAGGTGTTGCTTCCTGGTATGGAAAAAAATTCCATGGTAAGCGCACCGCAAGCGGAGAAATATATGATATGTATGGCATGACAGCCGCTCATCCTATATTACCTGTACCCAGTTACGCGCGCGTAACGAATCTTGCGAACAAAAAATCGGTAGTGGTTCGTATCAATGACCGCGGTCCATTTTTGCGTGAGCGCATTATTGATCTTTCATATGCCGCCGCGTACAAACTTGGCATTGTAAATGATGGCAGTGCCGAAGTTGTGGTGGAGGTGGAGAGCCTTGCGGCAGACAATTATGTCCAGCCTCTAGGGGTAACGGATTCAGTGGTGATGACTCCCTTAAAATCGACAACGGATTCGGTGGTGGTTACCCCATTAAAGTCTACAACAGCACCATCAGCTTCAGGCGAAGCGGCGGCGAGTGGAAATGTGTATCTGCAATTGGGTGCCTTCCGCTCACAGCAGGGTGCTGAAAGCTTTCTTTCGCGCATGAGCGTTGAATTTGAGGGAAGCGGCAAACGAGTCGAGTTGTATCAGAAAGAGGATGACATGGTGCGCGTGCATGTTGGCCCCTATTCAACACAGGATGAGGCGCGCGCTACCGCAGAAAAATTGGAGCCGCGCCTGGGATTCAAGCCTTTGGTGAAACTGCATTAATTGAAGAGTCCAAATTTTATTTGGGGGCATTACTCTTTAGTCAGTAATTGAGCGTGAATTTTTGATTCTGAATGCTTAAACTCGTGCGGGTACCAAAAATGTATTTTATGGTACCCCTGTCAAGTATGTTTCGACCTTTAATCTAGTGTAATTATTTCGATGACAGTGCCACCCAAAATTCATGTTGGGAACTTCAGTACATCCTTGTCGCTCGATTTTGATGGCGGTAAGGTTTCCGCACGAAGACTGGAGTTACTGGTTGCGATAAGTCGGGAAAATTCGATAAATGGAGCCGCAAAGGCTGTCGGGATGACCTATAAGGGAGCCTGGGAAGCGGTTGAGGGCATGAACAATCTTGCTGGGGTATCGCTGGTAACGGCTTGGCAAGGAGGCCGTGGCGGTGGCAGGGCAGAGCTAACCGAGGTGGGACAGCGTTTGGTAGATGAACTGGGACGCATCGCGGCATTACAGGCCCAATTTTTCGCGGCACTCGATAAAGAGGTAACGCTGGGAAATAGTTTTCAGCTTCTGAAAAGGATTGGAATAAATACGAGTGCGCGCAATGCCTTCAGGGGAATGGTTGAAAGCGTGCAAAAGGGCGCAGTAAATGCAGAGGTGGTGCTTAGACTGGCCAGTGGTGAAGCTCTGTACGCTATGGTTACCCAGGAAAGCGTCCGCTCACTGGATCTCGTGCCGGGTAAAGCGGTATATGCATTAATCAATGCATCGTGGATTATTCTGACTTTGATGGACGAGAAGATCAAAACATCAGCGCGTAACCGGTTGTGCGGGGTGGTCAATCATATTGAGCAAGGTTCGGTGAATACTGAAGTGCTGCTTGATCTGGGGAATGGCGTTACCCTTGCTGCAATTATTACTAACGAGTCGCACAAAGTGCTCGGGCTTGCTGTTGGTGGTCGTGCATGTGCTTTGATCAAGGCGTCCCACATTATTATCGGGGTAGACTAACGAAATAAACACAGCCAATGTGAGTTTTTAACTACCGTTATATATTTTGTATTTGGCATGTTGTGGACGTATAACTAAAATAAATTTTTCAGTCCATTGAATTAATGGCAATGTTCAAGTTTTTTGATTCGTACGCCAAGTTCATGGCGGCATGAAAATAATTTCATTTAAATGCTAGAGAATATTGGTTAGATCAGTATTGCTTGATATGCGTAATATACTGAAGTATATTACGCATATCCCGAAAATAGGATTGGCTACTATAAGAGGGTTTCCTGTCACTATTTCTTAAATAGAAGCAGGAAAAGATGAATAACATAAGGTGGGCGCCCGTCAAGAAAGCTGGATGGGTGTGCCATAGTGCAAATATTTTTGTTCACGGCATCCATGAACAAGATTGTTGGCCATTTTCATAAATATAGGTATAGGGGTGCTTAACTTGAAAACAAGTGCCAGAAATATGTTGCAAGGCAAGATTGAATCCGTTGTTGGCGGGGCAGTTAATTCAGAAGTGACTCTGAGACTGGATGATGGCGTGGCAGTGTACGCTATCGTTACCAATGAAAGTGTGCAGACATTGGGCCTTGCGCCAGGCAAAGTTGCAAGCGCGTTGATCAAGTCATCGTGGGTGATTTTGACTTCGGCGGATGAAAAGATAGTAACGTCGGCACGAAATCGGCTGTGCGGAGTGGTCAGTCGAATAGAAAAAGGGGTGGTGAATACCGAGATAGTATTGGACATAGGTTTCGACACTAGCTTTGTTGCGATGATTACCAATGAATCGCAAAATTTGCTCAAATTTTCCGTGGGAAGCCCGGCCTGTGCGCTAGTTAAGGCATCGCATGTGATACTTGCCGTAGAAGAATAAGGATAGGTATCAATAAAACCGCAGCCCATGCGGTTTTTTAATAATAAGCGTTATATAGTTGTGTATATTTTGCTTCGGAATTATTTACCTAAGGCCAAATTTGTGAACAAAATTTCAAATTTCCCATTAGTCGGGATTGTTAATAAACTTGCCTATTTTAAGAAGGTTGCAAGCCTAATAGGGCTGGTTCTTCTCAAGATTAAAAGATCTGAATCGGCGGTAAAAGCCGGAATTCTGGCGGGCAGTCTATTAATGGCATCTCCCTATGCAAATGCGAAGGAAAATATGCAGCTGAATCCGCTTGGCAACGAATTGGGCCAGGAACTCAGTGTAAATGAAAAATCTCAGGAAATTACCCTGGAAAACACCTCGTTAAAAATCGAAAAACCGTCTCAACCAGAAGCATCCGCTGTTACAACAGCAAACCGTGCTTACTATGTTCCAATCCGTAGTTATTCGTTAGAGCTTCAAACCGAACCTCCCCGTTATGTCAAGCAAGTCAACAAGACATGGTTAAAAGATATTGAAGGTTTGCAAGATGTGGATTGGCTTGACCTGGGTGTGGAAGCCCGGCTTCGCTATGAATATCGTGACAATGATTTTCGCCGCAAAACAGATGTACTGGATCAACCATATTATTTGCGAACACGTCTTTTTGCGGCGGTTAAAAATAAATTTGACCCATTACGCGCCACGATTGAACTTCAAGACTCTCGGCGATATAACAGCCAATTTGCGAATACCAATTTGGAGGTAAATGCAGCCGAAATAATTCAAGGCTATGGTGAGCTGTATTTTAAAGATGCGCTGGGTACAGATGATCTGGGTAACGATAGACCCCTGAGTGTGAAAGCTGGACGTTTGGCCTTTGAGATGACAGATAAACGCCTGGTCGCACGAAATGAGTTCCGCAATACCACGAATACATTTCAGGGTTTACGGGTGACTTTAGGGCAAAAATATAGTGATTGGCAAGCGGACATGTTTGCTCTTAATCCAGTAAGTCGCTTTATGGATCCGGAGGATAAAGCCGATCAAGCCAACAGGTTCTATGGCGCTGTAGGAGATTGGCGCAAATGGTCGAAAGTGATCACGCTACAGCCTTATTACTATTTGCTGCAACAAAATGGCAGCAAGGTTCTATATGCTTCGGATGGAACCATTGCACCGGCAAGTGCCCATAAAAATCGTGAGATTAATACCGCAGGTTTGCGTGGATATGGTTCGGTAGGCAAGACCGGACTGGATTATGACTTTAATTATGCCAAGCAATGGGGCAAGGATGGCGGGTTGGATCACGACGCATATACGTATAGCCTGGAAGCAGGCTATACCACCGAACATCCATGGAAACCGCGTTTTAGCGCGAATACCACTTATGTCACCGGCGATAAAAACCCAAACGACAATACAAGTCAGCGTTTTGAGCGCTTATTTGGTTTCAATAGGCCGCTGTCCAATAATGATTATGCACTACTGACAAACATCCAAGTTTTTAAGCTTCGCTCGGAGCTTAACCCCACGGATAAATTAAAAATGGACTTTGGCTATACTTGGATTAAATTAGCCAGTGCCACTGATTCCTGGGTTCCTGGAGCTAACTTACGTGATCCCACTGGTAAAAGTGGTAAAGACGTTGGCCAAGAGTTCGATATCCGGGTGCGGTATCCAATAAGGAAAAACATGGCGCTTACAGTAGGCTACGCATATTTCATGGCAGGTGACTTTACTAAAAAAACGTCCAACCTGGTAGAGCCGGGACGTAACGCAAATTCAAATTTTCTTTACGTAGAAACCACGGTAACTGCATTCTAGTTACACAAAGGCAAGGGGCTTAATAATGATTATTTTTTTGCGCACCATCGTTATCGCATTAGCATTGAGTGCTTGCACCGCAATGGCTGAGAATATAACCATCGTCGCCGCTTCCAGTATAAAATTTGCCATGGCCGATATCGTGAGTAAGTTTAATACCGAAAATCGTAATGACGCGGTAACGGCTATGTATGGCTCCTCAGGGAAATTCACTACGCAAATTCAGAATGGTGCGCCTTTTGATATGTTGTTCGCGGCCGACGTTAATTTTCCGCAGATGTTGAAAAAAGAGGGGCTAACGAGTTCGGACCCGGTAGTTTATGCGATCGGTCGTCTGGTAATCTGGTCCTCAACGACTGATGCCACCAAACTGACGCTACAAAAATTGTCTAATGCGAATATTCGTAAAGTGTCCATTGCCAACCCGGATGTAGCCCCCTATGGCATGCGTGCCAAAGAAGCGCTGAAATCGGTCGGAATGTGGGAAAAAATACAGTATAAGCTGGTCTTTGGAGAAAATATTGAACATGCTACCCAGATGGTGAGAACCGGCGCAGCCGATGCCGGTATTATTGCCCTTTCGCTGGCGCGTAATCCTGAAATGTCCAAACAGGGCGGATACAGCTTAATTGACAGCAGTCTTCATGGATCATTGGCACAAGCCTTTGTAATAACCAAGCGCGCGAAGGACAGTGCGCTTGCGCGGCGGTTTGCGGCTTATGTTCAGACACTCGAATCGCGTAACACGATAGAAAAATATGGCTTTGTGCTACCTGAAAATATTAGGTCGGAAAAATAGATTTTGGAGTATTTCAGGCAAAGCTTGAGTTTTACAGCAGAGGACTGGACAGCGATCGGGCTTACGCTGCGCCTATGTTTGTTCACTACAATAATTTTGTTGGCCATTGCAACACCTGTGGCTTGGTGGTTGGCTAGCGGACGCTCAGCCTGTCGAACCATTGTACAGGCGGTGGTAGCATTGCCACTGGTGTTGCCGCCTACCGTGATTGGGTTTTATCTGTTGATCTCACTTGGTCCGCGCGGCTTCATCGGCGGAACATTAGAAAATATGGGGCTGCATCACCTTGCTTTTACTTTTGAGGGAATCCTGATCGGCTCCGTGTTGTATTCCCTGCCATTTGCCGTGCATCCATTGGAGCAGGCTTTTTCCAGTCTGGGGCGGCGTCCGGTCGAGGTGGCTGCCTCATTTGGCGCTGGCGCGATAGATCAGTTCGTTAGCGTAATTTTACCGATGACCAAACGTGGCTTCATTGTCGCCATTACGCTTACTTTCGCACACACCATAGGTGAATTCGGAGTAGTCCTAATGGTGGGCGGCAATATTCCGGGGGTAACCCACGTATTATCAACCACTATCTATGGCTATACCGAGGGTATGCAGTACGATGCTGCGGGCAGGCTTAGCCTGATGTTGTTGATTTTTTCCTTTATGGTGCTGTGTATGGTGTATTGGCTTAATCGACGTTTTGAGATGGTCAAGCCATGACCTTGTCCGTATGTGCCCGGATTACTCATTCAGATTTTGTTTTTGACGTTGATGTCGCTTGGCCCGCGGAAGGTGTCACCGTTCTGTTTGGACGTTCTGGCTCGGGCAAGACTACATTGCTGCGCTTGATTGCTGGTCTGGAGCGTCCGAGCCATGCGCGCGTACACTTTCGTGATGAAAATTGGCAGGATGGAGGGCGCTGGGTGCCACTGCATCGGCGCCGGATTGGCATGGTTTTTCAGGAGGCAAGCTTATTTCCACATTTATTGGTACGCGAAAATCTTCTCTACGGTTACCAGCGCATCCCGGCTACGGAACGAAAAGTACATTTGGACGAAGTGGTGGGAATGCTGGACATCGGAAATTTGATCGGGCGTAGTGTGAACCAGCTTTCTGGTGGGGAGCGTCAACGTGTTGCCTTGGGGCGTGCTTTGCTGGCAAGCCCGCGCTTGCTGTTGATGGATGAGCCACTTTCTGCGCTCGATACACAGACCAAGCGCGATATCCTTCCATACCTAGAGCGCTTGGTGGAGCAAGCGGGTGTCCCGATTGTGTATGTTACCCATGCACCAGCTGAAGTGGAACGCTTGGCCGACCGGGTTGTATTTTTGCGGGATGGGCACATCGATCGCGTAGAAACACTCAAACACACCTTGTCGCGACCGGATTCCCCGTTATTTAATGATGAAGGAGTGGTTTCGGTCATTGAGGGAAAGTTGGGGCAGAAAGAACATGGGTTAACTCCTTTTCATGTTGGGGAAGATTGTTTTTGGTTGAGTGCCCCTGTTTATTCAGAAGGTGCTGGCAGGCCGCAACGTTTGCGTATTCTTGCTAAGGATGTCGGTATAGCTCTCTTTAAACCGGAGAGTACAAGTCTTCTGAATATATTGCAGGTGACAATAGAACGTATAGACCTCGCTCGTGAGGGGCACGTACTGCTCGGATTACGTTTAAGCGGAGGACAAAATTTGTTTACGGAAATCACTGCATGGTCACGTGATCGACTAGATTTACGCAAGGGACTTGTCGTATATGCCATGATCAAAACGGTTGCGTTGGCGGAGTAAATATCAACAAGACACATTGAAATTTATAAGCGTAAGATGCCCATCTGCCCAGAGGATTTTTACGCTTCATAGAGCATCAACGCATAATGGTAAAACCGCGTGAATTGGAGCAAACTCCTCGTTTATTTGACCTCTGAATCAATGGTAATGACTATGTCTTTTTGACCTGTTTTCACCGGTTTCGAAAAACCCTCCAGATCTTTTGGGCTAGAAGTTACATTCCCCGACTTTGATATACGCGCTCCGACAATAAAATTAGACACAGAAGATAAGTTCAAACCTGGCACCATCGACATGCTGTCATCCAGCGTGAAATTAAACGGCAATTCCTTCACTGTCTTGCGCATAACGGCCAGCGGCGGTTTGCGTCCACCATCCGCAGCCCGGGCGAAGATAAATACCGTGTCGGTATCTGCGATTCGCGACTTGAAGGCAGGATCAATGCGTACCGTTCCACTCACTGATCCATTCGCAACTTTTGACTGGGTTGAGGCTCTGTCACCGGCCGGAGCGGCAGCTGCCGGGGGCAGTCCGGCCAATCCACGTGCCTCATTGATGCTGGCGCTGACCGAGGCCACCATAGGAGAGTCCGCCGGCAACAAATCAAGAATCCTTTGCCACCGTTTAATGGCGTCCTGGTAGTCCTTGCGTTCGAAAGCTGCAGAACCCGCCAGAGACAACGCCTTAAGGTTGTTCGGATCGATTTTCAGCGCCTGCTGGATTATTTTTTCTGGCTCGCCCTGCAGGGTCTGTTTGAGCATGGCCAGCATATCGGCATGATCGGTCAGCACAAAGGCGTTGTTCGGTTGCAGTGCTACAGCGCGAGCGTATGCAGCACTGGCATCCTGATAGCGATTGAGGGCGGTGTAGGAGCGGGCAAGCATCACCCAGCCATCGGCGTTGTCCGGTTCCGACTTAAGCCGTTCCGCTAGCCACGTCACCATTGCCTCAAATTGTTCAGGTGTGGCCGGATGTGCTTCGTCAACGGCCGCTGTCGGGATTTGCGGCTTTAATCCGGCTGGCGTACCCAGCATGAAATATAAAGCAATCGCCAACAAAGGTACTGAAATTACCAACGCCGCGATCGAAGCGTTACCCCAGCGGCTATCAGTCGATGACGCAGTGGCGATTTCAGCGGCTCCTGAATCTTCCAGCACGCGACTCTCCAGATCGCTCCGCGCGTTTTGATATTGAACCTCATTCAGAGTCCCGGCTGCCAGATCTGCGTCTAATTCGCGTAACTGATCACGATAAACAGACAGATTCACCTCTGAAGGCGTGGTGGATATTGAGCTATTACCTCGTCTCAGTAATGGTGGCAGCAGAACAAGCAAAGTAACAACAATCAGAACTCCCACTATAAGCCAAAACGTTATCATGAGTGTCCCTCGCCTCCTTTTCCAGACAACAGCGATGCCGCGCGGGCATGCTCATCTGCGCTCAGGGCGGGCGCCTGCTGCATCATCTTGCGGCGCTGGCGCAGAATGACAAAGAGCACGCCCAACCCCACAACCAGCAGTAAAAGTGGACCGAACCAGAGCAACCAGGTGGTTGATTTTACCAGCGGGCTGAACAGAACGAATTCACCATAGCGCTTTACCATGTAATCCAATATTTCCTGCTCTGATTGTCCTTGCCGCAGTTTCTCGCGCACTTGATTTTTGAGGTCAACCGCGAGCTCGGCATTGGAATCGGCAATCGTTTGGTTCTGACAGACCAGGCAGCGAAGATGTGCAGACAGATCCATAACGCGTTTTTCCAGTACAGGATCGTCCTTCGTAATAGCCGCCTGATCAGCATGAGCCAGTGGCATTAAAAGCAACAGTACAAGAAAGAGAAGTTTGCTATGCACCGTTCAACTCCTTAACTAGAGGAATTAGTTTCTTCTGTATGAGTTCAGGCGTGAGCGCTCCGATAAATTTGTGACGGATGAGACCTGATTTATCGATGACGAAAGTTTCCGGGACACCATAGACACCCCAGTCGATGCCAACGTTGCCCTCTCGGTCGTAGGCTGACAGGACATATGGGTCACCCGAGTTTCTTAATAAAGCCAGACCGTCATCGCGATTATCCTTGTAATTCAGCCCATAAATCGGCACCAAATTTTGCCGTCCCAACTCTACCAACAGAGGATGCTCTTGGCGACAAGTCACACACCACGAGGACCAAACGTTAAGCAACCAAACCTTGCCGCGCAAGTCCTCCGGTCCAATAGTTTTAGCGGAGTCGTGAAGTTGTGGTAGCCGAAATGTCGGTGCTACCTTGTTGATTAAGGGCGATGGAACTTCCCTGGGATTGAGTGTGAGCCCGATCCACAAGAAAATAACGAGAACAATAAAAGCCCCCAGCGGAAGAAGAAAGCGGTTCATCGGATTCCCTTTCAGCGCTGCGTGGGTGACTTTAATGGCAGTCTATAGCGACGATCGCTCACCGCCAGCAAACCGCCAAGCGCCATGAGTAAGCAGCCGCCCCAGATCCAGTTAACCATCGGTTTGTGCTGGATGCGCATAACCCACTCGTCCCTGCTGATTTGTTCGCCAAGCGCAACATAAAGATCGCGGAACAGGCTCGTGTAAATGGCCCCTTCGGTCATGGCTGAATCCTGCATGGTATAAAGGCGCTTTTCAGGATAGAGCGTGTCTATCTTCGCTCCGTTCTGTGTTACCTCCAGAGTGCCGCGAATTCCGCTGTAATTCGGCCCTTTCATTTTCTCCATGGCAAGCAAGCGAAAGGCGTATCCATCCAGCGTGGTCACGTCACCCACACGCAGACGCATTTCACTGCTGGTTTCATAGCCCTTGACCAAAGTCACGCCGAGAATAAACACGCCAATTCCAGCGTGGGCGAGCAGCATGCCGTAAGTGGAGCGAGACGTGCCGCGCAGCGTTGCCCAAGCGCTCCCACTAGTGGATCCTCGCACTCGAGCGACTAGGTAGGCCATGCTTGTGAGTAATGCCCACATTCCCAGGGACGTCCCGGCTACCACCGGCGCCGTCCAGCGTCCGAACCAGAATGGCACAAGTATGCCTAATGCCACACTGACGATAAACCACGGCAGCAGATGTTTAAATACTTTCGCCAGGCTGGCCTGCTGCCATGGTGTGCGTGGCCCGATGCCCATCAAGAAAACGGCAATCGCCATGATAGGCGCAAACACTGCTTCAAAATAAGGTGGCCCGACTGAAATTTTACCCATATTCAATGCATCCAAGAATAAAGGATAGAGCGTGCCAAGGAATACTGCGCCAGCGGCAGCGACCAGAAGCACATTGTTCAAAAGTAGCATCGACTCACGTGAAATTAATCCGAATCCGCTGCCCAACCCCACTTTCGGCGCGCGCCACGCAAATAGCACAAGCGAACCGCCAACCACGACACTCAGGAATGCCAAAATAAAAAGTCCGCGCGCCGGATCTGTAGCAAAAGAATGCACGGAAGTCAGCACTCCAGAGCGCACTAGGAAGGTTCCGAGCAGGCTTAAGGAAAAAGCGATAATGGCCAGCAATACGGTCCAGTTTTTGAACGCACCGCGTTTTTCCGTTACTGCCAGGGAGTGGATTAGTGCAGTGCCCACCAGCCAAGGCATGAACGAAGCATTCTCGACCGGATCCCAAAACCACCAGCCGCCCCAGCCCAACTCATAATAGGCCCACCAGCTACCGAGCATGATGCCAAGCGTAAGAAACATCCACGCCACTGTGGTCCATGGCCGTGACCAGCGCGCCCAAGTTGCATCAAGCTTGCCCCCGATCAAGGCCGCGATGGCGAAAGAAAAGGCCACCGAAAAGCCTACATAACCCATATACAGTAAGGGCGGGTGGAATATCATGCCGGGATCTTGCAACAAAGGATTCAGGTCGCGGCCATCCATTGCGGCTGGTAGCAAGCGTTCAAAGGGGTTGGAGGTGAACAATGTAAAAGAAAGAAAGCCAACACTGATTAGCCCCATTACGCCCAATACGCGTGCCAGCATCTCTTCCGGCAAACGCTTGCTGAACAGCGTCACCGCCAGCATCCACCCGCCGAGCATCAGCATCCATAAAAGCAGCGAGCCTTCATGCCCGCCCCACACCGCAGCGATGCGGTACTGAACCGGCAACAACGAGTTTGAGTGGGCGGCAACGTATTTAACCGAGAAATCGTTGGTCACAAAGGTGTAAACGAGACAACCGAAGGCGATAGCGATGAAGGCAAGTTGTCCACGAGCTGCCGGGCGGGCGAGTGCCATCAGCCGCCGATTGCCGCGCATGCTGCCCGCTATAGGTAGTACGCCCAGCATTAGCGCCAGCACGAGCGCCAGCATGAGGGAAAAATTACCGATCTCGGGTATCATTTTCCGCCCCCTTGTCCGCTATAAACACAACCAACCGCTATCCACGTATTTGATTCGGTCTTGCCCGGTGTTGGTAGTTTGTTCATTAGCTTCATTTTTCCAAATTTTAAGAATTTAATTTAAACAGATGCGTCTTTAAAGTTTCGCATCATATGCCTCTCATGACGTGGCACAATTTTTAATTTTAACATGGACATTCTAGTTTTTTTAAAACAACTTCGAGTAAGACCACTGTTCGTGCCAAAGGTGCAAGTATCTCTTGTGCCATTGCCTCCTGAAATATTCAAGGAGACCCGTTTTCCTTAAGATTAATATCGTAATCAACCGTCAGCGGTGCATGGTCACTAAAGCGCTGATCCATATAGATGCTGGCTGATCGGGCGGACTGTGCAATACCCGGCGTGGCAATGTGGTAGTCAATACGCCAGCCCACATTTTTTGCCCAAGCCTGGCCTCGATTTGACCACCATGTGTAAGCTTCCAGTTCGGGATGAAGATGACGGAACACGTCTACGAACCCAACTTCATTAAATAGTTCAGTAAGCCAGGCACGTTCTTCTGGCAGAAAGCCGGAGTTCTTGCGGTTGCCGCGCCAATTTCTCAAATCCTTTTCGGTGTGGGCTACGTTCCAGTCGCCGCATAACAACACCTCACGTCCACTGGCATGAAGTTCACGCAGATGCGGCATGAAGGCAGCCATAAACTGAAATTTTACCGTCTGGCGCACCTCACCGCTGGAACCGGAAGGAAGGTAAAGCGACACGACACTTAAGTTGCCGAACCGCGTTTCAATATAACGCCCTTCGCTGTCGAATTCAGGTATGCCCAGCCCTTCAATTACTGTTTGCGGCTTTTGCCTGCAATAGATACCCACGCCGCTATAACCCTTTTTTTCGGCATAGTGGAAATAGCCGTGGTAACCGGATGGAGCTAACATTTCCGGCGTCATGTCAGCGGCTTGCGCTTTGAGTTCCTGCACACAGACAATGTCGGCATCCTGCTGCGCCAGCCATGGAAACAACCCCTTGCTGCAGGCAGAACGAATTCCGTTGAGGTTAATGCTGATGACGCGCACTAAAATTCTCCATAAGCAAAGCTTGTAATTATAATGGCGGCACGTCTAAATTTTTGATCTATCTGCCATGTCTAATTTCCGCCAGGACTTCATCCGTTTCGCCATCCAACAAGAGGTATTGTGTTTCGGTGAATTCAAAACCAAGGCTGGCCGCTTATCGCCCTATTTTTTTAATGCGGGTCTGTTTAACGATGGGGAATCGTTGAAACAAGTTACACAGTTTTACGCGCAGGCCATCCTGTTCTCAGCAATCCCCTTCGACATGTTGTACGGCCCTGCTTATAAAGGTATTCCGCTCGCCGCGGGAACAGCCATTGCTCTAGCAGAAAAAGGCCGCAATGTACCTTACTGCTTTAACCGCAAGGAAGCCAAAGACCATGGTGAAGGCGGTAGCACGGTGGGGGCGAAACTGCAGGGACGTGTGCTGATTATCGATGATGTTATTTCCGCTGGAACCTCGGTCCGGGAATCCATAGCCTTGATCCGTGCAGCGGGCGCAACGCCCTGCGGGGTGGTCATTGCATTGGATCGCATGGAACTGGGACAACAAACAGAGCGGAATGAAGATGAACTTTCCGCAGCACAGGAAGTACAGCGCACCTATGGTATTCCGGTGGTGTCAATTGCTACATTGGATGATTTGCTTGGTTATTTGCAGGATAATCCAGCGATGGTGCAAAATCTTCAAGCAGTACAATCCTACCGTGATCGTTATGGGATAGCGTAAATAAGATGAAAATTTTTAGTGCATGTCTAGTGTTGATTGTTGTGGCCTTCAGTACAACAGCCGAAGCAAAACTATATAAATGGGTGGACGACAAGGGCGTGACCCATTACGGCGAAGTCATTCCTCCAGAATATACCAACAAAAGTAATGCGCAATTAAGCGATAAGGGCCGTGTGATCAAACGAACCGAGGAAATAAATAATAAAGAGCGGCGCGCCAATGAGGAGGATGAGGCCAAAAAACGTATTGACAATGAAGCCAAGCTTGAACAAAGCCGCAAAGACAAAGCGTTGCAGAACACTTTCAGTAGCGAGAAGGAAATTGACCTGGCTCGCGATCGCAACTTGCATCAAGTAGAGTCACTTATCAGCAGCATACAGTCACTGCAAAAAACAGCTCGGGAGAACTTAAAAAACTATCAGCAGGAAGCAGAAGAAAGAAAACGCGCTGGCAAAAAGCTCCATGCTTCATTGCAAGCCGACATTACTGAGAGCGAGAATAAATTAGCTAAATTGCAACTGGATTTGGTCAAGGCTCAAGAAAAGGCGGCCGCAGTTAAAGCGAGTTATGAAGCCGACAAGATGCGCTTCCGCGAGCTGAGCGGGGGCGCCAAGAAATAAGCAAAGGGCGCCTGAAATTCCCAATTCTCTTCCCCTGTTTGTTTCTTTGTTTCAAAACTGGCATCGCAATGGGGTTCACTATGGATTCGTTAGGCAGCCGAGCGCATTTTTCAATGGAATCTAAGCTTTTTGAGGTAGCTCTGGAACGAGTAGTAAAAACATGGAAAACCTACATTACGGCAATTTGCATTCTTCACCTCACGCTGATAATCGACGCACTAAGTGGATTTTCATTCCTACGGGGAGGGGAGCCAATCGACCTTGCCGGATTCAAAGTCGTTCGTGAAGCTCTCTCTGCAACGTATGGCATACTCTTCTCTCTATTCGTGGCGAATGCATTTCTCGAATCCCGCCTGCTCAAATCCCGCTCATCCACTACCGACCTTTCCACGGCAAACAGGTTTTCTGCGCTAGATCTATGGTTCATCTCGCCATTTTCGGACTCGCAGATTCTGCGCAAAGCGTTCTGGTTTTTGTTTATTGTCGGATACCTTTTACTTGCGCAATTAAGCTTTGTTCATCTTCTTTTTTCGGAGAAGCTTTCTGATCCAACCCGAATGTCACCAGGAATATTCGCGGCGATTGGAGCAATCGATTTCATCCTACTCGTTATTTGCATACCATTCGGATATCGGATCTATCAGAACTTTCAGCACGTCCGATCTATGCTTCACAAGGGTGACCAAGCCCGGTTGGGCTTAATGAAATGAAGCCCAACCGGGCTCTCTAGTTTGACGAATAGATGCCGTAATATTAACAAATTCCTTTTACGTAAAACCTCAAAATATTTCCAATGTAGGCATCCATGACAAACAACACAAAGTACTTCGCTGTAATTTTTGCATCAATTATTTCAATGTGCGGATGCGCAACGGTTGACACTTTTCAAAAAATGAATTCAGCCGAAAGAGCGCACTATGTCTGCTCCAGAGATACTTACTATGAACGCTTGAACAATGATGAGTTAAGCCAACGAGCCAGAATTGACGATATCAGCAGTACTTTAGCGCGCGGCTATCGAGTGCATAAATCCTGCAGAACCGTAAAAGTGGAAAAGCCTGACACTGTCTCCTGCACATCTAGTGGCGCAGGAGGAACTTACATCAATACCGATTGCAGGCAAAACACAAAAATAACTTATGAGAATGTTTGTACTGAAACACCGGTAGCTATCGACGCAAATTTGGAAAGAGGGAATCTTAAAGTATCCAGAGATCTGATGGAAAGAGCCATGATCGAAAAGAATAATGTATATAGCCATTGCTATTCATTGGTTGAGCCGATGTCCGCTGAGCAAGCCTTTAGTTATTACAAAAACAGATGAATGAATCCTAGGGAAGAGCTTGACGTTAAAGACGGTATCTACCGCGCTCATTTCATATTGGAAGAGGCTCACACATGACAGATTGCGTCAAATGAGCTATAGTAAAAACTTATATGAGCGGGATATATTTTATGGTAAAGCAAGTACACTCAGTAAAACAACGTACGAAAGTCCGCGAACGCGGCCATTCTGGCGATAAGCTTTCTAAAGTCATATCTGTATCAAAAAAACAAGGCCAGATCAGACGACCGAGATCGCCGAATACATGCATAGCCGTTTCCGAGGCAGAGTGTCTGACAGCCACAATTGCAACCACAATTAATTTTAACCAACCCGACACTTTTTATTTCGCTAGCGGGATTGAGTACGTGCAAGTGATTCGCAAAGGTGTGCCAGCAGCCTTGTTGGATTTTATTATTCAAAAAATGCATATCCCGAAGGATCGTTTGTACACTTCGTTGCATCTTCCTCGTTCAACCGTTGATCGCAAAATCCGAAACAAAGAAACACTAACCCCTGAACAATCGGAACGTGTGCTTGGGCTTGAGCGTCTTGTTGGTCAGGTCGAGGTCATGGTTAACCAATCAGGAAATCCAGAAGGTTTCGATGCGAATCGCTGGGTCGGTGAATGGCTCGATAGCCCATTGCCTGCGCTCGGCGGAAAAAAGCCGGCAGACTACATGGATACAATGGAGGGACAGAAGCTTGTATCCAATTTACTTGCTCAATCGCAATCGGGAGCCTATGCATAATGATTGTTTGGCGGATTGCAACTGACACCCCAGACTATACCGCCGACGACCTTTCAGGAACCGGAGCTAAAAACACTGGTGGTAGATGGAACCGTCCGAAGCTTCTTGCTGTCCTTTATTGCGCCAATACGCCATCGCTGGCCTGCCTAGAAACATTAGCCCATCTCGGCGCAAGCAGCTTGCCTTTGAACCGTTGTCTGGTCGAAATCGATATTCCTGATCCGGTATGGAAAATTCGCCAAACCCATATGCAGTATTCAATGCCAGTCGGTTGGGATGCCATTCCAGCTGGGAAAGTGAGTCTAGATTTTGGAGATGCATGGCTGAGGGCGTGTAAAACTGCAGTTATGGTTGTGCCGTCAGCAATAGTGCCCGAAGATTCAGTAATCCTCATCAATCCGCAACATCCCGATTCGGTAAAAATCACATCTAGGAAGGTCCGGAAATGGTCGTACGATCCGAGGTTGCGCTAAATTAATCAAATAGGTAAAGCCCGGTTGGGCTGAATCACGCGCGCATCACCGCACGCTGCACACGTGGATGTTTTTTCTTCGATGCTTGCCACAAATCATAAGACGCCTGCCCACGCAACCAGCTTTCTGCACTGGGGCCGCCTTCCGGTGTTGCCAGCCATGCTTCCAAGCGCAAAGCTAGATCGGCGGAGATTCCTGCCCGCTCGTTAATTACGCGCGACAACTGCACTCTGGACATGCCTAACTGTCGTGCAGCCTCTGCCACTGAAATCCCCAGCGCGGGCAATACGTCTTCACGCAAGGTTGCCGCCGGATGCGGCGGATTAAACATCTTTGCCATTTTTCACCTCTCAATGATAGTCCTGATAATTCACCAAAATGGCATCCTCGCCTTCAAACGCGAAAGTCAGCCGCCAATTGCCATTCACCCAAACCGACCAATGGCCTGATAAGTCACCGCTCAACGGACGCCACTTCCAACCTGGCATGTTCATGTCCGATGCGGTGCGCGCATCGTTCAACTGCCGCAACTGGCAAGCCAGTTTGGCCGCGTGTGAAGGCTGTATACCTGCCTTGCTGCCGCTCTCGAAAAATGCCTTGATACCTTTATGCTGGAAGGTCTTTATCATGGATAAAGTGTATCTTGTTATGATACATCATGGCAAATAAAAATCAAGGGCACCTCTAAAAATTCAGAGTTCGCCCAAATGCAAGTCACGGGAAAAATTTCGCAACTCAGTTGGGCTGAATGAAATGAAGCCCAACTGAGCTGAGAAAGTCAAAAACAAAACTACCAATCGAGGCCCCCCTATTGAAATGCATCATTTTCCTCCTCGGGTAACGTGGTAGTGGGCATCGAAAAACTCGATTCAGATAGAGCGAGACATGATAAGAGAAATAGAGCTAATATTTTGCTACATTGCTAGACCCCACCCATTCCTGGCAGACAAAAAATCCAGAGCAGCTACGGGAAGTTTCAAAGGCCCAGCGAAGGTCGGTCGCTTTGTCGCTGGATAAGTACCGGGTGCGCCACCCGGATAGAGATCAGGCGATAGCTCAGGCTTACCTATCCGGCGCTTATACGATGGAGTGGCAGAGATCGGGCGCCATTTCGGGGTACACTACATGACGGTAAGTCGCGCAGTGCGGAAGTTTGAAGAAGACCGAAAAAAAATGTTGTAATGTTAGAACTGACCCCGTGCTTTCCTTACCGGTATAGGCAGCATTGCTGGCTTATGAGAATGTTTTCTATATTAGGCCACCCCGTTCATAAGACAAGGAGAGTTTCATATGGAAGCAATATCGATTCAAATAGTGCCTGCACAACCAGGTTTTTTCACTGTTATCGATTTTGGCGATAGCAAGGAGGTTGCTATTGGAGAACCAATCATTGCTTGGAGAATTGAGACACACAGCGTAGCAAAAAGCGATAATGTATTTTCCACGTGCATTCCCATCACCGTTGATGGAGATGCTGTTTCAAACTGTATTGGTGTGCAGAATCCTGACAATACTGTCACAGTCTTTGAAGATTCGACGTATCGTTCATTGATAGAACTTCAGGCCCACCGCTATCCACATGAAGCTGCGGCCTAACCTAACGTTCGAGCGGGACTGCCGCGAAGCAGCACCAAGACATGTCAGCACACTCCGATCCTTAGAAAAAGGGGAACCCCGATGAGTACACGACACATTATCTGCCTCCTGATTTCCAGTACCGTTGCGGGCTCCGTTGCGAGCGCTGAAAACTGGGTCCCTATAGGTAAGAGCGCCGAAGGCTCTGTTTTCATAGTCAACTTTCAATGGGTCAAACCGGGTGCCACCGAGCAAAAGATCATGACCCTTATTAACGTCCCTGAGATTCGCACAGACCCCAAGTCAGGTGTTCGTTACCTCTCTACCGTCAATTTCCAGATCGCTGACTGCAAGGGAAAGCGGATAGCGGACACATTGACCCTGGCCTACGCTGAAGCAAACATGAAGAGCCCCCCGGTCGGTCGAGTCGAGTTCGAGCCGCCATCGTGGGCACCAGCGACGCCCGGTTCAGTAAATAGAATGATTGTGGACGCCGTATGTCGCAAATAGCCTCTTCCTCAGAATGAGCGCAAGAAAAAAACAAAGGGGTCAAGTCTTGACACCGCAGTTGTCGTCAAACTCTGCATTCGAGCGGGACTGCGCAAAAGCGCGCAGCCCCTCAATTGAATGTTGAATGGCAAGAGGTTGAACTGAGAATGAACATCTCACGCACAGAGGCGCACGAATTCTTCGACACTCATGTGGCACCCACCTACGAAGAATGGATCAAAGACCCCACTAGCATTCGCTTGGCCATGAGCGCGGCAATCGCGCTAAACCAAATGGCAGATCATTTGTGGCACGCATACACGAACGTAGATCCAAGTCGGGTGTTCAATACAGTGAGCCCAAGCGCTTTCCGTGCAGAGCTAGGTCGCCGGCACG
This sequence comes from Candidatus Nitrotoga sp. 1052, assembly GCF_927312905.1. Lineage (GTDB taxonomy): Bacteria > Pseudomonadota > Gammaproteobacteria > Burkholderiales > Gallionellaceae > Nitrotoga. Next base: position 59,793 of record NZ_CAKMHQ010000067.1, read on the forward strand.
CCCACTTCGCTATCGTTCGTGATGTTGCGGAGGCACATAAGCACGTAAAACTTGATCGGAGCTCTCGCGTCCTTACTGGAGTTGAACAGACCGTGGTCGGCGCAACGGGTTGGGGCGAAGCGGACTTTGGTACTGGGCCTTACGGAGGTGGGCCATCCATCGTCGTGGAACTCGACGACGGAACCAAGCATCATTTTAGCCACCCCGCAAAGGAAATACTTCAGCTATGGTTGTCAATTCTCGTATAGTATTGCCGTCCAACTTTGCGTTCAAGAGGGACGCCGCGCGGAGGCGCGTCGCCCCTTAAAAATGACATATTTTTATTCAGGTACGGTTGCTTCCCGCCACCATCTTGTATTCAAATAAACGGCATTCAATTGCGCCGTTGAACAGCAGAGTGCGACGTGAAACGGATAGGCGGATGAACTTCGGCATGCGTAAATCGGAAGTAAACAGATAGGCATTCCAGCCGCCGAATTTTTTCTTCAGCACGTCGCCCAGCTTTGGGTATAACTCTTGCAGCTCTTCCAAGTCACCCATGCGCTCGCCATAAGGCAGGTTCGCTACCAGCACGCCATGGTCGGCGGGTGCGGAAATCTCCAGCACGTTCGCTTGATTGAGCGTCACTGCTCCACGTAATCCTGCGTTTTCCAGATTGAGGTGTGCGGCTTTAAGTTCGTCGCCATATAAATCGCTGCCGAAAATCGGCAATGCGCTAACCGGCTTTTGTGCCGCTTGCGCTTGGCTGCGCATCTCGCTCCACGCGGCGGCGTCGAAATTTTTCAGTTTCTCGAAGGCAAAACTGCGGCTAATGCCGGGGGCGATGTTAAACGACATCAGTGCCGCTTCAATCAGGAAAGTGCCACTGCCGCACATCGGGTCAAGCAGCGGCACGCCGGGCTGCCAACCTGTCAGCAGCAAAATGCCCGCAGCCAGATTCTCGCGCAGGGGTGCAACGTTGGTGTACTGGCGCACACCGCGTTTGAACAGCGCATCGCCGGAAGTATCGACATACAGCGTCATGCGGCTGGATTCAAGGAAGGCATGGATACGGATATCCGGCGTATGGGTATCCACGCTGGGACGGTCACCGGTGAGCGCGCGGAATTTATCGCACACGGCATCCTTGATTTTCAGTGTGGCGAAATCCAGACTTTTCAAGGGGCATTTAATTGCCGTCATGTTGACGCGGATGGTGTGTGAGGTGTCGAACCAATCGTTCCACGGCAGCGCATAGGCGGTATCGAAAATGTCCTGCTCGTTGCGATAATGTGCTATCGCCACGCGCCACAGCACGCGACTGGCAATGCGGCTGTGTAGATTGACACGGTAGCTCAATAAAAAGGGGCCGGTGAAATGCACGCCGCCATCGGTGGTACGCACCTCTTGCGCACCGAGCGCATTCAGTTCATTGGCCAGCATTGTTTCCAAGCCGCGCGGACAGGGTGAAAAAAAGGTTTCAAGCATATAGTTATACAGGTTTGACGATTACAAGAATGATGATGGCAATCATAAGCAGCACTGGAAATTCATTGAACCAGCGGTAGAATACATGGCTGCGCGTGTTGCGATCGGTTTTAAAGTCGTGCAGCAGCTTGCCGCAATAGACGTGGTAGGCGATCAACAATAACACCAGCGTGAATTTGATGTGCATCCACCCGCCGGTTACACCATAACCAATCCACAGCCATAATCCAAAAATGGCAGTCAGCACGCCACCCGGCGTCATGATGCCGTAGAACAATTTGCGCTCCATGATTTTGAATCGTTCGATGCTGGTTTTATCCTTGCTCATGGCGTGATACACGAACAGTCGCGGCAGATAGAACAAGCCGGCGAACCAGGTAACCATAAAAATCACATGCAGTGCTTTAATCCATAACATAATTTATTTATTTTAAGGGTGCGTGTATAAAGTCAAAACCCTAAGCGGGGCAACGAGCGCAAGGGGGTAAGCAGGCAAGCCGCAAAACGCGTGTTTTACAGATAAGCGATAAAATTTATGGTTCATCCGACTTTCCTATGGGTAGCCTGAACCGGATACAGATCAAGACCGCC
>NZ_CAKMHQ010000068.1 GCF_927312905.1 Candidatus Nitrotoga sp. 1052
CGGCAATACCAGGTGGCTGGCAGAATTAACGGGTAGCCCGACAGGCTGCTAGGCGCCGGATGATCATAGCCATAAGGGAAACAGGATGTTTTTAATTGCAGCAAATCGACATTTTTATGCAATGGTATTTGCAGTTCTGCTTCCCATAACTTTAAATGGGTGCACAATTTCATGATTTCCAAATTGAGGCGCACGGCTACATCCCACACGTCAAAGGCAGAGGGTAAGAAACAGACGAACTCAAACGCGCGCCAGAGAGGAGAGCAAGATGCTGGGTCGTTGAGGTGGAGCACAGTTGGTTCAACCGATCCCCGCAATACTGATGCTATACGAGAAGCTTGGCCGCAGCTTCTTGGCTTTCAATCACTTAGTCCCATCTATCATCGCGTTTCGAAAGATCAATCTGAATGTAAATATTATTTACGGATAATTTCTTACCCAACGGAGGTTCCATGCTGCATTTTCTGAGAAGTTATTTTTACACGCTGCTACTCGTGTGCATTGGATGGCTGGGGAGTATGCCAAGTTATGCAGCCGAATTAAGCAATGTGAATAATATCTCTGCAGGATATTCTGGCAGCTGCGCAACCACGTGGGGGCAAGGAGCAAAATGCTGGGGTGGAGAAATCTATACCAAATTAGAGGACATATCCATTCCCCACCCCTTTGTGGCGGAGGATGCGCCAGGCTTCGCTAGCGACGTGGTTGGCATTGCGGCGGGAGGGGATTACTACTGCGTGGTTACTACGTCAGGTGCGGCCAAGTGTCGGGGGGGAAACGAATTTGGTCAGCTTGGCGATGGTACCACTATAAGACGCTGGGCACCGGTGACGGTGGCGGGCTTGACCAGCGGAGTAAAGGCTATCTCAGCAGGAAACAGCCACACCTGCGCGCTTACCACAGCGGGCGGGGTCAAGTGCTGGGGAGCTAATGGTAGTGGCCAGCTAGGAGATGGGACCACCATAGGCCGTTTAACCCCGGTGGATGTGGTAGGCCTTTCCAGCGGCGTGAAGTCCATTTCAGTGGGGAAAGGGGGGTTCACCTGCGCGCAGACCACGGCAGGCGGGATCAAGTGTTGGGGGTCTATTGCTATAGACCAGCTAGGACATGGGAGCACCACCCCAGTGATTGTTCCAGGTCTTGCCAGCGGCGTGGGGGTCATCGCGTCTGGGCAATACAATGCCTGCGCAGTTACTACGGTAGGCATGGTCAAGTGCTGGGGTCTCACACTAACCGGCCTGCACGGTAGCAATAAACCTACCTCCACTTTCTATACTTTACCGATAGAGTTTTCCGGTCTTTCCAACGTATACGACATAACGATGGGGGATAGCCATGCCTGCGTGCTTACCAGGACAGGCGGGGTCAAGTGCTGGGGAATGAACAACTACGGACAGCTTGGCGACAGTTCCACCACTCTTCGCGGGTCGCCGGTAGATGTGGTTGGTCTTTCAAGTGGCGTGATTGCCATTAATGCTGGAGATCGACACACATGCGCGCTCACTACAGCAGGCCAAGTTAAGTGCTGGGGAAGTAACAGCAACGGCCAGCTTGGTGACAACTCCACCACCGATCGTTCGATACCTGTGGCGGTGCTGGTCTCCGACCCGGTTATCGTATCCCCTTCTGTCATTGAGTTCTACAACGTCAATCTTGATCACTATTTTATTACCGCTAACGAAAACGAAGCTATTGGCATTGACACAGGGAGCGCGGGGCCAGGATGGAGTCGCACCGGCAATACCTTTATGTCAGGCGGCAGCGCTGCTGTTTGCCGTTTCTACGGCAGCCAGTCCCCCGGCCCCAACTCGCATTTTTATACGGTAGATCCGGGCGAGTGCGCAAGTCTCAAGCAGTTGCAGGCTGCAACGCCAGCGACTGAGAAGCGCTGGAATTTTGAAAGCCTGGATTTTGTATCAACTCCGCCTACCGGTGGATCCTGCTTCAATGGGACTGTACCGGTGTACCGAGCCTATAATAATGGATTCAACCGAGGAGTGGACAGCAATCACCGCATTACTACCAATCTGACCGCTATCCAGCAGATAGTGGCCTGCGGCTGGGAAAATGAGGGAGTGGTTATGTGCGCGGCAAGTGGCACGATTAGTGGCGGAAACACTACTTGTGGCGGACCAAAACCACCTGTTATTAATCCTCCACCTGTTATTAATCCTCCACCTGTTATTAATCCACCACCTGTGATTAATCCACCACCTGTGATTAATCCACCACCTGTGATTAATCCACCACCACTTGCGCCCCATCCAGTTCCTGTTCAAGACCTAGTCTTTATAGGTTGGGCAGGTAATAGTGTAAACCCTTGGGTGTTCGTTAGAGACTCCGTAACTGATGAGAAAATACCGGTTGCGTTTCTAGAATCAAGGCGGACCCTAGTAGCACGGGATTCAGCATTACTTACCCTCTTGGAGTATTCGAATGTAAAAGTAAATACAAATGCTGAGGTATTACTCGACGGAAAGATTTTTGCAAGCGTTGTGCTTGCTCCTACCGCCGACCCAACGATTGCTTTTGTCGAAATGCAATGCCCGGATGGAAGTCTTGTATTATTTAGTGGCACATCCATTGGGTGCGCTGGTACGGGTGGTGGTACGGGCGGTGGAGGTACATCACCATTGCAGTATACGAGACCGCTTGATGGAAGTTTGACTCAGGTAACCTATGATCAGAGGATTTACTATGAGCTTGGGGGCGGTCCTTTCCAAGGTTTATTTGTCACGGTACGCAACAATTCAGATAAGGATGTGCAGTGTTTGATAACGGCAGACTGGACAAATCAGAAAGTATGCGCTGGGCAGTTATGTCCTGAACCACTCCATGACTACACATACATTTACGTAAGTGCTAATTCCTCAAATGCTTCAGATCCAGTGCGGTTTAATCCGGCTTGGGGTAGTCTTGCAGATGTAAAATCCGTCCAATACAGTTGTAAATATTGACGAGGTGATGTTGAAGTGAAGAACTTGGTTATATTGAGCTAACCTTGGCGTGAGTTAGGCTGGAAAAATGGAGTACTACGTTTCTGCAACATACTCAAACGTAGTACTGAGATGGAATGGATACCAAGAGAGGTTAAATGGCCTCCGGCAAAGCTGGAGGCATATTGGGTGAGCCCCTCAAAGGGGCCAATAAAACGCATGTGTTCATCCGTCCCCTGTGATGTTGGGCTTCATTTCATATAGCCCAACCGGGCTACTCACATTTCATTTTGTATCAATAGACAAAATAGGATAGAGAATACGCAGTAAGTCTGCCTGTTTTGAGGCACCCGTTTTACTGAATATCGCTTTCATTTGTGAACGTACCGTTGAGATCGCAACACCCGCTTCATGTGCGATTTCTTTTGGCGCCATACCTTTGATAAGATCGATAGCAACTCGTGCTTCAGCCAGCGTCATCCCATACATTTGCTTTAATAAAACTCTCTTCGGTAGCATTGGTAAACTGAGATCTTGTATCACGATCAATGCCATATTTTGTTGGGTTTGATAGCAGCATTGATGGTCGATAGGTAACGGTGTAATTAATAGGTGCAAAGCAGTGTTGCTATTTACACCGACCCTCAAACCACTGGCAATTTTAGGGCCATTGAGACCACAAGCAAGTCGAATTGCATAGATCAATTTTCTGTTAAATGTATCGCAGCTAGTGATGCTGTTTGCGACCATTTTTATTTCAGTTCGATGCGACAGTAAAGTATCGGCAAGCCTGCTCACATAGCTGACTCTTCCATCACCGTTAGCAATCACAATAGGTAGTCTTATTTGCTCAAGGCTTGCCTGAAAAAAAGCATTTTGGATTTTGATTGACTCAAAATGTGATTGTATATTGAGTGCACGTCGTAGGTGACCGAGTAAGCCAGACAATTGTTTGAGTTGATCGGTCTTTTGTGAGTGAGCGATATTTTTATATTGAATGGCAATAAAACTGTCTGATTCTTCATCGCTAGCAATTGGCGAGACGGAAAGGGAACCAAAGCCGTAAGGTTTCATAAAATCTTGATAGAACTCAGAACAGTTAATGGCCTTTTTCCCAAAATGCAGGTGATCAATATACCATTGACCTGGTGAAATTTTTTTGACAAGAATTCGACTCGGATCAAGCAAATAAAAATGCTCTTGAAATGCGCTGGTGCATGCCTCTGGTAGGCCACTGCTTTGTATAATGTGCGTGAGATTAGTGCGCTTGTTCCATGTAGTTAATGCGACGTGCTCACTGCCCAACAGTTGGGCCAAATTATGCAGCGCTTGATTTTGCGACTGTTGATCTAGTATTCCTTCATACAAGTCACTGATGATCGAATTGATGTTATCGGCAAAATCCATTTTTAGCGCACCTCTAGAAACCCATAGCTTTCAAACTTTCCGGCCTGAACTTTATGAACGGGACCCAACCCGCTTTAGATTCTTCGATGGATTGCATATTTTTGCGCAATTCCAATCTATTTATACCTTGAGTCGCCCGTATTTTAAGTTATTCGGCTTGCTGCGAACGTCAGAATACCCCAATTCCAGCCCACTTAATATAAACCAGACATATGAGGTTGTAGCTGGCCGCCATCATAGTCATGGCAAAATTCGCCCCTACCTGACTTATAGTACGAATCAGCTTGCCACCCATCTGTTCAATGCCGGCAAAGATGTGCTCGACCCGGGCAGGATTTTGGCAATAAGTTTATTCCACTTTTCCTGCCGTGATGAAATGGGATGATTGCGCGCACCCTTGCGCTTTCCGCGCAGCACTCGGGTAGCCCTTATCGGCATAGATTTCCCGGAAGGTGTTAATCTGGCCCAGCACGGCACCAAAGTGCTGACTGCCATAGGTGCTTGCCGTGTCGGTCTCAATCTTACGGATCACCTTGTAACGTCAATCTACGTACACTGATAGCTTGTAGCCATGATGGCTCTTGCCATGCTTTTTGGTCCAAGTGGCATCTACACCATGCTCCCAAGTTTAATTTTTTATTGATACCGCAACGCTTCAATCGGTTCCATGCGAGCTGCTTTTCTTGCCGGATAAAAACCAAAAAAAACCCCCACCGCGGCCGCCACCATGAACGCCATGACAACGGAACTCATAGTAATAACCACGGCAGTCTGGGTAATCTCATTCACCAGCACCGCGCCGCCGATGCCTAGCACCACACCTACCAGGCAGCCAACAATGGAAATAGTGATCGCTTCAAGCAGGAACTGTAACAAGATGTCCCGCTGGCGGGCGCCGATGGCAATGCGGATGCCGATTTCCCTGGTGCGTTCGGTGACTGAGACCAGCATGATGTTCATGATGCCGATGCCGCCCACCAGCAGAGAGATGGATGCGATGGCACCGAGCATAACGGACATGACACGGGTGGTTTCGGCGGCGGTATTCGCCAGGGCGGTGAGGTTGCGCACCGTGAAATCGCTTTCCGCCGCCTCCTGAAGACGGTGGCGCTGGCGCAGCAACTGGTTCATGGAACGTTCGGCCGCGGGCATATCCTGGGCCGAGGCCGCTTGGACCATGATAAGGCGCACGGTGCCCTGAAACTGGGAGCCGAACAGCTTGCGCTGGGCGGTGGTAACCGGAATCAACACACTATCGTCCTGGTCCCGCCCATCCAGGCTTTGCCCCTTCATGGTCAGCACGCCCACTACTAGGTATGGACTTTTCTTGATGCGGATGGTTTTGCCTACTGGGTCTTCGTCGCCGAACAGGTTTTTCACCACGGTCTGCCCCAGCAGGGCAACGCGGGTAGCGGAGCGCACGTCCGAATCGGAAAAAGGGTAGCCGGCGGACAATTTCCAGTCGCGCACATCAAGATAACTGGGCGTGGTACCAATCACTTGGGTACTCCAGTTGTTTGAGCCATACACCAGTTGTGCCGTGCCGGGAGCGTTGGGTGCGACCGCCGAGATGCCGGGTAGTTCGGCGATGGCCTGTGCATCCCCGATGGTGAGCGTAGGGGTCGCGCCCAAGCCCATGCGTATGCCGCCGGAAGTCGAGGAACCGGAAAGGACGATAAAAAGATTGCTTCCCATGGAGGCGATGGACTGATCCACCAGAAACTGGGCGCCCTTACCGATGGCCAGGATGAGAATCACGGCACCGACGCCGATCATCATTCCCAGCATAGTGAGAAAGGTGCGCAGCCTGTTTGCGCCCATGGAAAGCCAGGCTTCGCTCAACATCGCGCTTATCATGCGAGTGTCCCATGCGATTCGTGCTCAACCGCGCCGTCGTGGGCCAAGTGTCCGTCTATGAAGCGCACCAAGCGGTTGGCAAAGGAAGCGATGTCTGCTTCGTGAGTCACCAGAATCACGGTAATGCCTTCATCCCGGTTGAGTTGCGTGAACAGGCCCATGATTTCATGGCTGGTTCTGCTATCCAGGTTGCCGGTCGGTTCATCAGCCAGGATCAGTCGCGGGCGGTTGATCAGGGCGCGGGCGATGGCCACCCGCTGCTGCTGACCGCCAGAAATCTGGCTGGGGCGGGAAGCACCGTACTTGCCCAAGCCAACCTTGTCGAGCATTTCCTGCGCCCGTCTGTTCCGTTCTGCCTTGCCAACCCCAGCGTAAATCAGGGGCAGCGCCACATTGTCGATCAGATTGACGCGGGCAAGCAGGTTGTACCCTTGGAACACGAAGCCGATCACACCATTCCTTAGCCGCGCGAGCTGGTCCTTGTCGAGCGTCCGCACGTTGGTTCCGTTGAGGGAGTATGCGCCGCTCGAAGGAACATCGAGACAACCGAGAAGGTTCATGAAGGTAGATTTGCCCGATCCGGAAGGTCCCATGATGGCAACAAATTCCCCTGGGTAAATGACGAGATTGATGTCTTCCAGCGCCGGAACGGGCCCGGCGGCGGTCAGGTAATTCTTGCCCAGGCCGCTGATACGAATAATCGGTTCGCCATCCATCAGAACATTCTCATCCTCATAGTTCCTGGCGGCTGCCCTTCATTCTGGGTTGAAATAGCTTCCTCAGTCACCACCTGGTCGCCTGCCTTCAAATCCCCGGACATGACTTCCGTATACTTGTTATCGGTGATTCCGGTGTTTATCCTGACCAGTTTTAGTTTGCCGTTTTCCAGAACATACACGGTCCCGCCCGGGGCTTTTTTATGTTCTTCTTTACTTCTTGGCTTCCCTTTTTTGGGTGCAGCCTCGGCAGGTTTAAAACGCAGTGCCGTGTTGGGTACCAGCAGCACGTTCTTGCGCTGGGCAATAGTAATGTTGACATAGGCTGTCATGCCCGGCATCAGTATCTGCTCAGGATTGTCAACTGCCACCACCACATCGTAGGTCACCACATTTTGCAGTGTGGTGGGATTGAGTCGACGCTGCTTGACCGTGCCCTGGAAAGTGCGGTTGGGGAAGGCATCCACAGTAAAACGTACCGACTGCCCTACCCGGATATTGCCCACGTCGGCCTCAGCAAAACTGGAATTGATCTGCATTTTGGAGAGATCCTGGGCGATCGTGAACAGGGTCGGCGTCTGGAAGCTGGCGGCCACGGTCTGGCCGATGTCAATTACGCGCGATACCACCACGCCTGAAACCGGCGAGCGGATGACGGAGTAGCCAAGGTTTGTGCGATCCTTCTGTAGTTGTGCCCGCGCCAGGGCGAGCTGGGCGCGGGCCGATTTCAGTGCCTGTACCGTCTGATCCAGCTCCTGCCTGGAAACGTATTCCTGTTTGAACAGCTCGCGCATTCTCGCCTCGTTGGCAAAAGCCAGCTCCAGAGATGCCTGTGCGTTGCTCACATTAGCCTCGCTCTGGCCCACCTGTGCCTGGAACAGGGCCGGATCGAGCTCCGCCAGCGTTTGTCCCTCGCTGACCCGGTCATTGAAATCTACATACAGTTTTTTTACCGTCCCCGAGACCTGAGTACCGACATTCACCAGCACCACCGGATTGAGCGTGCCATTGGCGGAAACTGTCTGGATAATATCTCCCATCTCTAGTGCTTGGGTTTTGTAACGCTCCGCTAGAGACAGTGAATATGTTTTTTGCCAGTAGTAATAGCCTCCTGCGCCGAGACCGATCAGGACCAGAATCAGCGCTACTTTAATTAACAGCAATTGGCTTGGTTTCATGGGTACATTGAAAAACAGTTAAGGAGAGGTTTTTTCCGGCGCAATGGCGGAAAAATCAAGTTTACCCATGGCTTGGGCCAGTGCCGCCTTGGCGATGTGCCAGTTGTAAACGGCCTGAATGTTCTGCAACCGGGCGCTGGCGAGCGATGTCTGGACGATCAGAAGATCGAGGATATTTCCCACGCCCGCCTTGTAGCGCCCGAGTGCAACTCGTTCCGATTGAATGGCACTTGATACCAGAACGATGCTGCTTTTAACCGCTTGGGTTCCGGTGACGACGCCCTGGTAGGCTTTCCACACGTCCAGGGCAACCTGCTGGCTGATTTTTTCTTGCTGGGCGAGGCGGGTTTCGATCTGCGCCTCGGCGGCACGAATGCGGTAAGTAATATTGTAGCCGGTGAAAAGCGGATAATTAAGCGACACGCCTAGTGCCGCATTGTTAGCAGTGGTGAATATGCTTGATTCGCTATGTAATAAGTTCGACGAAAGGGAAATAGTCGGCATCCCGGCAGACTTCGCAGCTTCTGCGGTGGCCTTGGCGGCGTTGACCTGAGCCTTAGCGGCTGCCAGATCGGGGCGCAAACTCCGTGCCTCTTCGATCAGTCCTGCGATATCTTGCTCGAACTGCGCGTCTGCCACCTGAAGGGAAGGAGGCGTGAGTGCAAAAGTACGGTTGGCGTCCATCCCCATGCTGTTTGCCAGCACGCCCTGGGCGTTTCTGGCATCTCCCTCGGCCTGTATCCGGTTCAGTACTGCTTGCGAATAGGCCGTCTGGGCTTGCAGCTTGTCGGCCGGGGTGCCCCTGCCGACGTTGTAACGGGCGGTGGCGGCATTGAGACTTTCGAGGGCGGATTTTTCCGCTTTCTTCACAGATGCAACGGCAGCCTGGGTGGCAAAAAGCTGATAGTAGGCCTGCACTGCGAACAGGAACACCGACTGGATAGTGGCATCCTGGGTTGAGTTTAGTGCGGTAAGTACCTGTCTGGCGTTCTCCAGGGTAGCGGCACGGGCGCCGAAATCATACAACAGGTAATTCAATGAGGCACTGACATTCTTCTGGTCATAGGTTGCCGTGCGAGGCGTAAAGGAATTGCTGCCACCGGTACGGTTTCTCGATACCGCTCCGGCGATGCTGATTGATGGCAGATAGGCGGATTTGCCGACGCCCACCTGGGCCGCCTGGACTCTTGCGTTCGCCCAAGCTTCACGGGTTTGCGGATTGTTGCACAGCGCCCGTTCCACCACATCAGTCAACGAAAGCGGAGTTTTGGAGAATTGAACGTTTTCGCATGGAATAACGAGCAGGGGACGGTGAATGCTCCCCGCCACTGAGCTTGCGGTCAGCCCCTGTGTCGAAAAAGGATCGGCCTGCTCCGCTACGGCAGGAATCGCCACCCCGACCAGAAGACCGGTTGCGATGACTTTTGCCGCTTCACACAACCGGGAATGATTATTCACAGACACAAAAACCACTTTCGATTCTTTCATGAGCAAGAAGGTAAGCCTTAATATTCAAGAGGAGTTCTTTCTCTTTTTTGGAGAGTTTCCTGAATTTTGTGCAAACGAAATTTGTTAATGCTGACATCCGCTCCTAAGCTGGATAGTAAAGCGATCAAGCGCAGCTTTCCAGTCTCTGATAAGCGTCGCCCATTTTCCGCTGATGTTTTGTAGCACCAGACAGACGAGTTTCAATAATGCCTCATCAGCCGGAAACAAGCCAATGCAGTGTTGTTTGCCATCTTTGTGAATAATTCTCACTAAATAAATGCTGAGTAGCAGAGTGTCAATGCTGAGTAGCAGGATGTGATCAAAGCACATTTGCGTTAGAATGCGCGCGCGCCTCGGTAGCTCAGTGGATAGAGCGACCCCCTCCTAAGGGGTAGGTCGGACGTTCGATTCGTCTTCGGGGCACCAATAAAATCAATTTCTTGCATATACACCAGTCTTTTTTGTTTGCTACTTTTTGTAATATGTAAACCAGAATGTAACCACGCTTGTTCAAGCGCACGGGTTTCAAATAGTTTGTAAACATTTTCAGGAGCATTCATATGAAACTCATCACACTGCTGCTTGCCATTACTATCTCAAGCGTAGCAATTGCAGCCCCCGTCATGACAAAGAAAATCAACCCTGACGGTACAGTTACCTATGACCCGGTGGGTGACCCGAAGGCTGGTTCACCAGAAACAGTTCCACAAAAGCTAAGTAAGGAAATTGATGAACAAGCAAGGGAAGTGGGCGTCCAGGTTATTGACATAACGTCAAAACCCGTCATGACAAAGAAAGTTAACTCTGACGGGACGATTACTTACGACCCAATCGACCCAAAGGCCGATTTCACGGAAACTGTTCCCAAAAAGAAAGGCAAGGAAGTTGATGAAAAGCTAAAGGAGCTTGGTGTAAAGGTTATCGACATAACACCGAAAAAAGACTTAACACCAAAAAAATAATCTTCATTTTCAGTCTTAATGTCGCCCAAAAATGCCCCCGTATGGACGCATGCTCTCTGGCCATGAATGATTCCAGCCTGTCTGTCTGTTAAGTCCATTTGAATTCCTTTTGAATTAGGGAAAAAATCTACGCCTGGGAAAACAGGCGGTCTATCAGCAAAAAGGCCACAGAGACTTGATACCCTACCCTCTGCTCCAGAGTAATGGGCACCTCTAATGATATTCAAATATCATGGCTAAGGAACCCGTTGCATGATTGCCTGAGCTTCCGAAGCCCATATTTTAAGGGCCTCTACTATTTTTACATCCGCCAATGACAACGGTTTCTCAGTAACCACCTGCTCCAAGTTTTGAGTTGATACCTGCGCAGGGACTAATTGAAATTTGACTAATAAGGATTCATCTGTTCCGTCATTAAGTCCTGTTTTGATGCCATTCTTTGTCGATATCCTGAGAGCATGCATTTCTTGGGAGGGGCCATAAATTTCACTTGAAGACAATTTTTGAGACGCGATACCATCACCCCTATCGCCTGAATATTTTAGCCCATACACCATTGAGCCTGCCACTAACGGGACATCACCACATGCCACCATCCCAGCAAGAACCCCGGAAATCTGAAACTCACAAAGAAAATCTAATTCAGCCGTGTAAACAATGCCATTACCTGTAGACCCTGATATTCCAGTGTTAATGGTCAAATTTCGCATTTGTGAAATCGGAGTTTGGCCTTGTATCCTTGTGAACAACCATGTCCCAAGCAATCCATCATGCCCGTCGAAATATCCAAATGGCCTCTTTGAAATGGCCCTTTGTGGCTCACTGGGCAATGAAATTATGCCGTGCTTCCCGCTTGAAAAATTAATTGTAACTGTGCCAGCCGGATCTAATAAAGACGCGGTTTGATATGGCCCACCTAACGATGTACCTCCACCCAAATCAAGAAGAGAGGCTGTGAAGGTATTATTTATGATTGGACCAGCCGCGTAATAAAATACACTACTGCCATTTGCTCGGTATCCGAAGTATGTAAGAACGACTATTCCGTTTTCTGCCTCAATCTGGAACCCTCTGCCGGGCAGTCCGTTATCCTCAGAATCAACGCCCCACATTCCGGTGGCTGGCATGAATGCCCAAGCGGAAGAACTTATTAAAAACAACAGAAATGCCGCTACGGTTTTAAGATTTGACAATTTGTTGTCTCCTAAGGTTATAAACAAGAACTTACGACAAACACATTTTTAATGTTACTTGCTTCTTTTTGTAGCGACGATGCTCAAGCATACTGTGATTTTCTGAACAGAAATTTCCCAATTGTTCTGCAATTCTTGGCGGATATCGCCCATCTGCGAATTAATGGAATGATGCAAGCGTCATCGGTTTTCCATCGCGACTCTCGAAATTTGTACACCCCTGCATCGTCACGGCATCAGAAACATTTCAAGTTCTTGTGCACAGCCTATTCTACGTATTTCCCTTAATCAAAAAATAAGCAATTTGCTTATTCGCTTTTTTTGGGTGTCGCCCTACTATTGTGACCTTACCGGAATAATAACTTCCAGGTGAAGACGATAGTTTGATATGAGCAGCAGGTACATTAACGAAATGTAATCGCTCGTAAAACCCGTTATCCGAGGGTGCATCAGAATGGCATAAACATTGACTGAAAATTCAGCTTTTTATTCTAAGGAGATCACTATGAAAGAGAATCTAAAAATTTGTCACGACAGACTTCTGCCGCTCGATCTTGTCCGCCCGCAACAGACTATCAGGCTTGGCACTGGGCCAGCGCGGGCAGTCTTCGTTTTTAGAAAGATGTGGATCAATGGATCGACACTACGCGTACGATTCATGGGCGGGACCAATGCCCAGCAAGCAATCGCCAAAGAACAAGCGCTATGGTGGCTTCCGCATGCGAATCTGACATTCGAGTTTAACAACGCACCCGACGCAGAGATTCGCATCGCCTTTGATTCCTCGGACGGGGCGTGGTCCTATATCGGTACAGATTGTCAATCAATTCCGCGCGATCAGCCCACAATGAACCTTGGATTTCTCGATGGTGGCACTGCCGCCCATGAGTTTGGCCACACAATCGGTCTTGCACACGAGCATCAAAATCCGTCTGGGGGAATTGAGTGGAACGAGGAAGTCGTCCTCAATGACCTAAGCGGACCGCCGAATAACTGGACCCCGGAGCAAATTCGGCACAATGTTTTGGAAAAATATGCGGCTGATCAGATCAGGGGGACGGAATTCGATCCCGCTTCGATCATGCTTTACTTCTTTCCCGACACTTGGGTCAAAAACGGCCATGGCACCACAGAAAATAACGTGTTGTCAGCGCTGGACAAGGCCTTCATTGCCAGCGAACAAGCCTATCCGCACACTGCGGTTCAAGCAATCGAGTTGGGCGTCAATGCAGCACCCGTATCAACCTCGATCGGCCTGCCTGGTGAAGAAGACCTGTTCAAATTCACCGTAAAAAAGAGCGGTCGCCATATCATACAAACGGGCGGCCAGACCGATGTGGTGATGAAGTTATTCGGCCCCAACAGTCAGACGAGTCTTATCACCGAAGACGACGATGGTGGCATTGGACTAAATGCGAGAATCGCAGCTGAACTCATCCCGGGACAATATTTTGCCCAAGTTCGACATTATAATAAGGTTCGAGGTACTGGCTCATACAGCATCAGGGTGAACCGAAACTAAAGAATCGGTCTCCCTTTCCCACCCTGCCCGACAAACTACCGTCGGGCATCATTAATAACTTCCGGTTCCTGTGCAACGTTACTTTCCGACATACTCAGTGTCTATGACTGGCCAGTTTCCCTGTTATCGCCCGCCCAACGGCAGGGTCAACGTCGGCCCTAGCCCTGTTTTGCCATTTGTTTCCAGCCGCGCCAGTTGCATCAGCAACGAAAAAGTAGCCATAGTGTCCTGATCAGCTTTGTCTATATAGAACCAGTAGTCCAGATATTTGACCGCCACATGCGCGGTTGGTGGCCTGTCTCCATTGGCCGAATATACGTGGAAGAGATTGCTCGTGATTTTTCGCCAATCGAACGGCTGGCCAGTTTCGTCGGTCGTTGCCTGAACGAATCCTCGTCCCACATGTTCCACAGGAACATCAAGCCCTTTGGAAACGAAATACAACACCTGAAGCAACGAGCGCGTCTCCAGGTCCAAAACGTCTACGCCGTCCGACGGATGATTTATCTTGAACGGGTCCAGGTTCTCGATCTTGAGATCATATTTCGGCAGTCCCGGCCGGAGGCCGAAAACCTGAGCGAGTTCTCGCATTTCGGCAGAAGCCAATGCTTCCGGATGAACCTTCATCACCGGTTGCCGGCTTTTCTTGACTAATACCAATGCGCTGTTGTGATCAGGACGAAATTCATAACCTTCCTTGGCCGCATCCAGCAAGTCGTGAGCCGTTGGGCCGGCGGCCACAGTACCTTGTTGTGGCTCCTCTCGCTCTTCAGTGCCGAACACGATATGGCCTCGATCCTGCAACGCTTGCAGCGCATTGATGCCGCGCAAAAATTCGGCATAGTCTGGCAAGCTCTTCAACGTTGGGCCGCTACCGTTCTGGGCGTTGGAAACCCAATTAAGATTCTCCAGCCACAGACGGAATACCGTGGATATCGGCCACGTTGTTTTTGTGAGGTACAGCACACCGTCAAGTGTCATCGGTGTAAAAAGTTTGCGTGTGAATTCCTGGTCGTCAAGCGGTGTCAGCGTGATGGTCGGACGGTCAGTAGTGGATATTTGCGCTTGCGGCAGCAGCGCGGCAAAGTGCTGCGCCGGATCACCACCGCTCACACCGAAAAAGGGAGCCAGCTGAAAGCTTTTCTGCACCTCGGATTGCGTCGCAATCGCCGATACTGCCAGGCTGCTCGGTGTATCGTTATAGCGCAATCGAACAATGTTAAGCAACAACTGGGCCTCGCTGGTACTCTTGATCGCCTCGTTGTAAATTAATCGGTTAGCCTCGAGGCTGCGTGGACCCGTGACGCAACCGGCTGTTGACAAACACACGGCTCCTATCGCTAGGCACGACAGGAATCGTTTGCATCCGTATGGTGTGTTGTTTTTTTTCATAGGTATCTTCACTGGCGGTCTCCCTCCCATTATTTATTGGCTTTATGTGAAAGAGAGTGGGTAATCAACTTTCAACCTCCCGCACCAGTTGCATAGCGTTTAGGTGGCGTTTCAGGCGTTAGCACGAGCCCATGACACAATGCCGGACACATCCATGGCGCCTGCCTGTCTTGCCACCTCCCGTCCATTTTTGAATATGGCTAGGGTGGGAATGCTGCGGATGTTATAGCGCGTGCCTAGTTCCTGCGCTTCTTCTGTATTTAGTTTAGCTAAACGTATTCCCGGCTCGAGCTTCTCTGCTGCCTGAATAAAGGCGGGCGCCATCATGCGGCAGGGACCGCACCATGGTGCCCAGAAATCCACCAGAACCGGGATATCGTTACGCGTGATGTGCTTCTCGAAGTTACTGCTGCTCAGCTCAATCGGATGAGCGTTAAACAGAGCTTGTTTACATTTGCCGCAGCTCGGTTGGCTGGTTAACTTTCCAGCTGGAATGCGATTTACCGCATCGCAACTCGGGCAGACGATATTTATGGAGTCGCTCATGATTTTTACCTCAGTTGTGAATGCTCCCTAAATGGGAAACGATAGATTAAATTTCAAACCGCATCGATAAATCTACAGCCTGTATATCTTTGGTCAGGCCACCAATGGAGATGCGTTCTACGCCGGTCTCGGCGATAGCGCGTACTTTATCAAGAGTAATGCCGCCGGAGGCTTCCAGTTCGGCGCGTCCGGCAGTGAATTTGACAGCAGCACGCATACTATCGAGATCGAAATTGTCGAGCAAAATTAGTTTGGCACCAGCATCTAGCGCTTCACGCAGCTGTTCCAGATTCTCTACTTCAATTTGGATGCTTATACCCTCGGGAGCAAGACGAAAAGCTTGCTCCAACGCAGGACGGATGCCACCCGCAGCCAAGATGTGATTCTCCTTAATCAGCACGCCATCAAATAAACCAATCCGCTGGTTATGCCCGCCGCCCATTTTCACCGCATATTTCTGTGCTATGCGTAGACCCGGCAGCGTCTTGCGTGTATCCAGAATTTTCGCGTGCGTGCCGCGCACCGCTTCGACATAGTGCCGCGTCTGCGTGGCGGTAGCGGAAAGTGTCTGCAAAAAATTGAGAGCACACCGTTCGGCAGTCAGCATCGCACGTGCATCACCGCGTATCTCGCACAGCGTTTGCTTGGCTGTTATGACATCGCCATCCTGCACAAGCCAATGAATGATGCAATTTTTATCCATAGCTTTAAAACATGCATCAAACCAAGCTGCGCCGCATAACACTGCATCCTGGCGCGTTATAACAGTGGCGTGTGCTTCTGTATGCAAGGGAATGAGTTGCGCGGTGAGATCACCACCGCGCAGGTCTTCATCGAGAGCGGTGGTTACATTGGCAAAAATATGGGCGGCCAGTTCATGTTGGTTGATCATTTCAGTTTAGCCGTAGACATCTGTAGTGTGCTCATTATCAAATTATAAATTTCCATCCAGTCACTTGAAGTCTTGCTGATCAATTCTGGCAGAGAATTGGGTAATATCCAATTTTGGAAATCCATCAAAGTTTAATTGTAAGGCGCGCTCAAAAACCAAGTGCAATATTTTTGGGAGAAAATGTTGCATGGGAAAAATCTACAAGCAATTGTGTATTGAAGAGCGAACGATGATCCAGACGCAGTTATCAATGGGACGCAAGCCTGGGAAGATTGCTCAAGAGCTGGGGTGTTCCGCTGGGACGTTGAGTCCGGTAGGTTAGGCTGAATGAAATGAAACTGCCCCTTTTTAACTGGTTGGTAAAATGTGCAAGATCGACCTAGCCAAATGGCATTCGGTATTGCTTGAAATCCTGGTTTGATGAATGGATCCACATGTATAAACAATGTTGACACATGCCACGCACGCACCTAAACTGCCGGCATTCAATTTGCACGGGGTGCACACATCATGGAAGTCATTGTAAAAAAATGGGGCAACAGCGCTGCGGTGCGCATTCCGGCATCTGTTATGGCGGCGGCGCATGTCGTTCTGAACCAGCCTGTTGAAGTACGCGAAGAACAGGGACGCATCGTTATTGAACCGGTACGCCGCAAGGAATATAAGCTGGAAGAATTGCTGGGCGGCATCACCGTGAAGAATCAGCACAAGCCCGTTGATACTGGCGCGCCGGTCGGCAAGGAAGTCTGGTAATGGCGCGCCGCTTCGTGCCGGAGGCGGGGGATATAGTCTGGCTCGAATTCTCGCCTCAGGCCGGGCATGAGCAGGCAGGACACCGCCCCGCGCTGGTGCTTAGCCCCGCCGCCTACAACAACAAAACCGGCACGATGTTGTGCTGCCCGATGACTACGCTAATAAAAGGTTACCCGTTCGAAGTCATCATTCGTGCAGAAGGTGTCAGCGGCGCGGTGCTGTCCGATCAAGTCAAAAATCTCGATTGGCGCGCACGCAAAGCTACACCCAAAGGCAAAGCATCTGCCTACGAACTGGATGAAGTGCGCGCCAAAATTTCCTCGCTGCTTGGCTTGTCCAGGATTTCTACATAAGGACGGCATATGACAAACCAAGAGCGCTGAAATGAGCCCGGGTGGGCTGAATGAAATGAAGCCTAACGACGCTGTAGAAAAACCCCATTCTGAACACCTGATTCAGCTTTGGGTAGA
>NZ_CAKMHQ010000069.1 GCF_927312905.1 Candidatus Nitrotoga sp. 1052
ACCAGCGGACATTTCTACTTGGGAGAAACCGGACATTACTACTTTGGGCTAACACCCTCACGACATTGGGTTGACGCCACACTTCAAAACCTTACAATCCCCACAGGTTCCGTTCTCCAATGGTTCAGTCCAACGAGGTTTATCCGCCGCCAATAAGGTCGAGGGTTTAACAAGTTTGGGGAGGGCGGCAGATAAACGCTATTCGTTAGCTAACCTTCCATATGTGCATAAAACGATATTTATACAAAGCACTGATAGTCGTTCTCGTAGTGTTGAACTGCCCGGCGTTTGCTCAGGAATATTTTGACCCTGATGGCTACTACTTTCCTGAAAAGGAAATCGTTGTAGAAGGTTGCAAACTTGACTGGTTCGAGCTGAGAACTATTTCCTACAACAACAATGGAAAGCTTGATTATGAACACCCCAAGTTTGTTGGACCAGATGTATCGTTATCTCTTGTGAGAACCAAGGACGAAGAGATATTGAATTACCGTTTTCCAAACCCCATAATCGGAAAAAGTAATGTTCAACTTACATCTGTGAATACACCGATTGGTATTGTGAGAATCAATGGAGGATTCTTAGACACTTGGGGCATGTTCTGGAATTTGAGTGACGTTGTATCTATGAAAACGCCTGTTTTTGAGGGTACAGTATCTGTCACTCGAAATGGAAAGCTAGTGTATGAAAAAGTTAGTCGCTTTACTTATTGGGAGGGTGATTGATGTTGATATCTCTAAGATTAGCTAACGAGTAAGGTTAGATCGTGATCGCGAAGCGAACCACAATCTAAACCGTTGTTGTATAAGCCCGGTGAGGCTGCTGTGTGGCTGCTCAGAGGGCAGCGGGATCATGTCTCAATACTGTTCGTTTAAGTAAAATAAGCTCAATAAAATCAACCACTAAACAGCCAAACCACTTCGTCAAGCGCGCTATCCGAACAGTATTGAGACTTGCCCCCTTCCCATGCGGCATCACCACAGAATTACAACAAAGGGCATCTCTAAATATTGCAGCAAAATCACATTAAAATGATGTCGTATTGCTCTTGGCTATACAAGCTTTCCACCTGTAGTGACACCGGTTTGCCGATAAGGTCAGAAAGCTGGGCCAAGCTTTGCGATTCTTCGTCGAGGAACAGGTCGATGACCAGTTGCGAAGCCAGAATGCGATATTCACGAGCGTTAAATTGGCGTGCTTCGCGCGTAATTTCACGCACAATTTCGTAACATATGGTCTGCGCGGTCTTTACTTCGCCGCGCCCCTTGCAGGTGGGGCAAGACTCGCACAGTATGTGGGCCAGACTTTCGCGCGTGCGTTTGCGCGTCATTTCCACCAGCCCCAAAGCGGAGAAACCGTTTACCGTGATGCGGGTGTGATCATTTGCCAGCGACTTCTTGAATTCTTCCAGTACGGCATCCCGGTGTTCCTGGTTATTCATGTCAATAAAGTCGCAAATGATGATGCCGCCCAAATTTCGCAGGCGTAACTGGCGCGCGATGACTTGTGCAGCATCCAGATTTGTCTTGAAGATGGTGTCGTCAAAATTACGCGAGCCGACGAAGCCACCGGTATTAACGTCGACCGTGGTGAGCGCTTCGGTCTGGTCGATAATGATATACCCCCCCGACTTGAGATTCACGCGGCGCGACAGCGCTCGCTCAATTTCATCTTCCACTCCGTACAAATCAAATAGCGGGCGCTCGCCGACATAGTGCTCCAGCCGCGACACCGCACTGGAGATAAAATCCTGTGCGAAAGCAGCCATTCGCTGATAAGTTTCGAGTGAGTCCACCAAGATGCGCGTAGTGCTTTCGTTGACGAAATCGCGCAACACGCAGAGGCTGATGTTGAGCTCTTGGTATAACAAAAAAGGAGCTGAGGATGTTTTCGCCTGCTCTTGGAGCTTGATCCACAGTTTGTTGAGATATTCCATGTCGGCGAGAAACTCTTTGTCAGTCGCAGTCTCCGCCATGGTACGGATGATGTAGCCGCCGCTGCTATTATCAGGCAGCAACTGTTGCAGCTTGGTGCGCAATAGTTCGCGCTCGGCTTCATTCTCGATGCGTTGCGATACGCCGATGTGCGATTCCTGCGGCAGAAACACCAGCAGACGTCCGGCAATGCTGATCTGAGTGGAAAGCCTTGCGCCCTTACTGCCGATGGAGTCCTTGATGACTTGTACCAGCAGGCTCTGCCCCTCATACAGCATTTTCTCGATGGGCTTGGCAGCATCGCTGTTATTGCGGTTTTCCCATATGTCCGCAACATGCAGGAAAGCAGAGCGTTCCAGCCCAATATCGATGAAGGCAGATTGCATGCCAGGCAGAACACGTTTCACGCGCCCGACATATACATTACTGACTATTCCGAGATGGCTGCCGCGCTCAATGTGAAGTTGTTGCACTATTCCCTGTTGCATTACTGCAACGCGGGTTTCCTGCGGGGTGACGTTGATTAGAATTTCGTCATTCACAGAATGGGATAACCGAATGTTTGCAGCAGCTCAGCTGTTTCAAACAGGGGTAGGCCCATTACCCCTGAATAGCTGCCGTCTATGTGCTGTATGAATGCCGCAGCGTAACCTTGGATAGCATAAGCACCAGCTTTATCTAATGGCTCGCTGGTGAGGATGTAGCGCCTGATGCGCTCTTCACTAAGCGTGGCCATTGTAACTTTACTGACCGACAAACGTATTTCCGTACGTTCTTCGAAGGTAACTGCAACGCCACTCAATACTTGATGTTGACGTCCGGAAAGAACACGCAGAGTGGCCGCAGCCTGTTCACGATCTTGCGGCTTGCCAATAATCTTGCCGTCCAGAATAACGCTAGTGTCGGCAGCCAAAACCGGGAGGGGGGGTAAATTGCGGAATTGCACAGACTTCCATCCGGCATTCACTTTCTCCTGACAAACCCTTTGCACATGGGCTTCCGGTGACTCATCTGTGTATGGAGTTTCATCCACATCCATCTTGCGGGATAAGTTGGAACGTAACAACAGCGTTTCAAAATTAATCCCGATCTGCTTCAGCAACTCTCGGCGACGCGGGCTTTGCGAGGAGAGGTAAATGCGTGGGTGAGAAATCATGGCTCTTTAAAATCCTATATAAATGGGCCGCATCATTCACGATGATAAGGGTGATTGTGCAACAAGCTGTGGGCGCGATACAACTGTTCCGCCAGCAATACTCGTACCAGGCCATGAGGCAGTGTCATGATCGACAGCGCCAGCAGCAGCTGCGCACTGTTTTTTACTGACTCGTGCAGGCCATCCGCGCCCCCAATGATGAAGGCCACATCGCGTCCGCTGCCCATCCAGCCTTCCATTTGTTGCGCCAACTGTTTGGTGGAGAAATGCGCGCCGCGCTCGTCCAACGCGATGCGCAGCACATCCTTCGGCAGAGCGGCTAATATACGCTGCGCTTCTGCCTCCATCATCTGCGTTACGCTCTTGCCGGTGGTTCGCGGCTCCGGCTTTATTTCTATCAGTTCGATTTGGGCCTCGCGTGCCATACGCTTGGCATATTCGGTGAAACCTGCGGTAATCCAGGCCGGCATCTTGTGCCCGACCGCCACCAACCACAGTTTCATTTTGGCTCGCTAGCCGCCTTAGGCGGCAGATGCCTCATGGTCCATAGTTCTTCCAACTGGTAGTAGGCGCGCACTGCAGGCTGCATGATATGCACGACCACTTCGCCGAGATCAACTAGCACCCACTCCCCGCTTTCCTCGCCTTCTATGCTGAGCGCTGGCTCGCCGCGCAGTTTGAGTTGCTTGGATACATGGTCGGCCAAGGCCCTGGTTTGGCGCGGTGAATTGGCGCTGGCGATCACCATGCGCTCGAATAGCTGACTCTTTTTGCTGGTATCGAGTACGCTGATATCATTGGCCTTAATATCTTCCAATGCGGTCACTACGGCCTGGATTTTTTCTTCAATGGTTAGCATGTTAGGTATATAGGTGATGTAATTGTATGTAATCGGCTACTACGTCTGGTAGCAGGTAATGTATGTTTTTATTTTCGGCACAACGTTTACGAATATCAGTGGCGGAAATTTCCAGGGCAGGCATATTCGCCACCAGGATCGCCCCGGCAGGCGAGTCACGCAGAATGCGGGGCGCCGGAGCGAGGCGTGCCCTGTATTCATCGCGCAAAGCCTCGTTAGCCCCATTTATGGCATTGCCAAGCGGGTGCCCGACACGCTGCATGACCACTATATGCGACAGTTCGAACAAACTTTTCCATTCATGCCAAGAGTGTAACAGCAGGAAGGCATCGCCGCCCATCAACAAACACAGCGGCTGTTGCATACCTAGCTCGGCACGCAGCGCAGTAAGCGTGTCTACCGTATAACATGGATCGATGCGATAAATTTCGCGTTCGTCCAGCACGAATGCCGCGTTGCCTTGCAATGCCAGGCGGACCATATCCAGACGCTGCACTGCGCTAGCGTGCGGTGCAGTGCGGTGCGGCGGCGTACCGCTGGGAATGAAGTGTATCGCAGCCAGATTGCATTGCTCCAGTGCTTCCTGTGCCAAGCGCAGATGACCGTTATGGATAGGATCGAACGTGCCTCCCAAAATGCCGATGGGGGCTTGGTTCACAGGTTATAGCACCAATCGGCGAACATCCGACAATACTTTGCCAAGATAACTTGTAAAATGCACTGCCTCGGCACCATCGATTACGCGATGATCATATGACAGCGACAGTGGCAACATTAGCCGCGGCACGAATTCACCCTCTTTGAATACTGGTTTTATGCTCGCCTTGGACACACCCAAAATAGCCACTTCTGGCGCATTAATAATAGGTGTAAAAGCTGTTCCGCCGATGCCGCCCAGACTGGAAATAGTGAAGCAGCCACCTTGCATGGCGGTTGCGGGGAGCTTTTTCTCCCGTGCCTTGGCGCTAATCTCGCCCAACTCCTTGGCCAGTTGAACTATGCCCTTTTGATCCACATCACGTAACACTGGCACCATCAAGCCATCCGGCGTATCCACTGCCACGCCGATGTGAAAATATTTTTTCAGCACCAAGTTTTCACCGCTAGCATCCAATGATGAATTGAAATCCGGGTATTGTTGCATAGCTGTCACCACGGCCTTGAGCAAGAAAGCCAGCGGAGTAATTTTTATTCCCTGTTTTGAGTATTCCTCGCCCAGCTCCTTGCGGAAAACTTCCATCTCGGTGATGTCAGCCTCATCGTGCTGGGTAATGTGCGGAATGGAGACCCAGTTGCGATGAAGATTGGCACCAGAAAGCTTCTTGATGCGCGAAAGCGGCTTGGTTTCGATAACACCGTACCTTGAAAAATCTACTACCGGCATGGCGGATACCTGCAAGCCGCCGCCACCCGAACCGCCTTGCGGTTGTGCAAGCGCAGCTTTAACGAAGCTCTGAACGTCATTTTTAGTAATGCGTCCCTTTTCTCCGCTGCCTTTTACGCGCGTAAGATCAACCCCCAGTTCGCGCGCAAAATGCCGAATGGACGGACTGGCATGTGCCTTGCCTGCAGGGCTGCTTTGAAAGCCAGTTGGCGCCACAGTGGGCGTGGCAGCAGGCGCTGTAACAGGAGTTGCGGCAACTTCTTTTACCGGAGCCGGTGTTGTGGTGGGGCTAACCACAGTAGATGATTCCGCTGTACTGGTTTCCATCAATAAAATCAGTGCGCCTTCCGATATTTTGTCGCCCACTTTAACGCTAACACTCTTCACCACCCCATCAAATAGAGCGGGTACATCCATCGTAGCCTTGTCTGTTTCCAGGGTAAGCAGGGACTGCTCAGCCTTGACCGTATCACCCGCTTTTACCATTACTTCTATTACCGGCACATCTTTGGAATCACCGATGTCCGGCATAAGTACTTGTTTGATTTCTGCCACGCGTGTCTCCTGCCCGCTCAGACCGTAGTTGGATTCGGTTTGTCGGGATTGATATTGTACAGTTTGAGCGCCTTGCTGACTTCGCTCATGGCTACCGTGCCTTCGTCAGCCAGCGCTTTCAGTGCGGCGACTGCTATGTAATAACGATCAACCTCGAAGAAATGGCGTAGCTTTTTACGCGTATCAGAGCGGCCAAAACCGTCCGTGCCCAACACTTTGTAACTGCCGGGCAAAAAGGCACGAATCTGGTCAGCGTAGCTTTTAATGTAATCGGTTGCTGCAATTACAGGCCCCTTGCGCTTGCCCAAGCATTGCTCGGCGTAACTTACTCGTGCCGCAGCTTCGGGATGCAGCATGTTCCAGCGCTCACAATCCAGCCCATCCCGACGTAATTCATTGAAGCTGGTTACGCTCCAGATGTCGGAAGCTACGCCAAAATCCTTCACCAATAATTCAGCGGCTGCGATAACTTCGCGCAGAATAGTCCCGCTGCCTAGAAGTTGCACCGTGGGTGTCGTGGCGGATTGAGCTTTACCTTCATTAAACAAATACATGCCCCTGATAATGCCGGTCTCCACACCCTCCGGCATGGCCGGATGCGCGTAATTCTCATTCATCACAGTGAGGTAATAGAACACATCCTCTTGTTCCTGATACATGCGGCGCATGCCATCCTGAATAATCACCGCCAGTTCGTAAGCAAAGGTTGGATCGTAGGACACGCAGTTAGGAATGGTCGCCGCCATCAGATGGCTGTGGCCGTCTTGATGTTGCAGGCCTTCGCCATTCAATGTGGTGCGCCCGGCCGTGCCTCCCAGCAGAAAGCCACGTGCACGCTGGTCGCCCGCTGCCCACATCAAATCGCCGACACGTTGAAAGCCAAACATGGAATAGTAGATATAGAACGGCACCATCGTTGCACCATGGTTGGCGTAGGCCGTGGATGCAGCAATCCACGATGACATCGCGCCTGCTTCATTGATGCCTTCCTGCAAAATCTGTCCGGCCTTGTCTTCCTTGTAGAACATCAGCTGATCGGCATCCTGCGGCGTATACAACTGGCCAACTTGCGAAAAAATGCTGAGCTGGCGGAACAATCCTTCCATGCCGAAAGTGCGCGATTCGTCCGGCACGATGGGTACCACCAGCTTGCCAATATTTTTGTCTTTCACCAGAATGCCCAGCATGCGTACGAAAGCCATGGTGGTGGAAATCTCGCGATCTTCGGTACCTTTAAGCAATACTTCGAAGGCATCCAGCCCTGGTATTTGCAATGGCGCTGCCACTATTTTGCGATCGGGTACGGTGCCCAAGGCCTTGCTCCGCTCGCGCAGATAACTCATTTCCAAGCTATCATCGGGTGGACGACAGAATGGCAATTTGCTGAGCTGATCATCGGTCACTGGAATATTGAAGCGATCACGGAATTTGCGTAATGCTTCATCGCCCACTTTCTTTTGCTGGTGGGTAATGTTTTGGGCTTCACCGGCTTCACCCATGCCATAGCCCTTTATGGTCTTGGCCAGAATGACGGTGGGTTGTCCCTTATGGTTTGCTGCGGCTGAGTAAGCGGCAAAAACTTTATGCGGATCGTGGCCGCCACGATCAAGATGCCAGATTTCATCGTCCGACATATCGGCGACCAGTTCCAGTAATTCCGGGTATTTGCCGAAAAAATGTTGGCGCACATAGGCGCCATTTTTGGATTTGTATGTCTGATATTCGCCGTCTACCACTTCTTCCATGCGCTTTAGCAAAAGTCCCGTCTTGTCCTTCGCGAACAAACGATCCCATTGCCCTCCCCACACCACCTTGATCACGTTCCAGCCCGCGCCTCGGAATACACCCTCCAGCTCCTGGATGATCTTGCCGTTGCCACGGACGGGGCCATCCAATCGTTGCAAATTACAGTTAATGACGAAAATCAGATTATCCAGTTTCTCGCGCGCGGCCATCGAAATCGCCCCCAGCGATTCCGGTTCATCAGTTTCACCATCACCGAGGAACGCCCATACCTTGCGTCCATCGGTACTAGCAATGCCCCGATACTCCAGATAGCGCATGAAACGCGCTTGGTAAATAGCCATCAGCGGGCCCAAACCCATGGACACCGTGGGGAACTGCCAGAAATCGGGCATCAGCCATGGATGCGGGTAAGAGGATAGGCCGCCGCCATCTACTTCTTGGCGGAAATTGTACAATTGCTCCTCGCTGAGACGCCCCTCAAGAAAGGCGCGTGCGTACATGCCGGGCGATGCATGTCCCTGGAAATAAACCAGGTCACCGCCGTGATTCTCGGTCTTGCCATGAAAAAAGTGGTTGAAGCCAACGTCATACAGCGTGGCCGCCGAAGCGAAGGTGGCGATGTGGCCGCCCAGTTCAGACGACTCGCGATTGGCGTTTAACACAATAGCCATCGCGTTCCATCGCGTCAGGGCACGAATGCGATGCTCAAGTTCATAGTTGCCAGTCGAGCGTTGCTCCTTGTCGAGCGGTATGGTGTTCAGGTAAGGCGTGATTGTGCTAATCGGCAGAGCGACACCGGCCAAGTGCGCTTTTCGGACCAGTTGGCTGATCAGGTAATGAGCGCGTTCCGCGCTTTCATGCTCCAGCACCGAGTCCAGTGCATCCAGCCACTCTTGTGTTTCCTGTGAATCGTTATCAGGTAAATCTGCCATATATCTACTCTCTATCACTCGTTGTTGGTCTGTGCATTTACGCACCAGGCTGTTTATTTTTTGATGGTGTACAGGCGCACCTATCTGTCCACATGCTTATCAGAAACGCATTTTATCGCCTCGTTCTCCGTCACCACCCATTCCACTTTGTGGTCGGTGGCTTCCTGCGGTATACCTTCGACTAGCTGGATAGCAAATGCCCCGGCAACCAGCGCAGGGTGGCAGCCTTGGTTCGCATCCTTCATTCGCGCCAGCAGCTTGTCATAAAATCCACCGCCGTAACCTAGTCGCGCACCGTCGCGTCCGAATGCTATGCCCGGCAACAAGATGAAACCCACTTCTTTTAAAGTATTTATTTTGGCACAGCGCTCAACCAGCGGTTCGCGTATATTCCACAGGCCGGGTGCCAAATCATGCTGCAAGTCGGACACGCGGTAAATATCCAATTCATTCGTGGCGCGGTTCACCTTGGGCAACAGCACGCACTTATCATCGCGCAATGCCTGCTGCACCCATTCTTCGGTGGAGAACTCCGCGCCGAAGCTCATATAAGCCAGCACCGTATTGGCCGTGCGATAAGCATTCAGGTTGGCGATGCGCTCCGAGATGGCCTGGCTCAGGCATGCCCTCTCAGCCGCGGTCAATTGTTCGCGGTCTGCAATTATACGTTGTCTGATAGCCTGTTTCATAACCTGTATTGTCATGGGCAGCTTATCCTTGCTCATATATTCAAGTGGACGATTTCTTCAAGAATATCGACGGAAACTTCACAGCAGCTGTTCAAAATTTTCTCGGCGAACGCGGCAAACACCGCCGCATACTGACTTGAATAATCCGTCAAGGAATTCGGGTGAGTTTTGGAATGCTATCCAGAATGGCGAATTATTATTCTCCGCCATATAAGCCAAACCCCGAAACATGACGCTGCCGTGAACAGCATCCACGATACCGAATCGTTCCAGCATGAACTCATTGAAGATAGCTGCGGATTTTATAGATAAGGACAAATTCAAATTTGCTCGCGCTTATTAAAATTTAACCGTCAGCTCAAGAACAGCTTGTATGCCGGATTATCGCTCTCATCCCAATAGCGATAACCGAGATTATCCAGGAAACTTCGTAGCGGTTTCTTGTCATGATGAGGCACTTGCATGCCGATCAGCACGCGGCCATAATCCGCACCATGGTTGCGATAGTGGAACAAGCTGATATTCCAGCTATGGTTCATGCTATTGAGGAAAGTCATCAATGCGCCGGGGCGTTCCGGAAATTCGAAGCGAAACAGGATCTCGTCCTGCAAGCCAGGCGCATGTCCACCTACCAAGTGACGAACGTGCAGCTTGGCCATCTCGTTGTCGGTGAAATTCAGCGTGGACAGTTTATGTTTTTCCAGCGTGGCAACAAGCTTGGTGGTTTCAGACTGGTCTTTCACCTGCACTCCGACGAATACATGCGCTTCCTTGGGGTTCGCATAACGGTAGTTGAATTCAGTGATATTACGCTGACCCAGCAAAGAACAAAATTTGCGAAAGCTGCCGGGAGTTTCCGGGATACTCACAGCCAGAATAGCCTCGCGTTTTTCGCCGAGTTCTGCCCGCTCCGCGATGAAACGCAAGCGGTCGAAATTCATATTGGCACCGCTGGCAATTGCCACCAGCGTCTTACCCTTTAGTTTTTCGCGCTCCGCATACAACTTGGCACCAGCAATAGCCAGCGCTCCGGCAGGCTCAAGATTGGTGCGGGTATCTTCGAACACATCCTTGATCGCTGCACAGATGGCGTCGGTGTCCACCAGTATAATTTCGTCCACCAATTCACGGCACAAACGGAAAGTCTCCTGCCCGACTTGTTTTACAGCCACGCCATCGGCGAACAAGCCGACATGTTCGAGCTTGACGCGCCGGCCGGCCTTAATCGAGCGACTCATGGCATCGGACTCCACTGGTTGCACGCCGATAATCTTGATCTCCGGGCGCACCGCCTTAACGTAAGCGGCAATGCCTGATATCAGGCCGCCGCCGCCGATGGGCGCGAAGATGGCATGGATAGGCTGGCTATACTGCCGCAGTATTTCCATGCCGATCGTCCCTTGTCCGGCGATTACATCGGGATCGTCATACGGATGGACGAAGGTAAGCTTAAGTTTCTGCTCCAGCTCCAATGCATGCAGATAGGCATCAGAATAAGAATCGCCATGCAATATTATTTTTGCTCCACGGCTGGCAACTGCCTCCACCTTGATCTGTGGCGTGGTCATTGGCATAACGATGATGGCCTTGCAGCCCAGCTTCTGCGCCGACAGCGCCACGCCCTGCGCGTGATTACCGGCCGAGGCAGCAATGACACCGCGCTTAAGCTGCGCCGACGTCAACTTCGCCATCTTGTTATAGGCACCGCGCAGCTTGAAAGAAAATACCGGCTGCATATCTTCACGCTTTAGCAGAACATTGTTGCCAATGCGAATGGACAAATTGGGCGCAACGTCCAGCGGGCTTTCAATAGCCACGTCATAAACGCGAGCGGTGAGGATGCGGTTTAAGTAACTTTGCATGGCTGGCCTACGAATTAATTTATGAACTGATTATGGTGCAAGACTAGCAGGAATTGTGTGCAACCCGAAAGGATTTCCGTCATTCCGCTACCAACTTGGGCCGTCTGTCATGTAGCCCCGGCTTCCATTCTGTCGCTCACAGGATTATTGATCTATCAACCTCAACCTCATTTGCAATTTGCGTCTAACTCAAACTAATTTTCTTCAATCCGGAAATCTTATATCGCTACGCACATGTGTGCATGTGTTTATTCATTTATATTCCTTTTGCCTGGTCGAGTAAGAGGCTGCTATGCTACCGCAGTTCGACTCTCGAACAATCTTACAAAAGAGATAATAATATTGGAAACGCATGATTCTGAAATTGCAAAATAGTTGCCGTTTACTTGCCTTCGTTGCCGCAGCCTTATTGCTGGCCGCCTGCACCACCACAGAGCCTGCCAAAAACAGCAAGAACATTCCACAACAGAATGATCGTAATTTGCTCAGTCAGCTTGGTAAATCAGATATTGATCGTTTGGCTGATGTGGAGATACGTGAAAATACCCAAATCTTACGTATGTTAATGACAAAACTATACAAGCGTAATCCGAGCGAACTCAGAAAAAGCACTACGGCTAACGTAGAAGAGATGGTGAAATCAGTATTCGAAAACCAGCATGGCTGGCGATTCAAGGAAATCAGCGAAGCGCAGGGCTCCTATGCTATTCAACAGGCGTTCCAGCCTGACTATCAAGGTGACCGGGTAATGTCGTTGATCGTAGGCCTGCAAACGATGCTGATCAAAGCGCATGGCGGAAAAACTGAGTTCTATTTTACCGACACCATTGAGCCGCAAAGTATCTTTAATGCCGCGCGTAACGTCGAAATCGCCGTGTGGCAGCTCTCCAATAAACGCGATAACAATGGACAGCTTAATTTGTTAACCAATGAGTTGAATGACCGCGAGCATAATCTCAGCTTTGAACGTGAGTTCGGGAAAATTATCGGAAGCCTGGATTTGCTCGCGATTACGTTATCGGAAAAAATGCAGCGCGGCATTACACGTGTGGTGCAGACTTTATCTACAGCATTGTTCTTGCCATATGGACTTTAATAATTCTAACTCCATTCAACATCCACAAAAACATCATTACAAGCAATCTAATTAGCGTGCACTGATCTTTTTGCAAGCATATTTACTCGTTATTTTCCGTCAGCCGAACAGTTTTGAGTTCCTCCGGGTGCTGGGTTAATTCCCATTGCTAAATAAGTTGGCGATTCCGGTAACTTCACTCACCTTAACCTCCAATAAAGCCAAAACCCGCTTAAACCCAAAGCAAGCAATACAAGCGACGCAACGTCCATTACCCATACTGCATAGCGCCCAAATATACGACCGCTATGCACATCCAACAATATACGCTGTAGCGGTATACTCGGTGCGAGAATGTCCGCCGAGCGACGTTTAACATCGTCAGGAAGATCTTGCAGAGAAGACAACGTCATTCCAGCAGCGCTTGATTTTTCCCAATTCTGCCCATCGACGCTAGCGAATACGGCAGAGGGGGTTTGCAGCACAACATTACTACCCATTTTGCCAACCGCCAAAATTGGATGAGCGGGTAGCGATTTATTTTCCACCTTACCTAGCATCTGTCCATCAGATTGATACAAATAAAGGGTGGTGGCGGTCGCAATATAATTAACACCCCTAACCTCGACTGCGCCAACTGGTTGCCCTGCACTGCTGGTCAATAATTTATCGTCTAAAATCCATTTGCCGTCTTCCCATGAGAAATAGCTTTTCCCAAGCAAATACCCTTGAGTTGGTTCAGCAGCATGAATCCCATACCAGCGCATAAGCCAAGGATAGCTTACTTCGCGCTTATCTAATTTAAGTATCTCAACATGATTTAAAGGTAATCCTGAAACCATAAGATAGACCAAAAAAAACACGATGACAGCGCCAACAAGACCATGCCACCGGCGAACAGCATGAATATTCATCCTTAACTCACTATTAATGGAGTTGCAGTACCGGCGGTTACATTCACAGCCGGACTGAACTCCGCAGCAGCGAGCCCATCCTGTTCCGGATGAGCGCCCAGAAATTTCGCACATCTTT
>NZ_CAKMHQ010000070.1 GCF_927312905.1 Candidatus Nitrotoga sp. 1052
ATTCCTCGTTGGAAATACGGCTTTCGTTCAGGCTCATACCACATTGGATAAGGCTCTACCTTGACACCGTTATTCCAACAACCCATAATTTGCCCCCCATTTAAACAACGGGGTTGCCCCATGAATGCTGACTCTTTTAGACCATTGGACGCAAAATAGTAGCGAGACCGTCGGTAGAGTCCCTTCTAAAACCACCGTCTCGCCTAAAAACGGGGCGGTGCGCAATTAGGTAGTTTCAAGTTTTTTCGCCTCCTTAGCGGCGACCTGTAAAGTACCTCCCTTCCATTTACCAAGTCCACCGTAAGTCGGTTTGTTTTAACTGAGAACACATGTCATTTCCTCTCGATCTCCTGTTAGGACTTTTGGCAGGATGAGAATCGAGATGTCAGGATCGTTCGGCTTTCCTGAGCTTTTGAAATTAATCGAGTTGGCGGTTTTATAAACTGCCAACGGAGTAGCGTTATGGTCATTCATCGTACAATCCTCCATTGGCTACTGGCTTGCATTGGGATTAACGCCGGGCTTCCTCTCGCCTATGGGGTCGGACCTCCTCTCGCCGATGGAGTAGAGGAAAGTTGGAACGCCAGGTTCCAGACTACCTACGTCTGGCAGGGCAAGGCGCCATTCAATGCCGCCTACAGCGGATCCCACAGCCTCTCTCCGGAGCGGGAGAAAAGCTATTCCTTCACCGGAACCGCTTTCCTCGGTATGCGGCCATGGGCGGGGGGCGAGTTGTACTTCAATCCGGAAGTGGCTCAAGGCGTCCCTCTCTCCAACCTCACTGGCCTGGGCGGTTTAAGCAACGGCGAAATCGCCCGCACCTCTGGGCCTAATCCAAAACTTTACATGGCTCGGGCCTTCTTGCGCCAAAGCTGGGGACTGGGTGATATACAAGATGCAGTTGATTCTGGTGCCAATCAGCTGGCAGGGAAAGTTCACCGGCGCCTAATAGCCCTTACCGTTGGCAAGCTTT
Source organism: Candidatus Nitrotoga sp. 1052 (assembly GCF_927312905.1). Lineage (GTDB taxonomy): Bacteria > Pseudomonadota > Gammaproteobacteria > Burkholderiales > Gallionellaceae > Nitrotoga. The sequence continues at coordinate 974 of NZ_CAKMHQ010000070.1, forward strand.
CTGTAACGGACATCTTCGACAACAACGCTTACAGTCACGATCCGCGGACTCAATTTATCAACTGGTCTCTCATGACGGCGGGTGCTTACGACTACGCCGCCGATGCGCGTGGTTATTCCTGGGGCGCCGCGCTGGAGCACTATTACGACGACTGGGCCTTTCGCGCTGGCCGCTTCATACAGCCTAAATTGCCCAACCAGCTTGTGCTGGATCCGAATATATTCAAACACTACGGCGATCAGATCGAAGTAGGACATGGGCATGTGCTTTTCGGTCAACCGGGCAAGATACGTCTGCTGGCTTTCCGCAACCGCACTGTAATGTCCCGTTTCCAGGATGCGCTGGATTACGCTACGCTCCACGGTGGAGTGCCGGATATCAATAACGTGCGTTACGGTGAGCAGATAAAATACGGCTTCGGCCTCAACCTGGAACAACAGCTAACCCCCAATGTGGGTGTGTTTGGCCGCGCCAGTTGGGCCGACGGTAAAACAGAAACCTACGCCTTCACCGAAATAGACAATTCACTTGCTGCAGGGGCAGTCGTCCAAGGCAGTACCTGGGGTCGCATTCAGGACAGCATGGGCATCGCACTCGTACAAAATGGATTGTCGCGTCAGCGACGCGACTACTTGAGCGCCGGCGGCATAAGTTTCTTCATTGGCGACGGCGCACTCAACTACCGACCGGAAAATATCCTGGAAACCTACTACAGCCTTGGGGCTATAAAAAACACCTGGCTTACACTGGACTACCAACACATCCACAATCCCGCGTACAACGCCGACCGCGGGCCGGTTTCCATCGCTGCTGTTCGATTGCGTGGAATATTTTAAGACTAGATTGCTCTGCTTTTCGCGCCATGATGTCCTCCCACAGAAATCATGGCGCTATTATTTATCTTCCTATTGCGAATTGGAATAAGGAGCATCTTGGAAGAAAGACGATGCGTGGAAGCGGGGCTATTTATTCAGCATTTTTTAATGCGCTTGATTTTCATCTGCTGATGTCATTGGCGAACCCGGTGCGCACCCGCTCCTGCCAGACATCCATCCAACCGGGCAAATCCTCAGCCGGCATGGGCCGGGAGATGAAAGCCCCCTGAGCGAGATCGCATCCCGTGCGGAGCAGGAGATCCCAGTCGTCCCGGTCTTCGACCCCTTCGGCCACGACCTCCATGCCCAATTGTCTTGCCAGAGCCAGGCTGGCGTCGTACATCGCACGCAACGTCTCAACGGTCCAGGCGCGGTGCACGAAGCCTTGGTCGATCTTGAGTTCATCGAAGGGAATGTCGCGTAACTGGGCCAAGGTAGAGTGTCCGGTGCCGAAATCGTCGATTGAAAGGCGAAAGCGCTTCAGGCGCAGCCGGGTCAGGATTTCGAGCGGAATCCGCGCGTCCCCCATCAGCTGGCTTTCCGTCACTTCCAGCACGATCTGCTGCGGCGGTATGCCTGTCTTGGCGGTGAGTCCGGTAACAAAATCCAGGAAATCCAGGGACGCCAGGCTGTCCATGGATACGTTGACGGCCACCCGCAACGTCAGCCCTGCTTCCTGCCAGGCTTTGGCCTGGGCCAGCGCGCCGGTGAGCACTACCCGGGTCAGGTCGTCGATAAAGCCGTTCGCTTCAGCTACGCCGATGAACTGATCGGGTGGCACGATCCCGTGAACGGGATGGCGCCAGCGCACCAGGGTCTCCACGCCCGCCACCTTGCCGGTGGCAACCGTCACCTTAGGTTGATAGTAATTGACCAACTCGCCGTTGCTGATGGCAGCACGCACCTCGTCCGCGCCGTAAACTTTCTGCGCCTTAGGGCTATCCAGTGAAGAAGGTGCCCACTTTTCCAACAATGCGGACAGCGCCTCCGGTTTGACCGGTTTGTGTATATGGCCAAGCACCGTGATTTTATGTGCCTGCACCAGTTTCTCGACCGTCTGCAGCATCCGTTCATCTTCACCGCTGATCAGGATGAGACTGCCGGTATAGTTCCGTTCAACCAGGTGGCGTACGAATTCTATTCCGTCCATTTCCGGCATGTTGAGGTCCAGCAGGATCAGGTTCGGCCGCGTATCCACGCCGTCTACCCGATCCAGGGCGGCTCGCCCACTCTCGCAGAGCGCAACCGAAGTGAACCCCTGGTTTGTCAGCATGCGGGCCAGCAGCTTGAGCATGAATGGCTCGTCGTCGAGCACCAGAATTTTTACCATGAGTCTTTCAATCATCACTTTCTCTCCCAATCTTTTCACAACACGGAATTGTGTTTACAACGAACCAAGATATTCATCCACGACGGCCATTTCCGCCTCGAAGCGAGGCAACAGCACCGCCAGTGCTCCGGTGTCGCCCGCCTTCCCCGCTTGTTCCATTTCGGCGCACAGTTCGCCCAGCGCCAGCGCGCCGACCGAACGAGCCGATGATTTAAGCTTGTGGGCTGCGGCACTGACTGCCGCCGTCTGTCCCACTTGACAGGCGGCGCGCAATTCCGCCGCTATTCTGACCGAACTGGAACGAAAATCCCGCAGGAGTTCATTGATCACCGCCGAGTCGTTCCCTACCAGCCCTTCGAGAACGCTCACGTCCACTGGTCCTGTCGCC
>NZ_CAKMHQ010000071.1 GCF_927312905.1 Candidatus Nitrotoga sp. 1052
GGGTGGTGTCGGCGGGAGGGGTGGGATTCGACATATCCTGCGGGGTGCGCACTCTGCACACCGGCCTGCGCATAGAGGACATCGAAGCGGTGAAGGCGCGGCTTGCGGATGCGTTGTATCACGCCATTCCGGCGGGCATGGGCAGCACCGGCGGCATCCGGCTGGATGCTGCGGAGATGGATGCCATGCTGCGCGGTGGTGCCCGCTGGGCGGTGGAGCGCGGTTATGGTACGGCGGCCGATCTGGAGCGCATCGAGGAGGGCGGCTGCATGCACGGCGCCGGCCCGTCTCAGGTTTCCGAGCAGGCCAAAAAACGCCAGCGTGACGAAATGGGCACGCTCGGATCCGGCAACCATTATCTTGAGATCCAGGAGGTGACCGATGTGTATGCGCCGGAGATTGCCGCTGCGTTCGGCGTAAAAGCGGGCGATGTCGTAGTCAGCATCCATTGCGGTTCGCGCGGGCTCGGCCACCAGATCGGCACCGAATTCCTTAAGCAAATGGTAATGGCTGCCGCGGGCTATGGCATAGACCTCCCTGACCGCGAGCTGGCCTGTGCGCCGATCAATTCGCCGCTCGGGCAGGACTATCTTTGCGCGATGCGGGCGGGCATCAATTGCGCTCTGGCCAACCGCCAGATACTCACCCATCTTACGCGTCAGATATTTTCACAGGTGCTGCCGCAGGCGCGGCTGCCGCTGCTGTATGACGTGTCCCACAACACCTGCAAAGTGGAGGAACACAAGGTGGACGGGCGGATGAAAAAACTTTTCGTCCATCGCAAAGGGGCCACACGTGCCTTCGGCCCGGGGCATCCCGATCTGCCCCTCGCGCTGCGGGATGCCGGCCAGCCGGTGTTGATCGGGGGCAGCATGGGAACGGCTTCTTATATCTTGGCCGGGACGGAACAGGGCATGCGGCTTGCGTTCGGTTCAGCGTGCCACGGCGCGGGACGCGCGATGAGCCGTCATCAGGCGTTACGCAACTGGAGCGGGCGGAAAGTAGTCGATGATCTGGCCGGGCACGGCATCCTGATACGCAGCCCCTCGATGCGCGGGGTTGCCGAGGAGGCGCCGGGCGCTTACAAGGATGTAAGCGCCGTAGTGGATGCTGCCGATCGCGCCGATTTGGCGCGCAAGGTGGCGCGTGTGAAACCGCTCATCTGCATCAAAGGTTAAGAGCTCATGAATACACTGGAACGATATGACTTGCAGCCGGGCGATGCACTATTGGTTACGGACATACAGAATGATTTCCTGTCCGGCGGCAGCCTGGCGGTGCCGGGTGGCGATGAGGTGGTGCCGGTGCTCAACCGTTACATTGACATCTTCGTGACGCGCAACCTGCCGGTGTTTGTTACGCGCGACTGGCATCCCGAGCATCATTGCTCCTTCCGCGCGCAGGGCGGGCCGTGGCCGCCGCACTGCATAGTGGGAACGCACGGCGCGGAGTTTGCCGCAGCGCTGCGCTTGCCGCCTTCTGCCGTGATCATCTCCAAGGCAACCACGCCGGAACATGATGCCTACTCGTCGTTTCTGCGCACAGATCTGGATCGGCAACTGCGCGATGCCGGTATACGCCGGATATTCATCGGCGGGCTCACCACCGACTACTGCGTGCTCAATACTACGCGCGATGCGCTGCAACTTGGCTATCAGGTGTTTGTCCTGGTCGATGCGATCCGGGCGGTGGATGTCCAGCCCGGTGACGGACAGCGCGCCGTGGAGGAAATGATCGCGCTTGGCGCGAAATGCATCTCCCTGCAAAAGCTTGCTGCATGAATCCTGCATCCAGCGTTCTGCTCACTGATCTCTACCAGCTCACCATGCTGCAGGGTTATCACGACTCCAGCATGGAGGATGTTGCCGTGTTCGAATTTTTCGTACGCAAGCTGCGCCCCGGACGCGGCTTCCTGATGGCGGCAGGACTCGATCAGGTGCTGGAATTCCTGCTGGGCTTGCACTTCACACCGGAGGAACTTGAATGGCTGGCTTCCACCGGCCGCTTCAGCAAGAGTTTGCTCGCCCATCTCAAAACGCTGCGCTTCACCGGAGATGTGCATGCGATGCCGGAAGGCACGATATTCTTTCCCAACGAGCCGATACTGCGGGTGACTGCACCGATTGCGCAGGCGCAACTGGTGGAAACACGACTCATCAACCTGCTGAATTTTCAGACGCTGATCGCCTCCAAGGCGGCACGCATGGTGCTGATGGCGCCGGACAAGCAGCTTGTGGACTTCGGGCTGCGCCGCGCCCACGGGGCGGAAGCGGGACTGCTGGCGGCGCGCGCCAGCTATATCGCTGGTTTTACCGGCACTGCGACGGTGCTGGCTGGCATGCAGTTCGGCATCCCACTGTTCGGCACCATGGCGCATTCCTTCGTGCAGGCCCACGATGACGAGATGCTGGCCTTCGAGCACTTCGCCCATGCCCAGCCGGACAACGTAGTGCTGCTGATCGATACCTACGACACTGAGGCTGCGGCGCGCAAAGTGGTGGCGCTCGCGCCGCAGCTGGAACGTGACGGTATCCGCATCAAGGGGGTACGCATCGATTCCGGCAACCTCACTGATCACGCTTATCAGGTGCGACAAATTCTGGATGCGGGCGGACTCAAGCACGTCACCATTTTCGCCAGTGGCGATCTGGACGAGCATGTGCTGCGCGATATGCTTGCCGCAGGCGCACCGGTAGATGGTTTCGGTATCGGCACGCGCATGGACACGTCAAGTGACGTGCCCTACCTCGATTGTGCCTACAAACTCCAGGAATATGCCGGCAAGGCGCGCCGCAAGCGTTCCGAAGGCAAACAAACCTGGCCTGGGCGCAAGCAGGTATACCGTAACTACGACGCCGACGGACGCATGTCTTGGGATATTGTGACTCTGGAGGAAGATATGCAGCCAGGAGAACCTCTCCTCATACCGGTAATGCGCGGAGGACATCGACTGGCGGCAGCTGCAACGCTTGAAGATGTCCGTAGCCATGCAGCAGCCAGTCTGGCCCGGCTACCGGAATCACTGCGCAATATTCAAGAAGCTCATGATTATCGGGTAGATATCTCTCCGGCGCTGCACGAACTTGCTGAGCAGGTTGACCAAGGATCCATTTATTTCGAGTAAAAAAGGTTTAGTCCGGATATTTTAGTCACTCTCTCAATAAAAGAGAAATTCTGTAACTGCAAGGTCTGAACGATATTATTCACAAAGAGGAGGATATAAACATGGAAATTCCAATTCAAATCACGCTGCGCGATGTAGATCATTCCGAAGCTCTTGAAGCGCATATCCGCGAAAAGGCAAAAAAGCTGGAAAACTTTTTTGATCATATTATTTCCTGCCGGGTGGTGGTGGAAAAGCCGCACAAACATAAACATCAAGGTGGGGCTTTTAACATACGCATCGACATAGGTGTGCCGGGACGCGAAATCGTGGTGAACCGCGATCGCCACGAAGATGTCTATGTCGCTCTGCGCGATGCCTTCGATGCCGCCAAGCGGCAACTGGAGGATTACACCCAACGTCTGCGCGGCGAAACAAAACTTCATCAACCGGAATATATCGGCCAGGTGGTGCGACTTTTCGCCGAGGACGGCTGTGGCTTTATCCTGCGTGCCGATGGCGACGAATTGTACTTTCACCGCGACAACGTGGTCAGCCCTACTTTCGATCAGCTCAAGGTGGGCGATGAGGTGAAGTTTGTCGAAGAAATGGCCGCAGAGGGAACACAGGCCAAACGCGTGAGCCTAGGCCGCCACCACTTGCCGCGGTAGCTCAGCGTGTAAAATCGCGGCGATAGCGTGTGGCTAGATGACGCAGGCGCAGCCCTTCGCGCACCAGTGCGGCCTCGAAATCGGCAAAGTCGGCTGCCGGTTGCCCGTTATCTGTCCATATTTTCCGTAGCCGGGGAAGGGCCCGGTCGGCATCATCGGAGTCGAGCTGCAGATAACCCAGAGCTTGCGCTGCATTCAATACCAGCGGCGTCAGCGGTGGATCGGCCTTGGTCCAAATGCCGCGCAGCTCACGCAGAAAGATTGCAACAGTGATATCGCCAATGCCCTTACTCAGCGCCTTGAGCCGCATTTCCAGATCGCGCGGGTCGGTGGCGATGTCATGCAGGGTATCAAGGCTGCTGCCGTAATCGTGCGCCAGGGCAGTGCATGCGTCGAGCAGCTTGGTGGCGGTTTTATAGTCATAGCGCGTGTAGCCTCCAGCATCAAGGATGGCCACCAAGCCGTCCCAGCCGGTTTCCATGATGAGATGGGGCGTGAGCAGGCCGCGTGCGGCGAACTCATGCCAAGTGCGACTGGCGAGCAGTTCCGAAATGCGTGCGCCATAAAGCATTGCGGCGAGAAACCATTTGAAGCGTTCGCCCGCATCCGGGCTGGCGAGATCGATGCCGAGTGCGGTTGCATAACGCCCGCCGTGGCTGCGCAACAATTCGTCGGGTGCGATCATGCCGTGTCTTCAGGCAGCAACCCGTGGTGCAGCGCCCATGCTTTGGCGCGGGCAATGGCGATGCGGATGGCGCTGCCCTCGTCGTGGCCTTCGACCAGCAGGGCATTGGCGATCTTGATCGCCTTGGCGCGCACCGATGCCGGCAGATTTTTCATGGCACGGGGGTAATAATTTTTATCCCATGGCATGACTAACCTCGTAGACTAGCCGGTCATCCCGACGCATTAACCTATTGCCAAATTCAGCGCAAAGCATTTCCATGCGCGCACTGATAGCCTTGAAATCTTCGCCGCGCGCCAAGGCGACATGCGCCATCTTCAATATCACCGGGATCAGTTCAATACTTTGCAGCTGCCCCTTCTCGAACATTACCTTGAAGAAGCAAGAGCGATCATCACCAATAAGGGCTAGTGTAAGCATAAGCATGGATTCCTCACATAGTGCGCTTGAGGAGCGGCCATAGTTCAGCAAGCGGGCGGGTATTCAGCACATCGGTTTTTTCCAGCCAGCCGCGCCGCGCCTGCCCGATGCCATAGCGCAGATTATTGAAATCGAACGTGCTGTGCGCATCCGAGTTTATGCTGACCAGCACACCTTCCTCCTTGGCGGTCTGACAGTGGCTATCGAGCAGATCTAGACGTTCCGGGTGGGCATTCAGTTCGAGAAAGCAGCCGCGCTGTTTGGCATGGCGGATGATGTGCAGCATGTCCACATCATAGGGTGCGCGCCGTTCGATCAGGCGGCCGCTGGGATGGGCGAGAAAGGTAAAGTGCGGGTGATCCATGGCGCGCAGGATGCGCTTGGTCTGTTTGGCACGCGACAGATCGAAACTGCTGTGCACCGCGCCTACTACCAGGTCAAGCCTGGACAGCACTGAGTCCGGCAGGTCGAGACTGCCATCTTCAAGGATATCTACCTCAATACCTTTGAGCAGGGTAATGCCCCCCAGTTGTTCATTAAGGCGGTCAATTTCGTCACACTGCCGCGCCAGTTGCAACGGGTTCAGGCCGTGCGCCACGGTAAGGCGGCGCGAGTGTTCGGTGATGGCCAGGTACTCCAGCCCAAGCGCCTTGGCCGCCAGCGCCATATCACGCAGGCTGTCGTGGCCATCGGTGGCATTGGTATGTGCATGCAGGTCGCCGTGTAGGTCAGATAGCTCCACCAACTGTGGCAGACGTCCGGCGCGAGCCGCCTCAATTTCGCCGCGGTCCTCGCGTAGTTCCGGCGGAATGTACGCTAGGCCGACGGCGTGGTACACCGATTCCTCGCTGTCTCCGGCGACGCGTTGTGTACCGCGGAACACGCCGTATTCGTTGACCTTCAGGCCGAGTTGCTGTGCGATGCGGCGGATGGCAATGTTATGTGCCTTGGAGCCGGTGAAGTAGTGCAGTGCTGCGCCATAGCAGTGCTGCGCCACCACGCGCAGATCAACCTGCAAACCGCACTTGAGCAGAACGCTGGCGCGCGTTTCTCCGGCGGAGAATACTTCGGCGACTTCGTCATAACCGGTGAAGCATTGCATGACCTGGCTGTCCGGCGCAGCGCTGACCAGAATGTCCAGGTCACCAACGGTTTCGCGCATGCGCCGAAAGCTGCCTGCTACAGTCACCTGTTGTACGCCGGGTAGTGCTTGCAAAAAAGTACATAGCGCTTCGGCATATTGTGCAGCCACTGTGAGCTTGAAGCGGTGGGTCTGGCTGGCATGGGCTTCCACGGCCTGCAAGATGTTGAGTTCGGATTTTTCACCGAAACCGGGCAGGGCGCGGATGCGGCCATCCTTCGCGGCTCGGTGTAGTTGTTCGATGGTCTGCACGTCGAGATTATGATACAGCGCCTTGACGCGCTTTGGTCCCAGTCCCGGAATTTTCAGTAGTTCAGTGATAACGGGTGGCAATTCACGGTGCAGCCGTTCCAGAAAGTTGCTGCGTCCGGTAGTGGTAATCTCGCTAATTTTACCGGCGAGGTCGTCGCCGATGCCGGGCAAACGGGTCAGGTCATCGCCTTGTTCCACCAGCAGACGCACCTCCTGTGGCAGATCGCTCAATATGCGTGCGGCATTGCGATAGGCGCGGATTCGGAACTGGTTTGCTCCCTTAATCTCCAGCAGGTCGGCGATCTTTTCAAATATAGCAGCAATGTCGGCATTGTGGATTGGCATGTTGTATCCTCCATAGAACCATTTAAATCCTATATCTCCATTTCAAGTTCCGCCAAGCAGAGCACCAGCAGCCCAGCCCCAACGACCTTTAGGGCACCTCTAAAAATCCAATTTTCGTCACAATACGGCGTTACTCGAA
>NZ_CAKMHQ010000072.1 GCF_927312905.1 Candidatus Nitrotoga sp. 1052
ACCCGGCAATACCAGGTGGCTGGCAGAATTAACGGGTAGCCCGACAGGCTGCTAGTCACTCTTTTCTCCAGCCGCGCTCGCAGAAATGGTACTCAGAGAAACCAGATTTATTTGTCAAACGTGTTTAAAAACAGGCGTGACTTGACAATGAGCAGCTTACGCGCGGACGAATCAAGCGGTTAAACTGAAAATGGTTTAGAGGCATATAAATTTATGCTTCGCTCTTCCATTTGATAGAACAACCCATGCTGGCGATCTGCTCTAGCGGCCCCTTGCCAGTTTGCGCTACTTGCACCATTGCATTAAACAAATCACGCGGTACATCCGGTACCGCCTCCTTACGCGAGGCATCTAGTCGACCACGGTATTGCAATTCAAGCTGAGCATTGAATCCGAAAAAGTCTGGCGTGCAAACCGCTCCGTAATCCTTAGCAACTTGCTGTGTTTCGTCCCATACATAAGGGAATGGATAAGCGTATTGCTGAGCCACTTTCTGCATATTCTCGAATGAGTCCTCCACATATTCTGCAGGATCATTCGACATGATGGCAATGCTGTTAATGCCATATTGCAGCAGTTCGCGTGTATCCCGCACGATACGGTTCTGGATGGATTTTACATAGGGACAATGGTTGCAAATGAACATCACCAATAGTCCATTCTTGCCACATGTATTTTTCGAGGTGTAACGTTTTCCATCCACACCCCGCAAGTCAAATTCATGAGCCTTCCAGCCGAAATCGCAAACTGGCGGTTGTAAACTTACCATTGAATCTCTCCTTGACAACAATTTTCAGGGACGTTTTCAAATCCCAAGTGAAAAAACGCAACATGATGCTGCCTGAAGTTAAAAGCGTCTGGCATCAACAACTATGCGGATCATTTGAACCCGGGTAACTTCATGGGCGGGCGTTCAGTTTCCACGCAATCGCATTCAGCGTCTTCTCGTGAGAAGACGCTCAAATCACAGCCCTTGGGCAAGTCCTGATAGCAAGTCGTGAGTGTTCTCGATAATGTTTTGCTACCAGGAGCCATGCTGGTCTGTAAGGAATACTCCTTCACCAGTTTCTACCGTCAGTTACTGGTGCGCCGGTATTTTCTTGCCCTGATCGCAAACCATCGACAGATCCTTTTGCGCCCCGAGCGGTTGAACACATGACCGAATCTTTTTACCGCTAATTTGGTATTGGCGCTGTCTATCCTTGGCCAGCTCTGCATGCGGGATCGAGTAGCCAGTGTGCCAGCAATATGCTCAGATGTGAATAGTCAACTTGTATAAAACGGGTAACCTGCTCCCACAGTCCGGTGTTCGGCCGCAATTTGCGCTCAACGTGCAGCTTGACTGTGCAAGAGTGTGTCCTTCGTTGCACTGTGCTGGCCCGGCAACACCGCCGTCATCACAGGCATACCAGCGCTCCGGAGCCGTTTCGGAGGAGCCCAGTCGTTATGCTTTAGCTCCCGGCTCAGCGTTGCTGCAGAGCGCCCAGGTTGGTACACCATCGATAACTGCGTCTGGATCATCGTTCGCCCTTCGATACACAGTTGATTGTAGATTTTTCCCGTGCACTATTTTCTGGAGAAAATAGTGCACTTGGTTTTTGAGCGCACCTTATGTTTGATAGCGCACAGAATCAATATGATTATTGGAATAGCGTTTACAAATAGCAACAAAGGCTAATGGAAACTGTTTATGTTGAATAATGGCTATGTTATGTGTGCTACACATTTTACTAACAAGCGGAAAAACAAGCTTAATTGTTGTGGCTAATTCGTGCCATAAAACAAGGAGTGGAACTGCATGAATATGATTAGCGCAGAGCTGCTGCGCGCTCAACCCGATGGGTTTAGGATAAAGCGCGTTGTAGAGCAAGTGTTTCGAAATTACACCGGCAGTCTTGGCGTGCGATTATGGGATGGAAAGTTAATATCTCTGGGGCGAGATAAACCAGTTGCCACCATCATTATCAATACGGCAAAACTTATTCGTGAGTTAGCTTGGCGGCCGGACCCACTCCGTCTAGCAGAGGCCTATTTTTTTGGCGAAATTGATGTAGAGGGCGATCTCTATGCTTTGCTGAAACAACGGACCCATTTACAATCGTTAGCACTATCCGTGCGAAATCGGCTTGCTTTGTTTTCAGCAGCTATGCGTCTCGGCAATCATCTTGAGAATGTAGGCCACAATAGCTCGTCGATTCGATGGCCGAAGCCATTAAAAACACTCATATCGCGTACGCATTCTAAAGAACTCAACCGTGAAGCAATCGCCTTCCACTATGATGTGTCAAACGATTTCTACCGGCTTTGGCTGGACGAGCAGATGGTTTACTCGTGTGCATATTTTGATGACCCCGACGAGAGTATTGATCAGGCGCAACGCAATAAACTCAATCACATCTGCCGCAAGCTGCGGCTCAAAGCGGGAGAACGATTATTGGATATCGGTTGCGGGTGGGGGGCATTGATTTGCTGGGCCGCACAACATTACGGCGTTCGCGCCCATGGCATCACCTTAAGCCGCCAGCAATATGAGTGGACGAAAAATAAAATCAACGACTTGGGAATAGCGAATCAAGTAACGGTTGAATTAATGGATTATCGGGATTTACCAGAAAATACGGTCTATGAAAAAGTGTCGAGTATCGGCATGTTTGAACACGTCGGGATTAAAAACCTGCCAACCTATTTCCGTGCCGTGGGCCGCGTACTCAAGCCTGGAGGCCTTTTTCTTAATCATGGAATAACGAACGATGAAGAAGGCGGACACAAAACCATCGGCTCCGAATTTATGCAGCGGTACGTCTTTCCCGATGGCGAACTCGAGAGCGTAAGTAATGTGCAGCGCGTGATGGAGCACACGGGCTTCGAAATATGGGATGTCGAAGCGTTACGGCCTCACTATGTGCTCACATTACAACGTTGGGTGAAGCAACTTGAAGCGCATGAGGAAGAGGCGAAAGCGCTTGTCGGCGAAGCGACGTATCGAGTGTGGCGACTGTATATGGCGGCCTGCGCGTCGCAATTCGAACAGGGGGCCATCGGCGTTTATCAGATTCTCGCCACAAACAGGCGCGACGGATTGGTTGATTTGCCTCTGACTCGGCGCGATCTTTATCCATGAACTCGCCCGACCGACAAGGCGAAATGACTGAGATCCGGTTGAGCGCAATGAGATACTGGATAAGTGGATGCGAGACTTGATGCCGAGCCGCTTTTGCTGAAGTAGTGCGACACTTTCAATACTGCGGATAAAATATTCTGTCAGCACGATTTCAGCCTGCACTTTATCTCTTGCCGCAAGACGCTTTGGATCACTTTAAGCACTAGAAGCCTGACTAGCTTGAGTGTACGACCTTTTTCCGTCAGAGAATTTATTTCTAGCCGATGTCAGATCGTCGTTTAGTGCTATTACACTAAGACTATCGCTTTCACAGGAATCTGCCTAAAAAGTCATGGGCAATTCGATATGCTACCCCAGCGTCTTTGGCCATCGCGTGCAGACCATAAGGCAACGTCTTCACATTATTGTATCCAAATCAGAAGATGATGAAACTTCCAGAGAAGGAGTAATTGGCGCCATGAAAATCAATAATGTATGCATTATGGGTGGGAGCGGTTTTGTTGGCGGGCATATCGCGCACTTGCTGACTGCACTAGGAATCAGCCTAGTCATCCCCACTCGCCACCGTGAGCGCACCAGGGAGCTCCTGGCTCTGCCGACGGTGAACGTGGTGAAAGCGAATATCCATGACGATGCTGAACTCGATCGGTTATTAGTCGGTATGGATGCAGTGATCAACCTGGTGGGCATTTTACACGGCGACTTTACTGCTGCGCACGTGGAATTGCCGCGTAAAATTGTGGCTGCGTGCAAGCGCAACGGGATAGCGCGGCTATTGCACATGAGCGCCCTCAACGCCAGTACTGACGCTCTCAGCAACTATCTTCGCTCCAAGGGCGAAGGTGAGAAGGTCGTAATGGAGTCGGGCTTGATGACGACCATTTTCAGGCCGTCGGTCATATTCGGGCCGGGGGATTCTTTTCTCAATCTGTTTGCTAAGCTGACGCGGTTCCTGCCGATATTACCGCTGGCATCGCCCAATGCGAAATTCCAGCCGGTGTTTGTGGAAAATGTGGCGCATGCATACGCGGCAAGCCTTGCTGCTCCCGCCACATTTGGTCAGAGTTACGACCTATGCGGTCCCAAAATCTATACCCTGCGGCAGCTGGTAAAATATGTGGCGCATGTCACTGGACATCACTCGATCATTATCGGCTTGAATGACAGTCTTTCCTACCTGCAAGCGTTGATGATGGAGCTGCTGCCGGGCAAGCTCATGACTCGCGACAATTATTACTCGATGAAAGTGGACAGCGTGTGCAGCTGTGACGGTGGCAATAACTTCGCGACAGTGTTAGGTATCAGCCCTGTTGCGCTGGAAGATGCGGCCCCGCTCTACTTGGCACGCCATAAGTCCATGGGATATAACCTTTTCGCGATAGGGCGGGGCGGTAAAAGTTAGCCATTCAATGAAAACTTATCTGATTGGTGGCTCAGTGCGTGACGTGAGGTCCGTTGTCAATAATGGATACGAACTGGTTCATGCTGTCAGTCTTTTTTCATAGAACTGGCGTTCAAATGCAGCGGACGATAGATAGCTTAGTTGAGCCCATTATGCGTTGTCGTTTGTAAAATATCTCGATGTATTCAGTAATTGCCTGAATGGCCTCGCACGGGTTTTGAAACGCCTGTGACGTACCAATTCGTTTTTGAGTAATCCCCAAGCTTTCTATCGGTGCAATGTCATAGCAATTACCTCGTCGTGATTTATATGAGGTGCCCTAAAGTATTTCTGCAGCTTGTCGTAAAGGATAATGTAACCACGCATAGGATGAGAAAAATAATTTTTTAAATTACAAAGTATTTTGCCATCATTGAAACTATTGCCGTATTGATTTATTGAGGTATTTTAAAGTGCAGTGTAATTTTAGACTGTAATGAAAATTATTTGCATGCGTAATAGTTCGTTATTGTAATTATTTAAATTACTTAATACATAAAGTTCTAATCATAAATTATGATCCAAGGCAAGTTAAACATTTCGTTAGATTTCTTGTATACCAAGACGCCGCCTTTAATTGGGGTCGATATTTGCTCGTCTTCAATCAAAATTGTGGAGCTAAGCGAATTACCGAAGAAAAACGGCTATGTTATCGAGCATTATGCTATTGAAGCATTGCCCCAATACGCGGTAAGTGATGGCAACGTCAATAATATGGAGGCAGTTTCGGAATGTCTGCGACGTGCTTGGAAGCGAATGGGGACACGTATTAAAAACATTAGCCTTGCGCTTCCCGCTGCCGCCGTGATTAGCAAAAAAATTTTTCTGCCTAGTGGATTGAATGTGGAAGATCTGGAGTATCAGGTGGAGGCGGAAGCAAATCAGTACATTCCATTTGCCATTGACGAGGTTAACCTGGATTTTCAAGTAATAGGCCCGGCACCTGGTAATACTGCAGAAATCGAAATATTGTTGGCTGCCTCGCGCAAAACTAACCTGGAAGATCGAGTTGCTGTCGCACAAGTGGCCGGGCTCAAGGTGATGGTGATGGATGTAGAGCATTATGCCGCTGAAATGGCGTTTGATCAGATCCGCTTGCAGTTGCCGGGAGGTGCCGCGGATCAATGCGTAGCGTTGGTAGATATCGGTGCAAACGTAATGAATGTAAATATACTGCGCAACGGGCAATCGGTGTACATGCGCGACCAGCAAATGGGTGGCGAACAATTGACGCAACATATCCAGAATGCGTTCGGTTTGTCCGCCGAGGAGGCAGAAGCAGGCAAACTTAATGGCGGATTGCCGGAGAATTATGAAAGCGACGTATTGACACCGTTCCGCGAAAGTGTGGCGGGCGAAGTGTTTCGTGCCATTCAGCTTTTCTTTACCTCAACCCAGTTCAACGAAGTAAGTTACATTGTTTTAGCTGGCGGCTGCGCAGCGCTGTCTAATTTGGACGATGCTGTTGCAACGCGTACGCAGGTGAAAACACTGGTAGCCAATCCCTTTGCTCAGATGACCTTGTCCGGGCGCATCAAACAGCGGCAATTGCAGATTGATGCGCCGGCGCTAATGATTGCTTGTGGTCTCGCGATGCGGAGGTTTGATCCTTCATGATACGCATTAATTTATTACCGCATCGCGCTGAGAAGCGCAAAGCGCGGCAGATTCAGTTCTATGCGTTCAGCGCAATCACGCTAGTGCTGGCAGCAATGCTTGTTGGTTTTGTGCATGTTGTCATTAATACTCAGATTGAATATCAGGAACGCCGCAACCGATATCTGACAGATCAAATGGTCCTACTAGACAAGCAGATCGCTGAAATAAAGCGTCTAAAGATGGAAATCGCAGCACTGATGGAGCGGAAAACGGTGGTTGAAAAACTGCAAAGTACCCGCTCAGATGTGGTGCATCTGCTGGACCAGATGTTGAATATTTTGCCAGAAAGCGTGTATTTAAAAACGATTAAACAGACGGGCAACAAAATAAACCTGGTTGGTTTTACTCAGTCGAATGCCCGGGTATCCACTTTGATGCGTTCCATTGATAGTTCTCAATGGCTAGACTCGCCGACACTGGTTCAAATTTCTGCGACAACCGCGAACGCGAATGGGCCACGCTTGAACGAGTTTACTCTGAATTTCAATTTGACCACTCTGGTGCCAACAACCCCCGCTGCTCCGGCTAAAACAGCTGGCACGAAAGGTTAGGTGAGATCATGAGACTACTAGAAGAACTAAAGAATATTAACCCCAAAGATCCTGGCGGCTGGCCTTTGTTGGTGAAGCTCAGCGCATTTGTGGCGATATTTGTGACCGTTTTACTTTCGGGTGCCATATTTGACTGGAAAGATCGTTGGGAAGCGCTGAGCACGGCCAAGCAGATTGAGGCTACATTAAAAACAGATTTCAAGGCCAAGAAGGCAATAGCCATCAATCTAGATGTTATCAATAAAAAACTTACAGAAGCCAAGCAATCGTTTGATGCGCTGCTAAAACAATTGCCGAGCAAGTCAGAAATGGACGCGTTGCTGACTGATATTAATCAGGCTGGCCTGGGTCGCGGTCTACAATTTGAATTGTTTAAACCTGGCGCCGAGATTATTACCGGCGTGTTTGCTGAGCAGGCAATTACTATTAAAGTAACGGGCAATTATGATGACATTGGTAAGTTTGCTAGCGATATTGCCCAATTGCCGCGCATCGTATCGTTGAGCGAAATTAGCATTAATCCAACGGGAGGGCACCTGACTATGGATACTATAGCTAAAACATATCGCTATTTAGATGAGGAAGAATTAACTGCACAGAAGCAATTGTCCAAGAAGGCTGGAGCTCCCAAATGAGACTGGCTGGCTTACTACTGTTCACATCTTTATTACTGTCCGCCTGTGCTGACGAGGAGTTTCAGGATTTGCGCGATTTCGTCAAAGACACTGGAAGTGGAATGCGGGGCAAGGTGGATCCACCCCCTGAGATTAAGCCTTATGAGCCATTCGTTTATGATAACTCTACAGGTTTGCCCGATCCATTCAAACCACGTAAGCCCGAAGCGAAAAGTGGCGATCTCCCTGGCCTCAATCAGCCGGATATGAAACGACGTCGAGAAGCACTGGAAGAGTTGCCATTAGAAAGTTTGAAGATGGTAGGTTTCCTTTATAAGGATAAAGTTGGTCATGCTATCGTCCGCTCGTCGGATAGCAAGCTCCATCGAGTCAAGGCAGGCAATTACCTAGGATCGAATTTTGGTCAAATTATTTCAGTTACAGAAACTGAAGTGAAAATCAAGGAAATCGTGCAGGATAGTGCGGGAGACTGGACGGAACGTATAAGTAGTTTGCCATTGATGGAATGAATGATTAGGAGTGAAACATGAGACATTATAAAAACGCAATCAAAAACCTTGTTCTGCTTGTTGTTGCAGTATTTGCGGTTTGTGCAGTAACTGCCCATGCGCAAGGCAATACCAATGCGCAAAACGCTAGTACACAAAATCCTGACGCAGAAAATAGCATCCAGTCGCTCAGCGTCAGCGCTGCACCGGGTGGTAAGCTGGTACTTAAGATGGGTTTGAAGAATGCGCTTGCCAATCCGCCTTTGAATTTTGCCATCAGCAATCCGGCGCGCATTGTATTTGATTTCCCCAATACAACAAATGGGCTGGGCAAATCGACGCAAAAATTTGGCATAGGTGAATTGCGTAGCGCCAATATCGTGCAATCAGGTAATCGCACCCGCTTGGTGGTTAACCTCAATCAAATATTGGTTTATGACGCTCATACACAAGGCACTAACTTACTGATTACCCTACATGGCAAAATTCCTGCGGTATCGGCGGCGGTAGCCACTGCACGATTTGCTGAGGCGAAGTCAGGTACCCAGAAATATAGTCTGCGTGATATTGTTTTTCGTCGTGGCGGGAATGGTGAAGGACGCATTCAGGTAGATTTATCGGATCCTGGTGTAGGTATAGGCGTTAAGCAGCAAGGTAAAAGCCTTATCGTGGACTTCATGAATACCAGTCTACCGCGCAACTTGCAACGTAAGCTTGATGTAGTGGATTTCGGCACGCCAATACAGGGTATCGATACATTCATGCAGGGTGACCATGTGCGCATGGTCATTGAACCCAAGGGTTTGTGGGAGCACGTCGCCTACCAGACGGATAACAAATTTATAGTGGAAATAAAAGCAGTAGCGGATGACCCGAATAAGCTATTGAAAAATAGACAGGTAGGTTATGCGGGCGAAAAATTGACCTTGAGCTTCCAGAATATTGCAGTGCGCGAAGCGTTAAACGTTATTGCTGATTTTACTAATCTGAACATGGTGATCAGCGATTCCGTGAGCGGTAATCTGACTTTACGGCTTAAGGATGTGCCGTGGGATCAAGCACTACAAATTATTCTTGATTCACGCGGTTTGGATATGCGCAAGAACGGCAACGTGATTCAAGTTGCCCCGCGCGAGGAATTGGCGACCAAGGAAAAGATTAATTTATCAGCGAATCAAGAAATCTCCGACCTTGAGATTCTACACACAGAAAGTTTCCAAATTGCTTATTCAAAAGGAGCGGAAATTATTGCTTTGTTGCAGAGCCCCACTCAGCGTATGCTGTCAAAACGCGGGAGTGCAGTGGTGGATGCACGCACCAATACTGTGTTTGTTCAAGATACACCATCGCGTTTGGAGGAAGTACGCAAGCTGATCAAGCAGGTCGATGTGGCCGTGCGCCAAGTAATGATTGAAGCACGTTTTGTCGAGGCAAGCGATAAATTTACTCGAACCTTGGGTGGAAGATTAAGCTATACCGGGCCACCTCCATCTAGTGGAGGAGGGTTTTCTGTGGGTGGAGGTCGTGGTTCTATAGGCGGTAGTGCTGGTGGCGGAGAAATTAACCTGCCTGGAACCCCGGGATTGATTGGTACGGGTGTGGTGACAGCGATGCTTTTCAACTCATCTGTGACCAAAATATTAGGACTGGAGTTGCAGGCATCCCAATTGAATGGAATAACTAACAACATTGCTAGCCCTCGTGTGGTAACTGCAAATGGAACTGAGGCGGTAATTGAACAAGGTGTGCAAATACCCTATCAAACAGTCAGCCTGCAGGGGACGAATGTATTGTTTAAAAAGGCAATTTTAAGCCTTACCGTCACTCCTCAGATCACGCCAGATGATAATATCAACATGAAAGTAGAAGTAACTCAGGATTCTGTGGGCGAAATAATTAACTCGACGGTGGGGGGTATACCCAGTATTAATACCAAGAAAATCAGTACCCAAGTATTGATTGATAATGGGGGGACTGTTGTTATTGGCGGAGTCTATACTCAAGACGAATTAAGAACGACCCCTAAGGTGCCACTGTTAGGTGATATTCCTATCCTTGGGTGGTTATTTAAAACTCAAACTGATACTAATAACAAAAGGGAGCTTTTAGTGTTTATTTCCCCTAAAATCCTGAGTGACAGTTTGAATCTGCGTTAAGCAATAGGGTATGAATTTAAAAAGCCCGGCATAGCCGGGCTTTTACCGTTGCAGAAAACGGTGAGCACGAGGATTTTCGGCTACAATTCGATCATGTATCATATTAATACAGTGCCGCCCAAGCGCCTTTCCGGCAACATCTTCCTTGTGGGAATGATGGGAGCTGGGAAAACTACCGTAGGGAAATTGCTCGCCCAGCAGTTGGGCAAGATTTTTGTTGACAGTGATGAAGAAATTCAGCAGCGTACTGGTGTAACTATTCCGCACATCTTTGATGTTGAGGGAGAAGCCGGTTTTCGTCAGCGCGAAGCAAGTGTCATTCAAGACTTGGTACTACTCGATAATATCGTTTTAGCGACTGGAGGTGGCGCGGTATTGAATGAGCAAAACCGTGTTGCATTGTGCTGTAATGGCATAGTGGTGTACTTGAAAAGCACAATTCATGACCTCTGGCAGCGAACTCGCCATGACCGAAATCGTCCGTTATTGCAGACAGCCGATCCACATGCAAAACTAAAAGATATGTATGAGCAGCGCGATCCGCTATATGCACAAGTGGCCAATTTGGTTATGCCTACCGGCAAACAAAGCGCGCAAAGCCTGGTTTTGCATTTGCAGCAGGAGCTAAACCGATTTTCGGAAATTAAGTCATAACAACCATTGAGATTACTATAAATCAAGACAACAGCGGTCATTCCCGTGCAGCCCGACTGACAATTTTATCCACTTTAAGGTATAGAAAATTAAATAATTTTGTTGGATGTCAGCAATTCAAAAGTCGTTTTTGCTCAAGCCCATTGGGTTTTAGCCTGCTCAAAAATCCTGGAATCGCAGGAGTAATGGAGCAATTCGTTCAGTATGCATCTGTGATCGTTTGAAATGTTATAGCGTTACCTGCCATTCACTATGCAACCTTCAATAGAAGCTTTCAAAAATTATGCAAACATTAACCGTTGGGCTGGCAGAGCGCAGCTATCCAATTTATATAGGCACTGACTTACTGGGATGTGCAGAACTGCTATTGCCACACTTGCCCCACAAGAGAGCGGCAGTGGTGACCAACACTACTGTGGCACCATTGTACCTGGAACCATTGCGCGCCAAGCTGCAAGCTCATGGCGTGGACATCATTTCCATCATCTTGCCAGATGGTGAACAATATAAAAATGCAGAAACGCTAGGGTTAATTTACGACGCACTGCTCTCCCATCGGTGCGAACGCAATACACCATTGATCGCCTTGGGCGGGGGGGTGATAGGCGACATGACGGGTTATGCTGCCGCAACCTATTTGCGCGGCGTTCCTTTCATCCAAATTCCCACCACTCTGCTGGCACAGGTGGATTCATCGGTCGGTGGCAAGACCGGCATCAACCACCCGTTGGGTAAGAATATGATAGGTGCGTTTTATCAGCCGCAAGTTGTGCTTGCCGATATCACCACATTGAACACATTGTCGGATCAGGAGTTACGCGCGGGCATTGCTGAAGTCATAAAATACGGCCTGATCCGCGATCTATCTTTCTTCGAGTGGCTGGAACAGAACATGGAGAAATTATTGGCGCGCGATGCGGATGCGCTGCAATATGCCATCACACGCAGCTGCCAGAATAAGGCCGAGGTAGTCGCTGCAGACGAGCGAGAAAATGGTGAACGCGCACTGCTTAACCTGGGTCATACCTTCGGTCACGCTATCGAGACAGGCATGGGTTATGGCACATGGCTTCATGGCGAGGCAGTCGCTGCAGGTACCATGATGGCCGCTGATCTATCGTGTCGCCTGGGTTGGCTAAGCAAGGAGGATGTGGATCGCATCCGTAGCTTGTTGGAACGCGCTGGCCTACCGGTTGTCGCGCCTGCTTTGGGCGTGGAGAAATACCTGCAATTGATGGGCCTGGACAAAAAAGTGGTTGGCGGAAAAATCCGTTTCGTGCTACTTAAAAGCATCGGCAGTGCGGTGATCAGCGGGAACGTGGAGCCGGAATTATTGCGGCAAACCTTGATGGCGAACAGCGCGCATGGCTGAACTTGCACCTTATGCGGTAACAGAGGGCAACACACGCGGCAGGATTAAGCGCGAGGAAGCGCCTTTTGGGCGCAGCGAATTTCAACGTGATCGTGATCGCATCATCCATTCCACCGCCTTCCGTCGCCTGGAATACAAGACTCAGGTATTTGTTAACCATGAAGGCGACCTATTTCGCACCCGGTTGACTCACAGCATGGAAGTAGCACAAATTGCCCGCTCCATCGCACGGTATCTGAAATTAAATGAAGACCTGGTGGAAGCCATATCGCTCGCTCACGATCTCGGTCACACGCCATTCGGCCATGCCGGGCAGGATGCGCTCAATGCCTGCATGAAGGATTACGGTGGCTTCGAACACAACCTGCAGTCGCTACGCGTGGTGGATGTACTCGAAGATCATTATGCCGCCTTTGATGGACTCAATCTGTGCTTCGAAACGCGCGAGGGTATTCTCAAACATTGCTCGCCGATAAATGCCGCCAAGCTGGGTGCAGTGGGTGAACGCTTCCTTAAGCAGCAGCGTCCTTCGCTGGAAGCGCAGATCGCCAATTTGGCCGATGAGATCGCTTACAACAACCATGATGTGGATGACGGGCTGCGCTCGGGGTTAATTACGCTGGAGCAGTTTTCCTCGGTGCGCTTGTTTGTCAGTCATCTGGATGCTGTACGACTAGCCTACCCCGGCCTAGCCGAGCGCCGTCTGATTCACGAAACGATACGGCGCATGATCAATACACTGGCCACAGATTTAATCCATGAAACTGAAAAAAACATTCGGACTCATGCTGTGCGTGATATCGCCGGAGTCCGCGCCGCCCCGCCATTGGCTGCGTTCAGCGCCGAGATCCATGAGCAGAAACGCGAACTCAAAGCCTTCCTGCATACGCATTTATACCGTCATTACCGCGTCATGCGCATGAGTGCAAAGGCGCGCCGCATCATCAGCGACCTATTTCAGGTCTTCATGGAGGATAACCGCCTGCTGCCGCCGCAGTTTCAGCAGCAGGCGCAAGCCGACCGTGCCCGCACCGTGTCCGATTACATCGCCGGCATGACTGATCGCTACGCCATCAAAGAGCACCGAAGGTTGTTTGCCATTGAAGAAGGATGATTCCCGCTCTGCTTCAATAATGAAATTTGCGTCATGCTTCATGCATGGTTGATGCAAGAATACCTGCTGCGAAGTTTTTTATACTAATTAAAATTCAAGTTTCTATCCCCGCAAAAAACATGAGAATTTTTCAATCCATGCCAACTGCGAAGCTTCCCTTATATAATGCCGCACCCTGAAACTTGGCTGTATTTAATTTTCCCATGCTGTTTTCTTCCTCAAACCCCCGTCCACGTTATACCCATCTGTACGGATCGTCCGATGCCTTGGCTCTGGCGCAATATGCTGGACTAAACGTGCCGCTGGTGATAATTGCCGCCAGCGCGCTGGAAGCGCAGCGGCTGGTGGAAGAAATTCCGTTTTTTTCCCCGGAACTTCGTGTGCATCTACTGCCGGATTGGGAAACGCTGCCTTATGATCACTTCTCGCCGCATCAGGATCTAATCTCTGAGCGACTTGCTACGCTGCATCATATTCGCAGCCAGTCATGTGATGTGATCGTCGTCCCGATAACCACTGCGCTATATCCGTTGTCACCAGTGGAATATCTAGCTGCGTTCACCTTCTTTCTTAAGTGCGGCGAGAAACTGGACATCGCCAAGTTGCGTGAACAGATGACATTGGCCGGTTATACCCATGTTCAGCAGGTGCTGACACCGGGCGAGTACTGCGTGCGTGGTGGTTTGATCGACCTTTTTCCGATGGGCAGTAGTGTGCCTTACCGCATCGACCTGTTCGATGACGAAATTGATTCTATCGCGACCTTCGATGTGGATACCCAGCGCACCATCTATCCGGTGCGGGATATTCGCCTGTTACCGGCGCGGGAGTTTCCACTGGATGAGGCCGGGCAGGCGCGTTTTCGTCAAAATTTCCGCGATCGTTTCGAGGGCGATCCATCCAAAGCAAGTATTTACAAAGGCGTAAGCCGTGGCATCGCACCCGCAGGCATCGAATATTACCTGCCATTGTTTTTCGAGCGTACTGCCACGCTGTTTGATTATTTGCCTGCACATGCCACGCTGTGCATGCATCACAATGTGGATGCTGCCATTGCCACTTTTGCGAAGGATGCGCAGTCGCGCTATAACCTGCTTCGCGGTGACCCGCAACGTCCCTTGCTGGAACCGCACGAACTGTTTCTGAACGCAGAAAGTTTCTTTGTTGCTGCGAAAAATTTCAAACGTGTCGATATCATCGCAGACATCTCCTCTTCCTCCCGGATTGACAATTCCGAGGAAAAAGAAAATGCGGGCGAGACCCTTGCCCCTTTCCAAGAGGAAAGGACATATAAAACCCTTACTCCTTGCGCTACCAAAAAATTGCCCGACATCGCGGTAAATCGGCGCGCCGACATTCCGACACAGGCACTCCAAAGCTTTCTGCAAGATTATGAGGGCCGGGTGTTGTTGCTCGCCGACAGTTTGGGACGGCGCGAAATAATGGCCGAGTATTTGCGTGAATACAGCCTGTCACCCGCACTATGTGAGAACTATGGCCAGTTTCTCGCCGGTGACGATCACTTCATGCTTACCGTGGGGGCGCTGCAGAATGGTTTCATATTGCAAGATGAACAATTGGCAATCATTACCGAAAGTGAGCTGTATGCCGCGCAGCCACGCAGCCGAATTGCGCGCACCACAAAGAAAAGCAACGTGGAAGGGATGCTGCGCGACCTGTCCGAGCTCAAGCCGGGCGATCCTGTGGTGCATGAACAGCATGGCATCGCGCGTTATCATGGCCTGATTAACCTTGATCTCGGCGAAGGCGAGAACGAATTTTTGTTGCTGGAGTACGCCGGTGGAGACAAATTGTATGTTCCAGTGGCACAGCTGCATGTAATCAGCCGTTACAGTGGCGGAGCCCCGGAAACCGCACCTTTGCATAAGCTGGGAAGCGGCACTTGGGACAAGGCCAAGCGTCGCGCCATGCAGCAGGTACGGGACACCGCTGCCGAATTGCTCAATCTGTATGCCCAGCGCGCCACGCGCAAAGGTCACCAATTCAAACTGTCGCAACATGATTACGAAGCGTTCGCCGCCGGTTTTGGTTTTGAAGAAACACCTGATCAGGCCGCCGCCATTGAGGCGGTGGTTACTGATTTGCAGAGCGGGAAGCCTATGGATCGGCTAATCTGCGGCGATGTGGGTTTTGGTAAAACGGAAGTCGCTCTACGCGCAGCTTTTATTGCGGCGATGGACGGTAAACAAGTAGCCGTGCTGGTACCCACCACGCTGCTTACGGAACAGCATTTCCAGAACTTCTGCAATCGTTTTGCCGACTGGCCCATCAAAATTGGCGAACTGTCGCGCTTTCGCTCTGCCAAGGAACAGACCCAGTCGCTGAAAGACATGGAAGATGGCAAGCTTGACATCATCATCGGCACGCACAAGCTGATTCAGAAGGGTATTAAATTCAAAAACCTGGGGTTGATCATCATCGACGAGGAACACCGTTTCGGCGTGCAGCAGAAGGAGCGCCTCAAGGCGCTACGCGCCGAAGTTGACGTACTCACCCTGACCGCCACGCCGATCCCGCGCACACTGGCAATGTCTTTGGAAGGGCTGCGCGATTTCTCGGTGATTGCCACTGCACCGCAGCGCCGTCTGTCGATCAAGACCTTCGTCAGCAACTACAGCCAAGGCGTCATCCGAGAAGCGGTGCTGCGCGAACTGAAACGCGGCGGACAAATTTATTTCCTGCACAACGAGGTCGATACCATCGCCAATATGGCGGAAAAACTGGGGGCGTTACTGCCTGAAGCACGTATCCGCGTGGCGCATGGCCAGATGGGTGAACGCGACTTGGAAGCAGTCATGCGTGATTTTTACCAACAGCGCTTCAACGTGCTGCTATGCACTACCATCATTGAAACCGGTATCGACGTGCCCAGTGCCAATACCATCATCATGAACCGCGCAGACCGTTTTGGGTTGGCGCAGCTGCATCAGTTGCGCGGTCGGGTTGGGCGCTCGCACCACCAAGCGTATGCCTATTTATTGGTGGACAATATGGAAGGGCTTACCGCGCAGGCGAAGAAAAGATTGGACGCAATCCAGGCCATGGAGCAACTGGGAAGCGGTTTCTATCTTGCGATGCATGATCTGGAAATTCGCGGTGCAGGCGAGGTGCTGGGCGAATCACAAAGCGGTGAGATGCACGAGATTGGTTTTTCGCTTTACACGGACATGCTCAACGCGGCCATTACCTCGCTGAGACTGGGCCATGAACCGGACATGGCACACCCGCTTGGGGTCACCACCGAGATTAACCTGCATACTCCCGCCTTGCTGCCCAACGATTACTGCGGCGACATCCACCAGCGGCTGGTGCTGTACAAACGTCTGGCTAACTGCACCACATCAGAGGAACTGGACGACATGCATCGGGAGCTGATAGACCGCTTCGGTCTGCTGCCGCCCCCTGCCCAAACGTTGCTTGATTGTCACCGTCTGCGCATTGCTGCCAAGCAGCACGGCATTATCAAGGTGGATGCTTCCAGCGAGGCGATTCAAATTCAGTTCATGCCAAATCCGCCCATCGATCCGATGCGCATCATCACGCTCATCCAGAGCAAGCGCCAGTACAAACTGAGTGGTCAGGACAAACTGAGAATTGAATTAAAATACAGCGATGTCGGCCAGCGTGTGTTGGCGATCAAGAATTTTTTTAATGAGCTATCGTGAATCGTTTAGCTTCGTTGCAACCATTGTCATTCCCGCCTTCAAGGGAATTGACAGGCCGCCATTCTCATCGCGCCCAAATAAAACTCTATAAGCACATGAACTTCATTATTCAAGGCATTCAAGACATTGCCCCTGCCCATCTGAACCACCTTGCCGGGCTGACCACCGCATCCCGCATTGAACAGACCTCGACATACTCATACCGACTGTATGATGCCACGCCGCATGATGCCGTTGCTGCCTATTGTTACGAACACCAACTCGATTACGGCTTTGTCCGTCCAAGCCAGCATTTATCAGACTTTGGTCTGGTAGTGATGGACATGGATTCCACCCTCATCTCCATAGAATGTATCGACGAGGTCGCCGATATGGTCCACATTAAACCGCAGGTTGCAGCCATCACCGAAGCTGCGATGCGCGGCGAGATTGATTTCAGTGAGAGCCTGCGCCGCCGTGTGGCATTACTGGCTGGGCTGGAAGAAAGTGCATTGCAGCGCGTGTATGACGAGCGTTTGCAGCTCAATCGCGGTGCCGAAATTATGTTGGCGAAACTGAAAAAACATGGTATCAAGACCATGCTGGTGTCAGGTGGCTTTGTCTTTTTCGCCGACCGCTTAAAACAACGTCTGGGTCTCGACTACGCGCATGCCAACACACTGGAAATCATCAACGGCAAACTTACTGGTAAAGTAGTCGGGCATATTCTCGACGCACAAGGTAAAGCTGATTGGTTGGTGCGTATCCGCGATGAATTGAAGCTTATGGCGGAACAGGTTATTGCTCTGGGCGATGGCGCCAACGATCTCAAGATGATGGCGCAAGCTGGCGTCAGCATCGCCTATCACGCCAAACCGGTAGTGCTCGCGCAGGCAAGTTATGCGTTTAACTTTGTGGGGCTGGATGGGTTGGTGAATTTGTTTGACGACTAAATTCAATATCCTTTATTAAGCATAGGGCATAAACAGCATACTTTACAATTAGCCAGAAGAGAAACCAGACGCAATGGATTTTAAAGAGTTTATCCTGTCTTTTAAGACACATACTGCGCCCATTCCGTTCACCGAGAAAATACGCAACGGGTTGATCGGTGGAATTGCCATCCTGCTCTTGGGACTGGCGCTCAAATATCTGCCACAAATCAATTATCCACTTGTCATGCTGGGTTCGATAGCTGCCTCTGCTGCGCTACTCTTTGCCGCACCGCATAGCCCTATGGCGCAACCGTGGCCTTTGTTCGGTGGTCATTTAATTTCGGCATTAGCAGGTTGGTTATGCAGCCAACTCATCAGTGACCCGTTATTAGCCGCAGGCTGTGCAGTGGGATCGGCAATCTTTCTGATGCATTACCTGAATTGCCTACATCCGCCGGGTGCAGCCACGGCACTCACGTTAGTACTACACAGCGCACAATTCCACCCCATGGGTTGGCCATGGGTAGCATGCATCGTGCTGGCGAATATCGGAATCTCCTTGGTGCTGGCGCTGCTGATCAACAACCTTTTGCCCGGCCGGCATTACCCGATGCGGCATGCTCCCCAACCCATACAACAGACAGATATGCAGCCCAAGCATGTCCAACTGGAGCAGGCTGATATCGAATGGGCACTAACGCAAATGGATGGCGTGATCGACGTTAGCGAAGAAGACCTTGTCGATATCTACGAGCTGGCTATTAAGCATGCGCGGAATCGTGGTGGTAAAGTTAACTCTTGACCCGTTGCGCTGACGGGCTTGTAACGCAAAGGAACAGCGATGAGTGACTTATTGGTGGGCGGTGTATTCGTTCCCGGCTTCGATAACCCGCTGGAAATACTGTTAGCGTGTCACGGCAAGATACAGACGCAGTGCGCCACTCTGCGCATGTTACTGCAACACCTGTCATCTTATGGCTGCGATTCGCAGGCACGACAAGCAGCGCAGGCCATCCTGCGCTATTTCGATACCGCCGGGCAGAATCACCATGACGACGAGGAGCAGGATTTATTCCCGCGCCTACTCGCCACTCCAAACGCAGAGGTACACGAATTAATAGCGCGCTTGCTGGATGAGCACAAGGTGCTGGATGCGGCATGGCAACAGTTGCGCCCTTTGTTACTTGCTATTGCAGAAGGCCGGGCGACGGAGTTAGATGTTAAATCGGTGGAGCATTTCATCACAGTGCATGATCGCCACATCTCCTTGGAGAATACGCAGCTATTGCCGCAAGCGGCAATACTGCTGGATCATATGCAACTGGAAGCACTGGGTAGAAGCATGGCGGCACGGCGCGGGGTTGTGTTTTCCAATAGATGTTAGGTGCCATGGAAAGTCTTCGCGAGCAGTTAGTAGAAACAACGCTCGCTTGGGAGCGCGCATTTGGCAACGCGCCGCTCATCACTACCGTCTTGTCAGAGTACGATGCCGCTCGCCTCTTAAGCTGCTCCATTGATGCTTACTCATGCGCCATGCAAGGCATGACAGCCGTTCAAAAAGGCCATGACTTTCTTTTCAATGGCCATCGGTATCAGATCAAAGCCAACCGCCCCAGCGGCAAGCCGGGCAGCTTTGTCACATGGGTTCCAAAGGCGAAAAACTATGACTGGGACTATTTGGTCTGGATCCTCTACGACACTCAGTACCAGATCCAGGAAGCTTGGCTGTGGGAGGTTGCGTCCTATGTGGAAGCATTTGATGCGGTTAAACGGTTGTCACCCGCACATCTGCGTCGCGGCAAAAGGCTCGCGTAGGCTGGCACCTAACAGTCTCGTAAAAGCCTCCAAGCTGCGGCAGCCACGAATGTCTAAGATTTTCGCAGTGCGCTCGTCTGTGAATTCCGCGTGCTAACACGGGCGGAGAAGGTGGCTAACTCGAACGTTAGCCACCCTCAAGTGAAGTGAAATGAGCGAGTTCGCCAAGTTCGTGAAACCGGAACAATCAGAGAGGAACCCGAAGCAGAGCTTGTCCGGGCTACGCTTCGCTAATCTCAACCTTGGTCATCACGTCGCCTTGATTAATGGCATTGACCACATCCATGCCTTCGATAACTTTGCCAAAAACCGTGTGCTTGCCATCCAAGTGGTTCTGGGGACTGTGGGTAATAAAGAATTGGCTACCATTGCTGTTGGGGCCGGAGTTGGCCATGGAGAGATATCCGGTGCCATGTTTGAGTGGATTGCCACTGGTTTCATCTTCAAATTTGTAGCCTGGCCCGCCTCGTCCGCTACCAGTGGGATCGCCGCCCTGAACCATAAAATCCCTGATCACGCGGTGGAAGATGAGTCCGTCGTAAAAACCTTCACGCGCCAGGAAAACAAAGTTGTTCACAGTCTTGGGGGCATGTTGCGGGTAAAGTTCGATCACAATGTTTCCGCGCTCGGTTACCACAGTGGCTGTGTATTTTTTATTAGGGTCAATCAGCATTGCGGGGGGTGTTGTCCATTGTTTTGACATTTTTTGGTTCCTTTGGTTTGTCTTGATAAAAAGTTAAAAGTTAAAAAAACACTAGCAGATACTTAGCAAAAGTAATGGAGGCAAGAATATTTAACTGTCCGATGCAGGTATGCCAGCATTATTGGCAGAAGGCGTTAGATAGGCTTTCTGAGCGTGATCATCACCGCCCAAACCCCCAAGAGCACATACAAAAATAGAGACCATTCCGGGATGCCCAAGCCAAGGAAAGTCCAGCCTTTGGCTGCACATTCACCGGAGCCGTGCATGAGTTCCTGCCACACTTCTGCCATAGGGAAGTTTCCCAGCATGTAATCCAAGCCTGGGCCGCAGGCAGGCACTTGGTCTTTGGGCAAATGCTGAAGCCAGATATGGCGACCAGCAGTACTCACGCCGCTCAATGCCAGTAGTGCTATCAATGCTCCATACACTTTCGTACCGCTGCGTTTGGGGTTATGCAGAGTGGCAATAGCAAACAGAACTAACATGGCAATGAAGATGAAGCGCTGGATCATGCATAAAGGACAGGGCTCCTGACGCAGAACATATTGCAGATAAAGCGCCGTGCCAAACGCACCGGCGATGACCAATGTCCCGGCCAGATATAGCCAGCGGTTTGAAAGAGTGCGCCACAGATTATATATTTGCATCACGCAACTTGCTGATTTTATTTTTCAACAGTTCTATCGTGAAGTTGACTTCCTCCTCGGTGGTGAAGCGTCCCACGGTGAACCGAATCGAACTGCGTGCCAATGCATCGCTGCGTCCCAAGCCACGTAGCACATAAGACGGCTCCAGGCTTGCCGAAGTGCAGGCAGACCCGCTGGATACCGCAATATCAGTGATCGCCTTGGTCAGCGAGTCACCATCCACATAATTGAAACTGACATTCAAGTTATGCGATACACGCTGCTTAATGTCGCCGTTCAGGTACACGTCTCCTATGCTGGACAGACCGTGCCACAGGCTGTCACGTAGCGTGCGGATGCGTTCGTTTTCTGTTGTCATTTCTTTTTGCGCTATGCGAAAAGCTTCGCCCATGCCAACGATCTGGTGTGTCGCCAAGGTGCCTGAACGCATACCACGCTCATGCCCACCACCATGCATCTGTGCTTCCAGACGAACTCGTGGCTTGCGCCGCACGTACAACGCACCGATACCTTTTGGACCATAAGTTTTATGTGCGGAAAATGACATCAAGTCAACTTTCAAGCGCGACAGGTCTATCACTATTTTTCCGGTGGCCTGCGCCGCATCAACATGGAACAGGATGCCGCGCTCACGGCATATTTCACCGATCGCTGCTATGTCCTGAATCACACCGATTTCGTTGTTGACATACATTACCGAAATGATAATGGTATCAGGACGCAATGCCGCCTTTAATTTATCCAGATCGAGTAAGCCATTCGGTTCGGAATCGAGGTAAGTTGCAGAAAACCCTTGCCGCTCCAGTTCGCACACGGTATCGAGTACCGCCTTGTGCTCGGTTTTCATCGTGACAATGTGCTTGCCCTTATTCTGGTAGAACTGTGCCGCGCCCTTCAGCGCCAGATTGTTGGACTCAGTCGCACCCGAAGTCCAGACGATTTCTTTAGGATCGGCGTTCACCAGTGCCGCCACCTGTTCACGCGCGCGCTCCACTGCCTCTTCCGCCACTTGGCCATAGATATGGGGGCTTGCCGGGTTGCCGAACTTCTCTGTTAAATAGGGAATCATCGCTTCAGCAACGCGCGGATCAACTGGCGTGGTGGCTGAATAGTCCAGGTAAATTGGGAGATGCAGACTCATTTTAATTTTGGATTCAAATTATGCCTCACGTGCTAATGCAAGAAATTCCGTGCGCAACGCCAGATTTGGTTGAAGTTCGCCGAGCATGGCTGACGTGACGGTTTCTTCTCCCTCGGTACTAATGCCGCGGCTTTCCATGCACATGTGCCGACAGCGAATAACCACGCCTGCTGCTTTCGGTTCCAGATGCGTCATCAAGGCGTTGGCAATTTGAATGGTGAGCCGTTCTTGTACCTGTAACCGCCGGGAAAAACAATTGACCAAGCGCGTCAGCTTAGATAAACCCACTATTTTTCCGTTAGGAACATAGCCGATCGTGGCTTTTCCAAAGAAAGGCGCCAGATGATGCTCGCAATGACTATAGACAGGAATGCCTCGTATCACGATGAGTTCGTTGTATTCCTCCGCTCCATCTTCAAATACCTTTAGAAGTTCTGCCGGATCTTGGGTATATCCGGAAGTCCAGTGCTTCCAGGCAGTGACAAGGCGAGACGGTGTTTCAACCAGGCCGGCTCTATTGGGATCTTCACCCAAACTCACCAGAAGCCGACGCCAGTCCTGCTCGGTAAACTGTTGTTCTGACATCTGTACTTTTCCTGTCAATGTTGGTCCCTATAAAACAATTTATCCGACTCTTTTGCAGTGAATTTTTTTATTTTCACAATTCCTTCGTCATAATTCTGAGCGTTGTGGCATTTAAATCTGTACTCTTATTTCAGCTGCGGGATAGCAGTCGAGCAACGCTTGGATCAATCCCAGCGATTGTCGCGTACTTGAATCTCGTCGTCTTCGATGCGTACGGGAAAGGTAGCGGTCGGTTCGTAAGCAGGAGCAGTCAATGCCTCGCCAGTGCGGATGCTGAAACGTGCGCCGTGACGCGGGCAAATGATCTGGTCGCCTTCGACCGTGCCGCCAGTGAGTCGGCCAGAATCATGCGTGCAGACGTCCTCAATGGCATAATATTGGCCTTCGAGATTGAATACCACCGCCTGCGCGCCATCCAAATCCACGACTCGCCACTCGCCTGGCGCAAGTTCACCGACTCGCGCAACCGTCACCCAGTCACTCATTTCAATTCCATTTTTAATCGTTCCTATGCGCTAATCTCGCGCTTGATACAAATTTATGTAGCAAGTCTTGAATGGATAATGATGTTGCCGCAACTTATTTTACTAAAAGTAGCCAATATTTTATTTAATAGGTTGGCATTGTGCCATCGACTTGCTGAGCCCAAGCATGGACGCCACCTGTCAAGTTGCTAACATGCGTAAAACCATTCTGTTCTAAAAAAACCGCAATCTGCATACTGCGCATACCGTGATGGCAAATACAAACGATAGCTTGCTCCGGATCTAACTCCGACAGCCTGTCAGGAATGGTATTCATCGGCATCGTCAACGCTCCGTCAATATGACAGGTTTGAAATTCCCATGGCTCACGCACGTCGAGCAATACTGGTTTATTTCGCGTTTTATCCGAAAGCCATGCGGCTAAATCCGGTGCAGTCAAAGTTTGCATAATAGTGGCGACCATTTATTCGCGAAAGAGAACAGCAATTACAGCCTAAACAGACAGGACTTCTATGTCCGGTTCAATCGTCCGAAGTAGACTCGTGATACTGATGAGCGTGGCCGATGTCGAACTCGGGCATGAACCGCACGCGCCTTGGAGATGCACGCTGAGAAAGTTACCGGAGAAACCGATTACATGCAGGTCGCCGCCATCGCTTCGCAGGTAGGGACGGATCTTTTCATCAAGCATCGCGTTGATTTTATCGAAGCGCACCTGATCTTCTGGGCTCAGACCGGCGATTGCAACAGCCGCCGCTGCAACCAAGGCTTCCGAAGATTCATCTGCTGCCGGCGCCTCGCGGAGTGGCACAGCAATTAAGCGCGCCAACTGAGGCCAGTGGGCTTCACCGTCCTGCGTGACCGTTAGGCAGCTATCAACATAGAACACATTGGTCACATGCTCGATATCGAACAGCGCGGCAGCGAGGGTATCAGACTTGGCCTCCTCGGCATTATCGTATGAGTGTGATATCCCCCATGTTAATGGCTCCTTGAGCATAAACTTCACTGCGTTTGGGTTGGGCGTGTCTTCTATTTCAGCAATTTTTGGCATTTCTATTCCTTAAAAATTAAGGCCTCATTTTTACGCCTTTGACAATCCCGTAAGCAATAGGTTGCTATAAATAACCGCTTGTCCAAGCTCCCCCTCTCATGACAGTGCTGCATGCAGCAGTTTTTGCATATCGCCTTGCTTGAAAAGCTTGACATGCTGAAGTTGCCAACAAAAAAATTTGATGCCATCTCTGATTCTCGGCTGGCTTACACATATCTGGCAAGGAAATTGATTTCCCTGAGCAACCTGCATTTCTGTGCCGAAGAATGGTTCTAAAGGTAGTATGGGATGCCCTTCATGTAATACATGACCTGTTAGCTGTGTAACTTGTGCGTTAATTTTTTTCAGGCATCACCGATCGGGGCATGCATTGGATCATCTTCCGACTCGGTCGAAGTGGTTGCTACTGCGTTAAACGCGCCACTCAGGGTATGCCATGGCAGAATTGCGCATTTGACACGTGTTGGCAAATCGCTTACCCCAGCAAATACCGCAAGCCTGCCAATGTTGGGACAGGCGTCATGGGAGAGCTTGCCAGTCGCCATAGCGAGAAACTCCTGGATCAACGTTTCCGCCTCCGCACGCGTCTTGCCCTTGATAGCAGTCGTCATCATCGATGCAGATGCCTTGCAAATCGCGCAAGACTCACCCTGAAATGCAATGTTGTTGATACGCTCATCACCGAGAACGACATCCACGCTGATGTGATCACCACACAGCGGATTGTGTCCCACCGCATGATGGCTCGGGGATTCAATCGTGCCGTAATTACGCGGTTTTTTGTTGTGATCGAGGATCACCTCTTGGTAGAGAGATTTATAGTTAGCCATTATGTAAATATCTTCTGTACGGTGCGGATGCCGGCGATCAGTGCATCGACTTCATCCATACTGTTGTAAAACGCAAACGATGCGCGCGAAGTGGCCGGCACATGCAAACGTTGCATAACTGGCTGCGCGCAATGATGTCCGGTACGCACAGCGATGCCTTCCTGATTGAGCAGTGTACCGATGTCATGTGGATGCACACCGTCGACTGCAAAAGACAATACTGCGGCCTTGTGCTCGGCGGTACCAATAATCCGCACGCCTGGCATAGCGTTTATTTGCTCGGATGCATATTTCAGCAGGGCGAGTTCGTGCGCGGCTATTGCATCCATGCCGATCTCCGACAAATAGTCGACTGCAGCGCCAAGTCCAATTGCGGCCGCAATAGGCGGAGTGCCCGCCTCGAATTTATGAGGGATTGTGTTGTAGATGGTTTTTTCGAACGTCACCGACAAAATCATGTCGCCACCGCCCTTGAACGGCTGCATGTTTTCCAGCAGCGCAGCACGGCCGTAAAGAATGCCGATACCGGTCGGTCCGCACAGCTTGTGGCCCGAAAATGCATAGAAGTCGCAGTCAAGATCTTGCACGTCAACCTTCATATGCGGGGCTGCCTGCGCACCATCAACCAGCACCGGCACTCCGCGCGCGTGTGCAAACGCAATCATCTCCTTTATCGGGTTGATCGTGCCAAGCGCGTTCGAGACGTGCATCACGCCGACAAATTTGGTGCGCTCGTTAAAAAGCTTCTCGTATTCATCTATGAGCAGCTCACCAGCATCGTTAATCGGCACCACACGAATCTTTGCACCCTTTTCTTCTGCCAGCATCTGCCATGGCACAATGTTTGAATGATGCTCAAGCGTGGTCAGGATGATCTCGTCGCCGGCTCCGATGAACTTACGGCCATAGCCATGCATCACCAGATTGATTGAATCGGTGGTGCCGCTGGTGAAGATCACTTCGCGCTCTTCATTCGCATTGATGAAGTGCTGTAACTTGCGGCGCGCCTCCTCAAACTCAGAGGTTGCAATCTCTGACAAGTAATGCACCGCGCGATTGATATTGGCGTGCTGTGTCGTCTGGTAGCGCACCAAGCGGTCGATCACCTGCTGAGGCATCTGACTCGAGGCAGCGTTATCGAGATATACCAGCGGTTTGTCGTTGACCTTCAGTGTCAGGATTGGAAAATCAGCGCGAATACGCTCAACATCGAATGCGGGCGTCGATCGAGATTTTAGTGTAGTCTGAATTGCGCTCATGGCTGGATTGTGGTCTGTTCGAGTACGGTTTGTTCAAGCTGGCATTTGAGTGATGAAATGGGTATACGTTCAATGATTTCGGCCCCGAATGCATAAGTAAGCATGTTACGCGCTGCTGTTTCAGACAACCCGCGACTCTGCAAATAAAACACTTCCTCGTTGTCGAGCTGGCCGATGGTCGCGCCATGTGTACACTTCACGTCATCGGCGAAAATTTCAAGTTGCGGTTTGGTATCGACGTGAGCTTTGTTGGTCAATAGCAGGTTGCGACTGGACTGCCTGGAGTCGGTACGTTGTGCACCTTGACGCACCATAATTTTGCCGTTGAATACCGCATGCGCGCTGCCGCCGACGATACATTTGTGCATCTGATGACTCACGGCGTGCGGCTTCGCGTGGTCGATGCAGGTGTGTGTATCGGCCAACTGACGACCTGAGATTAGCGCCAACCCGTCAACCGCACATTCGGCCTCCTCGGCTAACTGTACATTCAGGTTATAACGCGAAATGCGAGCGCCGAACGCGACACTCACCGACTGATAATTACTAGCACGTGCGAGTGATACCGCGCAGTTTGCAATATGAAATGCCTTCGCGCCTTCGCGCTGCACCCGGATATGGTTGACGCGAGCATTATCGACCAACGCGATTTCGGTCACTGCATTGGTGAAATAGGCATCTTCTTGCAATGAAACGTAATCCTCAATCACTGTCACTGCGCTACCGGACTCGGCCAGCAACAGGCAGCGCGGGTAGCTTACGACATCCTTTTGCGTTGCAATGAATAGCATATGTACCGGCACCGCAACTGAAATGTCGCGTGGCACGACGATCAATGCCGCGTCAAGCAGAAATGCAGTATTAAGGGCAGCAAATACATTGTCGCGGAATTCTGTGAGGCGACCCAGGTATGGCTCGATTGCTGCTGCGTGCGCGGCAAATCCAGCTTCCAGATTGACCACCGCTACGCCATTGTCTGTAATAGCACTAGACAACTGAGGGGCATAGACACCATCAATAAATACCAGTCGGGTAGTCGCTTCCTCGATATAAAAGCGTTCTATGTCTGCGACCTGGAGGCTAATAGTTGTGCGCACCGGATGGAACGACATCTTGGTGAGCTGCGAAATATCGGTAAAACGCCATTCCTCGTCGCGCAGGGTGGGCACTGTCAGAACACCGACACGGTCGACCGCCTCCGCGCGTAGTGCATTGAGCCATGCCAATGGACTTGCAGGCAAATGTGGCTGTCCTGCCAGCAGGTTTTCCAGGTAACCCGCATTAATAGTGCCGGGTGCACTCATGCCGTCGCCCTCGCTGTAGCCTTGTGCTCGACTCCGACCCAGTCGTAGCCACGTGATTCAAGTTCGAATGCAAGTTCCTTGCCGCCCGTCTTGATGATGCGGCCTGCTTCCATCACATGTACGTAATCAGGCACGATATAGTTCAACAGACGCTGATAGTGCGTTACCAGCACGATCGCATTATCTTTGTTGGCAAGCTGGTTGACACCGTTGGCGACGATCCTGAGTGCGTCAATGTCGAGGCCGGAATCGGTCTCATCCAGAATCGCCAGTCGTGGGTCCAACATCGCCATTTGCAATATTTCGTTGCGCTTTTTTTCGCCACCGGAGAAGCCTTCATTAACACTACGCTCAAGAAAATCAGGACTCATTTCGAGCAATTTCATCTTCTCGCGCACATAGTCATCAAACTCGAGCGGATCGAGCTCTTCTTTGCCACGATGCGTCTGAACAGTATTATAAGTAAGGCGCAGGAACTGGCTATTGCCCACGCCGGGTATCTCAATCGGATACTGAAATGCGAGGAATACGCCGGCACGTGCGCGCTCTTCGGGAGCAAGCTCGAGCAAGTTCTGACCTTCGAACATTACTGTACCGCCCGTGACTTCATAAGCTGAATGACCCGCGAGTATCTTGGAGAACGTGCTCTTGCCCGAGCCGTTTGGCCCCATGATGGCGTGTATTTCGCCACTTCTTACGGTCAAGTCCAATCCTTTTAAAATCTCGGTACCACTCACGTTTGCGCATAGCCCGCGCACTTCGAGCAATATCTTGCTGTCCTTGTAAATCATCCAACGCTCCCTTCTAGTTTGAAACTGAGCAATGCGGTTGCTTCGACCGCAAACTCCATTGGTAATTGCTGAAATACGTCTTTACAGAATCCATTAATAATCATTGATACTGCAGCCTCTGCATTGATGCCGCGCTGTGCAAAGTAGAACAGCTGATCCTCTCCGATCTTCGAGGTCGATGCCTCGTGTTCGACTTGGGAGCTGTTGTTAGCTACTTGGATATAGGGAAAGGTGTGGGCGCCGGACTGGTGGCCAACCAACATCGAATCACATTGCGAATAATTGCGTGCACCCGTGGCGCTCGGCGCAATCTTGACCAATCCGCGGTAACTGTTGTTGGAATGGCCAGCCGAGATACCTTTGCTGACTATAGTGCTGCGCGTATTTTTGCCGATGTGTATCATTTTGGTGCCCGTATCGGCTTGCTGATAATGGTTGGTGACCGCAACGGAATAGAATTCGCCGACCGAATTGTCGCCAAGCAGCACGCAAGAAGGATACTTCCAGGTGATCGCCGAGCCGGTTTCAACTTGGGTCCACGAAATGCGCGAGTTAACGCCTTTGGCCAAGCCGCGCTTGGTCACGAAGTTGTAAATGCCACCAACGCCGTTCTCGTCACCCGCATACCAATTTTGCACTGTCGAATATTTGATGTCGGCGTTATCGAGTGCTACGAGCTCCACTACCGCCGCATGCAGCTGGTTGCTGCTAAACGCAGGCGCGGTACAGCCTTCAAGGTAAGAAACCGAAGACCCTTCCTCAGCAATGATCATCGTGCGCTCGAATTGACCTGATTCCTCAGTGTTGATGCGGAAATAGGTCGATAAATCCATCGGGCATTTGACGCCTTTGGGTATGTAGCAGAACGAGCCGTCGGTAAATACCGCAGAGTTGAGCGCGGCATAAAAATTATCACTGGGCGGTATCACGGTGCCGAGATATTTCTTCACCAGCTCGGGATGATCAAGCACAGCCTCCGACATTGAACAGAAAATGATGCCAACCTCGGCAAGTTTATGCTTGTAAGTAGTCGCCACCGATACACTGTCAAAAATGACATCAACCGCAACGCCAGCAAGCGCCATGCGCTCATGTAGCGGCACGCCAAGCTTCTCGAACGTACGTAACAATTCAGGATCGACCTCGTCCATGCTTTTCAATTTCGGCTTTTGCTTGGGCGCAGCATAATAGCTGATTGCTTGGAAATCGATCTTCGGATAATGAACATTTGGCCACGCAGGCTCTTCCATCTTGAGCCAAGCTTCGTAGGATTTGAGCCGGAACTCAAGCAGCCACTCTGGTTCTTTTTTCTTGGCCGAAATCATCCGGATGGTATCTTCATTCAATCCCTTCGGCGCGACATCAGACTCGATGCTAGTGACAAAACCATGTTTATATGGCTGGTTGACGAGGTTTTGCAGCGTTGCACTCATTGTGTTACCTCCGAGAAATCATCAATATCGAAGAAAAAAGCTTGTCCATGGGTTACATGAGGCAATTAAACGGTCAAACCTTTACTGAATTTTGAACTATGGATTTTGCCGCTTCACCTGTCAGGTTGAAGCTCTCACCACAGCCGCACATGCTGCCGACATTGGGATTGTCAAATTTAAACATCTGCTTAAGCCCTTCGGTCACGAAATCTAAACGCGAGCCGTTAATATATGACAGGGTCGAGTCATTAAACACAACCTTGGCGTTATGCGCTTCGAACATATGATCTCCTGCGAGCACCTCATCGGCATAGTCATAGGTATAAGCATAGCCAGAGCAGCCGACTTTTTTGACGCCGATGCGAAGAGCAAGGCCTTTCCCACGCTTTGCGAGTTGAGCCTGGATCTGTTTTGCTGCACTTTCAGTTAATGTAATCGCCATTACTTAAACTCCTAATAGTAGCCAAAGAGAGCATCGAGAAAGGCCAGGGAAAATCTCAGAGCCAATCTCTATTATGGTTTTCTGTGTTCAATCGTTATTTAAATCGCCCACGAAACCAAACGATCGAAGAATGCACCTAATCAGGTCTGGATTACACCGGAACAAGCACTTGTTTAACAATATTTTTGCTGACACTTACCGTCTTAACTTCGGACTTGGCCTTGGCAGCATTGTCAACTAATTGCTGCAAGCTTACCCCCGCCATATAGCCATATAAAGCTTCGTTCAGCCCCATCCATAAATCATGTGTAATGCATTGTTTCTCGTCATGGCAATTAGCCTTGCCACCACACCGGGTAGCATCCACTGACTCATCCACTGCCACTACGATGTCGGCGACTGAGATTTGTGCGCTTGGACGTGCCAGATAATAACCACCACCCGGGCCGCGCACTGCAACCACGACGTTGCGCTTACGCAACTTGCCGAACAGCTGCTCAAGGTAAGACTGCGAAATTTTTTGGCGCTCACTAATGCTGGACAGTGTTACAGGGCCGCATCCGCCATGCAAAGCCAGATCAGCCATTGCCATCACGGCAAAACGTCCTTTAGTGGTAAGTCGCATGATTTCTCCCTGAGTTTACATCGCACAAGATCAGCATTTTTATCTGTTATACATGCCGACGTGAACCAGCTCTTATGTTTTATAAGTAGCTGCGCCATCCCAACTTGTCTTTAGGGCAGCTATGTACAACACACTCGAGCTTCACTACCATTTCATTCTGCGCGATCATCACGCGAATTGGAAAATCCTTAAAAAGAATAATAAAATACCCAACCGATTTAGTCAACTAATAACTTTAGTCAACAATTCTATTCAGGTAATTGGGATCGAACTTGTCGGCGGTGGCGCGTTCTTCCTCGATGTTCACGCCCATTTTTTCTAGTTGTTCTAGAATAAGATCGATGCGTTTATCTACCACCATGCCATGTCCTAGCAAGCCGTGAATAGCTTGAGCCAGCGGATCATTCTGGTCATTGCTGATGCCATAAGCATTAAAACCTGGCCTCTTTGAAGCCTCATCAAGGATGCGCGCCGGTATCCCGGCAGCCGTCGCTCCCGCCGGCACATTCTTCACCACCACGGCATTGGAGCCTATCTTGGCGCTATCGCCGATGGTAATAGGACCCAAGATTTTGGCGCCGGCCCCAACCACGACACCATTACCTAGCGTGGGATGGCGCTTTCCCTCTTTCCATGAAGTCCCGCCCAGAGTTACGCCATGATACAAAGTACAATCATCACCGATCTCAGCGGTTTCACCGATAACCACACCCATGCCGTGATCAATGAAAAACCTTCGCCCGATGGTTGCCCCCGGATGGATCTCGATGCCGGTCAAAAAACGGCCCAAGTGCGACAGAAAGCGCGCCAGCCATTTCAGCTTTGCATACCATAGCCAATGTGCTATGCGATGCACCAAGCGCGCGTGAAATCCGGGGTAGCAGGTTATTACCTCAAACACACTGCGCGCCGCTGGATCGCGCGCGAACACGCTGTCTATATCTTCTTTGATAGATTGGAACATCAGGGCACCTAAATTTACTCACTCAATTTCTTTTTGTTTTGATCGTCGAGTTTTTGCTGCGTATGGTATTCAGTCGTGACAGTCAAAATACCACGCAGAATGTTAACTTCCTCATGCTCCAGCCGTGCACGTGCATACAAACGGCGCAACTTTTGCATCAGCTTGGTCGATTGCTTATCCCGTAAAAAACCAATTTCGGTAAGAGTGTCTTCCAAGTGCCGGAAATATCTTTCCACCTGTTCCGCCGATGCCGGATTCAGTTCGGGCGGGGCATATTCTCCCTGCCCTGAAGCCAGGCGCAGTTCATAGCATATCAGTTGCACCGCGGCCGCCAGATTAAGTGACGTATACGACGGGCTGGCAGGAATGCGCACAATGAAGTGACAGCGCGCCAACTCATTGTTGGTCAAACCGGACATTTCGGTACCAAACAGAAGCGCCACAGGTTGCTGCATTGCTTGCTGCACCATTAGGGGCATCGCCGCGCGCGGAGTGAGTACTTCTTGCGAAATGTAACGCGCAC
Source organism: Candidatus Nitrotoga sp. 1052 (assembly GCF_927312905.1). GTDB lineage: Bacteria > Pseudomonadota > Gammaproteobacteria > Burkholderiales > Gallionellaceae > Nitrotoga. Next base: position 32,393 of record NZ_CAKMHQ010000072.1, read on the forward strand.
GTGCCGACATTCCCGCCACCAAGACCACACCGTGCAACGCCTCGTCTAGCGAGCCACACACAACTGCATTTTGCAGCACATCTGCCGCGCTGGCAGCCATCGCATCCGCTTGCTGGTCAGGAAAACGCTGTGGATTAATCAAATACAGACTCTGCAGCCCCATGGTCTTCATCGCGCGCGCAGCCGCGCCAATATTGCCTGGATGAGTGGTATGACTAAGTACCACACGTACATTATTTAAAATCTCTGGTTTATCCAAAGTGCAATTCACACTAAAATACGCCTTCGGAACAATCCGACTGCTCATTAAAAAGGTTCGTTATGCATCCCATGCTCACCATCGCGGTGAAAGCCGCGCGTCGCGCCGGCAATTTGATCCATCGTGCTGCCGATAATCTTGACCACCTCACCGTCACCAAAAAATCTCACTCCGATTATGTCAGTGAGGTGGATCGCGCAGCCGAGCAGGCCATTATCAACACCTTGCTGGATGCCTACCCAAAACACGCAATTCTAGCAGAAGAGAGTGGTGCCCGAGGCGACTCGGAATATGTTTGGATCATCGACCCACTCGATGGCACCACTAACTTCTTGCACGGTTTTCAGCAATACGCCGTGTCCATTGCATTGCAGCACAATGGCGTATTGACCCAGGCAGTAATATATGACCCAACCAAGAATGACCTGTTTACCGCCACGCGTGGCAGCGGCGCTTATATCAATGACCGTCGTCTGCGTGTAAGCAAACGCATCGAACTGGCCGACTGCCTGATTGGCACCGGATTTCCTTACACCAAGTTTGAGTATCTGGATGCCTATATGAACATTTTGCGCGACATGATGCAAAAGACAGCCGGCCTGCGCCGGCCCGGCTCTGCCGCACTTGACCTCGCCTACACTGCAGCGGGGCGCTATGATGGTTTTTTTGAAATTGGCCTTAAACCCTGGGACATCGCCGCGGGATGTTTGCTGATTACAGAAGCGGGCGGTTTGGTGGGTGACATGCAAGGCAACGACACCTTCCTCGAAAGCGGCAACCTTTGTGCAGGTAACCCCAAGGTATTCGCGCAGATGCTGCAAGTCATTGCTCCTCATCTGACGGAGGGGCTGAAATCTAGTAATTCATAAAATTATTCTGGTGCAAGCCGTAATAACTCGACCACAAGAATTTACGACAGCATAGAGCGTTATGCCGCGAGCACCACGTTCCACTTTATTCACGGTTTGGACTGCTAGAGCTGCAGTGTTTCTAGAAGGTAGGTACCTTGTATGCGGCGCATCGATTTATCCGGCCAATTACTCTCGAACAAACTTTCACTGCTACGTACAGAGCGGATTCGAGAGCCAACCACAACAGTAAATATCCATGTAGCTGTCGTCGATTTAGCTTCCTTCTATGTGGGATTTAAGCATTTATTTTTTGCAAAGCCCGCCGAATTCGGATGCGTTGCGGTAAACACCAAGTAGTGCTCAAACCATTGGCGTGCCAAGCTGGCGACTTGTTCCAGCGTACCCGGCTCTTCGAAGAGGTGTGTTGCACCCGGAATAATATCAAGCCGTTTTTCTCCGTGTATTTGTGCCAGTGCGGTCTCGTTGAGACGAATCACTTGACGATCTTCTCCTCCGACGATGAGCAATGTCGGTGCCTTGACCCGCGAAAGCGCATCTCCCGCCAAATCAGGTCTACCACCGCGAGAAACGATGGCGGCCACATCCTGAGGATGGTCGGCCGCAGTCAGCAACGCGGCACCGGCACCGGTGCTAGCACCGAAATAGCCGATTTTCAATGCATGGGTTGATTGATTCTGCTTGAGCCAATCCGTCACATATCCAAGTCTCTGCGCCAGCAATTGGATATCAAAGCGCAAATACCCACTAGGGCGATCAGCAACCTCTTCCTCTGCTGTTAACAAATCAATCAGCAGCGTTGCCAACCCTGCCTGCTGTAATTGTTCCGCCACAAATCGATTACGCGGGCTGTGCCTGCTGCTGCCACTGCCATGCGCAAACAATACAATTCCGCTGGCATTTGACGGTAAGCTTAAATTGCCTTCAAGCTCGACTGGGCCAGCCGGAATGTGAACCAATTTTTGTTCCTGAGGATTCATTTTGGCCTCCACGAAATTCAATATTTGTAAATCGCGTTACACGGCAAATGGGAAAGTTTCAGGCACTTCGCCTTCTTTCCATAGTGCGCTTCTCTCCAAAGGCTCCACTGCACGCGTTTCATCAAAGTGTAGAACCACATCGAACTGCTCGGGCAAGGTTGCATAAAAGTAATGGCTGCTACGCTCAGTCTCCGGCAAATATACCACCCCGATCGCACGCTCAAGGCGCGGCTCGCGTAGATAATTCGATGCCCTGCTATTACGTAACGGCAGCATGAATGAAGGCAGCCCAGTTTCATGCAGCAAGCTCTCGTAACTGTTAGGCAGCGCCGGGCGTACATGTTTGCGTTCGGCTCCGCTGTCCCATCCAGAAGCGGCCGTTACCGTGCCATGATGTGTAGTAAACCCGACCAGTATGGCTTCCTGGTTATAACGCTCGCGTACCAATTGACCTACATTTAATTCGCCGCCTTGGCCCATTTGAGTGGCTCGAGCATCACCGAGATGCGAGTTATGCGCCCACAAAACAATCTTGCTGTGTTGATCCTGCCGATCAAGATGTTTAATCAATGCATCAAGTGTCTCCACCATATGGCGATCGCGCAAATTCCAGGACGATGCGCGCGACTGGAACATCGAGCGATAGTATTCTTCGGCATTTTTGACGAGTCTGGCATTTTGCTCGGCGTAGAAAAACTCATCCATTGCCGCGTTACCGTCCTGCCGCATGTATGCCGCGAACTGCTGTCGCAAATCAATCAACTCATCGATTACCTGTTGCTCACACGAGGTGCTTAGTCCAAAGCTGGCTGCATAGCCATAAGTTTCAATATTTTCGCTAAAGTGATCAAAGCAGCCATAGCGGTAACGTGCGCGCTGAGCCGCTTGCGGATCAACCTTGTCGAGATAATCAAGAACCGCGCGGGTTGAACTGTTAAGACTATAGAGATCAAGTCCATAAAAACCGACGTGTTTGCCTGGGGATTCCAGAGCATCGTTATGCTCGCGCAGCCAACCTATAAAATCCAGTACATCGGCATTGCGCCACATCCAGGTTGGAAAACGTTTGAAATCAGCTAGTGCATCGGTTGCCGAGACATCATTTGATATGCCGCGCACATAGCGATTAACGCGATAGGCGGAAGGCCAATCAGCTTCGACAGCAACAGCCGTGAAATTTTTTTCTTTAATCAACCGTTCAGTAATCCGGGCGCGTTCGCGATAAAACTCATGCGTCCCATGCGAGGCTTCGCCCAGCAGAACCAAGCGTGCATCGCCGATAATCGACATGAGCGCATCATAATCACTGTGATCCCCGACCAAAGGGCGCGCATCCGTCTTTATCAGATCAATCAATACGGAATCGGGCATCGTGATCATATGTCAGCCTCCTGACTAATATTTTCGCTTCGCTGTTTATGCAGTCACCAGAGTTGATCGGCGAGCAACTTTTCAGCATGGACACATGAAAAGACTGCACCTAACTACTAGCCGAGTCTGTGCGATAGCCCACATATTCAGGTTTTAATTTAGGCCAGTCCCAAACCTTTCGGTAGTGTGAATAGAAAAACATTCGAATGGTTTCGTGTGCCGAAGCTATGTCTGGGGCGAGCAGAGGAGAAATGCAGAGTGAATTATTTTATTGCGTGAGGCTTTTTTTGCCTTGCTGCCATCTGAAAACTAAACCAACTTCTTCAACTGATACAATTTTTCCAGCGCCTCCCTCGGGCTAAGTTCATCAGGCGTGATGTCACGCAACGAGATCAACGCCGGGTGCTCTGGCGGTTCGGGCAAGTCCGGCACGACGCTGAACAAATCACCCTGCGGATTTTGTGCCGCGCTATTCTGTTCCAGTGTCTGCAATTGCTTCCGTGCGATTTTAATTACGCTCCTCGGCACCCCCGCAAGAGCAGCCACCTGTAACCCATAGCTCTGGCTTGCCGCGCCTTCGCTCACGCTGTGCAAAAATACGATGCTGTTCTTATGTTCAATGGCGGCAAGATGGACGTTGGCAAGCTGAGTATACTCATCGGCAAGTCGGGTCAATTCAAAGTAATGAGTGGCGAACAGCGTGTGGCTACGATTCTCTTCCAGCAAATGACGTGCGATGGCATAAGCCAGCGCCAAGCCATCGAAGGTGGAAGTGCCGCGTCCGATTTCATCTACTAGAACTAAGCTATTCTCGGTCGCGTTGTGAAGGATGTTGGCCGCCTCAGTCATCTCTACCATGAAGGTGGAACGGCCGCTGGCGAGGTCATCCGAAGCACCGATGCGCGTAAAAATCTGGTCAATCTCGCCCAGCACGACTTCATCTGCCGGAACGAAGCTGCCGCAGTGCGCAAGCAATGTAATCAGCGCGACTTGGCGCATATACGTGGATTTGCCGCCCATGTTGGGACCGGTGATAAGCAGCATCTTGCGCGCGCTGTGCAGTTTGGTATCGTTGGCGATGAATTGCTCCACCTGTGCTTCCACCACCGGGTGACGACCGCCACGGATGTGCAATACGGATTCTGCGCTGAATGTTGGCGCGCTGAAATTCAATGCTGAGGCGCGTTCGGCGAAGGTAGCAAGCACATCCAGCTCGGCGATGGCGGCGGCAATGCGTTGCAACGGTAAAATGTAAGGCGCAAGCTGATCCAGCAATTGTTCGTAGAGCAGTTTCTCGCTTGCCAGCGCACGGTCATTGGCAGACAATGCCTTGTCCTCGAAGGCTTTGAGTTCCGGTGTGATATAGCGCTCGGCATTTTTCAAGGTCTGGCGGCGGCGGTAATCGTCCGGCACTTTGATGGACTGCGCGAGCGACACCTCGATATAAAAACCATGCACACGGTTGTATTCGACTTTCAGGGTGGCAATGCCGCTGCGCGCCCGTTCGCGTGCTTCCAGTTGCAGCAGGAATTCGCCGCAATTGGTCTGGATGCCACGCAGCTCATCGAGATCCGCATCATAGCCATCAGCGATAACGCCGCCTTCGCGCAGCATGCTGGATGGTTCCGCGCGCAGTGTACGTTGCAACAGCGCGATTAGTTCGGCATCCGGCTGCAAGGCATCGGCCAGATCGCCTATCAGTTTCGAAGCATCGGTGCTTGTTAATACTGTATGCAATTGCGGCAGTTGCGTGAGTGAGTCACGCAAGCCGGATAAGTCGCGCGGACGTGCGCTGCGCAGAGCGATGCGCGCAGTGATACGTTCTACGTCTACACAGGGTTTGAGCTGTTCGTGCACAGTTTGATAAATTGCCTGTCTGCTGCTGAAGCTCCGCTGACCCTCTCCCGCTTGCGGAAAAGCAGTTACCTGCAATTTGTCGACTGCATCCAGCCGTGCGCGCAAAGTGATGCGCTCGCGCAGCGGATGATGAAGCCAGTGGTTAAGCAAACGGCTGCCCATATTACTGGCGCAGGTATCCAGCAAAGAAAGCAGGGTGGGGGCAGGCTCGCCGCGCAAGGTCTGGGTGATTTCCAGATTGCGCCGCGTGGCGGCATCCATACGCACGAAATCCTCAGCGGCATAAACCTGAATGGCGTGCACATGGCTGATACCTTGCCCCTGTGTCAGCTTGGCATAACCGAGCAGCGCGCCCGCCGCTTCCAAACCAAGAGTAAAATTGTCACATCCGAAACCACTCAGGTCGTGCGTGGCAAACTGTTGGCACAGCGTGCGTCGTGCGGTTTCCAGATCAAAATTCCAAACTGGCAGCGTCTTGATGGCTGCTTTGTTTAGTGTCGGCTGAATGGCATTTTCGGCAAGCAGGATTTCTGAAATCTGCAAGCGTTCCAGCTCCGCTGGCAAATTGTGCGCATCGGTTTCACTGACGAAAAATTTGCCTGAAGCCAGATTCATCCAAGCCAGCCCCACCTTGCCGGAGCGTTCATGCAGCGCCAGCAACAGGCTGTCTTTCTTTTCATCCAACAGGGCGGAATCGGTGAGTGTGCCGGGGGTAACGATACGCATCACCTTGCGCTCCACCGGCCCTTTGCTGGCGGCGGGATCGCCGATCTGTTCACATATGGCGATCGATTCGCCCAGCTTTACCAGCCGCGCCAAATATTGTTCGGCGGCATGGTAAGGCACGCCCGCCATTTTGATCGGCTGGCCATTGGATGCGCCGCGCTGAGTGAGCGTAATGTCGAGCAACTTGGCAGCGCGAGCTGCATCCTCATGGAACAGCTCGTAAAAATCGCCCATGCGGTAGAAAAGCAGCATGTCGGGATACGCGGCCTTGATGCGCAGGTATTGTTGCATCATGGGGGTGTGCTTCGAGCCATCTACGCTGCCAGGCAACGATTTACTAGTTTGTTCTTGTTCTATTTTCATTCAATTATTTATCGACTTCTTGCAGTTCTGTTGTCCCTACACATGTTTTAGCAAAGACCCTTCTTGCAAGGGTTACATCTTAATGAGACAGTAGCCGCAACTCGCGGTTAGGCTTCGGGGTGAAGGTTGGGCGCAAGAAAATTTACATCATCCGACGCAAGATCCATGGCAAATCGATCATGCCCACGATTGGCAATTTCGCCAATTTCAAATGATATCAAGAACGCGCTGTAAAAGGCTGGATACGGGCTGAAAACCTTCACAATTACTGCCTCGTGAACTTCATCGAGGTCATAGGTGGCTTGTCTAGGGCTGCCTCGTAATTTATACCAAGCTGGAACATGATGGGTATTGCAGTCAACGACAATACAATAATTTGATAGATAAAAACCGTGCTGCCGAACTAAATAATCCGATCTAACTTGGGCTATTTCAAGGGAAGTGTGATCAGAAGGAGGTGTGGCTCAGATGCGCATATTCACAATCTTCAATAAATCACGGTATATCTATCAGCCTCATTCTCCTGATGTAATCTTCCTTTCTCGAACTTTTTCCCATGCGTCGTCCGGCATAGGGCGCGGTTCGAACCAGATGGGAAGCGTCTGCGGACTACAAGAAATAAAACTTTTATTACAGTTAGCAATGTGACGGCGATTGAGCTCAGTGACCACTTTCTCCTGAACATCAATGTAGCCTTGCCATTGGGAATTGTGGGTGATGATTAAGCACTGACTGGGCGAGATGGGAAGTGTAACTTCGATTGTGCGGGAGCCAAGTCCAGGGCTTCGGTAAATTGGCTGAAATTTGTAGCTCTCAGGATCAAACCATGTGCAGGGACAGTCAGATGTAACAAAGCCGATCGGATCGGCAGTGCAAAGCACCGCCACATGCATGCGCTGGAAAATAGGTATCACGGATTGCACGACAATTCCGATCATTTGTTGGATCGGATGCTTTTCGAGGACGCGAACATCGTCGAGCGTCATGCCTTTGCTTGATCCTGAGTTCGGGTTTCCCATGCGTTCCATCGCCGCCTTTTTTTCCGGCGATGCGTTCTCATAGGCGGTTTGCATCTCTTCCATGCGCTTTCGATGGCCGCCCCATTGCTGGCGGTGATGGTCACGATTCGCGACTGTCCTGAATTGTGCTGTGGCGACGAATGCGAGTAAACAGTCTATTTGCTCGGCGTTAGGCCATTCGTGCCGCTTGAATTTAGTGTTGCGAATACGTGTGAACTTGTCTTCAAGCTCTGAAAAGCCGTGTTCAAAACGCAGGTCGCGCTCGCCATCTGCGCGCTCGATCGTGTAGATGTCGGTCTCGGTGAAGAGATTGGCTGGCGCCTTACGCCGAGGGTTGGCTCCGTCGCGGTCAAACATCCAAACATAAGGCTTCATGGTCGAGCTTGCCGGGGCAGAAGGATCGTGCCATGCCTTGGCGTAGCTCTGGGGTACGAAATGCTGCTTCTTATGCGTATGCATCTTGCCTGACTTTGACATAAACCGTGCTTCTTAGATTTTGTTGCATTGGAAGCTTATCCGAATCATTTTTTGATGTCGGGCTGGTTGATTACATTAGTTTTGTCTCGATTTTTGATTATTACCTGCCTCGATCAGGCTAATTTTTTGGCATATTCACATGTTCTGGGCGAAATCCGATTCCAATCAATCTGGCGGGAATCCAGCGCAGGAATGGGGACCGTGCCAGGAGTCGGATAAAAATCGGTGGTGAAAGCTGACCCTCACCATGCAACACGCGACTAATGACGCGATTTTGGATGAAGAGTTGCATTCTTTGCGTCATACGCGTCGGCCACTCGCGTCGTTGCTGGACTCGGCGCAGATCTTCGGTGGTCAATTTGTTCGCACGTAACGGTGCAGCCAGCAAATTCGCTGCGGCGATTGCATCCTGGATCGCAAGATTAATACCGACGCCAGCGACTGGCGACATTGCATGCGCTGCATCACCGAGACAAAGAAGGCCCGGGCGATACCACTGACGCAATCGATTGACCTGAACGGTGAGCAATTTTATCTCTTCCCAGTCTTGGAGTTCGTCGACACGGTCGGCCATAAATGGCGCAAGCTGCACGAGGTCGCTACGGAACGCAGACAGCCCTCTCTCCCGAATCTGCGTATGTGAACCTTTCGGGATGACAAAGCCGCACTGCCAGTAATCGCCTCGGCTCAGCATGATGAATATCCGACCGGCATCGAAACGGCCGATAGGATATTCTGAATCGTCAGGCCGTCGTGAAAGCCGGAACCATAACACGTCCATGGGTGCGCCAAGATCCTCAACCTGCAAGCCAGCATGTGCACGGACAACTGAATGTCGACCATCTGCTCCCACGACCAGGCTCGCGCGCACCGTTAATGGTCCGTCCGGACTCATTACCTGAACGCCAACGACATGCCCCGCTTCTTCAATGAGCCCAGTCACTTCAGAGTGCATCCGCAAGCTGAATGTTGGGTAGCGAGCTGCGCGATCAGCGAGGAAATTCAGGAAATCCCACTGCGGCATAAAAGCGATAAAACGGCACTGGGTTTTCAGATGGGTGAAATCCGCTATCGTCAGCTTCAAATTACCGAACTGACCATTGATCTGCGGCGCTTTTTGATGTGGTAATTTCAATAGGTCTTTGAGTAATCCCAGTTCATGCATGACTTCCAGCGTCGAGGGATGAATCGTGTCTCCGCGGAAGTCCCTCAGAAAGTCCGCATGCTTTTCTAAAACCAGTACCTCAACACCTGCACGAGCCAATAGCAGACCCAGCATCATGCCAGCTGGACCACCCCCCGCAATGCAACATTGTACTGATACCGTATCCATATCCGTCCTTACGAGTAAAGGAAAACATGAAACAGCGACTCTGCGAGACTGAGCTTCACAAGAGCGAAAAACAAATTAGAAATTCCAGCATTCCTTGTGCCGAAATTTACGCTCAAATGCAAGACACGGAAACAATTTTGCATTAGCTCTGATGTATTTATCGCCATGCTTCACGTTCCGCTTTCCTTATATTTTCGAGGGCGGCCACGATGGTATGGCGAGGTGCGCCGATATTCATGCGCATGAACCCGCTACCGCCCTCGCCAAACAGAATGCCGGGACTCATGCCCACGCCAGCTTCATGCACGAAGAAATGCTTGAGTTGAGCGTCGCTCATCCCTAGTGCACTGCAGTCAAGCCATAGCAGGTAGGTACCCTCTGGTTTGATAAGCCGGATTTCCGGGAGATGGGCGGCCAGATAATTCTCGACGTAATCTCGCGTATCCCGCAGATAGGCCAGCAACTCGTCCAGCCATGTCTCACTTTCACGGTAGGCGGCTTCGAAAGCAACGATGCTAAAGGGGTTGGCTGCGCTGACGTGCATCCTGTCAAATATCTGGGTGATCGCCGCGCGATGCTTTGGATCCGGCACGATGAGTGAGGAAAGATTCAGCCCTGGGATATTGAATGTTTTGCTGGGTGCGACAGCAGTGAGGATATGGGCCGGGTTTTCTGCCAGCGTTGCAAGCGTGGTGTGTTTATTTTCTGGGTAGATCAAATCTGCGTGGATTTCGTCTGAAAATATGAGCAGATCATATTTTTTTGCGATTCGCAGGAGGTGCTGCAATTCTGGCTTGCTCCAAACCCTGCCGACCGGGTTGTGCGGTGAGCATAGCAACAGCAAACGCGCCTTTGCTGCACACTGCTCCAGGTGGTCGAAATCGATGGCATAGTGGCCGTTTTCCAGGTGCAGCGGGTTTTGCAACAGCTTTCTGCCGGTGTTTGTGACAGCCGAAAAAAATGGAAAATACACTGGCGGTTGTACGATTACCGATTCACCTGGCTCGGTAAAAGCCATGACAGCTGCGTGCAGCGAGGGCACGACGCCGGGACACATCATGATCCACTCACGCTGCACCTCCCAACCGTGGCGTCGTCTAAGCCAATCCATGAGCGATTCGTACAAACTATCCGGATACTGGGTGTAGCCATACACGGGATGGGCGGCGCGCTCGGCGAGGGCACGGGTCACAGCAGGCGGAGCAGCAAAATCCATATCGGCAATCCACAACGGGATGACGTCGTCTGTGCCGAACATGTTTTTCCGCCCGTCATATTTTACACTGGCGGTATTGGTAAGGTTGATGTCGTGGTCAAAATTGCTACTCAAGTAATTTCTCCTAGACCGTTGCTTCTGACAGCGTATGCAGAAATTTTTGCCGGGTTTAGCAATTGGCAAAAAATCAACCGAAACATGAATGCGAGTGTGGCATTGAAACAAGCATGGTGTTCCCTCTGCTATTTAAATACACATTTAATCTTGGACGTGCGGATAGGCAGTGCTGCGGTGCCGCTCAACTAACAGGCCAAGCTTAAAGTGGATTCTATTGTATCGAACGGAACAATATTTCATACTGTTTATCCTATGGAAAAGGAAGCCATGGATAATACTAACGATACACGCTGCATTGTACTGGCCATGGCAGAACTGATCCTGCTGTTTGTCACGTCGTTCCTTACTGGCTGCGCCACGGTGGAAACCCGTCCGGCGGCACCTACAGGCGATGTTTTGACTACATGCCGAATGCTGTACCAGGAAGTTGATGCGGCCATCGAACGTGCGGGGGTACGCGATTACGGTTCATCGCCGGTTCGAGATTTTCCCTACTTGCGTACAACACGCCTGCTCGCTTCGTTCCGCGGCGAGTTGACCGCACAGAAACACTGGACAGCATGGACCGCGCACATGGCAGATTTGGATGCTGAGTCGCGTGCGCTGGAGTTGCGTAATCTGCCCACGCCGATGGAGGGTCGTCGCAACGGCACCTTAGGTGAGGAACTCAACCGCTGTCGTGAACACCTGCTTGCCGCCGATCTCGCGCAACCGGAGCGCCGCGCTATGCTGCGCGATGCCGCACGCGTTCCGGATGATTATGTCACCTGGTGGCAGGTGCTCGGCCTCTATCCGCTCACCGCGCCGGTCGTTTCCACCAGAATATCGGCCTGGCATATCGAGACACACAACACCTACACCACACCGTTGGCAGCGCTGCCAGTTGCGGGTGAATTGGTACGCTGGGCGTCATCGCCCGGTGCGCTGCTTACTGCTCCACAGGTGGGCGACATTCTGCATCGCTCCCTGGATCCACTCGGCATCCCCATGCCGACGATCACCGACCTCGACCGGCTCTTCGACACCTTTGCCCCGGTATGGGAGGTGGATGTAATGGATAACAATGATCGTATCGGAATGCCACGCTGGGATAACGGGCCGGTGGTGGACGTGGCGCGCCCGACACTGTATCGCAAGATCTCGCACACCCGTTTCGGCGATCAAGTGCTGTTGCAACTCAATTATATTGTCTGGTTTCCAGCACGCCCCGGCAACGATATTTATGCCGGACAGCTAGATGGCCTAAACTGGCGAGTGACTTTAGGCCCGGACGGCGAGCCATGGCTGTATGACGTTATCCATAACTGCGGTTGCTACCACGAATTCTTTCCGAGCCATCACCTGCGTCTGCGCGACGACCTCCCCACTTCCTATTTTGAACCCCCACTGCTGCCGCAACCTGCACCTGAACAACAACCGCTGGTGCTGCGCATCGCTTCCCGCACTCATTATATCCAGCGAATCTACCACGATGAATCACCGCCCGGATTACTGCCAGCGGCACAACCGTTGGCCTGGGACGAATACGATGCATTACGTTCCCTGCCCATTGCTGACGGTTATCGCAGCCTGTTCGGCATACATGGTTTAATCGCCGGCACTGAGCGTCCGGAGCGTTTTATTTTGTGGCCAATGGGCATTCGCTCGCCGGGCGCGATGCGCCAGTGGGGACGCCACGCAACCGCTTTTGTCGGTCGCCGCCACTTTGACGATGCTTTTCTCATCGAATCGCTATTCATGAGGGTGCCATGAAGAAATTGCTATGCTGGGTCGTAGTTTGTTTGCCACTGCTATCGTGGGCGGCAGATGATCGGGTTGACATCGCCCGTTTTTCACAGGGCGAGCTGCGCGGGTGGCAGCCCAAAGTGTTTACCGGCGAGACCCGCTATTCGCTGAAAAGCTCGGATGGGCGACTTGCCCTTCGCGCTGAAAGCAACGCCGCCGCCTCGGGACTCTACCGCAAGGTAAATGTCGAACTTGACAAAACACCTATGCTCAACTGGACATGGAAGGTCGATAGCGTCCTGGCGGGCGCCGATGAGCGCATACGTGCAGGCGACGATTATTCCGCCCGCGTCTACGTTGTCTTTTCTGGCGGGCCGATGTTCTGGCGCACACGCGCTATCAATTACGTATGGTCTAACAAGCAGCCAGTCGACAGCATCTGGCCCAACGCCTTTACCGGCAACGCGCGCATGATCGCGGTGGAATCCGGCACCGGCCGGGTTGGACAATGGGTAAGCGAGCGACGCGATGTGCGAGCCGACTACCAACGCCTGTTCGGCGAGAAACCCGGCCGCGTCGACGCCGTGGCGATCATGACCGACACTGACAACACCGGTGCCACGGCCACGGCGTGGTACGGCGACATCTGGTTCAGTGCAAAATAACGACGTAATTTACTTGCAGTCTGATGCACTGTTTTTTGTTATTGGTTTTCAGATTTATTTTGAGGCGAGATGTCGGTAGCCTGAATATTGAAATTATCTATTTGTTACAATCGCTTCAGACGCCGAGAACGATAATGTGAGTACACGGTCAAATCTTTCAAATTTCCAAAAGGAATTTCCATGAAACGACGAACCCTACTGCAAAGTCTTGCCATGCTAGCCGCGCTCCCGTTGATTTCGGCTTGTTCGCGCGACAGGGCGGCTGCAAATACCATCAATGCAATCACAGTTACGCCTCTGAATAAACCGCATGATGCGTGGCGTGCGTTGGTCTCCGCGGATGCTTACAAGGTGCTGTTTGAAGAGGATACCGAACGGCCAAATAGTAGCGAGCTTAATCATGAGCATCGTGATGGCATCTATATTTGTGCCGCTTGTTACTTGCCTTTGTTCGAAAGTGCGCACAAATTTGAAAGCGGTACGGGCTGGCCCAGCTTTACTCAGCCCATTGCGGGGCATGTGGGGACAAAACGCGATTTTAAACTGATTCTGCCCCGCACTGAATATCATTGCGCGCGCTGCGGCGGCCACCAAGGACATTTGTTTAACGATGGCCCACCGCCACGTAAAGAGCGCTGGTGCAATAACGGCGTAGCGTTGCGATTTATCCCGAAGGACGAACCATTGCCAGCGCTCAGGAGCTGATTATGACAATATTGCACCCATTAATTTTTGATAAAAAAGCCCGCAGTGCGCTTAGCATTGCCTTGTTGATACTTGCCGTACTTGCTGCCTGTGGGCAGTCAAGGGCACAGAATACGTCCGTAGTCTCCGACAAGCAGACTGAACCAGTGGTAGGCGTTGCCACCTTTGCTGGCGGCTGCTTCTGGTGTACAGAAGCAGATTTCGACAAAATACCGGGCGTGATATCCACTACTTCGGGTTATATCGGCGGCACAGTGATCAATCCGACATACGAACAAGTATCTGCCGGTAAGACTGGGCATGTTGAAGCGGTGCAAGTGCGTTTTGACCCTGCCAAGACTAATTTCGCCAAACTGCTTGCCGCATACTGGCCGACGATAGATCCGCTAACGCCTAATCGCCAATTTTGCGATAGTGGCACACAGTACCGCAGCGTAATTTTTTATCACAATGCGGATCAACGACAGCAAGCCGAAGCATCCAAGGCCGCGCTGGTATCTTCTGGCCGTTTTACCCAGCCGATTGTGACCGAGTTGTTGCCCGCTACAGCATTCTATCCGGCGGAGGAGTATCACCAAGATTTTCACACCAAGAATCCAGTTCGTTACAAATACTATCGCTTCAGTTGTGGACGCGATGCTCGCCTGAAGCAGGTATGGGGTAAAAAGAACTGATCATCTTTTCGCTACAATGAGTGGCGGATTCAACTCTGAAGTGCAACTTTTGTAAGTGAATTTAGGTGGCGAGCT
>NZ_CAKMHQ010000073.1 GCF_927312905.1 Candidatus Nitrotoga sp. 1052
CCCTAGTTTATTGAAATGCAACGGGGTTTTGTGGGGAGACCTCAGAGTCTGACCCCATTGATTTTGGACCCCATTGATTTTGCTGACCCCATTGATTATTGCTCGAGATCGGGATTGAAGTGCGGGAGTTCGCCAAGGCCAGCGAAGACCGAGATTTCCAGCCCGGCCGGTGCTAAACGCGCTGCGGCCCGGCAGAAGGCGGCGTTGACTGAGGCAGCACGCAAGCTACCGGCTATGGCGAGTACGTTCATGAGGCCCAACGTAGAATTAACCGGCTGGCGCGGCTTTATTACGCCAGTCCGAGTTGAATGGAGGGCTGGGCGTTTGGGTCAGGTGCTGACTGCTTCAGCATGTAGCTTAATGCCCAGTGCGCCGACTACTTTCAGGATGGTGTCGAAGCTCGGCGCGCGATCACCTGAAAGTGCTTTGTAAAGGCTTTCACGTGACAAGCCGGCGTCTCGCGCAACTTGGGACATGCCCTTAGCGCGCGCGATGTCACCCAATGCTTTTGCGATGAATGTCGCATCACCATTTGCTTCTTCCAGACAGGCTTCCAGATAGGCCGCCATTTCTTCTGGTGTGCGCAAATGCTCTGCGATGTCGTAGCGAGTAGTAATAGTTTTTGCCATCATGCTCTCCTAAAGATTGTGTGCAAGACGCAAAGCGATTTTGATATCTGCAGCTTGGGTAGTTTTATCCCCGCCTGCCAGCAAAATCACAACCTCGCGCCCACGTTTCGTAAAGTACACCCGGTAACCAGGGCCGTAGTCAATACGCAATTCAGAAACACCTTCTCCAACAGCCTTGGCGTTGCCCGGATTGCCCGCCGCAAGGCGCTCAATTCTGACTTGGATGCGCGCACGTGCCTGTAGGTCACGAAGGTTATCGATCCACTGAGCATAGGTTTTAGTTTTGCGAATTTCTAGCATAGCAAACTGTAGCCCCGTGGATACATATTGTCAACGTTAAGATTACATCGTGTAAGGTGCCCAACGATTGGGCTCAGGCCGCGGCCCGTCAGGGCCGTCGCGCCTGCAGCGAATTGTTATGCGCCGCGTAGACGCTAGTCTTCTTCGAGGTCTTTCTTGGCCGACTTTATAAACCTGCCAAAATCCTTATCTTTCTTGCGCTTTTCAGCGGATGACATCTGATAGTACTCGGACTCACTCCTCAACTTGATGAAGTTCTCATGGTGCTCGGCATCAATTTCACCGGTCTCTAATGCCTTTAGAACTGCACAGCCTGGCTCATTGGTGTGCGTGCAATCTCTGAAATGGCATTGGGAGGAGAGCGCAATGATGTCGGAATAGCTGGCATCAATTCCTCCCTCTGCACCAAGCACGCCAAATTCCCGCATCCCGGGGTTGTCGATGACCATCGCGCCATTTTCGAGGACGATGAGCTCCCGGCGAACGGTCGTATGTCGTCCCTCTCCGGTTCCGCTGACCACTTTCGTTTCAAGCACAGCACGACCCACAAGGCCGTTGATAATGGTGCTCTTTCCGACGCCTGACGAGCCAACAAAGCAGTACGTTTTGCCTGGTGAAAGAACGCCTTTCAGTTCGTCGATCCCTTCTCCCGTGACATTGCTCAGCGTTAACACGGGCGCGGTAACACCGGCGCTCAAGATTTGCGCAAGCTGGGCGGCCAGTACTTCCTGCCCAACCAGGTCGATCTTGGTCAGGAGCACAAATGGCGTTGCTCCACCATCCCTCACCATTACCAGGTACCGCTCCAGTCTCTTAAGATTGAAGTCGTAGTGACATGACTGAACGATGATTACGACATCGACATTTGCTGCAATCATCTGGTATTCGACTGACTCTCCAGCCGCCTTGCGACGCAAGCAGGTCTTCCGGCTCAGCACCCCACGGACCAGCCCGAATTGATCCACTTGCGATTTTTCTACACATATCCAATCGCCGACACACGGTAGTTCCAACGATGACGCGGATTCATACATGAACTTTCCAGAGAGCTTTGCCCGGAAGGCACCAGTGTCATTGAGGAGCAGCAACTGATCCCGATCCACGGCCGCCACCCGCGCGACGGCGCCCGTTGGGTCGCAACGAAGCCGCGCTTGTTCTTCAAACCAGCTATCCCAGCCCAAGGCTTCAAGACTCGAATGCTTCATGCCTATTGCTCTTCAATTTCATGCGCAGGTGGCGGCGCATGGCCGGCGCTTAACGTCAAAGCTCACCGGCGTGCCGCTTTTTGGCGCGTCCGGTGGAGCGCAGTGTTAGCCCGCAATCAGCAAGGAACGCGAGGGTTCGTTTCCATGCCACGGCTGCTGCCTCAGGATGGAATGCCTCTGGCCGGTCACTCTCGAAAAACCAATGGCTCGTGCCGGGGTAGTCGTAGTAGCTGACACTTCTGCCGGATAGGTCGAGGTTTTTCTTGAGCTTTCTCACGCTGGCAGCGGAAACCCACTCGTCGTTTTCGGCGAAATGGAAAAGAAAATTCGAATTGCTGTGAGTGAAATCACCATTCCGCGCCGCATAGAAGACCACTGTAGCCGCAATTGGTAGTTCTGGCCGCTGAGCCAGCCACAGCGCCCAGTGCCCACCCATCGAAAATCCCACAATGGCAACATTGGGCGTAGTTACGGCATCGTGGTGTGAAAGGGAATTGATCGCCGCCATCAGTGTTTTGTAAGCTGGTTCGCGACGTGAAGCGGTTGCTTGCGCCCGAAGCTTTCTCGCGGTCTCTACTGTCGATGCGACTTTGCCATTGTAGAGATCGGGCGCAAGCGCGACAAAACCGGCCTCCGCCAAGCGGTCACATAGTCCCTTGAAGAATGCGTTGAGACCCCACCAGGAATGGAGGATGACTACTCCCGGTCCTGAACCGGATTTTGGGATCGCGATGTAATGTGGCTGGGTAATCATGAGGGCTAACGTAAAAGTTCAGCGGGCGACAAAAGCGAAGCTTTTGGCGGTGCTGGAACGCCTTATTGGGCGACCACAATTCATTCCCATAGCAAGTGCACCAGAAAAATGAATATAGAAGAAAAAATCAAGTAGGCAACCATGGCGGCCACTGAAATGAAGCCTGTAAAAACATAGCGAAGAACAGGGTGCTCTGTCTTGCGAAAAACCTTGTAATTGGTGGCACAGGCTATACCGTCACATGTACCACCCATTGCCTCACCAACAGCCACGAGTGCGATTGGTATCCATAACCACATGTGCTGGTACCAGTGAAGTTTAGGCTTGCTGAGATCTGATTCTGGTGGTGAGGTACTCATGATTCTCATATGCGGCGGCCTAGTGACGCCCAACGTAAAAGTGAGGGGCTGCGCGCTTTTGCGCAGCCCCGCTTGAGCGGAGGGTTGAACGAAGCCGCTATCGCGGAGAAACGCCCCTCAGCAGCCAGCTTAAATAACATAATTCATCCTCACCCCGAAAGGGATTTCT
>NZ_CAKMHQ010000074.1 GCF_927312905.1 Candidatus Nitrotoga sp. 1052
AAACCGGACATTTCTATTTTGCAGAAAACCGGACATTTCTATTTAGCGTTGACACAGGGAATTTGTGGTCTTCATGCGACTACTTTCGGTAGTTTTTATCTTGAGTTAATTTGCTGCAAAAAATTATTTGGGTGTAACTAGTGTAGTTCACCATAAACGGCGGATTCAACTTCGAAGTGCAACAGCTAATGATGGCTTGGTGTAGCGTATCTCCACCCCAAATAATACTTCATGCGGTGACCTGAAACCCAGCACTTTGCGTGGCCGGTGGTTGAATCGTTCTACCACTCGCTGCACTTGCTCCTCGGTAACGTCAGTCAACTCCATGCCTTTGGGGAAGTACTGCCGGAATAACCCATTACTGTTCTCGTTCAGACCTTGCTCCCAGGAACTGTATGGATGCGCGAAATAGATCAAAGCCTGTAGTTCTGCTGCGATGCTTTCATGTCCCGCAAACTCTTTGCCGTTATCGAATGTAATGGTGTGGCATGTGTTTTTATGGGGACTCAGCAAACTCGTTGTCACAGCCGTTACACCCTCGGCATGTTTGCTGCGTATGTGCCCCGCCAACACATAGCGCGACTTCCTTTCAGCCAGTGTAACCAGCCCACCTTTGTGATTCTTGCCGATGACGGTATCACCCTCCCAATCGCCCATGCGCGTCTTTTGGTCAACGATTTCCGGACGTTCATCAATGCTGACACGGTTCTTGATCATGCCTCGCCGCTCTTGCCCGCTCGCATAACGCTTGCGGCGTGGTTTCTGGCTGCACAAATGTTGGTGCAGGCCTCCACTATTTTGTTTGTCCGCGTAAATGTGTTGGTAGATGATCTCATGGCTGATCTGCAATTCGTTTTCCAACTCAAGCCGGTTGGCGACTTGTTCTAGGCTGAGGTCTTCCCGGATCAACCTATCGACTTCCGCCCAACTATCCGATGAAAATTGCTTGCCATTGATACAGGCTTGCTTGCGCTCATCACATAACGATTGCGCCTGCTTTGGTCGCCAGCCGCGTTGACCTTTGTTTCGCCTAAACTCTCGTGAAATCGTCGACTTGTCCACGCCAATCTTTTGGGCAATCCGAGTTTGATTCAAACCCGCTTGTTTCAACCCATAAATCTGATATCGTTGCCCGCTGGTGAGCTGCTTATATTTCTTCATCTGTGCTCCTTTTACTTGGTCGTTTAAGTGGCTCCGATATTAACGCAGCTCGCCACCTAAATTCACTTACAAAAGTTGCACTTCAGAGTTGAATCCGCCTCTTATTAAGCAAAGTTAGCTTATAAGGCTCGCCTTAACTTTACGTTTACTAATTACAGTCCGCGAGACCTAAACCAAATAAAGTAACTGAGGTGGGCGGGACACTTAAGTTCGCATTAGGAACGACCCAACTATAGTGGACCCCGATATTCAGACAATAAATTAAGGTGGTAACCTGCTGTAATTG
>NZ_CAKMHQ010000075.1 GCF_927312905.1 Candidatus Nitrotoga sp. 1052
TTTTTCGAGTAACGCCGTATTGTGACGAAAATTGGATTTTTAGAGGTGCCCTTAAATGATTTCATGGCGATTAACTAAAATAGCCAGCACATCTGTAGATCAATTAAGATTTACGAAATTGATCGAAGATTACTTTATTATTTCTCTTTTGCTACGCGTTGAGCATTTACCGAAATAACCTTGTCAGTGAGGGTATGAAGCTGTTCGCGAGCTTCTGAGTCCTGAATCCCATTGGCTAACTCATGAATAGCCAAGCTCACTAATATCTGGTTGACAGGCCTTCTTCCCCATTCAGGGTCTTCCCAGTGACCGTGAAAGTAGTTGGTAATTTGAAGGATAAAGTCTCTCGCTGATTTGGATAACATGATTTACTCCCGCAATGAATAATGAAGGTTGTTTTCAATCCCTATCTGTCGCTGCAACCTATCAGCAACAGTGGTCTAACAACGTCTAGCTTGAGAGGCTGATAACCAGCAAGCAAAGCTACAGCTGGCTGTCCATCCCGACGGTAAAATTGTTGTCAGTGGTACCGTTCGAAACATGATAGAGCGTCAGTTATAAAAGAAGAATAAGCAAAATCCTTATTTTCTGGCTGGGGAAAATAAAGTGGGTATTAGGATAATCAGGGCGCCGTTTTCTCATCAAGCTGCGAGCATTTAAGCAAGGAGAAACCTTCGATAGAATAGCTCCACTCGCGTGTGCATATAGGTGGTCTGCCCAAGGCGAGATACCGTTATCTCAAAGTGCGGACGGCGCATAGAGAGGCGAGAATGACGACAAGCTGCACACGACTCATCAGTTAACATGCCCCAAGGGACCGTCATGTTCGATGGCTTGCGCCGGGACAGTTTCATGCGATGCAAGCCAGGCGTGCACCTGGGCGACCACTGCGGCGCCTTCACCCACAGCGGCGGCGACACGTTTAGTTGAGCTGGCACGCGCATCGCCGATCGCGAATACTCCCGGTATCGAAGTTTCCAGTCGGTGTTCGGATCGGCACCCACGAACAGAGAAATGCGCCGGATGGATTTAGTCTGTTCGCTGCCGTCTTTGCGATTGTGCCACTGGACGCCGCTCACGCTTTCATCGCAACCTCGATTGCCACGATCTCTGATTCCGTGTACAGCGTAACGTTCGCCAGCAATCCGATACGGTCGATGAGATATTTCGACATGCTTTTTGCAAGGTCGAAGCCGCGAATCAAATGATGGGCGTGCGCCGCGTGGCTGGCCAGGAATACGATTGCCTGCCCGGCCGCATTGCCGCGACCCACGAGCACTACTTCCTCCTGTCCTCATAACGCGGCCTCGATCGGTGAAGCCCAGTAATAAACGCCGCGACATTCGTATTTATAGAGTTCGGGTATGCCGGGATGCCGATATTTTGCGCCTGTCGCGATAACCACGGTTTTTGCCGCAATCTGTGCGCCACAATCGAGTTGGAGCGCATGAGGAAAGCGTATGCAATCGAGCGACGTCACTTCGACGGGCACCACCATTTCAGCACCGAATTTCTGCGCCTGAACATCAGCGCGTCCGGCGAGCGCCTGACCGGAGATACCAGTCGGGAAACCGAGCTAATTTTCGATTCTCGCGCTCGCGCCCGCCTGACCGCCGAACGCATGAGTGTCGAGCACAAGCACGGAATGAGCCCTTCCGATGCGGCATATACCGCACAGGCAAGGCCGGCGGAGCCGGCGCCAATGATCGCAACGTCGTAAGACACGGTCAAGGCTCAGATCGGTGATGCGAATGAAGGTTGGAATGTTGCCGCGCAGGTCGAGCAGCGCATGCATCTTGACGGCAGCTTTTGCTCGGCGAAAATATGCCCATGGAAAGTCGCTCAAACACAAGTCGATGGTCGTGGCATACAGGACGTAGACCGTATTGGCGAGATCGACACCAAAACTCTCGTTGCAATATAGTTTGCGCGCACGCCGGATAAGTACTGTCGCCAAATCTTCCCAGATGTGCCAGTCGCGCCCTTGGTTGGCATCGGCCAGCATCGAGCGTTTGACTGGCGAGCGAAAGCCCATGCCGTACAGCTTTTTCTGGTTGGCCAGCAAACTTGTGGTTGGCAAGCTTTTGAGCTCTTATCAGTAATGCTGAGTAACTTGATTCTGCCAAAATTGCCCTCCGCATTATTTGGACGGTATCCGAAATGTCTGCTTGCAATTGCCGAACGAATTTTGCCCACTGGTAGTCGGAATGACTTCTTGCGGGGTATCGCCCCATTTATAGAACACACTCATGCTATACAGGTTTGATCCGGAACATTTTAAACGCAGGGCACCATCGATATCTGGGAGCTTATAGGCGATAAGCGTATTGAATTGTTTCCGGCTGATTTCTTTATTGAGATACGGTGCAATTGCTTCTGAAATTTCCTTAGCTTTAGTTAATGACCATTCAAAATAAGCCGGAGCCGCCATCGGTGAGCAGATGCCATGTTTCACCCATTCGTGCCGTTCCAGGCATTTTTCCAGTCCAGCCATAAAACCTTTCATGGTTTTCCAGCTGTCAGATTCATACAGATTGGGCGGGGATGGATAATCGCAATAGGTGGGGCGATTGGGCGGACACTCGCTGCCATTACAAATCCCTTGTGGATAACCTTGCGAGTAATTAGGCCACAGTCCATGCAGCTGGATAGCGCCTTCTTTGGGAAAGTCTCTACAACTGGGATCGCTTCTATTGGCGCCGCTTTTGCAGAACGTCGCAGGTACTGTTAACTCCAATCGATAATAAGGTTTTTTGCTGAGATCTAAGTTGCATGAAGGTTCTGCTACTGCCTGAAATGCAGCGAAACAACCTACGACAATAAGCCATACTTTGTTATTCATATATCCTCCGATTGACATAAAGACAATCATTCAAGAACTTTAGAACTAAAAACTATGCTCATTATTTGCCATGTCGCTGAGTCCAGTGGTGTGGGTTACTGCTTTTCGTATCCGCCATGCACACTAAGCTGACTTTTGTTTACCGACGCGGGAAGAAAAGCGCTGTGACCCTCTACCGAGCTGACCGCAATTATTTTTACTGGGCCCCTATGGCGTTGTGCAACCGCCTTCCGCCACACACAACTTACCAAAATTCGCGTTACTGAAATGAGCGCCCACAAAGGTTTGGCCAAAAGCACCAGCGCATGAAGGGCCGCTGACTACGCTTTCAACATAACCGCTGACCTCGTAAGGTTTATATTCGTCAATCCAAGCGCCGCCACTGCTACCGTAAGTCATATTACAGCCCTTTACCAAAACATCCGTACCCTCACAACTGGCATAGAAACTTTCCGCTGCGCATATTGAAGTCCATGCTGTAGAAATATTACTGGCATAACCAACAGAGTGCAGGCTGCGGGTATACGGATAGTTTTGGCGCCATCCGAGCCAGCCAGTGTAGTAGCTAACAGGCCGGCCGGCGTTATTGTTCTGCAGACGAATTATGGCGATATCATCGCGTCGGGCACCGCCCGTTGTCCATGCAGTCAAGACTCGAGCGCTAGCCCACCTAAATTGACCATAAGGAGTTGCCCCGTTGCGTTCTGCCGGCACGAAAGTCCAGCCGGATTTAAATCCTTTGCCCACGTCATAAACACAATGCGCGGCGGTCACTATGATATTTTTTGGTGCACCCGTAATGGATTGCGCAGTGCAATAGCCTCCTCCATCAATAAGCAGTTTACCAACAACTGCCCAAGGATAAGCCGTTTGTTGAACAGACCAGTAGTTACCCTTGTAGCTGGTATAGATATCTTGTGTACCAAAATTAATAGCAGCGGGTGCCGCCGCTGAAGGTTTACCTTTGTCAGCTGTTTCAGGTGCCTTGTGAATCGGATTCTCAGCACTCTTTTGGTCAAGCTCCTTCAGCAATTGCCACTGATCAGGGAACTCCTTTTGCGCTTGGCTGTTGGCTTCCGGGTTTGGCAGACCGGGGGGCTGCAATTGGACGCGACCTTTCACCTTTGGCTGTTTTTCCTTGAAGCTGCTATTGCCGAGATACCGTTTATCAGCCTTTCCCGCTGGCACCCACTTTAGGGGCTCAGCTTTAAGTATCTCTTCTCGCGTATAGATTTTTTCCGGTGCTGCTGCTTGCCCTTGAGTTATATCCTTGCCACTTAAATTGGGATTGATAATCTCCCTAGTAGGTTGTGCTCGAGCATCAGCAGCCACCGCTAGGTAACATGGTGAAAAAAGAATACTAGCGACAATCGCTAAAGCGACGAGTCCATGTTTGTTTTTAGAATCACAATGTTTGGTTGATTGAGAAGCATGGAAGCATTTAAGATCAACGCTTAATGCCTTAATATATCGATTCGACATGGTGTTCTCCTTGAGTTAAAGTTAACAAATCAAAAAATCAATGGATCAGACGTTTTTGTCTTTAAGTTTGGATAGCGTAGAAGTACTACTTCTCCCTCGCTAACCCATTTCAAACATGATTACCATCCACTTGCACCTTGATATTTTTCTTTCCTATACCTTCAATCTCTGCGTGGATGGAATGGTTTTTTCGTCATAACCTAATTAATAAAAGCTTTTTGAATTTCTCTGGCATTCCGCAAGAATTGTGCGAATTCTTTGAAATTCGGTCCGAATAATGGCAGGGGATCTTTTTAAGTAAGCAGCCAGAATTTTAGAATCTGTTGTCTTTAGAACAAGGCTTGCTTTTAAGAGTCGATGCAATGCAGGCGATATACGTTATCTTGTCATCAATAACATCAACGAGACGTGCAACATGTAGCTTTACGCGTCTTGCTTGACCCATTTCAATAAACTTATGGTTAGCTTTCCATTCGCTTAAGTAATTATTTGCCTTAAAATTATCATGAGTTTCAGATTGTTTCATTTGAATTCACCCTGAATTACAAAGACAAGTCAGTATGGAATTCTTTTTTGTAGAAATAAATAAGCATTTTGCTTATTTTACTAGACAGCATTGCCCGCAGAAAAAGATAAGCAAAATCCTTATTTTCTGGCTGGGGAAAATAGAGCGGGCATTGGCATAATCAGGCGCCGTTTTCCCATAAAATTGATGATGACTAAAAAATGATAGGCAACAAAGCTAACTGCAGTGATGCCGGGTAAAGGAGGGCTTGTATATACCAGTGCTGAAAGTCATTTGAGCAAGGATAAAAGCGTATGGCCTGCATCGAGCTGAGAAGGATCGCCACTCACTGCACCTCTGGAAAGCTCGTCGCTGTAAGAATAGGCAACATTATCGTTTTAAGCTTGAAGAAAAATCAATTTAGGTCAATTGGCTGTTAGGAAATTCGTCTTGCATGAGACATGGTAAAATTTGCTCTCATTTTTAAGTCTCATAACACCATGAACCGCACACCCCATCTTATTGAACGTTTGCTGGAACAACGCATCCTTATTCTGGACGGTGCGATGGGAACAATGATTCAGCAATACAAGCTGACCGAGGAGCACTTCCGCGGCGTAGTCGCACATGGCGACAATACCGGGCCTCGCCAGAGTTTCGCCGACCACCCGCTCGACCTCAAGGGCAACAATGATCTGCTGTTGCTGACGCAGCCGCACATCATTCGCGGCATCCATGCAGAATACCTGGCAGCGGGAGCAGACATCCTTGAGACCAATACCTTCAACGCCAACTCCGTGTCGATGGCGGATTACCAGATGGAGCATCTGGTATATGAGTTGAACGTGGCTGGGGCGAAGCTGGCGCGTGATGTGTGCGACGAATACGAAAATCGGGTGCCGGGCAAGCCGCGCTTTGTGGCGGGCGTGTTGGGGCCAACTACGCGTACCGCATCCATCTCACCGGACGTAAACGATCCCGGTTTCCGCAACATCAATTTCGATCAGCTGGTGGAAGGCTATACCGAAGCCATACGCGGCCTGCTGGATGGCGGAGCGGATCTGCTGATGGTGGAAACCATTTTCGATACGCTGAACGCCAAGGCCGCACTGTTCGCCATCGAGCAGTATTTCGATCGCCATAACGTGCGCGTTCCGATCATGATTTCCGGCACCATCACCGACGCTTCGGGGCGCACCTTGTCTGGCCAAACGACTGAAGCATTCTGGAATTCGCTGTCACATACCAAGCCGTTATCTATTGGCCTGAATTGTGCGCTGGGAGCGGAACTGATGCGTCCTTATGTCGAGGAATTGTCGCGCGTCGCCACCACTTATCTAAGTGCGCATCCCAATGCCGGCTTGCCCAATCCTCTGTCGGAAACCGGCTACGACGAATCGCCGGAACATACCGCCAAGCTGGTTAAGGAATTTGCCACTAGCGGCTTCCTCAACATCGCGGGCGGCTGCTGCGGTACCACGCCAGCGCACATCAAAGCGATTGCCGAGGCATTGAAAGATGTCCCCCCGCGCCGCATTCCAGAGCTTGAAAAGAAGTGTCGGTTATCCGGTCTGGAGCCCTTCAACATCGGCGACGACTCCTTGTTCGTGAACGTCGGGGAGCGCACCAACGTTACCGGTTCCAAGATGTTTGCACGCCTCGTTCTCGCCGGCGATTACCCGACAGCGGTCAACGTGGCGCGGCAGCAAGTGGAAAATGGCGCACAGGTTATCGACATCAACATGGACGAAGCGATGCTGGATTCGCAGCTTGCCATGACGAAATACCTCAACCTGATCGCATCAGAGCCGGATATTTCGCGTGTACCGCTGATGATAGATTCGTCCAAGTGGTCGGTGATCGAAGCTGGGCTGAAATGCGTACAGGGCAAGGCCATCGTCAACTCTATCAGCATGAAAGAAGGCGAAGCCGAGTTCATCAAATATGCCAAGCTGGTACGCCGCTATGGTGCAGCGGCAGTAGTGATGGCATTTGACGAAAAAGGACAGGCCGATACGCAACAGCGCAAAATCGAAATTTGCCAGCGCAGCTATGACATTCTGGTGAACCAGGTCGGCTTCCCGCCGGAAGATATTATTTTCGACCCGAATATTTTCGCCATTGCCACCGGCATAGAGGAGCACAACAACTACGCGGTGGACTTCATTGATGCCACGCGCTGGATCAGGAAAAATCTGCCTTACGCAAAAATTAGCGGCGGCGTGTCTAATGTATCGTTCTCATTCCGTGGTAACGATGCGATGCGCGAAGCTATCCACACTGTGTTTCTCTACCACGCGGTGCAAGCGGGTATGAACATGGGGATCGTCAATGCCGGTCAGCTCGGCGTATATGATGAAATTCCCAGAGATTTGCGCGAGGCAGTGGAAGACGTCGTGCTGAATCGCCGTCCCGATGCGGGCGAACGGCTGGTAGTGGTGGCAGAAAATGTGACAGGCGGCGCCAAGGTCCAAGTGGAGGATCTGGCATGGCGACAGGGCACGGTGCAGGAACGACTGACCCATGCGCTGGTGCGTGGCATTAACACCTATGTCGTGGAAGACACCGAGGAAGCGCGGTTGCAGGCGACTTACCCGGTCGAGGTGATCGAAGGTGCACTGATGACCGGCATGAACGTGGTCGGCGACCTGTTCGGGGCGGGCAAAATGTTTTTGCCGCAAGTGGTGAAATCCGCGCGCGTGATGAAGCAGGCAGTGGCGCATCTGGTACCCTACATAGAAGCGGAAAAGGCTCGCTCCGGCGACAACAAGCCCAAGGGCAAGATCGTCATCGCCACGGTCAAGGGTGACGTGCATGATATCGGCAAGAATATCGTCACGGTGGTGCTGCAGTGCAACAATTTCGAAGTTATCAACATGGGCGTGATGGTGCCGTGCCAGAAAATTTTGGATACTGCGCGCGAGCACAACGCCGATATGATCGGCCTGTCCGGATTGATTACGCCCTCACTGGAAGAAATGGCATATGTGGCCAAGGAGATGCAGCGCCAAGGATTCACCATCCCGTTGCTGATCGGCGGCGCGACCACTTCACGCATGCATACGGCGGTGAAAATCGAGCCTAACTATACCAGCGGCGTCACCGTTTATGTGACGGACGCGTCGCGTGCGGTGGGGGTGTGCAACAACCTGCTGAGCAGCACATTACACGACAGTTATGTGGCTGGCATAAAGACCGACTATGCCAAGACGCGCGAACTACATGCCAACAAAAAACCTCAAGGTGCACGTTACAAACTGGCAGACGCGCGCGCGCATGGCCTGAAAACAGATTGGGCCAGCTATACACCGCCCAAACCCAGCTTCATCGGTGTGCGAGCGCTAAGCGACTACTCGCTGGCAGAGATTAGCCCCTACATCGACTGGACGCCATTCTTTCAGACTTGGGAACTGTCCGGGCGCTACCCGAAAATTCTCAATGATGAAGTGATCGGCGAAGCAGCACGCAATTTGTTCCACGATGCGCAGGCCATGCTCAAGCGCATCATAGACGAGAAGTGGTTAGGCGCGAATGCTGTGTTTGGCCTCTTTCCGGCCAACAGTGTAAATAGCGACGACATCGAGATTTACACTGATGAATCGCGCAGCCAGGTGGCAATGACTTGGCACAACCTGCGTCAGCAAATGGTCAAGCCGGAAGACAAGCCCAACCTGAGCCTTGGCGATTTCATCGCGCCCAAGGAAAGCGGCGTGGCCGATTATATCGGCGCGTTTGCGGTCACGACCGGCATTGGCATTGATGAACGCGTGGCAGAATTCGAGAGCAAGCATGACGACTACAACAGCATCCTGCTGAAAGCCCTGGCCGATCGTCTGGCCGAAGCCTTCGCCGAACTGCTGCATGCCCGTGTCCGACGCGAGTTCTGGGGCTATGCCGCCGATGAGCATATCAGCACTGAAGATTTAATCGATGAGAAATATCGCGGCATCCGCCCAGCCCCGGGCTACCCGGCTTGCCCTGATCACACTGAGAAACGCGCCCTGTTTGAACTGCTGGACGCACCCAACAAGGCCGGCATTACGCTGACTGAAAGTTTTGCCATGCTGCCGACTGCTGCAGTAAGCGGTTTTTATTTTTCACATCCGCAATCACAGTATTTTGCCACGGCAAAAGCAGACAAAGATCAGATTGAGGACTACGCACAGCGAAAGGGGTTAAGCCTTGAAGAAACCGAACGCTGGTTAGCACCTGTATTAAATTATGATGCATAAAGAAGAGGCTTCAATATCTTGATCGCAACCCTGTTGTTTAAGGCTACGCTGAACAAGTCCGTTCGGGTTGAGCTTGACGAAACATACCAATTGAAAATCAATAGGTTACAAGTTATTTCGACAGGCTCAGCCCGAACGGAGGGAATTGTTCAGCATTACCTTAATTATTAAAACGACCAGTACCGCGCCATGCCACACCCACTGTTGTTAACCACACTGCTACTAATTGCTTCAAACGTATTCATGACTTTTGCCTGGTATGGGCACCTCAAGAATTTTACCCATTCGCCGTGGTACGTTGCTGCACTGGTGAGCTGGGGCATCGCACTATTCGAATACTTGCTGCAGGTGCCAGCCAATCGCATCGGCTATACCGAACTCAGCCTGGGACAACTGAAAATTTTGCAGGAAGTCATCACACTGTCGGTATTCGTTCCTTTCGCCGTGCTATACATGGGCCAGCCGCTGAAGCTGGATTACCTGTATGCCGCGCTGTGCCTGATGGGCGCGGTGTTTTTTATTTTCAGGGCATAACATGCACATCCATATACTCGGTATCTGCGGCACCTTCATGGGCGGCATTGCAGTGCTGGCCAAACAAGCAGGACATCGCGTTACCGGCTGCGACGCCAACGTTTACCCGCCAATGAGCACACAACTTGAGGCGCAAGGCATAGAACTGATTGAAGGCTTCGGCCCGGAACAGATCACTCTACAGCCGGACATTTTCGTTATCGGCAATGTGGTATCGCGCGGAAATCCGCTGATGGAAGAAATCCTCAACCGCAACCTGCCCTACATCTCCGGCCCGCAGTGGTTGGCGCAAAATCTGCTGCATGACAAATGGGTGCTGGCAGTCGCAGGTACCCATGGCAAGACCACCACCACCTCTATGCTGGCTTGGATACTGGAATATGCGGGCTTGAACCCGGGTTTCCTGATCGGCGGTGTGCCGCAGAATTTTGGACTCTCTGCGCGCTTAACCGATACGCCTTTCTTTGTCATTGAAGCGGACGAATATGACACCGCCTTCTTCGACAAGCGCTCCAAGTTCATTCATTACCGTCCGCGTACCGTCATCCTCAACAATCTGGAGTTCGATCACGCTGACATCTTTGCCGACCTCGCCGCCATCGAAACGCAATTCCATCATTTGGTGCGCACTGTGCCCGGCAACGGGCTGATAGTCAGCAACGGCCGTGCCGATTCATTAAAGCGCGTGATCAGTCATGGCTGCTGGACGCCTGTGGAATTATTTGCCTGTGCTGACGGCTGGAACATCAGCGCAAATAATCGCGTGACTTTTAATGGCGAAGCGCATGGTGAACTGAAATGGGAATTGATGGGTGAACACAACCGCTTGAACGCACTCGCCGCACTAGCCGCCGCGCGTCATGCCGGTGTGTCTGTAGTGGAGGGACTAGCGGCATTGAGCGAATTTAAAAACGTCAAACGGCGCATGGAAGTGCGCGGCGTGGTCAACGGTATCACCGTGTATGACGACTTCGCGCATCACCCCACTGCGATTGCCACTACCGTGTCAGGGCTACGCGCCAAAACAGGTAGCGCGCGCATCCTGGCGGTACTGGAGCCGCGTTCCAATACCATGAAACTCGGCGTGATGAAGAACGCCCTGCCCGACAGTCTCAAGGACGCCGACATGGTATTTTGTTACGATTTCAACCTCGGCTGGGATGCTCGCGCAGTTCTCGATCCGCTGGGAGACAGGGCTATCATAAAAGATAATCTGAACGAATTGATAATTGACATTGTTGCCGCAGCCCGCACCGGCGATAACATTCTGGTCATGAGCAACGGCGGATTCGGCGGGATACATGACAAATTATTGCAGCGGCTAGCAGCCTGTCGGGCTACCCGTTAATTCTGCCAGCCACCTGGTATTGCCGG
>NZ_CAKMHQ010000076.1 GCF_927312905.1 Candidatus Nitrotoga sp. 1052
ATTCCTCGTTGGAAATACGGCTTTCGTTCAGGCTCATACCACATTGGATAAGGCTTCAGCTTTACAAGGATAGGCTCGATCATTATAATGCGCGCACATTTTGGGGGTATAGCTCAGCTGGGAGAGCGCTTGCATGGCATGCAAGAGGTCAGCGGTTCGATCCCGCTTATCTCCACCAAAATGGCATCACCAAGCCCTTTAGTCCCCATCGTCTAGAGGCCTAGGACACCGCCCTTTCACGGCGGTAACACGAGTTCGAATCTCGTTGGGGACGCCAAATAAATCAATGGCTTGCAGTAAATCAGGCCATTATTCTTTGCATCTTGTCTCGGATTTATCTCGGAAATGGATTCCATTTGAGATCAGTAAACCGACGATTTTTCACCTTATCAGCACTAATAAATTCTTGGTTCGTCAGTGATAGAATCCATATTTATTTTTCCAAGGAGAATAAATATGGATTCTATCAGCTGACCGGTATTGATTCATGGACATTGAACCCTATCGAAGAACACCCGATCCATTTTACCGCCGCCTAGTGGCCGTCGTCATAATGGTAGCGGCGTTGATGCTGCTATGGACGCTGTTGCCAGCCATTGAATCACTATGGGCTCCTTCGGAAGGTCAGCTCCGTGCGGTCACTGCCCGAGGTGATCTGGCCGCCGATGAAAAAAACACTATCGAACTGTTCGAAAAATCCCGCGGCTCAGTAGTGTTCATTTCCACCGCCGCCCTGGTGCGCGACGTGTGGACACGCAACGTCTTTGCCGTTCCCAAGGGGACGGGCTCCGGCTTTATCTGGGACGACGCCGGCCATGTAGTCACCAACTACCACGTGATTGAGAATGCGTCTGGTGCCACAGTAAAGTTGGCCGACGGCCGAGACTACAAGGCAGCTCTAATCGGCGCTAGTCCTGCACACGATATTGCGGTGTTGCGCATCGGCGTGGGCTTCAAGCGCCCGCTGCCTGTGCCGATAGGCACCAGCCACGACCTGAAGGTGGGCCAGAAGGTTTTTGCCATTGGCAACCCATTCGGCCTGGACTGGACGCTGACCAACGGCATCGTCTCAGCGCTCGATCGTTCACTGGCCGGAAATATCGGTCCTGCCATTGAACACCTGATCCAGACCGATGCCGCCATCAACCCTGGCAACTCGGGCGGTCCGCTACTGGATTCGGCGGGTCGGCTCATTGGCATCAATACCGCCATCTACAGCCCCAGCGGGGCATCCGCCGGCATCGGTTTTGCCGTCCCTGTGGACACCGTCATGCGCGTGGTGCCACAACTAATCAAGAGTGGCAAATATATTCGTCCAGCCTTGGGTATCGAGGCTGATGAACAAATCAACCAGCGATTGAATGGCATAACTGGCACCAAGGGGGTAGTGGTGCTGCGCGTGCATCCAGGCTCAGCAGCCGAAAAGGCGGGTCTCAAGGGCGTGACAGTGACCCCCCAAGGTATGAGACTTGGCGACATCATCGTGGCGGTCAATGGCAAGGATGTCTATTCGGTACAAAAACTGCTGGCCCGTCTTGATGACCACAAAGTCGGCGATGTGGTCCAGCTGACCGTAATGCATCAAGGTGAAAAGCGGGACCTAACCGTGACCCTGCAACCGGGAAATTAAAGATGACGAATTTACTATGGATAACAATGAAATCGACGCTGACTTGCCCGGAGTGCGGCCACATCAAGACCGAGACAGTGCCCACCGACACCTGCTGTGGGCACAAAAGTACTATCACACTCTTGAGGACGCCCAATAAATAAAGTGTTGCGTAATTTCATTATCACGCAACACTTTTAAAGGTTAGATTGCAGATTGTGGCAATGTCAAAAAACTAACCAATTCTCTAAAAATACGCTGGCATTCCAAACTTCTCCAACACGTTTAACCGTTTCTTGGCTGATGTGCTAGAGCTGATGTCGGGCTATCCTTGACGCATCTTTTCATCTTTTTTTATCTTCTTTGCAGCCTTTTTTTCCTTCAGCGTTTTAGTGGGTTCCTTCTTGACTGTTTTTTTACTTTCTTGACCTTTACTCATAATTCTACTCCTTGATAATATTGGAATTATAAAGAATAACTCTGCATTCGATTCT
Source organism: Candidatus Nitrotoga sp. 1052 (assembly GCF_927312905.1). GTDB lineage: Bacteria > Pseudomonadota > Gammaproteobacteria > Burkholderiales > Gallionellaceae > Nitrotoga. Next base: position 2,104 of record NZ_CAKMHQ010000076.1, read on the forward strand.
TGATTCACGTTACCTGCAGCAGGTTATAAACATCCCCACCTCCCGCAGATCTTGGCAAATTAAAGAATATCTTGTTATTTTTTCTTGGTTTTTGCGCCAGCGACCGCATCTTTCAATTTACTGCCGACTTTGAATTTAACAACATTCTTGGCTGATATCTTTAATTCTTTGCCTGTGGCTGGATTGCGGCCGATTCGTGCGGCGCGTGCTTCGACGGCAAACGTACCAAAACGTATTAGTTGAACGTTATCGCCTTTTGTTAAAGAAGTTTGAATAGCAGCCGTCAGAGCATTCAAGGTTTCTTCTATACTGGACTTTGTCTTCTTAGTGGATTTGGCTACTGCATCAATCAGTTCTGATTTATTCATGATGTTGACTTCCGTATGGTTGAAAAGACGGTTAACTGTATCAAGTCATAGTATCAATTACAAGAAATTATATAAATTATTCAACCTGCAGCAACAAATTTATTTGCATTGATTTTGTTGAGTTTATAATTTGAATTGTCATTCACGCAGGAAATAAATCTTGTCAAGAATGGTGCAGGCATTTGAACCCGAGCAACTTTCGAGGATTGATGTTCAATTTTCACACAAACTCCCAGCTACTCTTGTAAGAAACTGCTCAAATCACTGTCACTGTCCTTGGGCAAGCACTGACGCAGCAAGCCTGTCGCTGCCTGCTGCCAAGGCGGTATTCTATAAGTGGGCAACGGTGTCATTCGACCCCTCGGCTCTAAAGGTCGTCAACTCAGTTCATGGAGGACTCAGTTCTCGGAATGGTAAGAAAACTGTTAGCATTAAAACATTCGTTGGAAGAGTAAAAGCCGGAAGAAGCTTAATAGCGCAGCATTAGTAATTCCAACAATAGATATTCCGCAATTAAGCTAGAACGCACACACAAAATTAAATGTTAAGAAACTGGATAATAAAATGGTTCAAAGGGCCTCAAATGAGCGAAATAAGCGAAATTAAAGTAAAACATGAGGTAATAAGCAAGCATCTGTTAAATATGATTCCTGGGTGCAAAGTCAGGCACAAGCACGATTTTGATGCTGACACAGTGGTCTTTTATATTGAAATTTCCGGAATTACCAAAGAATTTAAAATAAGTGATCAGTATTTACAGGACTATACAACCCTTGAGCTCTTTGACTTCATTAAGCAAAAAGAAGTTATACAAATCATTTCCAATCATAGAAAAGTTAAAATATTGATAAGGGAAGGCTATCCTGCAATCAGCTATAAGTAATCCGAAAATCCGGAAAACCAAGCTTTTATACCTGACCCCGAGAAACATCAGCAAAAATGGACAATTCCTACCCGGCTGGAAAGCCGTTCTGACCCGCTTCTCCATCCAGCTTACTAAACGAATTTTACAAAGTTAATCAAAACCCCGTTCACACAAAATCGTGAACACCACCACCACAATCGTTATTCCAACTCAGCCGGGGATTTATGCCGTATTGAGAACTGCGCGCCAAATGACCACCACTCCAGCTTCATCCGGCTGAGCCCGATATGTATTGGCTATTGCTATGTCCGGGACACACACCAAGTCAGCATCGCAAAAAAGCAAGGGTAATAAGTCGCGTTGCCACGGCAGTACCTCATATTCCTGCAATAGATTTTTCAAGCCTCGTTGCGGTCGCGCAGCATCCACCCGAATGTTTTCGCCGCCATGACGCGAACGAATCTTGGCAATGCCGAGTTGTAATTTTGCCAAACTGATACCCTGCCCGATGGCATGTTTAAAATGAAGCTCACCGTGTGGTGGAGGCAACACTGTTTCTGCTTCACCATGCCACATAACGGTGAAATCAACCGGCGGCGGCAACGCAGGCATGGTGTAAGCATGGTCGCGATATCGACGCATTTGCCAGCCCTGCCAGTCGATGCACACTTGCGCATCTGGGCGAGCATTGCACAGTTGGCGCAGCATTTCTTGTAGCCGTGTGCTGTCTGGAATGGGTGCCCCTTGCGCCGCAAGGAAATAACGCAATAGATTTTTTCCTCTTACAACGCCCAACACACGCAATTTCTTAATATCCAAACGGTTATTTGCTATTGCCAATTCCGCATCCTGCTGTGCCAACTCATCCAGCAGTTCAGTTGCCTCGGCAAAATGCTGTGCGCTGCGCAACAAAGTTTTGCGGTAGGCTGGAAATCGTTGTTCCAACAGCGGCAGAATGCGATGGCGTAAAAAATTGCGAGGGTAAGTGTCATCGGCGTTGCTTTCATCTTCCACCCATTGGAGGGCATGCTGTTGCGCGTAGTCAATCAATATGGAACGAGGAACATCGAGCAAAGGGCGCAACAGTGTCGGGACATTAGCACGATGCTTTATAGCTGGCATGGCGCTTGCGCCGCGCACTCCAGCCCCGCGCAGCAACTGCAGCAGCAAAGTTTCAGCCTGATCGTCAAGATGATGCGCCAGTGCAATAAAATCCACCGGCTGTTGTGCAAGCGCGGCGTGACGAAGTTTGCGCGCCGCCGCCTCAATCCCTAGCGAGCGTAACGGCGCGATATTTACATGTTCGACTTGCAGGGAGACTCCATAGAGCGCGCACAAATCAGTACAGAATGCCGCCCAAACGTCCGCTTGCGGGTTAATACCGTGATGTACATGCAATGCGCTTAGACGCCATGAATAACGGAGGGAAAGCTGCTGTAGCAGGTGCAGCAGGACGACTGAATCAACACCACCGCTCAATCCAAGCAGGATGGAGCTGCCCGCAGGAAGCAAGGGTGAGAGCGCATCGGAGACGCGCTCTGTTAAATCAAAGCTCGACTTCCTTGAACTTGCCATAGCCCATTACGCGGTTGAAACGGATCTGCAACAGCTTGTCTATGGAGTGAGATTGCACCTGTTTAAGGGTATCCTGTAAGCTTTTTTTCAGGGTTGACATCATTGCCTGGTAATCACGGTGAGCACCGCCCGGCGGTTCGTTAACGATCTTGTCGATTAACCCCAACGCCTTCAATCTGGTAGCGGTGATACCCAGCGTTTCCGCCGCATCAGCCGACTTGTCCGCATTTTTCCAAAGAATGGCAGCACAGCCTTCTGGCGAGATGACCGAGTATGTGGCGTATTGCAGCATCAACAACACATCACCTACTGCAATGGCCAACGCGCCACCAGAGCCACCCTCTCCAATCACCGTACAGACCAAAGGCACGCGCAGTTCTGCCATCACATACAAGCTTTTGCCGATGGCTTCGGACTGACCACGTTCTTCGGCACCGATTCCGGGATACGCACCCGGGGTATCGATAAAAGTCATAATGGGAATATCGAATTTCTCCGCCAGCCGCATCAAGCGCATCGCCTTGCGGTAGCCCTCGGGCCGAGGCATGCCAAAGTTGCGATATTGCCGCTCCTTGGTATCCCGCCCTTTTTGATGTCCGATTACCATCACACTTTGGCCATTAAAACGCGCCAACCCTCCGACGATAGCCGGATCATCGGCATAGGAGCGATCTCCATGCAACTCCTCAAAATCAGTAAACAAGTGCTGAATGTAATCCAGCGTGTAGGGGCGCTGCGGATGGCGTGACACTTGTGAGATTTGCCACGGCGTGAGCTTGGCGTAAATATCCTTGGCTAGCGACTGGCTTTTTATTTGCAGACGGCTAATCTCATCGGAGATATCAAGTGCAGAGTCATTCTGTACAAAGCGAAGTTGCTCAATTTTGCCTGCCAATTCGGCGATGGGCTGCTCAAAATCCAAGAAGATGGCTTTCATAAATTTCGTATTTATTTGCGTATTCAAATGATACAGTATCTCACTAGCCAGGCCAAAGGGCGCGGATAGAATTTTGCTGCGCTGCTGAAAATTCAGTCTGTTTTTTTTGCTACGCCAGCGCATATCGCGTCAAAGATTTGGACAAGCGCCACGGCTTCCACACCGCACTGCGCGTCAACACAAATCGCTGTGCAACGCCAGCATTAAGTACATTCAGGCTAAGCTGCTTGATGCGCCTGTTACGCAGTGCTTTCCACAATGGTGCAATATAACTTTGCTCCAGGCGCTCTACCGAATCGCGCCAGGCATGCAGGTCACCTTGCTGAAGTGGGCGGCGCAAACCCTCCCAGACGATTAGCATGTCACCTTCATTATCATCAACACACCGGGTTAAATCATCCGGCAATATTTGATAGGGAATGCCTGCCGCCTGCGCGAACGCCTCGGCCAGAAAGCTGTCGCCGCAAACCTTCGTATATGGCCGCGCCAATTGTTCCACCGCATGTCCTCCTCCCCACAGCCATATACTGTTTATGGGAAAATCACCACGCGCCTCGCGCGCCTGATTTACAGCATGTTCGAAAAAAAGCATTTGGATTTCGTTGAAGACTTTATGCCAACGCAAGGCATCCTGTCCTTTCGGCAAATACGTTTGTACGTTCCTGCCTGCCACCTGCGCCAAGGGACGTGTCACGATGTCTGGAACGCTCTCCAACTGGAGATACCAGCGCTGCGGATTGGGCGAAAAAAAACGCAAGCCTTCAGCAGTAAAATGCGTATTCAAACTGCCGCACAACTGCGCCGCTTCATCAGCATTCAATGGTACATCCGGATGCAAAGACAATTGTGTGCGCTGCATTTGCAGATACACTGGATCAGCGCGTAACCAATAGCCCGCACCTGGCTGCATCCCGTCCGCCATCAAGGTAATCGGTGCGATGGGTTCGTCCATCTGTCGTGCGATACCAAAAGTCCGGCATAGCCATTCTTCGAGCGTACCTGTTGAGCCAATTTCTGAGGATAACGATGCAGGCTTGGCACGCGCCAGCATTTTCTCAAGGACAGGCACAGACAGACCGGCGCAAGCGTTGACAGAAATCTCTTGCGGCAAGAATAAATCAAGGATAACGATGTCTACATTTCTCATGTTGAATTTGTCCGAAATTACTTATCAGAATATTGCAGCTGGCGTGAAGTAATTTTTATCTTTACCAGTTTACCATCCCGCAGAGAGCGCTCTTATGGCAAACTAGCGCCCCATTCTTTTTGAGCACCTTCACTTTGCGTCCTTACGAACTCTTTATCGGTCTGCGTTACACCCGTGCCAAGCGGCGCAATCATTTCATTTCCTTTATTTCGCTTATCTCCATGTTGGGTATGGCCTTGGGCGTGGCTGCGCTGATTGTAGTGCTGTCGGTAATGAACGGTTTCCAGAAAGAAATCCGCACGCGCATTTTAGGTATCGCGCCCCACCTGCAAATCAGTGAAGAGGGGAACTACATGGTCGATTGGCAACCTACCTTACAGCTCACGACAAAATATCCTCAAGTGGCGGCTGCCGCACCATTCGTAAATGGGCAAGGCATGGTGTCGTTTGATCAAAACGTACAGGGCGTAATGGTACGCGGCATTTTGCCGCAGGATGAAAGCAAAGTGATAGACCTTTCTGACAAGATGAAAGCCGGTTCGCTGGAAGCCTTGCAGGAAGGCAGTTTCGGCATCGTGCTGGGTTCAGACTTGGCGCGCGCACTGGGGGCGCATCTGAACGACAAGGTGTTGCTTATCTCTCCTCAGGGGCAGATCACTCCGGCGGGAATGGTGCCGCGCCTCAAGCAATTCCGCGTAGTCGGTATTTTTGAGATCGGTATGGCACCCTATGACAATGCGCTGGCACTGATTCACCTTAATGACGCGCAGAAGCTCTATCAAATGGGTAGCGCGGTAAGCGGCATCAGCGCACGTCTGCATGACCTCGATCTGGCTCCGCACGTGGCCATCGAGATACAGCGTATCTTGCCGCGCAATACCTACGTTAGCGACTGGACACGCCAGCACTCTAATTATTTCCGCGCAGTGCAGATCGAAAAGAAAATGATGTTTATCATTCTCTCACTTATTGTGGCGGTAGCAGCATTCAACATTGTCTCCACGCTGGTAATGGCAGTTACCGACAAACAAGCCGACATCGCCATCCTGCGCACGCTTGGTGCCTCGCCTGCCAGCATCATGAAAATATTCATCGTACAAGGCGCCCTGATTGGCCTGATCGGCTCGGTATTCGGCGTTGGAGGAGGCATACTGCTAAGCCTCAACATCGACACTGTGGTGCCGTTTATAGAACGACTGCTGGGCATGCACTTCCTCTCCAAGGAAGTGTATTTCATCAGCGAATTGCCCTCCGACTTACAGCGCGGAGATGTGCTGATCGTGGCATGTTTCTCCTTTCTCATCAGCCTGCTCGCCACGCTATATCCAAGTTGGCGCGCATCCAGAACTCAACCGGCAGAGGCGCTACGCTATGAGTGAGATGGTTATTTCCTGCCGCGACTTATGCAAAACATTTGTGCAAGGCAAACTCAATGTACCCGTGCTTAACGGCGTTAACATTGATGTCATGCGCGGTGAACGTATCGCCATCGTAGGTAGCTCCGGCTCCGGCAAAAGCACCCTCCTCCACTTGCTCGGTGGATTGGACAAGGCCAGCGGCGGCAGCGTCGCTATCCTCGGCCACGATGTGCAAGCCATGAATGAAGCGGAGCGCGGCACTCTGCGCAACCGGGCGCTGGGTTTTGTGTACCAGTTCCACCATCTGTTGGCGGAATTCACCGCACTGGAAAATGTTGCCATGCCATTACTGATCCGTGGCCAGAAGCGAAGTGAAACAGACCCGATTGCCGCACGTATGCTCGGGCTGGTGGGGCTCCCACACCGTACGGAGCATCTGCCCGCCGAACTTTCCGGTGGTGAACGTCAGCGTGTCGCCGTAGCGCGCGCACTAGTCACCGAGCCAGCCTGCGTATTGGCAGACGAGCCTACCGGAAATCTGGACCGCGCCAGTGCGCAAGCATTATTTGAACTGATGCAAGAACTCAATTCCAGGCTTAACACCAGCTTCATCGTAGTCACCCACGACTTGGAGCTAGCGGGAAAAATGCAGCGGCAGCTTCGCCTGATGGATGGAGTGCTGCACGAAGCGTGATTGCCGCAGAGGCTGTTGTCGCAATGCAGCTTTTATATTGATTCACCGCGCAGCGCCCCATATATGTATCACTCCAGAATTTGTTTCGGCTAAAAATAGTGGAGTCCAAGAGGTTAAGCAGCTAGTGTAGTGCGTCAATTAGAAGTGTACTTATTCAAGGCGACCGCTCCCAATCAGATCTGGGTGACCGACATCACCTACATCCCGATTGATGAGGGTTGGCTCTATCTGGAGGCCACAAAGATTTGTTCAGTGGCGACCTAGTGGGCTACGCCATGAGCGAGCAAATGACCAGAAATTTGATCAGCCAATCGCTGTTTCGGGGTGTGGCGGCAAAACGTCAACCGCGCGAACTGATACACCACTCGGATCGGGATAGCCAGTATTGCGCTTATGAGTTCAGAAAATTGCGCGATCAGTTCGGCGTGGTGCCATCGATGTCGCGCCGGGGAAACTGCTACGACAACGCCTGCCACGACAACGCCCCCATGGAAAGCTTCTGGGGATTGCTCAACATGAATTGGCGCATCACCGGCGCTTCAAGACTCGCGCCGAGGCCATTCAGGCCATCATCGAATACATAGAAATATTTTACCGGCGGCAGCGCAAACAGGCACGTTTGGGATATCTATCTCCTGTCGCATTTGAGCGCCAATTCTATGAAAATAGGTTGGCGGCATAAACCCGTTGGTGTCCATCATTGACAACCGACCTCATATATCGATCGGTCGTTATATGCCGGTATCGACCCGAAAAGAATATTTGCGGCAACTATATTTCTATACGAGTACCCATTTCAATAACCCGATTCGTTGGTATCTTAAAGAACTCCGTCGCATTCATCGCATTCTTTGACATCATAATAAATAACCATTCCCGCCATTTCATCATGCCGGGAGTCGGCGCTGACACGATCAAAGCGCGAGACGTAAAGAAGGTGGTATCCATCATGTCAAATGGCAGACCTAACGATGCACATAAATCCAAAGCGGCAGGTACATCGGGAGTTTGCATGAATCCGTAGAAAACCTTCACTCGATAAAAGCTCTTGCCCAAGTCATTAATTAACAGACGGTTGCCCTTCGTAACAAAAGGTTTGTCTTCAATAATAACGGAAAGCAGAACGTTGCGTTCGTGCAGCACTTGGTTGTGTTTTAGGTTGTGTAGTAATGCGGCAGGCGCTCCCTCATTAACACCAACCAAGAAGACCGCGGTTCCGCGTGCCCGGTTGACTTCGCCCACATAATCTACAATTGTTTGAATAGGGATGGATCGACGTGAAATCTCTTCGAACAACAATTTTCTTCCGCGCTTCCATGTGGTGAGGACAACAAATGAAACGAGAGCGATGCCCAGCGGGAACCAACCGCCCTGTGGAATCTTTATGGCATTGGCCGCAAAATAGGCCAAGTCAACGCAAAGAAATGTGCCTATCAGAGAAATAACCAGTAATGGGGACCAACGCCAAGCAACCAGCACAAAGGCAATCAGTATTGTGTCGATCGTCATCGTTCCAGTAACAGCAATACCGTAGGCGGCCGCCAGATTGCTGGAGCTCTGAAAGGTTAAGACCAAATAAACCACCGCCAGATATAGCGTCCAATTAGTAAATGGCACGTAAATCTGACCATGCGCTTTACTTGAAGTTTGGCGGATTTCCATTCGTGGCAAAAACCCCATCTGCACCGACTGACTTGCCACCGAAAATGCGCCTGAGATTACTGCCTGCGAAGCAATCACTGTTGCCGCAGTTGCAAGCAACACCATTGGGATCAATGCCCACTCAGGAGCCAGCAGAAAGAATGGACTTTTGACAGCCTGTGGATTGTCTAGCAATAGTGCGCCTTGCCCGAAATAATTGAATACCAACGCGGGGAGCACAAAGGAGAACCAGGTCAGCCTAATTGGAAACCGTCCAAAGTGTCCCATGTCGGTATACAAAGCTTCGCCACCCGTGACGGCAAGCACGACTGAGCCGAGGGTCAGAAATGAAAGCCAAGGGTCAAAAAAAAGGAATTGGTAGGCATAAACAGGGTTGAGTGCCAAAAGTACGTGCGGATTTTGTGCTATAGATAAAACACCTAGAACGCCCAAGATTGAGAACCAAAGGATCATGATGGGGCCGAATGCCATTCCCATCGCGCCAGTACCTCGTTTCTGAACCAAGAACAATGCGGTAAGCACCATGATGGTGATCGGCAGCACAAAACTATTTAGTTGGGGTGCGATAATATTAAGACCTTCGACGGCCGATAGCACCGAAATGGCTGGTGTAATCATGCTATCGCCATAAAACAATGCAGCGGCAAATACACCAAGCATTGCGAACAACCACTTGGATTTGGGTCTGTTGGAATTTAATTCGCTCGCCAAGGCTAGCAAAGCCAAAGAGCCTCCCTCACCATGATTGTCGGCTCGCATAATGATGGTCACGTATTTCAATGACACCAATACCATGATGGTCCAGAACATTATCGAGAGAACACCAAGGACGTTGGCCTCGACGATTGGCAGAGGATGATGCCCGGCGAAGGTTTCCTTCAACGCATAGAGTGGGCTTGTGCCGATGTCTCCATACACGACACCAATTGCGCCCAGCATAAGTGCGGATAGATTTTGCTGCGTTTGCGGGCTGCCCATATATTTTCTATTCTTCGCCTTACTCAAAGGGGGCGGAACTCTACGCTTAATTATTAAAAAAAACAAACTTGCACTTCAGAAGTTCGCACCCAAAGTTAGGCATATTGAGTTATTACGACTGAACGAAGCTGGCAGTACGCAGTTATAATTGCAGACTGGATTTTCAACTTCCTTGTACCTGAATCTTGCCGTCATGTAATATGCATTCTTAGTAGTGATGAAGGCTTCAAGCTCATGCGAAAATGAGCCTGTGCAAATTGGTTATCATGGTTTGTTGCTGCTGAGGTTCGAATTCTCTCACCCAAGCTAAATAAATCAAATGCCTGTAGCTTAAACACTGTAAGCATTTTTTTACGGCTATGATTATCGTTTATGGGTACACCAGAAAAACGCTACTTGCCGTGTGCTTAATAATAATTTAACTTTAAAATATTTCGGGACGGGTTCGCAGTACCCATGAGCTCGCTCTTTCGCATTCTTCTATCAGGCAATAAAATAACGACATGCTAAAAGCTATCGAAAAATGGTTCGAAGCCACGCTCTGGAACGGACGCTTCGTGGTGGTGGTAGCAGTTGTGGCGAGCATGGCTGCCGCCATTGCGATTTTCTATATGGCCACGGTGGACGTGGTGTACCTTGTTGGCCACATGCTGCATTACGCCGACCCCGCCCTGACCGAAGAGGCACGCAAGCTACTTCACGACCAGACCATCTCCCATGTGGTGGAAGTGGTGGACGGGTACCTGCTCGCAACCTTCATGCTGATTTTTGCGCTCGGCATGTATGAATTGTTTGTCAGCGACATCGATGAAGCACATGGCAGCAAAACCTCCAGCAAGATACTGGTTATCGCGAGTCTGGACGACCTCAAGGCGCGACTGGCCAAGGTAATTCTGATGATCCTGATCGTCACTCTGTTCGAGGAAGCGCTGAACATGAAGATATCGACCCCGGTCGACCTGCTTTATCTCGGTGGCGCCATCGCCCTGATTGGCGCGTCACTGTTTCTGACCCACAAGGCGGAAGATCACGGAAAAGACAGCAAACACCCTGGAGATTGAGTCGTGAAATGCATGATCCTGTTTCCCATAGCCCACTGTGCGATTGATGAGCCTCATCAAAAGTTCGACCATGATCACTTCATGCTACAGAATCTGACATTTGGCGGCGAGCATGGCTATTCCGACTACACTTTCGTGGCAGGTTGATGATCATGGATACAGATTATTGGTGTGAGCGTTGGGCCAGAAGTGAAACGGGTTTCCATCAGAATGAAATCAATACTCACTTGCAGCGATTCTGGCCTGCACTGAACCTTGCGCCAGGCAGTCGTGTGTTCGTGCCACTCTGCGGCAAGAGCCGCGACATGCTTTGGCTGCGAGGGCAAGGCCATGAAGTGGTTGGTGTGGAAATTTGTCCATTGGCGGTAGAGGCATTCTTTGCCGAAAGCGGCCTGCAAGCATCAGTCACAAAACACGGTGCATTCAACCTTTACCAGACGGAGGGACTCAGACTTTACTGCGGCGACTTTTTCCAGATGACATCAGAGGATATGGCGGGGGTGAGCGCAGTTTTCGACCGCGCCTCGCTCATCGCGCTACCCCCATCGATGCGCAGTGCCTACGCAGCCCACATGCAGACCATCCTGGCTTCCGGCGTAAACACTCTGTTGGTCACCTTTGATTACCCCCAGCATGAAATGCAGGGGCCGCCTTTTAGCGTGAAGGAGCCGGAGGTAAAGGCGCTTTATGAGAAAACAGGCGAGGTACGCCTGTTGCATAACGCGGATATTCTCGACAAGGAACCACGCTTTCGCGACAAGGGTATAACCCAGTTGCAGGAAAAGGTTTTCCTTGTGACGCATAACGCGCGTTGAGCACTAGGGCACTTCTATAAATCCATCGCGCTGACGACGGATTTATAGAAGTACCCTTTAGTAAAAAATTAGAAAATCACATGTCCGCAATTAGTCTGTATTTCATGTTCTATAACTTCTGTAAGATTCATAAAGCACTACGGGTTACTCCAGCGATGGAAGCGGGTATCAGCAAAATGCTTTGGGAAATTTCTGATATCTGCCGCGAGGTCAAGTTAATTGCCCAAACACTGAAACGCTTACAGATCATTTCATGTAAGAGGTTTCAACGCTGGCCGGTGCATGTGAACGCCAGCCAACCGAATCAGAATATTTCGAATTTATGTACAACCAACTCACTGAAATGAGGAACCTTGAAAAAATCTAAATTAGCCCCAATCCATGTACCGACGGCGGAGCCAGTACGCTTGTGTATTGACATTGGATCAGGCAAGAAACCAAAGGCCGGGTTTGTCGGCATTGATGCAATCGACTTTGGCCAAAAGTACGTCCATGACGTTCGCATGGGGTTGCCGTTCAAAGCGAATACAGTGGATGAAGTGTATTCAAGCCATTTCGTTGAACACTTGACTGGGACAGAACGAGTAGCGTTTTTCAATGATCTATACCGCGTGATGAAAGTCGGTGCAGTTGCTACTATCGTTACGCCAAATTGGAGTCACGCTTGCGCATACGGCGATCCTACACACCAATGGCCTCCTATGTCGTCGTGGTATACATTGTACCTAGACAAGAACTGGCGTGATTCTCAAGCCCCGCATGTAGCATACACGTGTGACTTTGTGGGTGGCATTGCAGGTAAGTGGGATGCGCGTTTGAACGGTCGCGACTTTGAATTTACTCAAGCCGCAATGAATAACGAAACGAACGCTTGGCTTGACTTGATATGCACCTTGACCAAGAGATAAAGTAAACACATATTAACAAGATGTTCCTTGAGTCAAGAAAAGCTCCTACATTTGATCTATAGTGGCTCTCATTTTCCGGACAATGAATTAAGGGCACCTCTAAAAATCCAATTTTCGTCACAATACGGCGTTACTCGAAAAA
>NZ_CAKMHQ010000077.1 GCF_927312905.1 Candidatus Nitrotoga sp. 1052
ATATCATGGTGGCGAAGTTCAGTGAGGTGCGGTGGAATAAATCAGTGTTTCCTTAACAGATTTTAGTTTGGTAGTAATTAAAACGGTATGTCGTCATCGAAGTTATCGAAACCGCCGCTCTTGACTGGTGCTGGTTTATTGGTAGCAGGCGCTCCAGTTGACGATGATGCAGGTGGCTTATCCGCCATGTCAAAATTACCGCTGCCGGATTTACTGGACAGCATCTGCATCTCGCCGACAATGATATCGGTGGTATAGCGATCCTTGCCTTCTTTGTCCTGCCATTTGCGCGTGGCAAGCTTGCCCTCAACGTAAATCATCGAGCCTTTCTTCAGAAATTCTCCGGCAATTTCTGCCAGGCGACGGTAGAAGGTCAGGTTATGCCATTCTGTTTTTTCCTGTTTCTCGCCGCTTTTGTCCTTCCAGTTTTCTGAGGTAGCCAACGTGGCATTGGTTACTGCTTCGCCATTGGGCATGTAACGCGTTTCCGGATCTTTGCCCAGCCGTCCTACTAAAATTACTTTGTTTACCGACATGTCATTCCCCTTTCACTAAATTTTCTACCGCGGCTTCGTCAAAGCCACTCATATCTACTTTAAGACACGCCATACATTCGGCTGGCACCACCATTACTTCGCGCACCCCATTTAATTGCGCCAAGCGTTGTTGCAAAACAGCGCCCGCGCGCCCATCCATTTCAGGCAATGGGTACATTTTGGTACGCACCGCTGCAGGTGGCTGCATGGTGCTGGCAACTAACAACCACAGCAATAACAAACCTACCGCAAATGCAAACACAGCATTGCCGCCAAAATATTGCATCAGAAAACCGCCCGCCATCGCACCAAAGAATGCGCCGAGAAATTGCACGCTGCTATATACGCCCATCGCCGTTCCCTTGGCCGCCAGCGGGGCAATCTTACTAATCATTGAAGGCAATGTCGCCTCCAATACGTTAAATGCGGTGAAGAACAGCAACAGCGACAGCATCACACCCCATACACTGCTCTGCATCAGCATTAATGATAATTGCCCCAGCGCTGCCAGTGCAATCGCGCCCATAAACACTTGCTTCATCTTTGCTTTTTTCTCGGCGACAATGATGGGCGGCACCATCAACATAAGGGCTAGCAACATAACTGGCAGATATACTTGCCAATGTTGAGCAACCTCCAGCCCATTATTTTTCAGCACGAATGGCACTTGCATGAATACCGACATTAGAATCGCATGCAAGGAAAAAATACCGAAATCGAGTCGCAGCAAATCCTTGTTACGCAGCACGTCGCCGAATCGCTTGCTGCTCGCCCCGGAACCAGAATGGAAGCGCGTGATGGCCGGATTTGGAATTACAAAGGCCACAAACAGCATGGCCAGAAGCGCCAATACGCCGGTTAGCGCAAAAATTCCGGGCACGTCTATCGCTTGATATAACATCGGTGCCAGCACCAGTGATATCGCAAATGTGATACCAATGGTAATGCCTATCATCGCCATCGCCTTGGTGCGGACTTCCTCGCGCGTGAGGTCGGCGGTTAGCGCCATCACCGCAGCATTGATTGCTCCCGCGCCCTGGATCGCGCGCCCGGCGATGACCCAATAGATGTTGTCCGCCGAAGCTGCGATGAAACTGCCGATAGCGAATAGCAGCAGCCCAGCATAGATCACCGGTTTGCGCCCGTAATGGTCGGACATCCAGCCAGCTGGGATTTGCAATACAGCCTGGGTCAAGCCGTAAGCACCGAGGGCAATGCCAATCAGGATATGACTTTCACCGCCGGGCAGTCGTTCGGCAGCATACAGCGCAAATACCGGCAGAATGATGAACAGCCCCAGCATGCGCAAGCCGTAAATACCGGCTAAGCCCATGCTGGAGCGGCGCTCAAGTGGCGTCATTGAATCAGGTGTGTATTCCATATTGAAGTATTGAAAGCGCAAAAAATCGCGTATATTAGCAGGTTTAGCGCAACCTACGGTAACCGGCATGGACAGTATCAAAATACGTGGCGCACGCACGCACAACCTGAAAAACATCAGCCTCGATTTGCCGCGCAATCAACTTGTGGTCATCACCGGATTGTCGGGTTCCGGCAAGTCTTCCCTCGCATTTGACACTTTATATGCCGAGGGGCAACGACGCTATGTCGAATCGCTTTCCGCTTACGCGCGCCAGTTTTTGCAACTAATGGCAAAGCCGGATGTGGATTTGATCGAGGGCTTGTCCCCTGCCATTGCCATTGAACAAAAAGCCACTTCGCATAACCCCCGTTCTACTGTCGGCACGGTGACGGAAATTCACGACTACCTGCGTCTGCTGTTTGCGCGTGCGGGTGACCCCTATTGCCCGCAGCATGATCTGGTGTTACAGGCCCAAAGCGTTGGGCAGATGGTGGACCATGTGCTGCAACTGCCGCAAGACACACGCATCATGATTCTTTCTCCATTGGTCATTGAGCGCAAAGGCGAACAAGTCGATTTGTTTAATGAGTTGCGTGCACAAGGTTTTATGCGGTTGCGCGTAAACGGCACCGTGTATGAGATAGACAAGCTGCCCACGCTGGCAAAGAACAAGAAACACACTGTTGAGATTGTGGTGGATCGCCTAAAAGCCGGCGCAGACAACCAGCAGCGCCTGGCGGAATCATTCGAGACCGCATTGCGCCATGCCGAGGGGCGCGCATTGGCAGTGGAAATGGACAGCGGCAAAGAACATATATTCTCCGCCAAGTTTGCCTGCCCAATCTGCAATTATTCGTTGCCAGAACTGGAACCGCGCTTGTTCTCGTTCAACAACCCGATGGGCGCCTGCCCGAAATGCGATGGGTTGGGCAGCATCAGTTTCTTTGATCCAAAACGGATTGTGGCTTTCCCACAATTGTCGTTAAGTTCTGGGGCAATCAAAGGCTGGGATCGACGCAACCAGTTTTATTACCAGATGCTGGACAGCTTGGCCAAGTATTACGATTTCGATCTGGAACGTCCGTTCGAAAGCCTGCCGGAAAAAATTCAGCAGATTATTTTGTACGGCAGCGGCAAGGAAGAAATCCCATTCAGCTATCTCAACGAGCGCGGCAAACCCACGCTACGCGAACATGCATTCGAAGGCATCATCAATAATCTGGAGCGGCGTTACAAGGAAACCACGTCACCTACCGTGCGCGAGGAACTGGCGAAACATCTCAACACCTGCATCTGCCCTGAATGCAAGGGTACGCGCCTGCGCCTGGAAGCCCGCAATGTGCGCATCGCAGACCATGCCATTTATGAGCTTAGTGCATTACCCTTGAAGCAGGCGCTCACTTTCTTCCAACAGGTGAAGCTACCAGGTCACAAGCAGGCCATCGCGGAAAGAATCGTGCATGAAATCGCCAGCCGCCTGATCTTTCTCAACAACGTCGGCCTGGAATATCTGTCGTTAGATCGTTCGGCAGAGACCTTGTCCGGTGGCGAATCACAGCGCATCCGCCTAGCCTCGCAAATTGGCTCCGGCCTGACTGGTGTGATGTATGTATTAGACGAACCTTCCATTGGCCTGCATCAGCGCGACAATGATCGTTTGCTGGGCACGCTGAAACGCCTGCGTGATATGGGCAACAGTGTAATCGTGGTGGAACATGACGCGGATGCCATCCATGCTGCCGACTACGTGGTGGACATGGGTCCCGGTGCGGGCGAGCATGGGGGTATGATCGTCGCGCAAGGCACGCCGCAAGAAGTGTGTGCCAACCAGCAATCGTTGACGGGCGATTATCTTTCCGGTCGGCGCAACATCGAAGCGCCAAAAGAATACCTCTCCCCCGATCCGGAACGCATGCTGCAGATTCAAGGCGCATGTGGCAATAACCTGAAACAAGTTACGCTTGATTTACCTGTTGGCCTGCTGGTGTGCGTAACAGGCGTGTCCGGTTCCGGAAAGTCCACCCTCATCAACGACACGCTGTATCACGCCGTCGCACAACACCTGTATGGAAGCAACGCCGAGCCCGCACCGTTCGTCAAAATCAACGGGCTGGAATTTTTTGACAAGGTCATTAACGTGGATCAGTCGCCCATCGGACGCACCCCACGTTCCAACCCCGCTACCTACACCGGCCTGTTCACTCCCATCCGCGAACTATTCGCCGGAGTGCCGCAATCGCGCGAGCGCGGCTATGGCCCGGGGCGATTCTCGTTCAACGTAAAAGGCGGACGTTGCGAATCCTGCCAGGGCGATGGCGTGATTAAAGTCGAAATGCATTTCCTGCCTGACCTCTATGTGCCATGCGACGTATGCCATAGCATGCGCTACAACCGCGAAACGCTAGAGGTACAATACAAGGGCCGGAACATCCACCAGATTTTGCAGATGACAGTTGAACATGCGCATGAGTTTTTCAAGCCGGTGCCAATCATCGCACGTAAATTACAAACCATGCTCGACGTGGGGCTCGGCTATATCACATTGGGGCAAAGCGCGACGACGCTATCCGGCGGCGAAGCGCAACGTATCAAATTATCGCTGGAACTTTCCAAGCGCGACACCGGACGTACTCTGTACATCTTGGACGAACCCACAACCGGCTTGCATTTCCATGATATCGCCCTGCTTCTGAAAGTCATTCAGAAATTGCGTGACCAAGGAAACACCGTGGTAGTAATCGAACATAACCTCGACGTAATAAAGACCGCCGACTGGATCATAGACCTCGGACCTGAGGGCGGCGAGGGGGGCGGGCATATCATCGCACAAGGCTCGCCCAAAGACATTGCTGCCAATCCGGAAAGCGTTACTGGCACTTACCTGAAGCAGGTATTGAAAATAATCAGGTAATTATGAAATTAGCACCATCAATCACCCGCCCGCCCGATTCACTCCTCAATTACGCCAAATCACACTCCGTCCACAGCACATTACATCCGCAAAATTACATGATCTCCGACATAGCCGGAGATCTATTGCTCAAGCCATCATAGCAGCGTATCGCGGCCACTTTTTAAACCCCAAAAAAAGGGAATATAAAGCCATTAAGTCATAGCGCAAAAGTATAAATATTTTTTGCAATTCTCACCAATATTATGTTACCCTGACCCAGCTGTTAGAAGTTTCTAAGAGCCCCCGCGGACGGTACGAGTGGGTTTATCTTTTTTTATTTATTTACTTAGAGGAGTAATAATTATGCGCAGAGTTAACTCACTGGCACTACTGCTTGCTATTAGTTCCCCGGCTGCCATGGCATATGACGGCCCACATGCTGAATTCAATTTTCTTCCTCCAGCAGGCTCGTTTGCACCCGATCCCCAAGCTGGCGATCTGCATCCTGGAGCGCAACTTGGCATACCAGGCAACTATCCTCCCGGTGGTGGTGAGGTAGCTCCTAAATACCAATATGAAACCCAAGGCCAATATAACATTGGGAAGCATCATTTGGATCAATGGCAGAAAGAAGAAGGCGGTTCTGGTCAAGCCAGTTATCATGGTAAACAGCCCACCAAATATACCCCAGACTTTAAAACCGCTGTACCCTATGTAGATGGCAAACCTCTGTACGATACTGACTTTAACGAATCATGGGCAGGAGACAGGGCGAACGGTACTGGAGGCTGTGTAGCTAGTGCAGCCCCGTATTGCGTAGCTCCGATTGAAACAGGTCTTGGTTATCATCCGGAAGAAACCAGTCCAAGCAAAACCTATACTAAACAATACTTCGTTAATGCTGACGGACCAAGGGGGCAAGGTACAAAGGTAACAATGAATGCAATCGTAGAAAATACTGATTCCAAAGCAGGTACAAAACCGGCAAAGATCAGACTTCAATATGCAATAGTACCCGGCGGAAATTTTGTTGATACCACTCGTCAACCTCAAAATGCCGGTTACTCAAAGTTGGCACCAGAAGGTACATACCGCTATCAATCGCCAACCATTGTATACAATGATGAGCACGGGCATCTTTTTATAGACGGCAAGCATTATTCCGGGATACATTTGTTAAACGGTAGCTATGGCTATACAATTGGTCTGGACCTGCTCGCAAAAGGAAAACATGACATCTGTATCAAGATAGTAGACGAGTTCCATGAAGTGATTGATATGGGAACGCAAGCTTGCGTTGCAGTTACAGTTTAAAAGCAATTTTTTTGCACTTGTAGAACTTGAACTATACCGTCCGTATAGTGTATGTTTTTGTGAAGAAATTCGGTACTGTCGCTGTAATGGGTAGTACCGAATTTGTTACAGGCGTGTTAGCTTAATTAATTGTTCTGGCAAGAAAGTTTCACCAAGTACATTTTAAGTAATAAAAAAGCCAGATTTATCTGGCTTTTTTATTACTTAAAATTATTCCAACTTCACTAGCCAATACATTTGGTAAAATGGGTATGTACATCACGCCCCCTAGTGAAGATTTGCCGTACGCAAGCGACGGATATAGTCGCGACAGCCACCCTCAGTACGGAACATTCATCCATTTCTTCGAACGAGCGCGGGTATTCATTTGCAGTTGGTATCAACTTCCACAAGGAGTGTCATGAAGATACCATTTTGGCTAAATATAAATCAACTTAGCAATAACAGCTTTTTTTCCGCCCAGCTATCCGATGAGAATTGCTTACTATTGATACATGCTTGCTTGTACTCATTACGTAACGATTATGTCTGTTTAGTTCGCCAGCCGCGTTGACATTTGTTTCGCCTTAAACACTCGTGAAATCACCGACGTGTCCACGCCGTTGAATCCGCCAAATGTAGAGAAAATAATATCATTTCATCTGAAATAAAAATGCAAGCCATCTCTTCAGCATGCCCGTTTAACGTGTTATATTGATAATTGCTGAGAGCAGCAAATAACACCCACGAATAGTACAAATGGCGTTTTATTTATTCATTTCAAGGAGAAAAACTATGCGCATACTTAATCTGTTAGTAATATCACTTTTTTTGGGATCTTACGTTCCAGTTGCACTCGCCGCTGATGCTTCTGTAACTATTTCCTCACCCCTTGATGGGGCAAAAATAAGTAGAAAATCGAAAATTGAAGTTTCCTACGAGGTCGTGCCTGGACAAAATGGCGATCACGTACATTTATACGTAGACGGCAAGGAAGCTGTGGTAATACGCAAATTAAAAGGTAGCCACACAGTAGAGTCGCTAGATCCGGGAAAACACGCCATATGCATCAAAATAGTTAACAAGGGCCATACTCCTATAGGAGTCCAAGCATGCACTAACATTAACGTAATATAACGACATGATTGCCATGGAAAACCTGAGCTACGCAATAGTGCAGGTGGTGCATAATTTCGGTGCCGTTGCTGTTGTGGGCGGCGCTGCATTTGCATTATATCCGGGAACAGCTGCTGCTCTGCATCGCAAGCTAGCATGGCTGGTCGGATTCGGATGGACAGCTCAAGCAATAAGTGGCATGGGCTTTGCTGCAGTCAGCTATCATTACTACGACAAACTTCCAGACATACATGGCATTGCTATGGCAGCGTTGCTTATTAAAATGGTATGTGCAATATTTGGTGTAAACATCGTCATAATTTACCTTCGTTATTCCGCTAATTTTTCCAAAGAGCGTCGGCATCTCGCATGGAAACTACTCGCAGCACTAGGCCTAACAGCACTGACCGCAGCAGCCTTTCTACGCTGGTTTTCATAATTTATTTAGATAAAATATTTTATGACTAATATTTTAATCAGGCGGATTCAAGTTCGAAGTGCAACAGCCAGTGGTTGCTTGGTGTAGCGTAATTCCACCCCGAAGAATACTTCATGCGGGGTTCTAAATCCGAGTACTTTTCGAGGTCGGTGGTTGATCCGCTCTACCGCCTCCTGCACTTGTTCC
>NZ_CAKMHQ010000078.1 GCF_927312905.1 Candidatus Nitrotoga sp. 1052
ACCAGCGGACATTTCTACTTGGGAGAAACCGGACATTACTACTTTGGGCTAACATCAAATAATCTATATATTGTTTAATATGAATTATACTCTTACCATTCTCCGTCCCTGTATTCATTTGACTATCCAGATGATGGAAAGTGGATACCCGATCATACATAATAAGAATTTATATTTTGCCAGTTATTTTTTTGCGAATACTAATTTATGGGTTAAAATTATAATGCTGGAAACACTTAACTTAGGAGATAAAATAATGAAATTAAAGCTAGGGTTACCGATGGTTATGTTATTTGCATCAATCGGCTACGCCCATAATGTATTGGCGAACGATCACGAAATAAAAAAATCGCTGGAACAACGAGTTTATTTTATCGAACCAAAAGATGGCGCAGTAGTCGGCAACGAAGTAAAAGTTTTGATGGGTGTGCAAGGCATGGAGATCAAGCCTGCTGGCAACGTAGTAGAGAATACTGGACACCATCATTTGCTGATAGACGCATCGCAGCAGCTGAATGTCGGAGAAGCCGTTCCGACCGGAAGTGACAAGCATCTCCATTTCGGTAAAGGTCAAACGGAAACCTTGATCAAATTAGCTCCAGGTACGCATACGTTGACATTACAATTTGCTAATGGCGCGCATGTTTCTTATGGCGAAAAAATGCGTAGCACGATTAGCGTAACTGCAAAATAACACTGGTCTGCTCGTTCAAACGGCGGGTTCGAACCCCGCCGTTCATATCGCTTTGAACCTTACCGCGCTTCCCAGCATAGGGCGCTGCAACTCCGCTTGCGAGCGATGCAATTTGATAAATGCAGCCGCGTGCACCTATCATCGTTCCCGCCGCTGAAATCCCGCTTTGCTCTTCAGCTGTACCCATAAGGGCGTTGTACTATTCATTATGGTCCACACTGCCGACTGCAGCTCGCCGCTGCCGGGTATACAGTCCCTACACCCAGCGCAGTTCCTGGCTTAGTCACATAATCTGCAGCATTTTATGGTTGGCATTAATGCTTGTGAACGTTGGTAAGACTCCAACTGTGATGTTGATGCTCGGCCTTGTAAGCTAGCCAACCTCGGCAATCCGACCATCAGGATAACAATGGTGATCAGTACCTCGATCAAGCTGAAGCCAATATTTTTTTGCGATGAATCATCCGCATACTCCGTTCACTTGCTTATAAGCGCGCGGCATCCCGCTTAGTTCAATCTTGATGCAGCGAGCATTTGCAGTCAGCGATGTTGAGACGGCATCAAGCAAAAAAATAGGGGGGGACGTTGGGGACGTTATTCTGCCATTTTGAGCGTAAGTAACGCAGTTTGACGAGAGTAAATTCAAATTCAGTTAAGCGCAAGCTTCCCATGGTTGTTTTTACCACTTGGCGGTGGGGTCTTTGGGGCCGTCAACTCCCCAGCATTAATGAGCCATCACTGGTTTGTTGGCTGCTGCATGGGGTTGCTGTTATGATAAAACTTGGTGGGGTTATGATTCGAACGATTGCAAAACTGTAATGTTTGTGACTTCGGCGGGTGCCGACACCCCTAATGTAGTAAAATTCACATATGTCCTGGCATCCAGCAAGTGCTGTTTCTCGCGATTTGCTAAGTCCATCATGAATGATGGTGCGGCAGCACGAATGCCTTTGACGACATAATTTTGGTAGCCAGGTATAAGCAACAGCGGCAATTATGGCCATAATTAACATGGCGACTAACAGCTCAACCAAGCTGAATCCTTTGTTTGGCTTTCATTTCGTCCTCATTTTATTTAACCATAGTAAAGTACTCATCACTTGGATTTTTACATCCAACCGACTAGCGGAGCGGATGTTTTTACAAGTGGTACGTCGAGGCGGATTCAACCCGGATTGCTCGTCGGAAATAAACCTTTCTCAATTATCTGAGTTACAGCAATAGGAGTCATAGCTTGCTCGTCTAGTCAACTGAACAAAACAGAATGAAAAATGGAATGGCTTTAAACGTATATTTCTGGCAGCTTGACAGGTTTTTTGATTCTGAATTGTCGTAACAATTTTGATTGTTAATATTATTAACACGATTTTTAATATAACAATTAAATTGTAATCAATTAGTTATTATTCTATAAGGCTAACCGTTGGGAAATTTTTCAAGTGCACGCCAACAGTTTTATTATGTCAGGCATGATGGTGACCGTAGTCAGGGGCTGGATACTTGAATTCCGATTTTTTAATTATTGGAGGTGGAGTGGCCGGGTTGTCGACTGCGCAGCGTTTGCTGCAGCAAGGGGCGTTAGTGACCGTGCTGGAGCGCGGTGAGGTCGGCCAGGAAGCTTCTTGGGCAGGCGGCGGCATTTTGTCGCCACTGTGTCCGTGGAATTATCCCGATGAGGTTACGCGCCTGACCACCCGTGGCGCAGAACTGTTTTTGGCATGGGCAAAAGAATTGCATGCGGTTACTGGCATAGATCCGGAATATGAGACAAGCGGAATGCTGGTTTTGCCACCATTTGATGCGCAGGCGGCAGAGCAATGGTGCGCGGCGCATGGTGCTTATTCAATGCATCAAGTCCGTGCAACAGACTATAACCTGCTCGCGCAAGGTGATGCTCTGTATTTGCCGGAAGTCGCTCAGGTACGCAATCCCAGGTTATTGCACGCCTTGCGTCAGCATGTGGAATTGCTTGGGGGGCGTATCACCGAGCACTGTGCAGTAAGCGATATTGTGGTCAAAAATGGGCGAGTACAAACACTCATCACGTCCAGCGGCAAGTTTACCGCACAGAGCTATATCGTTACCGCCGGAGCGTGGAGCAAGGAAGTATTGGGACGACATGCGCTACTATTAGACATTAAGCCGATGCGCGGGCAGATGCTGTTGTTCAAGTTCGATGTGTCGCCGCTCCGTCATATCGTGTTGCAAGACGATTTGTATTTGATCCCGCGTCGCGATGGATATCTACTGATTGGTAGCACGCTGGAGGACGTAGGTTTTGACCAGCGCACCACCAGTGAGGCACGCGACATGTTGTGGCAACGTGCCCAAAAATTGTTGCCATCCCTGCGCGGCATGTCGTTGGTGCAACACTGGGCAGGTCTACGTCCTGCTTCGCCGCACAATATCCCCACCATCGGGCGGCACCCGCAGCTGGACAACCTTTACCTTAATAGCGGACATTTTCGTTATGGCGTGACCATGGCCCCGGCCAGCGTCGAAATTCTGTTAAATGAGATCACAGGTGCGCAACAACCATTCGATGTCACACCTTATCGGGCAGGGTGGGGCGCTTAAATAGGATTCCATCTTTATTATAAAAATACATTTTTAAAAAATATGCTTTGGAAGAGGTTAGTGTTTAATTTCACAAGTCAATAATAGTATTGCGCAGCTGGGCACCCTTGACTTCTCGCTTGTGCCAAACGAACGGCAATGCATTTTTATTGTACGTAGTCGTGAAGTTTTTAATGGCTTGCGTAAGCTTGTCGATACTCTCGAAGCTTGCTCCCTGCTATGATGAGACAAAGGGATTTCTGTTATGAACGCATTCATGCTGCAGCACGAACTCGCCATTCGCTTGGCCTGTTTCTTAGGAGTGTTCTGCAGCATGTCACTGTGGGAGCTTGCCGCGCCGCGGCGTCGGCTTACTGTGTCCAAGCTCTTGCGCTGGGCAAACAATCTTGCGCTGGTGGTGCTCAACAGCATTTTGTTGCGCGCGCTGTTTCCGGCTGCGGCGGTGGGGGTGGCAGCATTTGCCACCCAGCAGGGCTGGGGGCTGTTCAATTATTTCGCCGTCCCGTTGTGGATGGCCATGCTAGTCTCGGTCGTGTTTCTTGATTTCGTTATTTATCTCCAGCACGTGATGTTCCACGCCGTGCCGCTGCTGTGGCGCCTGCATCGCGTGCATCATGCCGATCTTGATATTGACGTAACGACGGGTACACGTTTTCACCCCATCGAGATCGTGCTGTCCATGCTTATCAAGGTTGCGGTAATTCTGGTGCTGGGCCCGCCCGTGGTGGCGGTAGTGATCTTCGAGGTGTTGCTCAACGCCACTTCCATGTTCAATCACGGCAATGTGCATATATCTCCGGCGCTGGACAGGGTGCTGCGCTTGCTTTTGGTGACGCCTGACATGCATCGCGTACACCATTCTATTGAGGAGGATGAAACCAATAGCAACTTCGCTTTTAATCTGTCTGCGTGGGATCGGCTCTTCGGCACCTACCGTGATCAACCGCGCGCGGGGCACGTGGGCATGACTATTGGCATTAGTACTTTTCGTGAGGCCAATCGCTGCGTTTGGCTGTGGGGCATCCTAGTGCTGCCATTCATCGGCAAGGTGACGGATTACGCCATCAATCGTCGGCGTTGGAAGAGTAACGATGCGTCATAAGGCGCGCTTTGTTCTGGCTTTTGCGTAGGCCACGGTGGTGCAGTCGAGTTACCACAAGCATTGCGGACATTATGTGTCAAATCAGTGCCAATTGCCGTAATCTTTATGATGGATATTCCTTCTTTGTGTAGTGGTAATATCATTACCACTTTGGTACCTAGATGCCGTTAGGGAAGCGGGAATATATTCCATAATTCCTCAGCGGAAATACGATAATCCTTCAGATTCATTTCATATTGGAAGAGGCTCGCGTTTGAGTTGATTGGGCGCTTAGGTTACAATATGCACCCTGCTTATTCGGCATAAGTTTAAGTAGCAGGAAATTCGCACACTCGTTCATGTTGGGGTGCCTGCAAGGGTCGATCTGACGAGTGGAAGACTTTAACCCTTAACACATGGAGTATTTATGGCTGTAATTATGCGTCAAATGCTGGAAGCGGGCGTCCATTTTGGACATCAAACTCGTTATTGGAATCCAAAAATGGCCCCTTTTATTTTCGGCCATCGCAACAAAATTCATATTATCAATCTAGAAAAAACCGTTGTTATGTATAACGACGCGTTGAAGTATGTGCGCAAGGTTGCTGCCAATAAGGGCACGATATTGTTTGTTGCGACTAAGCGTCAAGCGCGTGAAATTATTAAAGAAGAGGCTCTTCGTTGTGGCAGCCCTTTTGTTGATCACCGCTGGCTGGGCGGCATGCTCACTAATTTCAAGACGGTACAGCAATCCGTCAAGCGTCTGCATGAGCTGGAAGCTATGATGCTGGATAGCGTAGCCATGGAAAAAATTTCCAAGAAGGAAGGTCTGATGATGCAGCGCGAGCTGGAAAAGCTGGACCGAAGCCTTGGTGGCATCAAGAATATGCAGAATCTGCCTACTGCGATTTTTGTGATCGATGTTGGATACCAAAAAGGCGCCATCGTAGAAGCACAGAAATTGAATATTCCGGTGATTGGCGTGGTGGACACCAACCATAGCCCGCTAGGTGTGGATTATGTCATCCCGGGTAACGACGATTCCAGTCAGGCGATACGCCTGTATGCGCGCGGAATGGCCGACGCAGTGCTGGAAGGACGCGAACAGGCGCTTAACGAGATTGTGGCCCAGGTCGAAGAGCAGGCGGTGTAAGCATTTTTCGCTTGGCCAAAAGGGGCGAGAGCCCCTTTTTTTTAGGTTATGTTTTCAAGGAGTGGGAAATGGCGGAAATTACCGCAGGCATGGTGAAGGATCTGCGTGAGGCAACTGGTCTCGGCATGATGGATTGCAAGAAGGCGCTAGTTGAAACTAATGGCGACTTCAAGGCAGCTGAAGAACTGCTGCGCATTAAGAGTGGTGCCAAGGCTAGTAAGGCGGCTTCGCGTGTGGCGGCTGAAGGTTTGGTGAGTGCTTTTATTAGTGCTGATGGCAAAGTCGGTGCGCTGGTGGAAGTGAACTGCGAAACTGATTTTATGGCAAAGAATGATGACTTCATGGCATTTGCGAGTAATGTGGCGCAAGCCATTGCACAAAATAATCCAAGTGACACTGTGGCTCTGTCTTCAGTTGAATTGGCGGGTGGTGGTAGTGTGGAAGATGCGCGCAAGTCACTAATCATGAAGTTGGGTGAGAATGTCAGTGTGCGTCGTTTCGTGCGTTATAGCACAACGGGTAAGGTGGTGGCTTATTTGCACGGCAGCAAAATCGGTGTGCTTTTAGATATCAGCGGTGGTGACGATGCATTGGGTAAAGATTTGGCGATGCACATCGCTGCAAGCAAGCCGATTTGTGTTTCCAAAGAGCAAGTATCTCAGGAGTTGCTTGATACTGAACGCAAGGTATACACCGCACAAGCTGCGGAAAGCGGAAAGCCGGCCAACATTGTTGAAAAAATGGTGGAGGGACGTATTGCCAAGTACTTGGCCGAAGTTACTCTGTTGGGCCAACCTTTCGTGAAGGATACTGATATTTTGGTAGAAAAGTTATTGTCCACGCATGGTGTGAAGGTCAATGCGTTCCAGATGTTCGTGGTGGGTGAGGGTATAGAAAAGGCGGTAGTGGATTACGCTGCCGAAGTTGCTGCTGCCGCGAAGGTATAAGCAGATGCCAGCTGCTCCAGCATACAAGCGCATCCTGCTCAAGCTTTCCGGGGAAGCCCTGATGGGCGATGATAGCTATGGCATTAATCGTGCTGTGATTGAGCGCATCGTTAGCGAAATTGGCGAGGTGGTTGGGCTGGGTGTACAGGTGGCGGTGGTTATCGGCGGCGGCAATATATTCCGCGGAGTTGCGCCTGCCGCTGCCGGGATGGATCGCGCCACCGCCGACTATATGGGAATGTTGGCTACCGTGATGAACGCCATGGCCTTGCAAGATGCTATGAAGCGCTTCGGTTTGGATTGCCGTGTGCAGTCGGCCCTCAACCTGGAACAAGTGGCTGAACCATTTATACGAGGCAAGGCATTGCGCTATCTGGAGGATGGCAAAGTGGTGATATTTGCTGCCGGCACTGGAAATCCTTTTTTTACCACCGATACCGCCGCTGCCTTGCGTGGCGTGGAAATGGATGCGGAAGTTGTCATTAAGGCGACCAAGGTGGACGGGGTGTATACCGCCGACCCGAAACTGGATCCCGCCGCTATTCGTTATCAGAAATTGAGTTTTGATGAAGCAATTAACAAAAACCTTAAGGTAATGGATGCCACTGCATTGACCCTGTGCCGTGATCAGAGCTTACCGATCATTGTATTCAGCATCTTCAAGCATGACGCGCTGAAGCGCGTAGTGATGGGGCAGGATGAAGGGACGCTAGTACACTGTAATTGAAGGAGGAGAAATGTAATGATTTCTGATATCAAAAAAAATGCTGAACAGAAGATGAATAAGACGCTGGAAACGCTCAAGGTGGATTTTGGCAAGATTCGTACTGGTAGGGCACACACTGGTATTCTGGATCATGTGACTGTGGATTATTACGGCAGTCCTACACTGATTAGCCAAGTTGCTAATGTGACTCTGATTGATTCGCGCACCATCGGGGTACAACCGTGGGAAAAAAATATGATTGCCGCGGTGGAAAAAGCGATACGCGACGCTGATCTGGGACTGAACCCCGCGACCAATGGGGATTTAATCCGCGTACCCATGCCGATGTTGACCGAAGAGCGTCGCCGTGACTTGATCAAGGTAGTGCGTAGTGAGTCGGAGAGCGCTAAGGTGGCTATACGCAACATACGTCGCGATGCCAATGAGCATCTTAAGAGGTTGCTCAAAGATAAAGAAATCGGAGAGGACGATGAACGCCGTGGGCAGGATGAGGTACAGAAACTTACTGACCATTTCGTAGTAGAAGTAGACAAGCTGCTACAAATAAAAGAAATAGACCTGATGGCGGTTTAACTGCACTGCATATGGAGTGGTACACCATAAGAAGGCGAGCGCATTGTTCGCTTGTGCGACCAAAATGGTCGCTGTCCTCGCGAGATTGCTTCAGAGGTTCTTGATGGCGTTATTTCAAAGTCCCACTCGCACAGTCCCGGCTATCCCTCAAGTGCCACGCCATATTGCCATCATCATGGACGGTAATGGTCGCTGGGCGAAACAGCGCTTTCTGCCACGTATTGCCGGGCATCAACGCGGTGTGGAAACGGTACGCGAGATCGTGAAAGTCTGCCGCGAACTGGGAGTCGAATATCTGACCCTGTTTGCCTTTAGTAGTGAGAACTGGCGTCGCCCGGCAGACGAAGTTTCCTTTCTGATGCAGTTATTCCTGAAAATGCTTGAACGTGAAGTATTCAAGTTGCACGAAAATAACATTCGGCTAAAAATAATCGGTGATCGTAGCCGTTTCGATGCCAATCTTAATCAATGCATTTTGGACGCGGAACAATTGACTACAGGCAATGTTAGCTTGACGCTTACTGTTGCCGCCGACTACGGCGGACGCTGGGATATTATGCAAGCCATGCAGACGATGCTGCAAGCGCGCCCTGATCTGGCTGGCGGTTTTAATGAAGAAGACCTGGAAGCGTATCTTTCCATGCATTATGCGCCTGAGCCGGATTTATTTATCCGTACTGGCGGCGAACAACGCATCAGCAATTTCCTGCTCTGGCAACTGGCTTATACCGAGTTATATTTTACCGATACGCTATGGCCAGCCTTTAATGGCGAAGCATTGAAATTGGCTATCCAGTCTTACTATGCACGGGAGCGCCGCTTCGGTCGAACGAGTGAACAAGTTCGGAGCGAGCGAATGCAGGATGGGAAAACTAATGCTTAAGCAGCGTGTGATCACAGCCGTCATACTGCTGGCATTGTTCCTGTCAGCACTCTTTTTATTGCCCACTTTAGGGTGGGCTGCTCTGGTAATTATCATTGTGATGCAAGGATCATTGGAATGGGCGCACTTATCCAAACTGTCCAGAAAGACTGTCAATATTTATTTGTGGCTGACTCTGGTTGTGATGCTGGGTATCGTTTGGCTGGATACGCAATATCCCGGGCAGCTTGAGTCATTGCATTTGCTGATATATGGTATGTCGGCATTGTTATGGTTAATTGTGGTGCCACTTTGGCTGAAGGCCCGTTGGCAAGTGCGCCAACCGCTGTTGATGATGCTAACTGGTTGGACACTATTGATTCCGACTGGCTTGGCGATGATGGACTTGCGTATACAAAATCCCTGGTGGCTATTGGGAGTGATGGGGCTAGTATGGGTGGCAGACACAGCTGCTTATTTCAGTGGACGCAAATTTGGCAAGAACAAGCTTGCGCCCAATATTAGTCCCGGTAAGACTTGGGAAGGAGTATTCGGCGCACTGCTCGGAGTTACCGTGTATGTGTTGCTGATTGTTTGGACAAACGACCTTTTCACTAACTACGAAGCGCTGTCCGGCATGCTAATAGCGTCCTGGGGGTGGGTGGGCCTGGCAGTGATCGGTGATTTGTTCGAGTCGGCTATTAAGCGCCAAGCTGGAGTCAAGGACAGCAGCTCATTGCTTCCCGGTCATGGTGGCCTACTGGATCGCATTGATGCCCTGACCTCCACTTTGCCATTGGCTGCAATGGTGATTCTGCTCCAAAGGCTGGCATGAGAAGTATAAGCCATCTCACCATACTTGGTTCCACTGGTAGCATTGGGATCAGCACATTGGATGTAGTGGCGCGCCACCCTGAGCGCTACCGCATTATGGCACTCACTGCGCAGTGCCAAGACAATACTCTGTTTGAGCAATGCATTCGTTTTGCGCCACGCTATGCTGTATTGTTGGATGAGGGGGCAGCCATGCGTCTGGCGCAGCGTATCGCCGTAGCTGGCTTGGATGTGGAGGTTTTATGTGGTGTCGCGGCGCTGGAGCGGGTTGCGTCATTGCCGGAGGTGGATACGGTAATGGCAGCCATTGTCGGTGCAGCAGGGTTGCGTCCTACGCTGGCTGCTGCACGCGCAGGCAAGAAAATTCTGCTGGCGAACAAGGAAGCTCTGGTAATGGCGGGGCGAGTGTTCATGGATGTGGTACAAAAACACGGTGCCACTTTGTTGCCCATTGACAGTGAGCATAACGCCATCTTCCAGGCTTTGCCCCATAATTATTCCCGTCATCGCACGGATAGTTTAGCTGCCAGCGGGATAAGTAAAATTTTGCTCACTGCATCTGGCGGTCCTTTTCTCAATACTACTTTATCTGCATTACAACATGTCACGCCGGAACAGGCGTGTGCGCACCCTAATTGGGTAATGGGGCGCAAGATTTCGGTAGATTCCGCTACCATGATAAACAAGGGGCTGGAAGTCATTGAGGCACACTGGTTGTTCAACGCGCCAGCCGATGCGATTCAGGTCGTGGTGCATCCGCAAAGCATTATTCATTCGCTGGTGCAGTATGTGGATGGCTCGGTACTGGCGCAGCTGGGCAACCCGGACATGCGCACCCCGATTGCTTATGCGTTGGCTTATCCGGAACGCATTGAAGCTGGTGTCGAACCGTTGGATCTGCTCAGGGTAGCTACACTCGATTTTGTCGCGCCGGATTTTATTCGTTTCCCAGGCTTGGCTCTGGCCTATCAGGCTTTGCGCGCCGGCGGCACAGCACCTGCCGTGCTAAATGCAGCCAATGAAGTAGCCGTAGCCGCATTCCTGAACAAACAGATTCCTTTCCTTGCCATTCCACGTCTGATAGAAGATGTGCTAACTGGCTTGCCGGTAACCACGGTTAACACGCTGGAGGATGTGTTAAGTGCGGATGCCGCTGCACGCGCAGTAGCAAATGATTTAATGAAAAGTACGATTTGCTTATCATGATTACACTGCTGGCTTTCATTGTTGCTATAGCAATACTCGTAGTGATCCATGAGATGGGTCACTACTGGGTAGCACGATTGTGCGGAGTGAAGGTGTTGCGTTTTTCAGTCGGTTTCGGCA
The DNA here is from genome assembly GCF_927312905.1 of Candidatus Nitrotoga sp. 1052. Classification (GTDB taxonomy): domain Bacteria; phylum Pseudomonadota; class Gammaproteobacteria; order Burkholderiales; family Gallionellaceae; genus Nitrotoga. Next base: position 10,775 of record NZ_CAKMHQ010000078.1, read on the forward strand.
AGACAATTTACACCAAACGCTTTGAAAATAGTGAGACAGATTGGGTGATATCCGCTATTCCTTTAGGCGGTTATGTCAAGATGCTGGATGAGCGTGAAGGTGAGGTGGCAACGCATGAGCTGCATCTGGCATTTAATCGTCAGCCCGTGCTGCAGCGTATGGCTATCGTGGTGGCGGGGCCGGCGGCCAATCTGTTGTTGGCTATTATCCTATTTTGGGCGTTATTCATCTATGGCGTGCCGAGCCTTAAACCTGTGCTGGGCGAAGTATTACCGAATACCGCTGCAGCAGCAGCATCCATGCATGCGCAGGAAACCATCGTCAGCATTAATGAGCAAGCCATTCCGAGCTGGGAGCAAGTAAGCTGGGTATTATTGGATCTCGCTCTGCAAGGTGCTACCGAAGCACGCATAGAAGCGCGCACTGCACAAGGAGATATAGTTCGGCATGTGCTCAATTTAAAAGCGCTCACCTCTGGTGATATGGATGAAGATTTTTTACAATCTCTCGGTTTGCAACCTTATCAGCCGCTGGTGCGTCCCGTCATCGGAAAGTTGGTGGAAGGCGGGGTTGCCCAACGTGCAGGGTTACTCCCGGACGATAAAATTCTGCGTGTGGATGGGCAGAGCATAGAAGATTGGAAAGACTTGGTGAAGGCAGTGCGCGGTCATCCGGGACAGATACTGCAGTTGGAGATTGAACGAAGCGGCATGGTACTGGCTCTTGATCTCACACCTGAAGCAACCAGCGAAGCGAACATAACGGTAGGCAAGATTGGAGCTGCACCGCACATAGACCGGCGTGAGTTCGACGCCTTGTTGACTAAAGTGCATTATGCGCCGCTTGCAGCATTCGGACATGCCGTACGAAAAACTTGGGAAATTGCCAAGGTGAGTTTGAAGTCGCTGGGAAAAATGGTGGTAGGCGAAATGTCGCTGAAAAATCTGAGCGGGCCAATTACCATTGCCGATTATGCTGGACAGTCCGCACAGATGGGTGCGGTCGCGTACCTAAATTTCCTGGCGCTGATCAGTATTAGCCTCGGCGTGTTGAATTTGTTGCCCATCCCTTTATTGGATGGGGGGCATTTGCTGTATTATATGGCCGAGTTAATAAAGGGTAGTCCGATGTCCGAGAAGGCTTGGGGGGCCGGGCAAAAAATTGGTATTGCGCTGCTCGTTACCTTGATGGCTCTTGCGTTGTTTAACGACTTTAGCCGCCTGTTTTAGGTTGAAACAATACATGAAATTAAAAAATCTAGCGGGACTTATCCCGCTGTTATATGCCGCGTCCGCCATAGCCATCGAACCCTTCGTGGTTAAGGATATTCGTGTAGAAGGTATACAGCGTACTGAGGCAGGCACTGTATTTAGCTATTTACCGGTCAAGGTCGGTGACAAGCTGGATGATGAGCATGCTGCTGCGGCAATCCGTGCACTGTTCGCCACTGGCTTTTTCAAGGACGTGCGCCTTGAGATGCAACAGGGGGTGTTAATTGTACTGGTGCGCGAACGTCCGTCCATCGCCAGCATTGAAATTAACGGAGTGAAGGACTTTCCGAAAGACACGCTGCGCGACAATCTTAAGTCGGTGGGGCTGGCGGATGGTCGTATTTTCGACAAATCTGCCTTGGACAAAGCGGAGCAAGAACTCAAGCGTCAGTATGTAGCGCGCGGCAAATATGGGGTGAGTTTCAACACTACTGTCACCGAGTTAGAACGCAACCGTGTCGCTATTATCTTTAATGTGGTAGAGGGTGAAACTTCTAAAATAGGACAAATTAACATTATCGGTAACCAAGTTTTCAGCGAAAAAAAATTGAAGGGTTTGATGCAGCTTGATACTCCAAACTGGATAAGCTGGTTTACTAAAAATGATCAATACTCCAAGCAAAAACTGTCTGCTGATTTGGAAATTTTGCGTTCACTTTATCTTGACGCGGGCTATTTGGAGTTTTCCATAGACTCTACCCAAGTTTCTATCACACCGGACAAGAAGCACATTTACATCACCATTAATCTTAGCGAAGGCGCCAAGTACACAGTTTCTGATATTAAGGTATCTGGACCTGAGAATATCTTGCCGCATGTAGAGACGCGCAAACTGATTAAAATACAAGCGGGTGATGTGTTTTCTCGCAAGGAGCTGACCGACTCCAGCAAGAAAATAGGCGACCGCCTTGGCGAGGATGGTTACGCCTTCGCTAATGTCAATGCGGTACCGGATGTAGATAAAGAAAAGCATCAAGTGGGGTTCACCTTTGTGGTAGACCCTGGCTCGCGAGCCTATGTACGACACATCGACATTACAGGTAACACTAAAACTCGCGACGTTGTGATTCGACGTGAATTTCGTCAGATGGAGGGCGCGTGGTACTCCGCGTCTAAAATTAAGACATCCAAACAGAAGGTCGATCGCTTGGACTTCTTTAGTGAAGTAAATATTGAGACCATCCCGGTTCCTGGTACAAATGACCAGCTAGATGTTAGTCTGGCTGTTAAGGAAAAATCCACCGGGAACTTTTCGATCGGTGCCGGGATATCCAGTAACGTTGGTCTGGTGTTTACTGGATCGGTCACTCAACGAAATTTGTTCGGTACCGGCAACAATCTCTCTGCACAGATTAACACCGGCAGGGTTAACCAAGTGTATTCGGTATCTTATACCAACCCCTATTACACTGATAATGGAGTAAGCCGGGGTTTCGATATATATAAACGCAACGTGAACTCCACCTTCACGGCGATTAGCCCATACCTTTCCTCAACCATTGGTGGAGGAGTGCGTTTTGGCATACCAATCAGCGACTTCGAGAATACGCATTATGGTTTATCGGCGGAAAAAACTGAACTGACACTTACCGACGCCAGCTCGTCACAAATGAAAGAGTACGTCAGAATATTTGGACCTTCCACAAGTAACCTGACGGGTTCGGTGGGCTGGAGCCGGGATAACCGCGACAGTGCTATTTACACTACCGAGGGAACGACGCAGCGTGCATTTGTGGAAGTAACCGTGCCGATCTCCGATCAGCAGTATTACAAGCTCACCTATCAGAATCAGTGGTTCTATCCTATAAGTCAAAATTTTACTCTTATGCTAAATGGCGATGTGGGCTATGCGGATGGTTATAGCGACAAGCCGGTGCCATTCTTCAAGAATTTCTATGCTGGCGGGCCAGGTACAGTGCGTGGTTTTAAGCCATTTTCCTTGGGGCCGAAGGACAGTAATAATAACTCCTTGGGTGGCACGAGGCGCATAATCGGAAACGCTGAATTACTGTTTCCAGTGCCTGGAATGGGCAAGGACAGATCAGTGCGTATGAGTGCTTTTGTGGATGCGGGTGCGGTGTTTGGCCTAGGTATGTCAGGATCTGACAGCTTGCGTTACACTGTTGGCGTAGCTGTTACTTGGGTATCACCGATGGGTCCACTTAAAATTAGCGTGGGTGTGCCGCTAAACGACCAATTTGGTGACAAGTTACAACCATTCCAGTTCACGATGGGTTCGATGTTTTAAATTAAGTTAGGAGAAGAAAATGAAAATTTTGAGTATGAAGCTTATGCAGATATTGCTGTTGGTCGGCTGTACTCAAGCATTGGCGGCCGATTTTCGGGTCGGCATAGTGAATACCGAACGCATTTTGCGTGAATCTGTTCCTGCTGTGAAGGCCGAGAAAAAGATCGAGAAGGAGTTTTCTGGACGCGACCAGGAAATCAAGAAAGTCGCCAAGCAGGTGAAAGATGTCAAAACATTCATGGAAAAGGAAGGTCTGACCTTGCCAGATGCTGAGAAACGCAACAAAGAACGTGAACTGGCCAATCTCAACATGAATCTGCAACGCATGCAGCGTGGTTTCAGCGAAGATTTGAACCTGCGCAAGAATGAGGAAATGTCAGTGGTTCTGGAACATGCTAATAAGGCCATTCAAGCGCTTGCAGAAAAAGAAAAATATGACTTGATATTACAGGAGGCTGTATATCGCAACCCAAATATTGATATTACCGAAAAAGTCTTGAAATATATGGCAAATGATAAATAAAATTCTAAGTCCTGTTCAAATTGTATGAAGCGGGCAGATCATAGCCTTAAGGAAATTGCAGCGCGCTTTGGCGGTCGGCTGCTGGGAAATGCCGAGACAACCGTTAATCAAATAGCTACGCTGGAAAGCGCGCAGGCAGGCCAACTTACTTTTCTGGCAAGTGCAAAATATCGACCGCTCCTTGCTAATACCCGTGCCAGCGCAATAATCGTCGGTACAGCAGATGCGGAGACGACAGCACTACCACGCATCATTAGTGACAATCCTTATCTTTATTTTGCAAAGGTATCGGCGTTCCTGAATCCACTGGATTCGGTGGTTCCGGGCATCCATCCTAGTGCTGTGATTGAGGAAGGGGCTCAAATTGCCCCCAGTGCCTATATTGGTCCGAATGTGGTGATTGGCGCAGACTCCAGAATAGGAGCTGGTAGTGCGATTATGGCAGGATGCAGCATTGGTGCCAGGGTATCCATAGGGACCGATACTCGTCTATACCCGCGTGTGGTGGTATACAACAATTGCGTGCTTGGAAACAGGCTAATTGTGCACTCCGGTGTTGTGATTGGTGCAGATGGTTTTGGTCTGGCGATGGATGGAGGCCGTTGGCTAAAAATTCCGCAGATCGGAAGCGTAGTCATTGGTGATGATGTGGAAATCGGCGCGAATACCACTATTGATCGTGGCGCGCTGGATGACACGGTGATTGAGGAAGGAGTCAAGTTAGATAATCTAATTCAGATTGCGCACAATGTTCGCATTGGTGCACATACCGCCATTGCTGGATGTGTTGGCATTGCAGGTAGCGCGGTTATCGGGCGCCATTGTCGCATCGGTGGTGGAACCGGTATTTTGGGACATACACAGATATCGGATCATATCGAGATTTCTTCTTATACGATGATTGGAAAATCTATTCGGGAACCGGGTACCTATACTGGAATTTTCCCATTCAGTTCGCACAAAGTGTGGCAAAAAAATGCTGCTCAGCTGCGTCATCTGGATGAACTGGCAAATAAGATGAAAACCTTGCAGGATGAGGTTGAGACATTAAGGAAGGAACGTTCATGAGCACCGACACCCAGATGGACATCCATGAGGTTCTGGAATACTTGCCGCACCGTTATCCTTTTTTGCTAATTGATCGTGTACTGTCATACGAACCTGGCAAGGATATAGTGGCAGTGAAAAATGTCACGATCAATGAGCCTTTCTTTAGTGGGCATTTTCCGCACTACCCGGTCATGCCCGGAGTGTTGACTATCGAAGCGATGGCCCAGGCTGCGATTATCCTGGCATTCAAGACGTTAGATACCAAGCCGGACGACAAGTCAGTTTATTATTTTGTTGGTATTGATGGGGCGCGTTTCAAGAAGCCGGTAATTGCGGGTGACCAATTAATATTAAAGGCATCGTTCCTTCGTAATTTGCGCGGTCTGTGGAAGTTTTCTGCGACTGCAGAAGTCGACGGGCAGGTCGCAGCAGAGGCTCAGTTAATGTGTACTGTGCGTGAATTGTAATGCGTCATCCAACGGCTCTTATTCATCCAAATGCCAAATTGGCAAATTATGTTGAAGTGGGTGCGTATTCAATAATCGGCGAGCATGTCGAGATCGACGAAAACACTCAAATCGGCCCACATGTAGTGATCAGCGGACGTACCAGAATTGGCCAGAATAACCGAATTTTTCAATTTTGTTCACTAGGAGAAATTCCGCAAGACAAGAAATATGCTGGTGAGCCGACGCGACTGGAAATTGGTGATAACAATACCATACGCGAATTCTGCACCTTTAATATAGGCACCTCACAGGATGCTGGCGTGACGCGTATTGGGAACAATAACTGGATTATGGCTTATGTGCATTTGGCGCATGACTGTCAGATCGGAAGCCACACTATTTTTGCTAATAACGCAAGTCTGGCCGGGCATGTCAAGATTGCTGATTATGCAATACTGGGAGGTTTTTCCATGGTACACCAGTTCTGTCAAATTGGCATGCATGCAATTACTGGAATGGGAACAGTTATCTTGCAGGATGTTCCGCCTTATGTCACTGCCGCCGGCAACCCTGCTGCACCCCACGGTATTAATTCGGAAGGGTTGAAGCGGCGTGGTTTTTCAAGTGCAACGGTGATGGCGATTAAGCGCGCCTATAAGACCCTGTACAAATCCGGGTTGATGCTAGAGCAGGCTAAAGTTGCTATTGAAGAACAGGCAGCAGAATATCCAGATCTAAATGTACTGGTTGATTTCCTAGGTCGTTCGCAACGCGGCTTTATTCGTTAATCTCGTTACATGACACAGCAAGTGAAAGTGATCGGCATTGTTGCCGGTGAAGCTTCAGGTGATCTGCTCGCCAGTCATATGATGGAAGAGCTGAAACGGGCAGTGCCCGGTGTGAGATTCATCGGAATCGGTGGACCCAAGATGCAGGCAGTTGGTATGCATGTGTTATTCCCGCAGGAAAAACTTGCGGTGTTCGGTTATGTCGAAGTGCTGAAACATTATTGCGAAATAGCAAGTATACGTCGCAAGCTTCGAGCATATTTCTATGCTCATCCTCCAGATTTGTTCATTGGTATTGATGCGCCAGATTTTAATTTTGATCTAGAGTTGAAGCTCAAGGAACGCGGCATTCCCACCATACATTACGTTAGTCCATCTATTTGGGCATGGCGCGGCGACCGCATCCACAAGATTAAGCGTGCGATATCGCATATGCTGGCGTTATTTCCTTTTGAACCCCCGCTATATGAAAAAGCAGGCGTTGCAGTAACCTATGTCGGGCACCCTCTGGCCGATATGTTGCCAGAGGAACCCAATCGGGACGCAATGCGCAAGCTGATGAGTTTGCCTACTCAAATCAAAGTGTTTGCCTTCCTGCCAGGGAGCCGCCAGAGTGAAGTGCGAAATCTGGCTGTAACCTTTATTGATACCGCTAGAATTATTTTACAAAAACTGCCTGAATCAATCTTTCTTATACCATTGGCTACCATTGAAACGCGCCGTATTTTTGAGGAAATATTGAGGCATTGCGGGGGACAGGATTTGCCAATCAGGATCCAATTTGGTCATGCGCACGATGCGATAATCGCTGCAGATGTTGTGCTGGTTGCATCGGGTACCGCTACGCTCGAAGTTGCGCTACTCAAACGTCCCATGGTTATCACTTACAAGATGTCAGCCTTGTTATATTGGCTATTGAAACCCAAGGCATACCAACCATATTTCGGCCTTCCAAACATACTTGCAGGTAAATTTGTAGTGCCGGAGCTGTTGCAGAATGATGCAACACCGGAGAACCTTGCACAGGCGCTGCTAAACTGGTTATCTAACAAACAGGCAGTTACCGAACTAGAAGCAATCTTCACCAATATGTATTCCACGCTTAGGCAGGGTAATGCTCACAAGGCGGCGCAGGCTATCCTGCCATATCTGGGTATGCAAGAGGGCGTCAAGTGAAAAACAACCTGCTTATCTGTGGAGTGGATGAGTCCGGGCGCGGCCCGTTAGCAGGACCAGTCTATGCCGCTGCGGTAATATTGGACAACTGCCGACCAATAGAGGGACTGGACGATTCCAAGAAGCTCAGCGAGAAGCGTCGCAATTATCTTGCGTTGGAAATAAAGCAACATGCCTTGGCTTGGGCGATTGCAGAAGCTTCAGTCATAGAGATTGATTCAATCAATATTTTGCGTGCCAGTCTATTGGCTATGCGCCGTGCAATCGAAATGCTGCAAATCCGACCGCATGAGGTTTTGGTCGACGGCCTGTATTGCCCGGATACGGGGCTGCCGAGCCGTGCAATCGTGCGAGGGGATAGCAGTGTTGCGTCCATCTCGGCAGCCTCTATATTGGCCAAGACCGCGCGTGACGCATCCATGCTGTTGCTGCATGATATTTATCCACAATATGGTTTTGCCGCGCACAAGGGCTATCCCACCGAAGCACACCTGGCAGCATTAAGAATGCACGGCGTATCTGCCGAGCATAGAAGAAGTTTTCGACCCGTTCGGGAAATATTGCCGAAAATATGAGGTTAAGGTGGAACTTTTCAAACTTATCCATATTCTGGCGGTGGTAATTTGGGTCGGTGGTATGTTTTTTTCCTACATGGTACTGCGCCCTGGCGCTGCCGAAGTCTTGCAGCCACCAGAAAGACTGCGCCTGTGGGCTAAAGTATTTGCCCGTTTTTTTAATTGGGTGTGGTTGGCGGTGTTTCTGCTACTGGTAAGCGGTTTCTATATGATTCACCAGCTTGGCGGTATTGCTCATGTACCGCGTTATATTCATCTGATGTTGCTGTTTGGTATTGCAATGACACTAATTTTCATATATGTGTTTTTCGTCTGTAACATGCATTTTAATATCCAGATTGTGGCGCAGGATTGGCCCAAGGCAGGGGCGGTGCTGGCTACTATACGCAAGCTGGTAGGGTTAAATCTGGCTATCGGTTTGCTGACCATTGCTATAGTGATTTTGGGCAAAGCGATATAGCGCATGTAAATCCTATGTGAGAGTATAGAAAAGTTTAGCTATGAACCATCAGCAAAACTGGTAAGCGCGCTTCCACGACTATTGAATAATACTCTTTAAATTCGGCTTATTATTTTATTGTATTAGCTGAGGAATTAACATTCGACATGACATCTGTCGTTAAAATTATTCGCCATGAGTTTCGGGTAGAATAAACAACTTTATCAAATCCATTTAAAGGCATCTAATGTATAAAATCGCACCCAGTATTATTTCTGCCAATTTCGCCAAGCTCGGCGAAGAGATCATCAATGTCCTTGCCTCGGGGGGAGACATTATTCACCTAGAAGTAATGAATAAGCATTTCGTGCCAACATACAGAAATGGTTCGAAGGCATGCGCGGCTATTCGCCCTATTACTCAAGCGCCGATCGAGATACACCTGACGAGTGGGTACAATGTAGACAATTCATTGAATGACCTTGTACCGGAATATGCTAAGGCTGGCGCAAACATTATTACTTTTCATCCTGAAGCAGTTGATCGAGATGCATACAATCTACCGTCCTTTGAAAACATCGAGCGTATCGTTGATTTAATTCACGAAAACGGCTGCAAAGCAGGGTTGGCATTCAATGCAGGCACGCCTTTTAGCTATCTAGACCATGTTATAAGTAAGATCGACGTTGTCTTGATTATGTCTAAACAGACTGGCTTAATCAGTGGCCAGAAATTTATTCCGGAGGCGATTAATAAGGTGCGTACGGCACGCAAAAAAATCAATGATAGCGGGCGTAATATCATCCTGGAAGTCCACGGTGACGTGAATTTAGGTAACATCGCACAAATTGCTTTGGCTGGTGCCGATACTTTTGTGGTCGGTTCTGCTGTGTATGAAGCAGGCAATGAGACTGACCCAAATCGCTATGATTCCATTATCGCTGCCCTGCGCGCAGAGCTTGCCAAGGTTGGTTCATAAATGCTGCAAGTGCGTATCTTACGCAGAGTCTCGCTATTTTAATCAAATTAAACACGCCGTGTCCATGACAGTGTAACTAGCATGGCTCTGTCGTCGCATGTTGAGTGACATGCGACGATCCGCCGTGTCAATAATTTGGCTATTGGATGACTCGACTATGGTATTGGTTGGTAGTGAAATACGCGGTGGTAGGCGATGTGTATGATGGTTGATGCAGCATTCCGATGAAGAGTGATAGCAGTTAACTGCGCGATTTTTTCATTGCTTGCTGAGCCTCGCGTGAGGCATCGCGTTCTCGCTCGGTGTCTCGTTTGTCGTGTTGCTTTTTCCCTTTCGCAAGGCCGATATCCAATTTGACGAGACTGCCTTTAAAGTGCATGTTCAATGGCATAAGAGTGTAGCCAGCGCGCTGCACTTTGCTGATCAACTTATTGATTTCAGCTGCATGCAACAGTAGTTTGCGCGTGCGAACGGGGTCAGGATAGATATGCGTGGAAGCGGTAGTCAATGGGCTGATATGGGAGCCGAACAGATACAGGGCGCCATCTTTCACCGTAATATAGGCTTCCTTGAGATTGGCACGTCCGGCGCGGATTGCTTTGACTTCCCAACCTTCCAGCATGATGCCGGCCTCATAGCGGTCTTCGATGAAGTAGTCGTGGTATGCTTTTTTATTTTGGACTATGCTCATAATTTACATATTCTACCAGCTTTGCATGGACGTACTGCTAGAATGGCCTTAGTCGAGAAATCAGTACTGGTTCCCTACAGCGCGAAGCAGATGTTCGTTCTGGTGGATAATGTGGCGGATTATCCGCGGTTTTTGCCGTGGTGTGGCGGAGCCAGTGTTATCTCGATGGATGGAGATACCGTACATGCGACAGTACACATCAATTATCACCATATTAAGCAGAGTTTTACCACTGAGAATGTGCGTCAGTTTCCTCATCACATTGACATCACACTGAAAGATGGACCGTTCAAGCACCTTGACGGTGATTGGCATTTTATACCTCTTTCCGAATCTGCCTGTAAAATAGAGTTTAAGTTGCATTACGAATTTTCCAATAAGTTACTGGAAAAAGTGTTCGGCCCCATTTTTCATTTCATTGCCAATAGTTTTGTGGATGCTTTTGTTCATCGTGCAGAAAAGATTTATACAGGAAATGAGAGTCCAGATTAGTGTTGTAATATGCCTATTAGCCTATTAAATGGATATTCATCTGTGCGGCAAGACGAGATTACTTAGGGTTACTAAATGTTAGATTACGACCTGCATTGCCATTCAACTGTTTCGGACGGATTGCTGTCGCCCACTGATTTGGTTGCGCGCGCGGCAGAGCGGGGGGTGAAATTTCTTGCTTTGACTGACCATGACGATCTCTCTGGCTTGGCTGAGGCAGCTGCTGCCGCTGCACAGCACGGTATGCAATTTATCAACGGAGTCGAAATTTCTGTTACTTGGCGCAGCTACACCTTGCATATTATTGGTTTGCGTATTGATCCGGCATATGAACCGCTGGCGGAAGGCTTACGCAACATTCGCAGTGGGCGTGGAGCACGTGCGCAGCTGATGGCTGAGTCACTGGCCAAGAGCGGCATAAGCGGGGCGCTGGCAGGCGCTTATCAATATGCAGATAACCATGGCATTATTGGACGCACACACTTCGCACGTTTCTTGGTCGAGAGAGGCTACTGCAAGGATGTGCGTAGCGTGTTCAAGAATTATCTGGTTAAGGATAAACCTGGATATGTGTCGCATCAATGGGCTTCGTTGCCGGATGCAGTCACCTGGATATGCGGCAGCGGTGGTGTCGCCGTGTTGGCGCATCCAGGTCGTTATACTGTGGCACGCAAAGGTATGGGACAGAAGACCTTGCGCGAATTGCTGCGTGAATTTATCGATTTGGGCGGACAGGGGATAGAAGTAGTGTGTGGTAGCCACACGCCAGAGCAATATGCCGAGTTTGCCCGCTATGCTAATGAGTTTAATTTGCTGGCTTCGTGTGGTTCGGATTTTCATGGGCCAGGTGAAAGCTATCGGGATTTAGGGCGTTTGCCCGATTTCCCATTGGATTGCCGTCCCGTGTGGCTGGCGTGGGAAGGTGACCAATCTCCGTCTTCAGAAACTTTGCTCATCTCTTCAGGGGAGGAACGAGGAAAAGCAGAGAGAGTTAACCGCTGACCATGTCACAATTTTTCACTATTCACCCAACAAATCCACAGCCGCGACTGATTAAACAGGCCGCCGATTTAGTGCGCAATGGTTCGGTAATTGCCTACCCTACTGATTCCTGTTACGCCTTAGGTTGTCATCTTGGTGATAAGGAAGCAGTGGCACGCATCCGCCAAATACGCGGCGTGGATGATAAGCATCATATGACGATGGTTTGCCGAGACTTGTCCGAGCTGGCCCGCTATGCGCGGGTGAATAATGTGCAATTTCGACTGCTAAAAAACAATACACCGGGCAGTTATACATTTATCCTTGAAGCCACCAAGGAAGTTCCCAAGCGCCTGCAACATCCCAAACGCAGCACGATCGGTGTGCGCATCCCAGATCATCCGGTGGCGTTGGCGCTGCTGGAAGAACTGGGTGAGCCGCTGATAAGTTCTACCTTGATTTTGCCAAATGAGGAGTTTGCAATGAATGATGCCGAACAGATTCGCGACCTGTTACAGCATCAAATTGATCTGGTGGTGGATGGTGGCGCGGTGGGATTAGACCCGACCACGGTAATTGACCTAACCAAGGATACGCCTGTGGTGGTTCGGTTCGGCAAGGGTGATGTTTCACCATTTTTAATTGAGAAATAAATAATAAATGCAGATCGACCAATTGATACAAACCATTGCCATTGCAGCGATCCCGATTTTATTTGCAATTACCTTGCATGAGGCGGCGCATGGCTATGTGGCGCGGCATTTCGGTGACATGACGGCTTATCAGCAGGGGCGTATCAGCTTGAATCCCATCCGCCACATTGATCCTGTCGGCACTATCTTGCTACCGTTGCTGACGCTATGGATGGGTGGAATCTTGTTTGGTTGGGCCAAACCGGTGCCTGTAAACTTCGCCGCTCTGCGCCGTCCCAAGCAAGATATGCTTTGGGTGGCACTAGCCGGTCCGCTTGCTAACCTTTTCATGGCGCTAATCTGGGCGGTGCTGGCCAAGCTGGCATGGACATTACCGGCAAATTATTTCGCCGAGCCATTGTTGGAAATGGCGCAGATCGGAATTAAAATCAACATCGTGTTAATGGTGCTAAATTTGCTGCCGCTACCGCCTCTGGATGGTGGGCGCATGGCCGTCAGCCTGCTACCGCATCGACAGGCTTCCATTCTGGAGAGAGTTGAACCGTACGGTATGTTCATACTGATTTTTTTGGCGATTTCGCCTGTCCTCAGCTGGATATTGGGGCCGCCTGTAATCGGGCTTATCCAGTTAATTAATTCTATTTTTGGACTGTAAAGTAAAATTATGCATGTTGATCGAGTGTTATCAGGAATGAGGCCCACGGGTAGTCTGCACCTTGGGCATTACCATGGCGTGTTGAAAAACTGGGTGGAGATGCAGCAAGAATACGAGTGCTTTTTTTTTGTTGCTGACTGGCATGCGCTGACCACACATTACGATACCCCTCAGATTATTGAACAAAGTGTATGGGATATGGTCATTGACTGGCTGGCTGTGGGAGTTGATCCCGCCCGAGCCACGCTGTTCATTCAATCCAAGGTACCAGAGCACGCCGAGTTACATCTGTTGCTCTCCATGATTACGCCGCGGGGTTGGCTGGAACGTGTGCCGACCTATAAAGACCAGCAGGAGAAACTGACAGAGAAGGATTTAGGCACATACGGTTTCCTCGGCTATCCGCTATTGCAAAGTGCGGATATCCTCATTTACCGCGCTACCCAAGTGCCAGTAGGTGAAGATCAGGTACCACACATCGAGTTCACGCGCGAAATTGCACGTCGTTTCAACCACATTTACGGGCGCGAATCGGGTTTCGAGGAAAAAGCCAAAGCTGCCGTCAAGAAACTAGGGAGCAAAAAAGCAAAACTGTATGACGAGTTGCGTACTCGCTATCAGGAGCAAGGTGATGGCGAGGCGCTGCAATCGGCCAAATCACTACTCGACGAACAGCAGAGCCTAATAAGCATGGGCGACCGCGAGCGTCTGCTTGGCTATCTTGAAAGCGGTGGAAAAATGATTTTATTCGAGCCGCATGCCATGCTCACTGCGGCTTCGAAAATGCCCGGGCTGGACGGACAGAAAATGTCAAAATCTTACAACAACACAATCAGTCTGCGCGAGGACGAAGCAAGTGTAACCAAGAAAATTCGCACCATGCCGACCGACCCGGCGCGTGTACGTCGTACCGATGTGGGAAATCCGGATAAATGTCCGGTGTGGCAGTTACATCAGGTATATTCCAATGAAGATACCAAGCACTGGGTGCAACAAGGCTGTAGGAGCGCACGCATAGGCTGTATCGAATGCAAACAACCCGTGATAGATGCAGTGCTGGCTGAACAAAAACCCATGCGCGAGCGTGCTCAGCTCTATCTGGACGATCCCACGTTAGTGCGCAACATCATCTCTGATGGTTGCGAGAAAGCGCGCAAGCTGGCGGCCGAGACCATGCGTGACGTGCGTGAGGCGATGGGACTGAATTACAGCTAAACAGGGGGAGAGATAGACCTCTAACTTATAGGTGCTGGCATAACAGGTGAATACTTTGGAGCAGTTTCCAGGCAACACGCACGGCGTTCATATCCATGGCCAACCGCTGCTGGAGATGCCACATGACCTTTATATTCCGCCGGATGCTTTGGAAATTGTTCTTGAGACTTTCCAGGGACCGCTAGACTTGTTACTGTACCTGATTCGCAAGCACAATTTGGATGTGCTCGATATACCGATGGCACAGTTGACGCAGCAATACATGGTCTATATTGAGATCATGCAGCGCAACCGCTTGGAGTTGGCCGCCGAATATTTGCTGATGGCGGCGGTGCTGATTGAGATTAAATCACGCATGTTGTTGCCGCGGTCGTCCAAGCTTATGGATGCGGGAGAGGAAGATCCACGTGTCGAGCTGATGCGCCGCTTGCTGGAATACGAACAGATGAAGCTGGCCGCGCAGAAGCTGAACGAATTGCCGCAGGCCGGGCGTGATTTTGAGCTAGTTCAAGTCCTGATCGAACGTGTTGAAGAGCAGCGATTACCGAATATTACTGTGGAAGATTTACGCCAAGCCTGGCTCGCGCTGCTGGCGCGTGCAAAACTGAATACACACCACAGGGTGCGGCGCGAGGAGCTTTCGGTGCGCGAACAAATGACACGTGTGTTGCGCCAATTGCGGCACGGCCAGTTCGAAGCATTTGAGAATCTGTTTGAAGCGAGCGGTGGAATTGCACCACTAGTGGTGGCTTTTATCGCAATTCTGGAGTTGGCCAAAGAAACATTGGTCGAAATTACACAAACCGAATCATTGGGAAAAATTTATGTCCGGGCAAGCCGTAGCCTTACCTCTGAGTGAAGAAGCTGCTGCACAAATTGACGCGGTGCAACTCAAGAAAATATTAGAAGTTGCGTTGTTGACTACCCCAGAACCACTGTCACTCGCGGAGCTGAAAAAACTTAGCGATGCGCCGGTAGAAAATCATATTATAGAAAAAATGCTGGAACAATTGGCGCAGGAATATACAGGCAGCGGCGTGGAACTCAACCGCGTGGCGAACGGTTGGCGGTTTCGCGCATGTCCTGAGATGCAGCCTTATTTAGATCGCCTCAACCCGCAAAAACCGCCGCGCTATTCGCGCGCGGTTATGGAAACTCTCGCAATTATCGTTTACCGTCAACCCGTAACGCGTGGCGATATCGAAGAGATTCGCGGGGTAGCAGTATCCGCGCATATTTTGAAGACTCTGGAAGCGCGCGGATGGATAGATATAGTCGGCACGCGCGATACACCTGGTAAACCAGAATTGTTCGCTACCACCAAACAACTGCTGGACGACCTTAATCTGCGTTCGTTGCAGGAACTACCGCCGCTAGAAGAAATGAGCAGTCTGCTGGAGCACGATGAGGTATGAGTTTTAAGTGCAAGCTGAACCATGAAATACATCACTTCGCACAGCAATCCTTTCTTTAAAGAGCTGCTCAAGCTGGCCAGTTCAGCACGTCAACGCCAAAAGGCTCAGCAGACTTTATTAGAAGGCGCACATCTACTTCAAGCTTATCATGCATTTGGCAGCCAACAGCCTCAGCACCTGTTGGTGACGGAAGCGGCAGTGCAAAACCGCGAAGTGGCGGAGTTATTGAAAAAATTCCCTGATGTGCCGCTATCTCAATTGGACGATAGCTTGTTTGCTGAACTGTCCGAGCTAAAAACTCCCAGTTGTATTCTCGCTCTTATTGAAATACCTCAAATCTCAATCCCATCAGTGCATAGCAGCTTTTGTTTGCTGCTGGAAGACATCCAGGATCCTGGCAATCTTGGCTCCATATTGCGTACCGCTGCTGCAGCAGGTTGCGATGCAGTTTTTTTGTCCAAGAACTGCGCCGATGCATGGTCGCCCAAAGTGCTGCGTGCCGGGATGGGTGGACATTTTGTGTTAAGTATCCATGAATCAATTGATTTGCTCGCCATGGCTACTGCATTTCAAGGGAAGACTTTTGCTACTGTAGTGGGTGCAAAAAACAATCTGTATGACTGCGATCTTCGTGGCAACATTGCCTTTGCGATTGGAAATGAGGGAGCAGGGCTGTCTAAAAGTTTGCTGGCAGTAATCAGCCAGCACATCGCCATCCCTATGCCTGGGCGAAGTGAATCATTAAATGTTGCTGCGGCCACTGCTGTATGTCTGTTCGAAGCAGTGCGGCAACGCAGGTAATTATTTATCTCAAAACCATCAACAAATATCAAACAACTTATTGGTTGGAAATCTACTCCAGAAGAAGCTGAATGGATGTACTTTTCTGCCCATATTTTATGGAATTCAAATGTGCGGCTTGATTTGCTCAATTGGGATTGTTATAGTGAAAACGGTAAATAGCGCTTCTTAACGAAAGGAACTTTATAATGAACATGCTAGGAGCAACAACCTCAACAGTGGATATTTCCAAAGAAAAGCTAATGGACGACTTGAGAATAGTGGTTGCAGATGCGGAAGAACTGCTGAAGGCAACTGCCAATCAGACTGGGGAACGTATCGCGGCGGCACGCGCCAGGGCAGGAGAATCATTGCAAGCAGCCAAGACTCGGCTTTCCAATGCACAAGTGGCGGTTATGGAAAAAACCCGGGCTGTCGCCACGGCCACGGATGACTACGTACATGTTAATCCATGGCAAGCCATAGGAATTGCAGCAGCGGTCGGCATTCTCCTCGGCGCAGTTATTTCGCGTCGCTGAGTCCACTCATGGATCCTGAATCGCAGGATTCCGTTTCAGGTCGACAAATCGGGCTGTTTGGTTCACTGAAAACGCTGGCGGCCACATTGCTTGGGATAGGTTGCACGAGATTAGAGCTCCTTTCCAACGAAATAGAGGAACAACGGGTGTGGCTAAGCTCCATGCTGTTGTGGACTTTGATTACGCTGTTTTGTGCCGCTGTGGGTATCGTGCTGGTTACGATATTTCTGGTAGTTGTTTTTTGGAATACCCACCGTTTGTTGTCCTTGCTTATATTGGCGTTCTTGTTTCTGCTGGGAGCGATATTTTCTTCGCGGGTAGCACTTGGCAAAGCTCGAGCTAAACCCAAACTGTTTTCGACCAGCCTTGCGGAGTTGTCCAAAGACCATGAGCTGTTAGCCCCCCGTCTATATGAACGCGGAACTGATTAGATTAGCAGAACGCAAAGCCTCGCTGGTGGCCAGAATAGGGCGTCAGCGCATAGAACTGGCACAGGCTTTGGTGCCTTGGCACGGACCTTTGGCGATAGTAGACAAAGGCTTGCTGGCGGTACGCTTTCTTAAATGTCATCCAGTATTGCTGGCGGGATTAGCAATGGTTTCAGTTGTACTACGCCCAAAGTTTTCGACTAGATGGTTCCAGCGTGGGTGGATGGTATGGAAAATGGCGCTTACAATAAGGCGTAGACTGTCTGGCGTGTGAGCAAACACTCTTAGGATTCTGAGGAAAGCTCAAGAGCGGTTACGGTTTGGATCATTGATTCTTTGCTCGAATTCTATACGAACAGGACGGACGATACGACTTAATTTGCAGTGCAGCACATCCATCTTCCATAGATGACGTTAGATTGTTTTAAATCAGCTTCGCTCAGCCAACTGCGGGAGACGCGGTTATTTTGCTAGAAAATGAGTAATATTTATTATTCTGACTTCCATGCGCAAACTCGCACTGAACCTCACCCACAAGCATAAGCGTCAACTGCTTTCGATTAGCAAAATCGCTGCTATAGTTTTTCTCGTTTTTAGCGCGCTTCTTTTTTTTGTCGGACCACCAATCGTCAAATCATTTGTAGCCAAAAAAATTGGTGAGGAAATAGGACGCAAGGTGGATTTCGGCGCAGTCAATATTAACCCCTTTACGCTGTCAGCAACGATACGCAACATCGCCATCTACGAACCGGGTCAACAACAGGAAAAAACTCTCGCTATAGATGAACTTTACGTGGATATCTCACTGGCTAGCGTTAGCCATTTTGCACCAGTATTCAATGAAATTCGAGTTACACAACCAGTCGTGCGCGCCATCCGCATAGGAGAAAATAATTTCAATTTTTCAGACATAGTCAACAAAATTCTCGCCAAACCAAAATCTGGCGATGCGCCCGCACGTTTCTCACTAAACAACATTCACATCCATCAAGGCCGCATTGACTACGATGACCGTGTGCTGAAATCACATCACACCATTTCCGAGTTAGATCTGTTTATTCCATTTATTTCAAACCTGCCACACGATGTCGAGATTTTTATTTCCCCAGCTTTTAGCGCAAAGGTAAACGGCACGCCGCTTGCAATTATGGCTAAATCAAAGCCGTTTGCTACGTCTCGTGATACTTCAGTGCAGATCAACCTCGACGGCCTGTCGTTGCCGATGTATGTGCCATTTGTGCCAGTGCAGCTAAATTTTAAATTGGTTTCCGCCTTGCTGGATACGCGCCTGAATGTCGATTTTCAACAAAGCGGCGCCACGCAAAGCATCGTCATAAGTGGTGATGCCAGCGTCCGTAAATTGCAGCTGCAGGAAAAATCGGGAGTACCGTTGGTGCAATGGGACAAGCTATCGGTTGTGCTGGATCGCGTGGAGCCGTTTAACAATCTGGTGCGTTTGCGCGAAATAAAACTGGAAAGGCCGGATATGCAAGTGAAGCGGTTGCAGGATGGCTCGCTCAATCTTTTCCTTGCATTTGTGTTGCCCGCTACAGTTCAGAAAGACAATGCCAGCAACAGCGCAAGCACAACGCCAAGCAGCCAGCCTGCCACTGCCAAGTCCAAGCCATTTATCTTTTCGCTCGCCAGTGCCGAGATTATGAACGGGCGCATAAACTGGCAGGATGCCACTACCGACCCTGCGTTTGGGCCTGCCGCGCTGATGATCAAACGACTGGATGCAAGCCTGTCTAAATTCAGCACGGAAGGAAATACACCAGCAAATCTAAATGTTAAATTAGAAACCGATGCAGGTGAGATCTTGAGTCATCAGGGATCACTCATGCTCAACGGCAAATCTTTGCAAGGCGATCTGCAAATCACGGCTCTGCAACCACAACACTTGCGGCCATACTTTGCCACAGTTTTTGCCGCCGGACTGGAAGATACGCTGCTGGATGCCAAATTACCTTATCAACTGACTTGGCCGGAAACCGGCGTTAATCTGGTGCTCACCAATGCCAGTGCCCACCTGCGCAACCTGCAAGTGAAGCTGCCAAAAGAAAAGGACAGCAGCATCACTGCCAAAGACGTCACGTTTGATGGCTTTCAGATTGACCTCGTCAAACAAATCGCTGTGCTAGATGGCATAGTCGTTAATGCTGCCAAACTAAAAATCAAGCGCAACACAAAAGGTGAAATCGATTTAATGGCGATGCTTGCAGGTAATCGCCGTGCAACAAAAGAAACCACGACTAACCTTGGCACAACTGCCAAACCCAACGCTTGGGAGGCATCATTGAAGCAGCTGAAAGTCGAGCAGTCTGATATTCATTTCAGCGACTCAAAGGTGGCGCCCCAAAATGAGGGCAAGCCTGCAGTACAGCAACTAAGTAACATAGACCTTTTGCTTGAAAATATTGCCTTGGTGACGGGAGCTGCCACTTCAACTCCCTCGCCCTTGAACCTTAAGCTTAGCCACAATAAGCGGGGCAATTTGAATGCCAATGGCACCCTGACATTACGTCCGCTCGGCGTTAATCTTAAAATCGATAGCAAAAAGCTTGCTGTAACGGCATTCCAGCCTTATTTCGCAGATCAGATCAACGCCGTTTTTACCAATGGCAATCTAAGTACCAAGGGCAAGCTGATGGTGCAACTACATGAGCATCGACCGCTGCGCGCTAGCTATGTCGGCTCAATCAACTTGGCCGATATCCGGACTCTGGATAAAATCAGTGGCGATGATTTCCTGCGCTGGAAATCGTTGTACATCGGCAATATCAACACACAAATAAACACGCAGAAAAACCCGTTGGCAGTATCGCTTGGCAATATTGCGCTTTCTGACTTTTACGCACGGGTTATTGTCAATGCCGACGGGCATCTTAATCTACAGGATATCGCAACAAAAAATGGACAGGGACAATCCACTTCCACCAGCCTGACACAAACGGCGCCCTCGACAGACAATTCCTCGGAAGCTGCTGTTGTTGAATTACCTACACCAACCATTACTGCGTCAGCAAATTTGGCTGCGTCGAATGTATCTTCTGCCGTTGTCCCAGCGCAGACGGCAGGCGAAGCTCCAGCCATTAAAGATGCAAGTGTCAGACCATTGATACGCATTGGACAAATTACACTGCAAGGCGGCAATATCTATTTTTCCGACAATTTCATCAAGCCTAACTACAGTGCCAACCTGACTGCTCTGACCGGCTCGGTTTCAAAGGTTGCATCTGACGACCCCACACCAGCCGACCTCGTCATGAATGGAAAAATTGACGATGATGCCGCATTGGAAATAATCGGCAAGATCAACCCGCTTGGCGCTCAATTATTTCTTGACTTGGCCGCCAAAGCTCATGGTATCGAGCTGACTCGTTTGACACCCTATGCGGCAAAATATGCGGGCTATCCAATCACTAAAGGCAAGCTGTCAGTAGATGTTAAATATCACATTGAGAATGGCCAGCTGAATGCCAAGAACAAAATATTTCTCGACCAGTTAACCTTCGGCGAAAAGGTGGACAGCCCTGATGCGCTCAAATTGCCAGTGTTACTTGCGGTCGCACTGCTGAAAAATAGCCGTGGGGAAATCGACATTAACCTGCCGATTTCTGGTTCGCTATCCGACCCAAAATTCAGCATCGGCGGCATCATTTTCAAGGTCTTCATTAACCTTATAACCAAGGCCATTATCGCGCCGTTCTCGCTGCTGGCCTCTGCTTTTGGCGGCGGCGATGAACTGGCCTATGTGGAATTCGCCCCCGGTATAAGCAACCTGACGCCGGAGACACAGAGCAAGCTCGCCACATTGGCCAAAGCGCTTAATGATCGCCCTGCGCTTAAACTAGAAATAATCGGCCGTGTCGATCCTGTCACCGATCGTGATGGCGCCCGTCGTGTCTATGTCACGCAAAAAATAAAGGCGCAAAAAATCCGCAGTCTGAAATCTGATGGAGCTTCCGTCAACATTGAGGAGGTGACTGTCAGTCCTGAGGAGTATCCAAAATACCTGGAGCAGGCCTACAAGGCGGAAAAGTTTTCAAAACCGCGCAATTTTATCGGCTTACTAAAATCTCTGCCGCCGAAAGAAATGGAAAATTTGATGATCGTAAACGCACCGATCGGCGAAAATGAACAGAAGGCACTAGCTGAGCGCCGCGCATTATCGGTCAAGCGACATCTGGAAGAGCAGGGTAAAGTGGCGAACGAGCGAATGTTCCTAGTGGCACCCAAACTGACGGCAGAAGGCATCAAGGATCAGGGTAAGCATAGCCGTGTCGATTTCACGTTGAAGTGATATGTAAGTCTGGCCATAATGCCGGGCGGATTCAAGTGCTGGCTGCGGCCGGGATGACGGACAAGGACATAGCGCAGAAGCTTGACCTTGGTCGCCGAGTTGCAGCGCGCTGGCGGGCGCGCTTTCTCGCCGCTGGTGTCGATGGACAAGATGCGACGCGTGCAATCTCCTTTGAAATAGTGCTGGGAGAGCGTTTCAAGAATCGACCAATTTCCCTAAGTTTACTTTCTTCTCGTCCCGGGCGTGAGCAGACACCCACCAATAAACTCACCGCACGGGAGCGCGAACACCTGCTGAACGTCGTCAATTCGGATGAATTCGGCAGCCTGCCGCCCAGTCAGATTGTGCCGATACTGGCTGATCGTGGATAATTTATCGATTAGCAATCAATAACTTATATCGTAATTGTGGATGAAAATCAGCTCTGGCATCGCGGTGCCGAACGCCCTGCGCAACAGCAACGCCAGCCGCGTGCGCTCTTTGCTACCGCACCAAACGAGTAAGGTTAGATTGTGATCGCGAAGCGAGCCACAATCTGAACCGTTTGTTGTACAACCCTCACTTCCTGTCAACAGCTGCCCGTTAAGCCTGAAGAATCATATTTAAACAATGACTCGAACTTGTTGTAAATATAATTGCTCCACTTTTTTTCGAGCCCATGGCGTTCTGCGTAAAAATTTCAAGCTGGATTTTATGCTTGGATCGTGAGTGAAACATCGCACTGGCACAGCGGCGCCCATAGCTTCCCATCCCATGTTCTCGGATAGTTGTGTAATGATAGTTTCCAAGGTGATACCGTCCAAACTGGGAGTCTTTACTGTTTTTTTATTTGCATCCATATTCACATTTTACATGTGATAGCTGGACTTGAGCATTTACAATGGTATTCCTTTTTTCAGTATGTACTTGTCATGACAGACCCAGTTCGTCTCTCAAAACGCCTTGTTGAATTAATCTCCTGCTCACGCCGGGAGGCCGAACTTTATATTGTAGGTGGTTGGGTTATGGTCGATGGACAAGTTGTGGACAAACCGCAGTTCATGGTGTCGCAGCCGGAGAAAATCGAGCTCCACCCCGAAGCTAGTCTCGTTCCGGTTGCGCCAGTGACCATTTTGTTTCACCAACCGCCTGTCGCAGGCATGGATGCCAACTCAGCACAGCAACTTATTTGCGCCGATACGCGGGCGGTTGACGACCTATCCGGCATTCACATCAGCAAACAACACTTTGCTCGACTGCAGCAAGGCACACCGTTAGAGAAGAATGCTAGCGGCCTGTTAGTATTTACCCAGGATTTTCGAGTGGCACGCAAGCTGTTCGATGATGCAGCCACGATTGAGCAAGAATATATTGTGGAGATCGCTGGTGAACTGCCCCCCGATGGGCTCAAGAAACTCAACCACGGACTCAGTTTTAATGGTCGGGCACTGCTCCCGATCAAGGTCAGCTGGCAAAACGAAACACGGCTGCGCTTTGCCCTCAAAGGGGCGCAATCTGGCCAGATCGTACATATGTGTAAAAGTGTCGGGCTACAGGTGCTGGCCATGAAACGGATCCGGATCGGGCGAATTTCGATGGCCAAATTGCAGCCCGGGCTATGGCGTTATTTGATGCCGTATGAGCGGTTTTAACCCTGAATGTTGCAACAGCTGGCGTTTATTCTGTACGACTGATCCGATCAGAATGTCTGGTGTGGCTGTCTGGAGAATTGATCCACCTCCACAACCACTCAGCACTGTGGCGTATTTCGCGGCCTTTCACTTATACAAAGGCTAGACAACATCGACACTGGCGGCCGACCAAAGAGGCTGGCCAGTCGCTTCGAGATAGGTGAGGTAAGCCCGCAGGTCAAATTCCAGCTGATGATAATCTGGCTCCATATGCCGGCACAGTTGATAAAAGGCTTTGTTGTGCTCGCGTTCCTTGATGTGCGCAAGTTCGTGAACAACGATCATGCGCAAAAATTCAAGCGGCATCTCCTTGAACAATTCCGCTATGCGGATCTCACGCTTGGCCCTAAGTTTTGTGCCCTGTATTCGCGAAATGCTGGTGTGCGTGCCCAGTGCATGCTGAATGACATGCAGTTTGCCGTCGAACGCCACCTTGCTCAGCTGCCCGGCGTTGCGTAGATACTTGCCTTTGGCTTCCAGCACATAGTCATAGAGCGCCTTGTCAGAACGCACTGCGTGCGCATGCGGATACTTCTGCAGCAGCATGTTGGACAGCAGGTCTTGTTCGATAAGCCGCTGCACTTGCTCAGCCAGTGCTATAGGGTAGCCGGCAAGGTAACTTGGCGTAGATTTTGCGTGCATAGCGGCATGTCACGATATGGCAGATGGAGAGATTTTAGCGATATTCGTCCGTCTTTTTAACCGTGTCAGACAGCGTGCTTTTTTACCCACGCGACATAGTGGTCCATCCAGTTCTGGAGAAATTTTTTGCTGGCTGTACCGATGTCGCCGGCCTCGTCAAACAATCCATCCTTTACATGGGTAAATGCTTCGGGCTGTCCAAGCGTTGGCATATCCAAAGTTGCCAGAATGTTGCGCAAATGTTGTTGTGCCATGGCCGTGCCGTTGGCTCCGGGAGAAGCGCCCAACACACCAGCGGGTTTGCCCGCCCAAGCGCTTTGGCCATAGGGACGCGAAGCGTGGTCGATTGCATTCTTGAGCACTCCAGAGATAGAGCGGTTGTATTCGGGTGTTACAAACAGAATGCCTTGCGCCGCCGCAATTTCGCCTTTCAGCCGCTTGACGGACTGGGCCTGGTTCGCGTCGTCGTCCTGGTTGTAAAGCGGCAAGTCGCCGATTTGCAATTCTTTGAATGAGAAATCCGGTGGCGCCAATTTTACAATGGCGTTAGCTAGCTTGCGGTTGAATGAATCCTTACGAAGGCTACCAACGATAACGGCAATTTGGTATTGGTTCATGATGATCTCCTTTTAAATGATACAGATGAACTTAAGGGCGCCTCTAAAAATTTAAGTTTCTAGGTAAACAAGACACGAGTAAAAAATTTGAGCGCTGCGTATAGTTGATATGTAAGCGATAATTTTTTTGAGTAACGCCGTATTGTGACGAAAATTGTATTTTTAGATCGGTTCTCTCAGTTTCGCTTAGTATTATCTCCATCATGAAACGCATCGGCCAGAAATGCCATGCCCTCATCCCACGAAGCTTTGTCTGCTGCAGCGTTATAGGCCAACGGCAGTTTGAACTCTTGACCATATTTATCTGCGTCCGGATTGGTGAAGCTGTGCTTGGCGCCGGGATAAGTCACCGCTTTGTAAGTCACGCCCGCCTTCTCCATCTCCATCTTGAAGGCGGCGACCTGCGTAGCGGGAATCATCGGGTCGTCTTCGCCAGTGAAGGACGCGATTCGCGCCTTGACCTTGCCCGCCGCTGCCGGAGATTCTGTTCCCAGGCCACCGTGGAAGCTTATCACCGCCTTAAGAGGTTCACCGATGCGCGCCATGTTCAATACTACCGAACCACCAAAACAATAGCCGATGGCCGCGATGCGGTTTGAATCCACGGTCTTTTCCTTGCTGATCAGACTGTATGCGCTATCGAATCGGGCCTTGGCGAGGTCAGTGTTCTTTGCCACCTCGCTGGCAAACTTGCCTGCATCGTCCGGATGATGCGCCTGTTTGCCGTCGCCATACATATCAACTGCCAGCGCGGTGTAGCCACGTTCCGCCAACATACGAGCGCGTTTGCGCGCATATTCGTTGTGCCCCCACCATTCATGCACTACCAGAATGCCTGGACGCTTGCCTTTTATGGCATCGTCGTAAGCGATATAACCCTTGAGAATGGTACCGTTGGCGCTATAGGTCACTTCCTTACCTTGCACGGTAGCGTAAGACGCAGAAGTTGCAAACATCAGGCCCGCGAACAACAGAAATTTATTCATAATTCTCTCCAAAAAATTAGCTTGTTCAGTTTTTTCTTGAACCTCAAAATGGAACACGTCTGGCAGCGCGAATATGCCAATCACGCGGAAGCTAAAATCGATATCACTTCATACATCGTGTAATTCCGTAACTGTAATCGCTTACACTTGATAGTGGGCAATTTATAGCCCGAGGTCTTTAAGCAGAACAGAGCATCTAAAAGACCTACCGTTGTGTCAAAAATTACTTGACTACCACATTCTACCACTATAAGTCAATGAATATAAAGCCTGTATTATCCGATGAAGTTTGCAGAGCACTGGCTGGATTGGGACGTACTGAAGATGTTAAATTTTCTCCAGATGGTCGACGTCTTGCGATCGCCGGATTTAATTGCAACAAGATTCTCATACTAGAAGTAGATTTTGATTTTACTGATATTCATAAAAACGTGGTCATTAGCGATTTCGTGGAAATATCATCCCTTAGTTTGAAAAATCCGCATGGGCTCGCTTTCTTGGATGACAAAACTTTGATAGTGGCGAATCGCAAAGGAGGAGCATCAGTACTGAAGCTGCCTCCGCGTGGCGCGGTGAATAAGATAGTTGAACTACCAGAACTTGGAGTAATCCCGAGCAACCTGTGGCTTTATTCGCCCGGATCTGTATCTGCAATCAGTTTAAAAAATGGGCTGTATGATGTTCTGATCTGCAATAATTATGCTCATTACGTTTCTCGTCATATCTTGGATATGACTGAATCTTTAACAGTCAAACATAACGAAATTCTGTTGGCCAAGGGCCTGGACATTCCGGACGGGGTGTCGTTTAGCAACGATGGTCGCTGGATTGCAGTAAGCAACCATGGAAAACACTGTGTCTTTTTGTATGAGAATACTCCAGAACTAACACAAGATAGTGAACCATCAGGCATATTGCATGGTGCATCTTTCCCGCATGGCGTGCGGTTTATAGCGGAAGACCGATTCATTCTGGTCGCAGATGCTGGCGCTCCCTTTGTACATATCTACGAAAAGAGTGGTGACTGTTGGGCAGGTAGATTTGACCCAGTCAATTCGTTCAGAGTAATGAACGATGGGGTTTTTAAGCTGGGCCGAAATAACCTTCAGGAAGGAGGTCCCAAAGGTATCGACGTGAACGAAGACATGAATGTGCTCGTAACAACTTGTGAACATCAACCATTAGCATTTTTTGATCTTCATGAAGCGCTTAAAAGGAGGAGGGGGGTCGAATCTTGCCAAACATCGGTCCCGCCGAGGCGCCTGCAAGCTTGTCCCTGCGGTAGCGGAAAGCGCTATAAACACTGTTGTGGAGAGGTTGATACCCTCCCGAAACCGATTGCTTCTAGCTCGTTCCGTTCAATCATGGAGTCTGCGTTAGCTGCACAGCGCGCTAACGAGCTTGAGAGTGCAGAACGTCTATACCTGGAGGCGCTCGAGTTGAGGGGCGACGATCCCGATGCGCTGCATATGCTCGGGGTCGTTCTTTACTGCCGACACAGAGTTCGGGAGGCCTCAGGACTGATACGACGCGCAGGCATGGCAACCCAGTGGCAACTTCCAGGCATCCTCTTTAATTACGGCTTGGCACTGGGCAGTAGAATGCTGGGCCGTGACACGGCAAGGGGTGCCAAGCTGCGACAAGAATACGACTGCTGGTTTGTTACAAGACCTTATAGGTCGGGTTATGAACCCCTGGTAAGTGTTGTTATTCCTTCCTACAATCATGCTTCGTACATCGAACGTTCTTTAGAATCGGTATATGCGCAAACCTACCGTAATCTTGAATTAATCATAATTGATGACGCCTCAAGCGATGGGTCGCCTGACATTATTAGAGAAAAGCTGAGGAGTTGCCACCTGCCTCACCGATTTGTTGCTCGTGGCACCAACTTGGGTGCCCATGCGACGTTAAACGAGGCCATAGCTCTTGCTCAGGGAGAATTCATTAATCCGCTTAATTCAGATGATCTTTTCGAACCCGGACGAATCGCTGAAATGGTTGAGAAAGTCGCGCGAAGTGAATTTGAATGGGGGTTTTCAAAATGTATCTGCATGGATCCACGTAATCAGGTCATTACTCCCCTAAAAAATAATCGTGCTTACATTCTTTCCCGGATAGAGGAGAGTCTCTCCTCATCGGATACGATCGGTAGTGCCTTGCTGGGAGCGTTAAATCCAACTGTTTCGACAGGGAATCTTTTCTTTTCCAAATCGTTATATAAAAAACTGGGTGGATTTCGTGATTATCAATCGAATCACGACTGGGATTTCTGTCTGCGTGCTTTATGGTATGCCGAACCGCGCTTGGTATCGTCTAATTTGTATCGTTATCGGCTGCACGAAAATAATACTATTCGGAAGTCGCTACAGCGGAATCGCGAAGAGTACGGCAGATTGTTCGCTGATTACCACGACAAAGCTATAACTTCTTTGCCAGACAATGAGTTCGCTCCGGCCAAGGCCACCGCTGGATCAGCGTACCTGGCTAAAGTACTTGCCGCAGGCCAGATAAGTTTGCCTCAAAAAACCCTGACTGACCTAGATGATGAGCTTACGCGACAGGAGGATGACTCACTTCTCAAATCTGATATCGGTGTTGGAGAGGGGTTGAATCTTGTTGGCTATTTCAGGGGGGAGTCTGGTCTTGCCGAGAGTGTGCGCACCATGGCGGCAACCTGTCATGCCAAAGATATACAAGTCAACATTCAGGACGCTGGCGTGATAATGGAGGGCAGACAAAGCAACCGAAGTATGGATCGCTTCCTTACCAGCGATAATGATCAACGGACAACACTTTTTTACATGAACCCCGATCAGCTCGAATCCGTATGGCGACGATATTTCGAGCGAGGAGACCTCCGGGAGCGTCGAGTGATCAGCTACTGGCATTGGGAAATTGATAAGTTTCCGAAAAAATGGCAACCGGCACTCGAGTTAGTCGATGAGATTTGGGTTGCAAGCGAGTTCGTGGAACAGCTCGTCAAACGTGTCACAGATAAACCCGTTGTCCGAATTCCTCACGCAATAGATGTGAAGATTTCGCGACCGTATTCGCGTACTGAATTTGCGCTCCCGGATGATCGTTTTCTGTTTCTATTCAATTTCGATTTTTATTCTTTCGCAGACAGAAAAAATCCTTGGGCTACGATTGAGGCTTTCAGACGTGCTTTCCCGATTTTTGAAGACAGTGTAGGTCTGGTTATCAAATGCCACCATGGAGAGAGGCACTTAGAAAAATTTATCTTACTTCAAAAACTTGCTGAGCAGGATCCCCGCATTACCATTCTTGATTGCCTTCTTTCCCGTGAAGAGATGTATGGGCTGCAAAGTGTTTGCGATGCCTATGTTTCGCTGCATCGTTCCGAAGGGTTCGGCTTGGGAATGGCTGAATGCATGGCCCTGGGCAAGCCGGTTATAGGCACCGGCTACTCGGGTAATCTAGAATTCATGGATAGCGAAAACAGCTGTCTCGTCAATCACACCCTGATACCCGTAAAACCGGGTCAATTCATTTATTACGAGCCCGGTTGGATGTGGGCTGATCCAGATGTGGATCATGCCGCGGAGTATATGATTCGGTTGTTCGAGGATCCCGACTATCGCCAACGTATTTCAGCTCGCGCGGCAGCCGATATGTCGGCTCGATATAATCACCAAATAGTCGGAAAAATCATCAAGGATCGACTAGATCATTTAAATAAACGGTGACAAGCTTGAAAATCAGGGAAGGCATCGTTAAACTGCGTGACCTTCTTAAAACTTAGAGGGCAGAGTCCTACCAAGCTTAGTAACAGACTCTAAAAAAACTCAAAAAATATGGCACGCGAAGAACCAGCATTCAAACTCAAAATTACCAATCTCTCTTTATTTGTACTCTATGTCAACACAACCGACATGGTTCAACTAAAAAATCAGTTGGATACGCGTTTTAATAAAACGCAGGATTTTTTCTCCAATACGCCTGTGGCTCTTGATCTCTCTGCTATCGCGAATAGCAATATTTCACCAGACTTTGCCGGCCTTATTTCATTCATGCTGGATCACGGCATGCATGCCACTGGTGTTGTGGGCGGGTCCGCTGAACAGCGTGAAGCCGCCGTACAATCAGGCTTGGGACTCTTCCCTGACACGATTGTCAAACCCGCAGTAAAGACGGCACCGATTTCCACGACAGCCTCGGGCATTACTCCTGATGCAGAAAAAGACAGTCAGCCCGAATTGGGATTGGCGATAGAAACTGCAGCGGGCGAACCCAATAGCAGCAACATCCTTGACTCAGATACCCAACTTCAAAAACCAGCTTCCCAAGTACTGCCCACTTTCCGTCCGACCATGATAATCAACAAACCAGTTCGCACTGGTCAGAGAATCTATGCCGAAGGTGCCAATCTGGTTGTACTGGGCGTAGTCAATGCAGGCGCCGAACTGATTGCTGACGGAGATATTCACATTTACGCCCCGCTGCGCGGTCGTGCGATCGCGGGTGCTCAAGGCAACGAGAATGCGCGTATTTTCATACATAGCCTGGAGGCAGAATTAATTTCCATTGCTGGCTGTTTCAAGGTATTCGAGAACGGCATTCCCGAAAATTTGCGCGGCAAACCCGTTCAGGTGCATCTGGATGGCTCTGATCTGATTATCGAGCCCTTGCTTAGCTAAAGGAATTCTTTAGTATCCTCATTTACAGGTAAAATACACCTAATTTTGTTCAGGAATATAAACGTGTCTAAAGTTATTGTAGTTACTTCAGGAAAAGGTGGTGTAGGTAAAACCACGACCAGTGCCAGCTTCTCTAGCGGCCTCGCCCTACGGGGAAACAAAACGGTTGTCATCGACTTCGATGTGGGTTTGCGCAACCTGGATCTCATCATGGGCTGCGAGCGCCGTGTGGTGTATGACATCATCAACGTCATCAACGGCGAAGTGTCCCTTAAACAGGCACTCATCAAAGACAAGAACTGCGACAACCTATACATTCTCCCCGCATCCCAGACACGGGACAAAGATGCACTCAACCTGGAAGGCGTTGAGCGCATTCTTAACGAGCTAAAGGAAAGTTTTGACTACATCGTATGTGACTCCCCGGCAGGCATCGAATCAGGCGCATTCACCGCAATGTATTTTGCCGATGAGGCTTTGGTAGTAACTAATCCGGAAGTCTCGTCGGTGCGGGATTCGGATCGCATTCTCGGGATTCTCGCAGCCAAATCCAAACGTGCTGTGGATGGTCTCGATCCAGTGAAAGAACACTTACTGGTTACTCGCTACGATCCCAAGCGGGTTGAGGCTGGGGAAATGTTGTCGGTTACTGACATCCAGGAAATCTTGCGCATTCCCTTGATTGGCGTGATTCCCGAATCGGAATCAGTGCTCCAGGCCTCCAATGCTGGCACCCCAGCTATCCATTTGGATAAGAGCGACGTGGCTGACGCCTACCGAGATGTAGTGGGGCGCTTCATGGGCGATGAAGGATTGCCTATGCGTTTCGTTAGCGTAGAAAAAAAGGGGTTTTTCAAACGACTGCTGGGAGGCCGCTGAGATGTCCATGATTGCTGGCTTAATCGGCTACCTGCGTGGTAACGAAAAAAAAACTGCCGTCGTCGCTAAAGAACGGTTACAGATTATTCTAGCCCACGAACGTGCCGGTAGGGGAGCACCCACTCCAGATTACTTACCTGCACTCCAAGAAGAACTCATGGTTGTGATTGCAAAATACATTCATATAGATCGTGAATCAATCAATGTTCAATTAGAAAAGCACGGCGATTATGATGTACTTGAGCTTAACATTACATTGCCGGACAAAATGCGCAACAACCGATGAGTATTCTTCTGGGCTTGCAGTTGCAGTATTCATAAACGCCACCCTTCTCCTTTCTTCCCGCATCACTGAGAGGAAAGCCAGGGTATAACGTTGCCCCGGCTTGCGTTGGACCTCATTAGTGCTTATCGCCAACTGAGTCCTTGATTGTCTGGGCACGCTCCAGATGGGCGGCAAGGGCGGTGCGAACCTTTACCAGTAGGGCTTTCAGCTCTTCATTCTTCACGTTGGGTACCAACTTGGTGTCAGCCACATCAATGATATTTTGTTGAAGCTTGATTTCCGTATCGATATAGGCTTTGTCGAATTTCGTGCTGCTGAGACTCTTCAGCTTATCGAGGTCAGTTTTGCCGTCAGCTTTCAGGCTCTTGCTGACGGTGTTATCCTCCGGGGTCATGTTAAGCTTGGCGGTGAGGTCCTTCACCTGTTTGTTGACGTCAGTGTGCTCGTTGACCATGCGGCGTGCGAATGCGAGCACATCTTTGTTTGATGCTTTCTTTTTCGCGAGCTTGCCATTTTCAATATCAACCTGATTGGCGGTCACAACAACGTGGGCGATTTCCGCATCACTGAGTTCGCCCTTAACATCGGGCTCGGCCATGACAAATGGGGGAAACATCAGCGCGACTGCAAACACGAATACTTTTTTCATTCCAATCTCCTTATTGATGGTTAGTTATGCCGCGTTTAGCGGCAAGATATGCCGAGCGCTTACTTGGCCAAAAACTAATCAAAAGTTCTGGCCCCGCCATGATGGCGAGGTAGCTGACAGTTTTCTGTTCGCTAGCATACAAAGCCCCCTCTAAATTAATGCGAATATCTAACCCATTCATCCTATGCCATGATGAAATCGTCTTTTGGAATGCATTACTTCAAAGTATGTAAAAAACGTTGCTTTAACCATCCTCCAATTCTTCTATAATTTAACATAATATACATTATGCGAAGTACGTAAAATAGTAACAATTAATATTATCAAAGCGTTGAAAAATAGCGTTAAGGTGTTTAATGAGATTTTAAACAAAAGGAAAAATCATGGACTTATTCGGGGAAATTTCAGTAACTGACTCTGATATAGAATTATGGCTTGATAGCATATTGGCCACCTATATTAATCGATCGAACGCTGCGAGCATGAAGCTTCCAGATCATCAAGCGAGCTGAGTTAATGTAATTTTTTTCAGAGTGCAAAGGCGTAGCCTCCCCGTAGGAGCGTCGCGAATGCGTCGTAGTGCCTTAGAAAAGTTAGATCCGAGAGTGATTCCGAAATCAGCGTAACACTTCCGGCAGATCGCTTTTGATTTGTTTGCTATTTTTGTATTGATGCACCCGAAGGGATAAAGCTGGGTGCTGGCAAACTAAAATATTATTATCTTAGCCCTTCTTGTTTTTTGCAGAACTTGCAAGTATTTTTGAATTAAAATCATTTAATGCTTTAGACAACGATTCCTCGTTGTCAGAAATACCTTTTAACGTATTTTGACAAAACTCAATCAAAGTAGATGTAGGTAGGATTGCCTGAAATGTAATTTGGCGAAGCTCCTTGCCTGTTTTTTCATCTAGACCTACAGTTGAGTGAAATTGAATTTTCGAGACAGGTACGCCAATCATAACCGCCATTCCCTCAGCGAATATTTGCTGTGCAGATTGCGCAGACTCGGGGATTATAGTGAAGTTTGGTTCTACTTTTTTCGCACTCATCATACTATCCTCATATTCTGTTAACTAAATATTGTCAAATATGAACTCTGTTGGGTGTCTATCGGAATCCTTGTTAAGCCCATATTAGTTGCTGATGCGTTTATCACGGCACAGCCGTGAGCAGTTATCATGCCTTGGATTGACCCGTAATACACGTTACGCGTAGCACTGATTTCGGCAATTCTCTCTACTGTCTGAGCAACTAATGTTCTTATGAAACTTGCCGCAGATAATACAGAAATCATATATAGATTTAGGCTAACTCCTTCGAGATTTGCTTGATTCCATAAATGGGAATGAAGCCACTTCGGCATTCGAAGTGTCACTCGCCCACTAAAATCCTGTTCTGCATTTTGCACATATGGCAATGGGAAGGGTCTAGCGTCCTCATTGGCAGCCTCATAAAGTGACTCAATAGCATCTACGGCTAATTCATAAGCTGCCGAATAGCTATCTTCAAAAGCAACTACATCAGGCAACTCAGTAACAGTTCCTTTATAAATGTAGTCTTCGCCACTTTTTATTCGACGAACGACTATCCCATATGAGTGAGGGTCAATAACTTCAGTTGTAATGCGTTTTGATGTCATTTTCTAACCTTTCTAGTACTTCAATAATAGTATCGATGTACCATTTTTTGACCTGGGCATCTTTTCCGTGTCCGCAGTCATAGTTGCTACCGAAAAAATCAGGGATAGAAGGATGGCTAAAAGTTTTATGGTTCCCCTTTTTCCCATCGCGCACTATAAATCCAAGAGCCTTAAGAATAGCCTTAACTTCACTGCATCTAAGGTTGCCAGCCGAATTTCGCAACTTTCCTAAAGCGGCATCATAATCTAATTTTGCCAATTTCGCACCATATATAGTGTCACAACCCACAATAGACAAGAGCGGTTACCAGTGTAAACGGCAAGAAAGGCCGTTTTCGGAATCCTGCATATGCAAAATCCAACATATTCACCATGTAGACAACTAGCAATAGTGTTGAGGTAAGCTTTGATAGCCAGTTTCGAATCATTGCCCGCGAGGATTGCCTGTCACTGGTCGTTATCTCTGAGACGCCGGCGACTCGGCCGCGAATCGAGTATTCAGGCCTTGAGTTCGCCGATACCAGTGTCATTCGGATGACATCGTGTGGGTTAAGCAACAGTGGCTGGACAAGAACGACGCCTTCAGCTATGTCGATCTTTGGCTCTAACGACGTTGGTGTAGTCGCCCCAAGCTGGACCTTTACTACCCCAGACGGGCTAGTTACAGCAATTTTAAGAGGTCCTTCGAAATCTGTGGCAAGAATTGGTCTTGATCCAGTGTTCGAAAGTTCAAGCACAGAGACATACGGATTGCCCAATATTTTTCCATCGATAGACACCTGCAACCCTTCCAGCTTACCTAATCCTTGTGGCTGTATCTCTACAACGATTTCCTAGATTTTTTTGTGTGCCAATAACGCTTTGCACACTGAGCAGAATTTTCAAAATCTTTATGTATATACTTGGTCAAATACCCGCTTAATTTGTCAGACTTTCAAACTGCCCCCTTGCTACCCTAGCGCTTCGAAGATGTCCTTGAGAAACCATAATCATGGCTTGCGTTCGATTTGTGGTAACCAACCAGTTATACCCTCTCCGCCATACGCTCCACGGGAGTATTCATCCCGCTTGCGCCTGTTGAAGTCTAAATCCCAGTCCGTAAAGACTCGAAAAGAGGTGGTGTCAACCGGCTGGGATTTCATATTTGATACTTTTGAGTAAAGGTCCATAGCGCCTAATGGGGCAAATGGCTTCAATAGATAATCAACCGCATCTTCTCTTTTGCCAATGCTATTGGATTTCTGCGATTTGGCAGTAATAGGTTTAGAAGCAAAGATCACATTAGCTGAGACTTGTTGAACATAATTTTCACTGCCCTGCCCTGATATGACTGAGATGCCGGTTTTAGGAGTGATAACTGTATTGTAGAAAACATGTATAGCGCGTGGAATATCATTATGTGGCTGAATTCGAATCGCATCCCCATGGCCATTGACGAAAAGGTTGTTATACAAGGCAATGTTCCCTTCCCCCTGAAAGAGCGCTTCGGTAGGGTTTTGATAGAAGAAATTGCCATAGATTTCATAAGTATCTTTCGATCCATTTCCTTTCACGGGCCAGTGTCCCACGAGCACATTAGGCCGCGCTAATGGCCCGGTAGCTGCGCCCTTCTCCTTGCTAAATACGTTGTGGCGGATGATTGTAACGCTCGGCTCGCTGGGCATACCCGGAATCTCCGGTCGCGCATTCTGATGCTTGATTTGCAAGTTGTAGCCAATAGTGTCAACGATTAAATTGTGCTCAATCAATCCTCCCACAAATGGTGCGTTGCCGTCGGAGTTGCCGAGATAAATTCCGGTGCCGGCACCCCAAATTGTGTTACTTCGGATAACCCAGTTCCACGCGGGACACTTTGTCGAAATGCCCACAGTTTGCTGGTTATTGCCATGACCCTTGATAACCAGATTTTCCAGCGTGATGTGGTGAGCCCAGT
Organism: Candidatus Nitrotoga sp. 1052; assembly: GCF_927312905.1. GTDB lineage: Bacteria > Pseudomonadota > Gammaproteobacteria > Burkholderiales > Gallionellaceae > Nitrotoga. The sequence goes on from NZ_CAKMHQ010000078.1 coordinate 46,387, forward strand.
CAGCGTGTCCTTCGCATTTAACGCCGTCCACAGCCATGCCCTGCCCATCAAGTTCCAAATTACGGATAACAATGTAACTGGCGTTAATGATGCTAATCGTATTGTTTCCAGGCCTTGCCAAAAAAACAGGTAAAGGACCATTGGACGGGCCCATTATGATGACCGGATTGTCCTTATTCCCGTGCAGCCGATGCACAGGCAAACCTTTTTTGTAAATGCCGGGCTGTAGCAAAAGAGTATCGCCTGGTTCCAGCCGCGAAAGCAATTCACGATAGTTATCGGCGTCAGCTGTAACGATGCTGGCGGCCTGTAATATTGGACTGAACAGGAGCAAGAGAAGAAAAACTATGCGTCGCAAGGAAATACAAAACATATCTTGATTTATTACGAAATATTGATGAGAATGACAGAGTAGCAGATGCAGTTTGCGTTAAAGCAATTTGATTGCTGACCGCGCAAAGTGCTTGTATTTAAATCAACTCATATGAAATTTAAGTTCATGTTCACATAGTATTATGCTTTTGCATGGAAAATGATTTATTGGCCACTCGCCCTGCCCTTGCACCTACGGCTACACCTATTTTTTTATTCCGTCATGGGCAGGTAGGTCTCCTGCCACCGAAATTTTGTTTTCATTAGCCGTGCCCTGAGCGGCGCGCCGCATTCTGTCATTGATTGCAACCCACTCTTGCGTAGAGGGAGGTGCTTCAGCCAAAAGACGATCGAAACGGGCGTGGTCAATACGGTGCAGCGTCGCATAGAGCTCGCGCCCATATTCATCAGCCAGCAGAGGCATCTGAAAACTTGTTATTCCACCACTGCCTACACGCTTGCTATTATCGCTCAGATTAAGAACCGCCACTTTATAGCCCAGATTAGCCAGTTGATGTGCCCGGCGCCACAATTCGTCTGCCGGATGGATTTCAATTGGAGTTGTGGGGGCATAGTGTGAGGCCAGCATGCCGGAAGCATGCACCTTAGAAGCAGCCGGTTGAGCCAGCAAGATTTTCTTATTGAGTGTGTCTTCAATAGCTTCGACGGAAAGCCCGCCGGGCCGCAATAACACAGCCTCTCCATGCGCTAAGCTTACGATGGTGGATTCCACACCGATACGGCATGGGCCTCCATCCAGAATCATACCCACCCTGGATCCCAGTTTGTCATGCACGTGTTGCGCTGTAGTTGGGCTTACCTGTCCAAAACGATTGGCCGATGGGGCTGCAATTCCGCCGCCGAACGCACGCAGCAGAGCGGTCGCGACTGGGTGGTCTGGCACACGCAGACCTACGGTGTCTTGCCCGCCGGTGACCTCATTCGGCACTTGGCTGGATCGTTGCAGGATCAAGGTCAGTGGACCCGGCCAAAATGTTTCTGCAAGTCGCCATGCAGCGTCGGGGATACTCTGCGCCCAAGCTGGTAGTTGGGAAGCTGCGGCAATATGAACGATTAGAGGATGATAGTTTGGTCGGCCCTTGATCTCAAAAATCTTTCGCACTGCAAGTGGATTGGAAGCATCCGCCCCCAATCCGTAGACAGTCTCCGTGGGAAAAGCCACCGTCTCGCCTGCCCGTAGTAATGCTGCGGCAGCTTGTATCTCGTCATTCGGGATAGTATAGGAATTCACAGTGTTTTGTTTTCATCCTGCATTCGGTCGGCTTGCCCCAGTTCCGCCGACGACTCATCGCCCGAATAGGGATAACGTACATGGCCCAAACGAATTAGGAACACTGCCAGCGTCAGCATCAGGATAGAGCCAGTTATTGCGAGCATGCGCCAGTCATCCAAGGCTTTCATGTCCAAGATCAGGTAGCGCGCAAGTGCCACCATGCCGATGTAAAGTGGGAAACGCACTGGCAGCTTGCCTGAGTTGTAATACAGCCCGACCATGGCGAGCACTTCCAGGTAGAGGAAAAGCAGTAACAGGTCGGTAAGTGTCACTTGTACTGCCCGTACCATAGTCATGGTCTCGCTCGCCATGGCGAACACTGTGGCAATGGCGATGACTAGCAAGCCGATATGTTCGACCAGAGAAAGAAGTCCCTGGTTGAATCTTTTAATGGTTGTTTTTTTCAATCCGTTAGCACCTCAATGATGTAAAACGTGAACTTAAAATATGGGTAATTTAGTTTTTAACAACTTGACTTTACAGACCCATTTTCTATGGCCTGACCTTTACGATGGATGAATGTGCGGCGCTCACAAAATACTTCCGATAACTGAAGGTAACAACTGATGGCAAGAAAAAATGTTCTGGTTAAAGGGCACTTCTAAAAATCCAATTTTCGTCACAATACGGCGTTACTCGAAAAAAATTATCGCTTACATATCAAGTATATGCCACGCTCAAATTTCTTACTCGTGCCTTGTCTTGCCTAGAAACTTGAATTTTTAGAGGCGCCCTAAAGTGCATCTAAAACACTAGCAGTGCATTGTAGCGCACTTGGCCGGGGTGACGACGGCGCTGTGCGCCAGGCCGCTTTGACTGTCCACGCCAATGTGCAGCTTCATGCCAAAGTACCACTGTTGCCCCTTGCGAGTCTGGTGCATTTCAGGATCGCGTTTCTTCTCGATGTTCTTGGTTGAGCTGGGGGCCGCGATGAGGGTGGCATCGACAATCGTGCCGGTCTTGAGTGTCATGCCGCTGCCTTGGAGTACGCGTCCGACATCGGCGAAGAGTTGCTCATTGAGGTTGTGCCTCTCCAGCAGTCGGAAATCGGTAATGGCTGTGGTCAGGCGATCAATCTGACCAATACGGCGATCCATGGCGGAAAGCAGTAATGCACCCAGGTCAGAGGATATCTCCCCGCCTGTGAAGTCGGCGCGGATCGTGTAGCCAGCAGCGGGAGGAAATTGGAGTTGTTCTGGGGCAAAATTAGTAGCAGGGCGAGTACAAACAGTTATTTTTTACGAGACTGTTTTTATAAAAAACATATTATATCAAATAGTTATTTTGTTATTCACCCTTTCTATGCAAAATTCAGGCTAAATACTCTATACACACGAACTCAAAAATAAACGACGAAAATTTGTTGTAGTAGCACGTCCCACCTCTGAAAGAGAAATGCCACGCAATTTGGCTATTTCTTCAGCTACATGCTTAACATAAGCAGGCTGGTTGAGTTTGCCGCGATATGGCACCGGGGCGAGATAGGGTGAGTCAGTTTCAATCAATATGCGCTCAAGTGGAATATGCCGTGCAACTTCTTTCAGCAAAATAGCATTCTTGAAAGTGACGATACCGGAAAAAGAAATGTAGAAGTTCATCTCAATAGCTGCTTGGGCTACTTCCAGGCTTTCGGTAAAACAGTGCATGACGCCGCCAATCTCGGCAGCGCCTTCTTCAGCCATAAGACGCAGGGTGTCCTGAGCCGCCTCACGGGTGTGAATAATGAGAGGTTTGCGGCACTCGCGCGCAGCGCGAATATGTGTGCGGAAGCGCGCACGCTGCCACTCCAGATCACCTTTTAATCGAAAATAATCGAGGCCGGTTTCCCCGATAGCAATGACTTTAGGGTGTCGTGCCAGCTGTACCAGCAGCGCTTGCGTTGGCTCGGTAGCTGATTCGTGGTCTGGGTGCACGCCAACAGAAGCATAGATATGCTCATATTGCTCCGCGAGCAGTTTAATTTGAGGAAAGTCTTCTAAATTTACCGAAACGCACAGCGCGTGAGAAATTTCATTCTGGCGCATGTTTGTCAGAACTTCATCGAAGATTGCGGTTAGTTCCGGAAAATTGATATGGCAATGCGAATCTATAAACATAAGGTGTTATTTAGTAATAAGGTTTTATGGCGCTCTTGGTGATCATCCAGCGTCATCTATCAGCTCCCAACATCATGTGCCGGTAAGATAACAGAATGGATTCAAATAATAGCTTGGGATTCAAAGGATGCAACGCCTCGCGTTTTGCGATTATTAACTCATTTTGATAACGCAGCAGATCGAACATGGCAATGTTACTGGATAATTTTTTTATTAAATCATTAAGATGGTCGTGATATCTAACCTTTCCCGTGAGCTTTGCGCTGCCTAGATCGTAGCACCACTGCTGCAACCAATGGATGACATGAAGCGGTTCTGTGCGTTGCAACTGTTCGGCCAAAGCAAACACATCGAACTTGGCAGGTTGTCTGATTTCTTGCAAAAAAAGGTTGTACTCTCCTTCCTCTATAGCTTCTTCAGCCAGGCTTGCCGCTAGTAACGGGGCAAATCCGGCCCGTGCCAACATCGCTACTGGATTGGCATATTTCTGCTGTTGCAGCCAGGTAGAGCTGGCCTCGAGTGATGGCATTGGGGCCGCGAGAGTCAGGCAACGGCTTACGATGGTGGGTAGCAATTGCTGTGGTTTATGGCTAACCAAAATTATCAACATCCGGTCGGGTGGCTCCTCCAGCGTTTTGAGCAATGCATTCGCTGCATTGGCATTCATTGCTTCCGCGGGATGAATCAGCACTACACGATGGCCACCCTGATGTGTGGATAGATTGATGAAATTCGCGAGCGAGCGCACTTGATGAACAGAAATCTCTTTGCTAGGTTTTTTCCCTTTCTTCTGTTGTTCGTCGAGTACTTCTTCAGCGATTCTCTTTGTCCAACTCTTCAATATCAAAGATGCTTGAGAATCACTGGATTCCTGCATTTCGATCGACTGTGCGCCCGATAGCAGCAAACGAAAATCAGGATGAGTACCTTGTTCAAACCAGTGACAGTACGTGCAATCTTGGCAAGCCAATTTGCTACCAAGTGATTTTTTGCATAGCAAAGAGCGGGCGAGATTCATGGCGAAATTTAACTTGCCTATTCCTTGCGGCCCTTTCAATAAGATTGCATGCGGCAAACGTGCATGCAATCCGATCCAGCGTTGCCAAAGTTCATCTTGCCATGCGTACAGTTCATTCATTAACAAATTACATTATTCAAAAATAATAGAAGTAAATCACTTACGGGCACCTCTAAAAATCCAATTTTCGTCACAATACGGCGTTACTCGAAAAAAATT
>NZ_CAKMHQ010000079.1 GCF_927312905.1 Candidatus Nitrotoga sp. 1052
TTATACTATTTCTTAGTGGTGATTTGTTGGTATTTTATTCTTTAACGGGGGGAAGACCGACTGGCTGCTAGCCTTCGGCTCTGCGAAAACCTGGCTGGCGGACTTCCACCGCCATAGTTACGTGCCATGCCCGGCACACACGTAGATAAAACTGGTAATCGGCATCCGCCGCAAAAATGAGATCGCGGTTATTACCGCGTTGGATAACGTGCAAAGGTTGGTCGGGTAGATATAAGCGGAGAAGGCGAGCCATCATGCAATTACTGGTTGCAGGGATGGAGTAAGTGTATCAAATTAAATCGAGTCTGACCCCATTTATTTTTATTCCACCATTTATTCCAAACTCCTATTGAAATATATTTGCCATTTTAAACAAAATACAGGTTAGTGTCAGCTATAGCGACCTAATTATTCAGAGTAAATCGAGTCGAGCCCCAATTCCTCGTACCTATTGGCCACAGCCGCGGACGAGTATGGACTGTACCCTTGTACCAGGTGGGAGTGAAGCCAACCCATCTTGGTTCCACTCGGGGTTACTAGCCGGGTCGTTGTGCGGGTCAAAGTTGAGCTCAAAGCTTAGTCCACAGTACTTCGTGTTCCAAACGAACAAGTAGCCCTCGGCAAAGCCTCCCTCCCAGCCTGGCTCTCGCAGCAATTCATTGAGCTTAGTGCCAACACCAAAGCCTCTGGCTGTACGAAGAGTTGGGTTGCGAACCGAAACGCGAAACACCTTTCCATCGACCACCTCCGCTTCTGCTGTCGCAACTCCTATGCGCAAGTGCATCGAGCGCATGCTGCCGCCTTCGTCGTCTGCTATGGTTCGATCAGAGACTAACGGCATGCTTGTCTTGGCAGCCTTGACGCTCATGCCGACTCGAAGTTTCCCAACACCGTTGCCTTCAACCACAGGCGCTGCGGCAGCTTACGCCGATGCGGTAAAAAGCAGTGCGGCGGCGATCAATTGGACGAGGCTATGCATAACCAGAATAAATGGGGGCAGACTCTGAGGTCTCCCCTCAAAGTTGCAGCACAGGATGATCATACCGCAAGG
>NZ_CAKMHQ010000080.1 GCF_927312905.1 Candidatus Nitrotoga sp. 1052
CCGGCCAGATCGTGGATGAGGGTAGTGGTATTGCCCAGCGGATCCTTGAGGCTGACCAAGTCACCTTCCGGGCTATAGTTCAAGGTGACCACGTTGCCCAGCGGGTCGGCGATGGTCTTGACCTCGCCGCTGCTTGTGTAGGTGTAGCGCGTGGCGTTACCCAGCGCATCGGTACCTTTCAGCATGCGCCCCGTGTTTGGGTCGTATTCCAAGGTGCGGGTCACCTTGTCGCCATTGTCCATATATTGAGTAACACTGGCGATGGTGTTCCATTTTGGATCGAAGGTGTAATCGGTAAAGCGACCATCGGGATCGGTGGTGCGTGTGCGGTTGCCGTTAGCATCGTAGGCGTAACGCATGGTGCGTCCGATGGTGTCCTTGATGGTGGTGATACGGCCATTCAAGTCGCGGGTGTAGAGCACTTTCTGGCCCTGACTGTCCACGGTTTCCGTCGCGAGGCCAGCGTTGTTGAAACGCTGAGTATTGCTATTGCCCAGCGCGTCGGTGACGGTGGTTTCCACCACCACGCCGGGGCGGGTAATGGTCTGCCCGGCTTGATTTTGTGCCCAGTCTTCGCCGCTGACCTGATATTCCCCCCCCACCGTTGCAGCGCATGCGCCGGTCAGCTTATACGAGAATTTCAGTTCCAGGCCGTCTTCCAGCACTTGCCGCAGTACCCGGCCGCTCTTGCTGTAATACATGGTAATGGGGCTGGTCTTGCCCGGATTGGTGATGGTCTTGATCCGGTAAGGCAGGGGCGGGTTGGGTGCTAAACCAAGGCAAACGTCGGATTTGGTGGGTACGGCGGGCAGCGCGGTCGGGGTTTGGGTGACAGGCAGGCTAGTGTCGTCCTGATAAGTGTAGCTGGTCACCCCGCCGTCGGGCGCGGTGACCTGGGCAATCCGGTTGTCCGCGTTGTAGGCGTATTGAACCTTGCGGCCGATGTCGTCTACCACCGAGGAAACGAATCCATTAGCGCCGTAGTTAAATTGCATCGTGCGCAAACCGCTGGTGACATTCTGGATCCGTCCGTCGGATCGGCGCAGGATAGTGAGAGTTTTGCCGGCGGGATCGCGCTGTTCGACGAGATATTGCAGACCCACCGCGCCAAATCTTGCGAAATGCCACTGGCTCCCCTCGCTGAGGGTGAGTATCCAGCCAGTGCCTTCCTGTTTGAGAACGGCGCCATCATAGGTGCTATTTTTTGTAGTCTTGAATCCGCCCTGTACATCAGGTGTGAAGTCGGTACGGACATTGCCCGGCTCAATCAGCCGCACCAGGCTGGAGCTGAGGTTCAGCAAGGTGATATCGTAATTCAAGATCCAGTTGAGGCCCAGACTCAGCACCGTACCGGCGATCTTGTTGAACGGGTCGTAGGGATTAAACGACCGGTGCACCACAAGATCGACGACCGAGGTGACATAAAGGTCGGTTTCGGAGGGTGTTTCCTGCCCGGTGGCGAGCCTGACCGGCTTGCAAGTTAAAGCCGGCGGTTCAGCAGCTCCCTTAGGAATGGGCGGTGTTGAGGGCTGTTTATTCTGGTTAATTTCAAAACAGGGCAATCCACATACTCCGCAGAAGCGTGGAATGCCGGTACCTGCATCAGAGACGATTACCTTGCCATCGGCCGAAGCTGTACCGGTGCCGCCCACTTTCCACTCGCCGGTGCCGCCCATGGGGCTGCCGTCGTAATACCAGAGGTTGGTTTTCTCGCCGGGATCCAGGCCAATATCGTTGGGCAATGTCACCGGGATGGGCGCCGATGGCACGCCGCCCATAGGGGTGCCGAAATAAAGCTGGTATACCGAATTGGTGGCAATGGGCGGCGGCGAAACCGGCAGACGATCCGGGTTGAGCCTTTCCACCGCAATGCGGTCTTTTTTCACCCCGTCCCAGCCGATGATGGTTACACCGGCGGGAATGGTAATCGCAAGACCCGGATAACGTTCATCGGTAATTGACTGAGCCTGGCTGGATGTGACAATGGGTTTGAATTTGTCATCGCTGGGTGGTGGGTTGATTATCCAGTCGTCGTACACTCTGACCTGGCCTACCGTCAGATTGACGATATTTGGCCAGATGGGGTAAAGAGGATGCGCTTCGGTCGCGTCAAACCTCAGTTCCACCTTGCCTGAGGGCAAGCCAGTGAGCAGGAAGTTGCCCGCGCTGTCGGTTGTGGTGGTCTTTGTGTCGAAGCTTACCCTGACATCCGCGATGCCATCCCCCGCCGGTGTAACAAAGCGCCCTTTCACACCCGTGACGCCGCTGTTGGCTTGCACGTTGACATTCACAATGGCCGTGCGCGGCTGATCGACGCCGGAGATGTTTGCCATGGCGGTAAGGGTGATGGGGAAAGTCCCGGTCGCCGCACCCGCTTCGGCTTTCAGGCGCAGCACGCCAGGCTGGCTGGCAGTCAGGTAGGCAGGTTCGAATTTCGCCGTGACGCCGGCTGGCAAGCCGCTGGCGGAGAGGCGGGTCAGCCCGATGAAATTCTGGCTGCCGCTGCTGGCAAGCTGGATGGATAGGGCGGAACTGGAGTCCTGCAGCAGGCCGATGCTGGCAGGACTGGCGGTCAGGTTTAAATCCTGGTCACGGTTGATGGTGAACAGCGGCCATGTCGCCACTCCGAGGCTGTTGGTAACGGAGATAGCGCCGGACTGCGCGTTTGCCGGAACCACTGTGGTCAATTGTGTTGCGGTAGCGGCGGTGATGCTAGCCACGGCGTCGCCCGCAAATGTCACTGTGTTTTTTGCGGCTTCGGGGTTAAAGCCGGTGCCGGTGATGATGATCTGGGCGCCGGGTTGGCCGTGATCCGGATTAATGCCGGAGATGCCAAGCACCGGGGCGATGGAGATAATCTGGACTTGCAGGCTGGACGATGTGCCGCCCAACGGCGTGAAAACGGCTACCGTGGCATTGCCTGCCAATGCCAGCTGGTTGCCCGGAACCGTAGCATCAAGCTTGGTGTCGCTTACGTAGGTAGTGGAGATTTTCTGATTATTGAACAGCACATAAGAGCCGGACAGGAAATACTGCCCGGAAAGGCTGATTATTTGGTCTGTGCTATCGGCTTTGAGGGTGCTGGGCGTAATCGAACTGAGAACCGGAACTTGAGCCTTCACAGTGAAGGTGAGGGAGTTCGAATCGCCCCCTCCCGGCAGGGGATTGCGCACAGTAACAGGAATTTCTCCAGCCGCAACGACGAGCGTGGCCGGCACATCCGCTTCAAGATTCCTCGGATCCACATAACGAGTGGTTAGTGCAGTTGTACCCCACAGCACTGACGATTTGTTGATAAAGCGGGAGCCTTGCACCTTTAGCACCCATGCGGCCGAGCCAGAAGCGATCTCCGTTGGGCTAATAGCGCTCAGCAAGGGTTTGGGGCTGGGCAAATCAACGAACATCAGGTCGTCCTTTTCCCCTGAAAGCACAAAGGCCTGATTGGTCGAGGTTGCGATGGCCAGCGCAAGAGGGCGGGGCACACCTGGAAATTCCTGTACTGCCGCTTTGTCATCCTTGAGATCAACCAAACTCAGGAGATCAGATTCCTGACTGGCCACGACTGCCTGCGAAAAATCCGGGTGGATAGCAACAGCCCCAGGGTGCCGGGCCAAACTGACGGAACGGATGAAGGTCATGGAGTTCAGGTCCATCACCCGCAGGGTATTTTCCTTGGGGCTTGAGATCACCACCAGACCGAGACTTTCATCCACTGCGATACTGCCCGGCTCAAAATCCAGCTCCAGACTTGAAGTGATGCTCAGGCTGGCAAGATCCAGGGTTGCGAGGTGTCGGTTTTGGCTCAGCAGGAAGGCTGCGCCCATGCCGGAATGCACAGCGAGGGCGCGATAGACCTCGGTTGTGTTCAGCGCCGCTAACTGCTTGCGAGTTGCATTGTCAAGGACGCGAATACCCTGAGGGTTATCGGTCAGCACCAGGCTGCGTTTACGTGCGGGATCGGTAGCGATGGCGAGTATTTCCGCGCCCATCTGAATGCGTTCGGCAAGGAGCTTGGGTGTAGAGGGCAACAGGTCGACGAATCCTATTTCATCGGATGGCGTGGTGAGTCCGAGCACCGCCAGGTTGGATACAGGATCGATGGCGATCTTGCGGGCGCCTGCATTGAGGGGCAGCCCGCTGCGGAAACGATTGGACAAGCGCCAGCTGGATAACAGCCCATTCTGCCGTTCGGTTACGGCATAAGCCTGGCCTTGGCTCTGGTGCACCGCAACGTCCCGATAGCGGAATAGCATGCTCAGCGGTGCAGCCAGCTTGGCCTGCAACGGGTCCAGTCTAAGTAGCTTGTCACCAAGCGGCAGAGAGGTATAAAGCACCTTCGCTGTAGGATCAAATACCACATCGCCGGGTTTGTCCGCGAGCAGATGTCGGCCTTGATTCAAACTTTGCTTGAGGTCTATCAGATTGACGCTGATGTCGTCCTGCGTGGCAATGAATGCGTTGCTGCCCTGGCGATCTACTGCCAGACGGTTAGCCGACCCCTCAATCGCGCTTATGGTGTCGATAAAGCTTTGTGATGGATCAGGAAGCGATGGGTCTGAACGTGACGGGTCAGGTAGTACTGGATGAGTTCGTACTGGATCTATCAGCATCCACTGATCCTTATTTTTGGGCAAAAACAGCGCCAGGGAATCGGTATCCCACCATAGCAGTCCGTCGATTTGGGAACCGATGGATAGGGTCTTGATTACTGCCAGAGTCATGAGATTGACAGTCAGAATATCACCGCTCTGGGTGCCGACCAGCAGAAACGGGAGTCCCGATACCAGAGCCAGCCGCACGGGCTTGCCGTTGACCTGAAGCGTACGAAGAACAGCGCCGGTGTCTAGATTCAACTCCAGCAAGCGCCCTTCCTTGTCGGCCACATAGAGCCGTTTTTGTTTCTGATCCGCCAGCAGTGCAACCGGCTTGCCGCCTACCGGCCAGTTGGCCTTGATGGCAACTGTTTTGAGTTGACCGGAGCCCGTCGCTGAAATGACGGTAACATCCGCACTGCCCTGCAGCAGGGCATATATCACCGACCCATCACCACTCAATGCCAGACCGATGGGTTTGGCGCTCAACGGTATGCTGCCAATGTCTGCACCGCTGTCGGGGTTCAACAAGGCCATGCCTGCCTTGTTATCCTGCCCCATTGCCAACACCCGAGCCGATTTGGCCAGAGCCAGCACATTGGGCCCATTGGAAACCGCCAGAGTGGATTCACCTGCCGCACCGGATTCCCACGCTGCCTGCACCCCCGAACTCAAACCCGAAAACAGCAGAATGATCGCCAACAAAATGAGATGCCAGCCTTGCCTGACAGCCGAAGAGCTGATGTTTGGATGCTGACTTCTCATGGGGATCACCTGTCCTGTTTTCGCTTACTTCATCGCCAGCATGGCCAAGGCAGCTGGAGGGGCTGCATATTCCTTGCCCGTTGCCGTAACCAGCGTGACCTGCTGCGGTTGGCCAGGCGTTGAGGTCAATATCACTTTTTCCACGCGCTCACCCATGGCAAAGTTGGACATGGCATCCCCGAGCGAAGCCACAATCGTATAGGAGGTGGTAGCCGACAGTGTGCTGGGGCCAGAAGGCAGACTGATGCTCACGCTGGCGCTCGCGTTGGCCGTGGTGCCCGTCAGCGCGGGGCTGATTGCGATAATCTGCAAGCCATTGGCTGGTATGACGGTCAGCTTGACTGTATTGCCCACCGGTACACCAGTCGTTTGGAACACCACCGAAACCGGGTTGGGCGTGGTGGAAGGCAGAACAATATCCGCATTTCCTGTGGGAATCGCAGGAGCCGCTACGCCCGCCACACTGGTAATCATCAGTGTGGGCGAACCTGCCACGAACAGTGGCCCGGGTGCCGCAAAGGTAGAAGCTGGGTTAGTGCCCGAGGTGCGGGTGATAGCTTCGGATTCCAGCCTGATCCGACCTGTTGCTGTAGAGTTACCTGATACTGCGCTAATAGCACCGTTACCGGCAATGGTGGTGGCAACGATCTTGATGGCGCCGCCGCTGCCGGTGCCGCCAGTACCACCCACCCCTGTGCCACTCAGGATGCCAGCTACTCCGCCATTGGCGAGAATTTGCCCGCTGACCGTTACAGTTCCCGATGCGGCGATGAGAATGGCGCCACCACCACCACCGCCGCCAGAGCCACCAAATGAAGCCCCACCCGAACCACCACCACCGCCCGAACCGCCTATCATGGGTACCAGGCTGGATGAGCCATAGATTGAACCGGCAAGCACTGCAGCGTTTAAAGCATTGTTATTTTGGGGTGTTGAACAATTAGCTTGACCAGCACCAGAGCCAGTTATCCCTACTGCACCGAAAGAGCCTGACCCCCCAAATAACGCATTGAAATAACCACCGCTTACCCAATAACATCCCGGCGCGCCGGCTCCGGCACCCGGCCCCAGGCCTGCCCCACCACTTCCCTGCGGATTGGTGTTATCTGTAATGCCCGCTGTACCCCCGCGTCCGCCGTTATAGCCGCCGGGCCCCCCTTCCCCCGGCAGGCCGTCATCGCCGACATTGCCATTTCCGCTCGCGCCCGTTGCCGTCCCGTTGGTGCCACTGACGTTAACGGTGCCTGCGATGGCTACGTAGCAGCTGGCCAGCAAAACCACGGGGGTGTTGAGTGCATTCTTTTTGAAGGTCACCGTTACCCCGGTTGGAATATTAACCGAGGTGAAGTTGAACACGCCGCTAGCAGGCAACGTGAGCTGCGTGTTTACAGTGGGGCTGAATGCCCCATCGGAACCGGTGCTCCCGCTAGTGAACGCCAGGGCCACGGTGGAGCCCAGGGCTAGGGCGATTGCCGAGGCTGCGAGGGTAAGTTTTATTTTCATGGTCATCTCCTTAATTTTAAAAAATACTGCGTGGCTCTAAATGGCTTCATTGCAGGATGGTGAGCATGTTGCTTGGACTCGCTGCCGCATCGGTCATCCCGGCCGGGGTGACAACTCTGACCACTCGCGCCCCGCTGGCTGCGCCCGTTGCGACCGTGAGGCTGACCGTTATTTCCGTGCCGGATGCATTGACCACGGGCAGCGAAACGACTGATACATCTGCGGCAGGCTCGATCACCACGCTGCTGGAGGCGGTCAGGTTCTGGCCACGAATGATCAGAATGATGGATTCGTCTTTATGAAGCAGGATGGGCTCAATAGAATCGATATGCGGCAATCCGACAGCAAGGTAGAACCTATCTGATCCTGCCTGGGCAAAGGGCACCTGGGTGGTATTTGCGGACAGGGCAATCTTGTGGGTGCCGACGGTTGCATTGGATGCAAAGCTGATCGGAACGCTGGCTTGCTTGCCGTCCGCGCTGACGGTAACGGTGCCACCCAAGGTGATGCCGTCTGCCGGGCTGACGGTAAACTTGTTCACTCCATTAAGCTCTGATCCACTGACCATAAGCGTGCCACTGCTTCCCAGGATGTGCGTATCTACGCTTGCGCTCAGTGCGACAGGCCCATAAGTCACACCCAGATTGGGATTAAGGGTAAGGATAGGCAGCACGGCCGGGGGCGGCGTTGTCCCATCCTGCAAGACCACGCCCAGGGCTGGTGCGATGAAGGGGCCAAAATCCGTACTCGTTCCAGTCGTGTCGAGCTTGTTGATGCCCAGGTTGGGCGAATAGATCGGGCTACTGGCAGAACCGGCAGTACTGATTAGCGTGATGGTGTTTGACACGCTGGGCGTGGACACAGTCTGTCCTATAGCTGTGGTAAGGACGAGGGTGCGCGCGCCGGGCGTGGCATTGCTCGCGGCTTCGATGCCCACGGTAAGAGCGGTGCCGTCACTGTTTACGACCGGTGAAGAACCAATGGTCATACCATCCGGTGGAAGGGAGCTGACTTGCTGAGCGTTCTGGAAATTGACGCCACGTACTGTAAGTGTGGTTTGTCCCCCGCCTATGACCAGATAAAGCGGGTCGACTGAATCGACGCTGGGCAGTTTTGGGGCAACCTGGAACTGCTTGGCTTCGGTTGTCGAGAATGGAATCGACTTGCTGCCAGCCAGGGCGGTGACATACCGCATGGTCTGGGGCGCGCTCAGGTCAATGCTGACAGCCACAGTCACCGATTTCCCGTCTGTACTTGGGCTGGGGGTTGCTATGGTCAGGCCATCCGATGGAGACATCTGCACGGACGACAACCCTTCAAGCTGGTTGCCTGTCAGCGTTAGCGTGAAGCTGTCTCCGATGGATCTTGCGTGCGGGGAAATACCGCTTACAACAGAGCCTACGCTGACCCCAACTGGCAATGAATAGGCACTGACATCGGTGCTCGTTGTGGCGTCCTGCTGCATGAGCAGACCCAGGATGGGCGCGCTTACAGGCGTGACGATTTGAGTGATTTCGTTCACCACACGGAAGGTATTGGCAACGTTCGAGGTAGTTAAGGAAGTGCCGCCCGGTGTAGTCACGGTTACCAGCCGGTCACCGATAGTTGCGTCGGCTGCAATCTGGATAGAGGTGCTCGCAGCATCGCCGGTAGCACTGATTACGGGTGATGCGCCCACTGTAATGCCGCTTGCCGGACTGAACTGAATGCTCTGCATACCATCCAGATTCTTTCCCCGAATGATGAAGGGCATAGTGCTGACGCCCTGTACTGCAAATAATGGATCGATCGAGGTAATGACCGGTACAGGAAGCGTAATAGACAGCCTATCCTGACCAGGCCCAGCAGAAAAATAAGGTTTGTCAGTGCCATTCAGGATGAGTTGCCTTAGGGTTGTAGGCGCATCCTGGGCCACCGTGATGGGTACCGTTACCGATTTACCGTCGGTCGCTGTCGTAATGGAACCCAGTGTCAAACCGGTGGACGGGACTATTGCTACACCAGTGACATTTTCCAGACCTATACCTGAAACGATGACCGATGTTGGGCCTGACCCAATTGAAAGGGCGTTAGGCGTTATCCCGGTAATAACCGACCCACGGGTTACACCCAGTAGCGGAGATTGCAAGGACAAGCTGCTGGGAGCGCTCGGCGGCAAAACAATCGATTCAAGCGTGACACCCAGATTAAGCGCGCGGGCGATATTAAACCCTGCAAAATCTGCAGTGACATAAACCGGGATGGCAATACTTTGCAGGCCGGGGGAACTGGCCGACAGGCTTGTTATCCCACCTGTCTTGCCGGTGATTTCGGTTGTGACTTCAGTCGATCCGGCCACAATATTGACAGTGGTGGACGCAAGCTGTGCAATGCCTGTATCAGCTGTCGACAGGGTAATGGTGTGATCAATATTGTCCTGGTTGCCAAGCCGCACAATGAATTTATAGGGTGTATTGTTCGGCGGAATAGCAATAGGGATGGGGCTGATTGCCAGTTTTGGTAGGGCAGGATTGACTGTTATCGCAAAATTGGATGAAGATTCAGAGTTACTCAACTTGAACGTGTTAGGGCCGAGCTGCGCAAGTTCACTGGCACTAAGCAAAAATTTGATTTGCTTGTCTAAAATCTGCAAACCAGAGATGCTGAAGTTTGCATCTGGCGCTGTTATGCTGGTTCCGCTCAGCACGTCACCCACTATCGTGATCTGCTGGCTCGAACCTCGCCGTACTTGAGCCGGCGATACCGAACTGATAACGGGAGATTGTGGCTGCAAGCCACCTTGTACCCCAAGAATATTTCCAACACCGTCGTAGGTATAACGCGTAATCAGTCCTTGCGGGTTGATGAAACGAATCAGGCGCCCTAGCAGCCTGTCGGGCTACCCGTTAATTCTGCCAGCCACCTGGTATTGCCG
>NZ_CAKMHQ010000081.1 GCF_927312905.1 Candidatus Nitrotoga sp. 1052
GGGTTAATTTTTATGGGTATGTGGGGGGGAATCCGGTTAGTTTTATTGATCCGTTTGGTTTAGACGCAACGGTGATTGCTACTCCCTTGCCTCATGGCGGTTTTTCATTCACTGCAACAGGCACAGGCCTTACCGGCAGTATTAACGGTACATTCAATACTGCAACGATTAACATTAATCCGATACAACCTGGTACCTATTCGGTATCACCAAGACCAGTACTTGAGGATACCTTTATCAACCGGCTATTCGGACGTAATGATCATGCTGGTCGTCCAACTATTTCGAATACAGATGACTGGAACACTATTAAGAACCCAGATGGATCGATAACACATGGTGCTCAAATCCACCCTGGTAAAGATGGCACAAATAGCGGGACTTCGTTAGGGTGTATGGTTACCGATCAGAAAACATACGACGCATTAAACCAACTTTTAATGAATAATTATAAAAATGGCGGAGCCAAACTAATAGTAAATCCTAAACAATGAGAAATCGATTAATATTTTTTGCTCTAATTGCAGCTAGTCTTTCGTTAATTTTGTCTAATTGGTCTTGGAGATGGATTTTTTTTAATGGATGGGCAGCCTCTGGTTATGCCAAAAACATACTCTCCGGCTCAACTGTTCAAGACGAAAAATTTCTCGACTATATTGTCTATACCTCAGGAGATTGTGTCGTATTTGCGGAGCATGATAAAGAGGAAAATCGTATGGCGTATTGCCCTAAAGGGGTACCATCAGATACCTCTCAAATTGGAACTCTGCAGCACGTTGTTGGCGCATGGTACAGAGCTCGGTAGATTCCGTCTCTAACGTCAAGCCCGGTTGGGCTGAATGAAATGAAGCCCAACATCACAGGTTGCGGATGAACAAACCCAATTAACAACGCCTCAATGGCTAGACCGTATTTCGTACCGAGCAAACAAAATAACACGGGGATAAAATGAAAAAATTTAACTTGATATCATTCACCGGCATCATTTTTGCCATGGGCATGGCGACCACGTTTGGCCAGGCATCCGCCGCGGTGATTTACCAGTCCGCCAGCCCCTGACCGGCCCCGGCGCGCTACCGGGTTTTAATCCCCTGGATCTGATCAGCAATGCGCTGGCGTCTGCGACCTTTGTGCCGGGTGACGGGAGCGGTGATGTGACTATCCCGTTTTCTATCACCCTGGGGCCGGGGAACTATGCGCTGGTGTTCGGCGCGGGCCTGCTCGGCACCAGCGGGTTTGGCTGGATGCCGGAGACCAACACGGATTTGCCGGGCGCAAGTTATTTCTTCGCTGGCGTTGACAGCAGTGGTGGCACGAGCAGTTAGAATGAGGGCGGCCCCACCAATACCCGCTTTTTTGTGACGGCAGATGCCTCTACCAACCTGATACCCGAGCCCGCCACGGCGCTGCTGGTATTGTTGGGCATTGGCATGACAGCCTGGAGCCGGCGAAATTGGGGTCATGCACAATAAATATAAAGCCACTCACCTCCGTTCCCCCGGAAGCGAGTGGCTTCTTTTTAGCTGCTATTGTATGTCAGCTGTTAATCATCTTCACCGCCTGATCCGGCGTCACAATGCGTATCTCCTGAAACTGTTTGAGCACCAGTAAATCCGCATCCCCCGACACAATGAAATCAGCCTGAGCGGCCAGCGCACAAGCCAGCACCGCATCATCATCCGGGTCGCGCGAAATCACGCGAAATCACGGGGTCAGCGCGAAATCACGGGGTCCGCGAAATCACGGGGTCGGGGTCCGCGAAATCAAGGGGTCAGTTCTAACATTCCAACATTTTAGAAAATTGCAACGCGGTAACCCGTGCTCCCGTAGGTTGGCGCTGTGCTTGCGAAGCTCAACATCACAGAATAAACACATGCGCCACCGACATGCCGATGCAGCAGGAGGCACATAGTTCTCCACTGTGAATCTGGCTGCAAAAACAAATAAACTCAAACCCGATTTAATCTGTCTGAGCCGCCGCATTGCACGCAATCTGGACAGCCTCGATACCACTGCCTATGGCTATGACAAGGCCGGGCGGGTGACCAGCATCAAGTTCAACAACGAAGCGCCGGTCGGCTACGAATGGGATGCTGCCAGCCGTCTGACTGTCAAAACCCTGTCCAATGGTGTGCGCATGGAATACCAATACGATGCCGCATCGCGCCTGCTCGGAAGCACCTATCGCAAACCTGACAACACGGTCATCAACAGCATAGCCTACGGCTACGACGCCAAAGGCCAGCGCACCAGCAAAACCACGACGCTGCCCAGCAACGACGAAGCCACCTACGATGCGGCTGACCGTATGCTGACCTTCACTCTCACGAGCAGCGGCGAAATCTTCAATTTGGCCTTTGACGATAACGGCAACCTGGTCAGCAAGATCAGCCAGACCACCGGGCAAGCGACCACCTACACCTGGAGTGCGCGTAACTGGCTGACGGCCATCACCGGGCCGGGCCTCACTGCCAGCTTTGCTTATGACGCGCTGGGACGGCGCATCGAAAAAACCGTCAATGGGCAGAGCGTTGGGTTTCTCTATGATGGTAGTCAGGTGATCGCCGAGCTGGCGGGCAATACGGTCAACGTCAAACTGTTGTCGGGAATTGCCGTGGATGAAATGCTGGCACGGTATACTGCGGCGGGCACGACATTATCTGACCGATGCGCTGGGCAGTGTGGTGGCGATGCTGAAGGATGACGCGAGTGTGCAGAATTATTATGCCTACAGCCTCTATGGCGAGACGACACCATCAACAAATGATGACGGCAATTCAAGCGAATATACCGGACGGGACAATGATTCGACGGGGGTTTATTATTATCGGGCGAGGTACTTTGATCCCATGCTGAAACGGTTTATTTCTGCTGACCCAATTGGAATTGCTGGCGGCTTGAATCTCTATGCATATGTCGGAGGGGATCCGCTGAGTTGGGTCGATCCTTTAGGCCTTCTTCACTACAATGCCCCGGCACCGCAAACTGTCCCTGTTACAGGAGCGACTGCGACCAAACTTCAATGTGTAGAAACATGTCTCCAAGTTGCCACAGATAATCCAAAACTGGATCTGTTGATTACAGGAGGCACTGAAAAAAAAGGGCATTCACGCAAAAGTCATCATAAGAAAAATGAAGCATGTGACATTGCCGGGCCGAAATTTAATGCAGTATCAAACGAGGATGTGAGGGAATGTGCTATTCAATGTGGTTTCGGTGCTGGTCAGTTTGAGATCTTCCCCGGTAAACCAAAAAGGAATCACTGGCATCTACAAATCACTCCTGGTAACGGGGTTCCTGCACTTAAAAGAACTACCCCTGCACTTCCAATCTTAATCCCTACAACTGCATAACGAAGTCCCTGCAATTCGCTGATAGGAGTACAACATAAAAATGCCTCTAACTGCTGTGAAGTGGATTGCGTGTATGCTCGCAATATTCTTGTTTCCCGCTTATGTCTTCGCCTCTGATAAGGCAAGTTCATCTTTCATGGAGTTAAAAAAAGCTTCCCCGGCGACGTTCATCTTAAAATCACCCGAAGTTCATCATCGTTCGAATTCTGCCCAGATAATACTTGTGACTTAATTGTTTCCCACAAGGCAATTTCAGATGCAGATATTTATGACCTTGGGTTTCTTTATTTACGATATTTCTCGGGCTACTTTGTCCGCGAAGATTGGCGAAAGAACGATGTCACCCAAACGATTACAGAAAATATCCTTGTTAGACATAAACACTCAATTTGCACGAAAAGTGATCGTCGTGAGATGGCTCGATGTGTTTTAGATCGTGCAAGGCGCAAGTTCGGGCTAATGATCTACACGGTGCGCTATGACGAAGGGAGGCGACATCTTGTTCGAAAGAAATTCCCTTAGCCCGGTAGGTTGGGCTGAATGAAATGAAGCCCAACATCACAGGTAACGGATGAACTGACGTGATTAACATCGCCTCGATGGCTAGACGTATTCCGGACCGAGTATACGAAATAACAGAGGAATATATATGAAAAAGTTTAACTTGATATCATTCACCGGAATCATTTTTACCATGGGCATGGCGACCGCGTTTGGCCAAGCATCCGCCGCGGTGATCTACCAGTCCGCCGGCTCCGGTCCGGCTGACTGCTCGGCAAGTGGCTCCAGTCTGGACAACACCCAGTTCCTTGGTGCCCGCTTCAGCCCGGGATCGACATCCGGTTTGATTTGCTCCACGGAATGCACAATGCAGGTTGAATCATGAGGCGCGAAATTTGCGCTGTTTTGATCGCGTTCATGCTCCTGCCTGCAGCGGTGGACGGGTGGGCGAATGCTGCAAATCTTTCTACTCAGACTGCCTGGCCGCAATGGCTGCCTGCGGAAGACAGGCAGGCCCAGCAGCAGTTGGGAAAGCTGGCCAGCAATACTAATCTAGCTATCGAATCGACCTTGCCCGCGCAGGATAAAGCGGCCAAAGGCGTTGCTTCATGGCAGGCGAACTGGACGCGGGAGCCGGCCAGTTTGGTGTGGAACGATTTTGCCCTGAAGCTGGTGGTGAAGTACCGGCTCAACCCCTTGCGGGCAAGCCGGACGCTGGCGCTGCTGCATGTGGCAAATTATGAAGCGGTGCGTCTGGCGACGCGCGAAAAATTGCCTAAACAGGCGCAGGCACTTGCGCTGCATTCTGCTGCTTCAGCCATGCTGGATTATCTGTTCCCGCTGGAATCACCGGGGCGATATCAAGCCTTGGGCCGAGCCGCTTATCTGGCCTATACAACTGACCCACGGAAGTTAAAGGGCTATGACCAAGCTTGGGGACTGGGCCAGCAGGCGGCTGTCAGTATGATCAGCCGCGCCCTGCTGGACGGGGCCAGTCTGACCTGGGATCCGGCTGACCAGCCGGCCATGGCACCTGGGCACTGGCGCCCCGCTCCACCGGTATTTGCCCGCTTCCCGGCTGCGCCTCTTGCAGCGCGCTGGCGCACCTGGCTGGAGGCGACGCGGGCACTGGGGGCGCCGCCACCAGTGCTGTATGACAGCCCGGCCTATTGGGAAGAAACGCAGGAGGTGCTGCGGGTGAGCAAGGAGCTGACGCCGGAGCAAAAGAAGATCGCGGATGACTGGAATTTGGATCAGGGATCCGTGACACCTTCTGGAGTGTGGAACCTGAAAGCTGCGAAGCTGATAGAGAAAAATCACCTTGACACGACTGTGGCTGCCCGCGTGTTTTCTGCCCTCAATGTGGCGATGGCGGATGCCATGATTGCCGCATGGCGGGTCAAGTATGAGTTCTGGACGCAACGCCCGGTGACGGCCATCCAGGATAAGTTCGACCCGAAATTCATGCCTTACCTGGTTACACCTTCATTCCCGGGTTATGTCTCGGCGCACGCAACGGTGTCCGGTGCCGCATCGGTGGTACTGACAGGGTTTTTCCCGGAAGCGGGCGACGAATTGCAAAAAGCCGCTGCGGAGGCAGCCTTGTCGCGTCTGTATGGTGGCATACATTTCTCCAGCGATAACAACCAGGGCTTGATCCTTGGGCGCAGAGTTGGCGAGATTGTGTTGCAACAGTTGCGGCAAGCCGGTGCGAGCAATTCACATAAGGCCGGTAAAAGGCCTAGAACGCAAGGTAACTAAACATTCCCTGCCCCGCAGTGCACTTGGGCCTGATCGCAATAATGGCCGGCCCGACCAGATCATCCGGGAACATCCAACTTGACTCGCTCACTTCGGCATTGGACAGCAACTTGCCAGTGTCCGCCTCATAAATCCAAATATTATGGGACTGGGCGCTCTTCGGGCCGGCCCACAGTAACTGTCTTTTGCCGCTTGTATTACTGATTCTGATATTGGAGTCGGTGCCGCATGCCGGCGCAGTATCGATGTCGAATTGGAATACGGTGGGTATGCCGTCTGACGTGCCACAAATAGGCGTAATTGTGGCACGCACATGAGCGCGGCTCTCGGTCAGCGCCTTTGCCGGGAGAAAACTGGTGGTTGATACTTGAACTTCGGCACTGAATACCTTCTCGCCTTCGGGTATCCGGCTATCCAGCTTGACCCTGTAGGCACTGGCGCCTGGTATTGGCTCCCAGGCGAGGTTCGGGCGACTGTCGCTGGTCTTGGGAGTGTGTGGCTCAATAACAATCACTGGGCTGCAAGCATTTGGTGTGGGTGCCGCTTCGACGGTATATGGAAGGAGGCAAACCAACACAATGGCAAGGATCGCGCGGCTGGGGTAACTCATAACGTCCATATGGCTGCCCGCATGGAGAGGACGAGTCCCGGCAAGAGGGCTGCACACTGGAGCTGATGCGTCGACCTTTAAGAAGATTGCAAGTTGGCAGAAAATATTTTTCCATCCCGCATGTTCGATCACAGCAGCATAAATCGCGCCCAATCTAGGAAGCAGGCTACGTTCCTGGTCTTTTGTACTCATCAATTCCCCTTGATTTGTTATCGCCACGACGCAGTTCGACAACCACGGGAGGCTGCCCCCCACTGCACCCCTTATGGTCCATAAGTTAGTAATATAGAAATTACCATTACAACTTGTTCATTGTAAACTTAAAAATAGGTTCATCCGACTTTCCTATGGGTAGCCTGAACCGGATACAGATCAAGACCGCCG
>NZ_CAKMHQ010000082.1 GCF_927312905.1 Candidatus Nitrotoga sp. 1052
CTGAGGTCTCCCCTCAAAGTTGCAGCACAGGATGATCATACCGCAAGGACTCAAGAGCTTCGCGAAACTCGCACGGCGGGAATGCAGCCATCCCATGCTGTACCAGCTGCAACGCTAGTGAAATAACAGAGAGCACTGGGCGTGACCGCCGCGTGTTGCTCTGGAATTGAAATTCCATCTGTCGTGTTTTACCAACCTCACCGATCAAGCGCAATACGAACGAGGCAAGACATGCGACCAGCAGCAACACCCCCAAGCGATCTTTTTGTGTGGATCGGTTAGCAGAGAATCCCAAGCCGAAACGCTCGCTCTTCAAATCGCGGAACGACTCTTCAATTTGCATCCGCTGGGCGTACACGGCTACGGCGGCTTGAGCGCTCAGATGATCGAGTTTTGGACTCACTGCCAATAACCACGGCTCACGTTGAGCGCGTGCATTCTTCAGGCTACGGCTCGAATGTACCAACTTACCCAATTTGCTCTTCTTATGACGATCTCGTTTGATGCGCTTAATCAGTACCAGACGGCATGGCACCGGATGATTGCGCACGTAGTTGTACTGACCGAGCGACTTCGCTGTGCCCGTGGCGCGCGCATAGAGCGTTTTGCAGCCAACCCAAGTGTCGTTGTTCGCCAGACTGACCATGTCGCGGTTGCGAATACGGCCGATCCAGTACCAACCCATGCGATTGACCAATCTGAACCATACCCCACGGAAACCGGCATCAGTAATCAGAATGGGCACACAAGCGGGCGGCAGCATGGTGGCGAGCTGAGTGAGAAACGCCTGATGCACGGTCAGAGATGTCGCGCTCGATTGCGGATGCACCTCTTCATACAGGGTCATGCTGCGACCTTCAATGGCGACCGAGGCGCGTATCAATTGCCATTTCCGATCAAGTGTTAAATCCGACCAGTCGATGACGATCAGCGGCATGGAGATTCCATCCAGACACTGCCGAACGAGTGCCTCGTACAATTTGGGTATTTCAATGTGTAGCGAACTGTTGCCGAGCAGGCGGTCGATGCGTTTGATGTTGTGCTTGACTGCAACTTGGCCGTGCAGGCCACGTCCCATATCGCTTAACGTGAGCCGACTGCCTGTTACCACAGCCTCAACGGCCGCCAATAAACTGGCTAAACGTTTCGCGTGGATTTCTGGAAAACTGGTGGAAAGAATGCGGTGTAAAATTGTGAGCACATGCATGGTGGGTTCTCCTTCGCAGTTTGGACGCTACGGAAGAGACAAATAACCTGCCTTGCATGTGCTGTTTTGGTGCGGACAGTACGCCCTAGTTTATTGAAATGCAACGGGGTTTTGTGGGGAGACCTCAG
>NZ_CAKMHQ010000083.1 GCF_927312905.1 Candidatus Nitrotoga sp. 1052
CCGGCAATACCAGGTGGCTGGCAGAATTAACGGGTAGCCCGACAGGCTGCTAGCCAGATCTTTGGCACGGCAGTGTGTAAGCGCTTCTTAAATAACGCTTTGCCTTATCTTTACTTCCAGCGCTAGGGCTCATCATGGATAAACCGAATTTTCCACAGCCCCTGTAGCATCAATGGGAACGGCGAATTGTCCCGTACGCACTAATCTTACTCGACCGCTATCTCCGCGTTGGTGGAAATCCACTTTGCCATCGTAAAAACTGACACCCCAAGCAAAGGACGAGTTATCCTTCGCAGGTTCAATCGACCAGAAATGTGCAGCTGGTGTTGGCCATTTCATAGGAAAGACGACCGTATTAATCGCCGGATTTCTGACGCTTGTATCTACAATGCTTGACAGTTCATTTGCAAAGGGCAGACGCCAAGCTTTACCTGTGGACATCGCTTCGTGTTTAGCCAAGGCTAGTGCTTGATCCCAAGTATAAGCCGCTGCGATCCCAGTACAGCCAGTGGTACTGGTTATCATGCCTTCAGGACATCGCCGCCAGATTCGGCCAGTCTTGTTGTCAGTGACTTCGCTGCCATCCGCTGAGATGTCGAATCGGGTCGGGATTGCCACATCAGGGTTGTCCGGTTCGGCCTGAATGTCGCTCGGCAGGGGGGGGGTAGTTTTCATGATAATGGTCTCCGTGTAGGTTGATTGGGATAGCTTGAGTGTTTCATAAATTTGCGTGATGATCGCGCATAATTTGTTTATAAAAAAATTTTTTGCAATGACAATGAGTAGTGTATTTATTGATTACTATCAATAAATAGTATTTTATAAGGCGGATTCAACTCTGAAGTGCAACTTTTGTAAGTGAATTTAGGTGGCGAGCTGCGTTAATATCGGAGCCACTTAAACGACCAAGTAAAAGGAGCACAGATGAAGCAATATAAGCAGCTCACCAGCGAGGTACGATACCAGATTTACGGGCTGAAACAAGCGGGTTTGAATCAAACTCGGATTGCCCAAAAGATAGGCGTGGACAAGTCGACGATTTCACGTGAGTTTAAGCGTAACGAGGGCAAATGCGGCTGGCGGCCAAAGCAGGCGCAGTCATTACGTGATGAGCGCCGACAAACCTGTACGAATGGCAAGTGCTTCTCATCGGATGAATGGGCGGAAGTCAAGCGGTTGATTCAGGAAGACCTCAGCCCGGAACAGGCCGCAAATCGGCTTAAGTTGGAAGGCGGCTTGCAGATTAGCCACGAGATCATCTACCAACACATTTACGCGGACAAACGAAATGGCGGAGGCCTGCACCAACATTTGCGCAGCCAGAAACCGCGCCGCAAGCGTTATGCAAGCGGGCAAGAACGAC
>NZ_CAKMHQ010000084.1 GCF_927312905.1 Candidatus Nitrotoga sp. 1052
AACCAAGTTCGAGACGATAGATTAACTTTTACCCACGCAAATGTCAGATGAACCAGGATTTCTTCATTAATCAGGCGCAGCTTACTGGCGACCTCGACACGGGCGGCCAACTGCTATATTTGGTTGATGACATTGAGACGTGAGCTAAGCTTGAAAAAATGGAGAATGGAGTATCCAGCGTTTCGGTAAACGCTGGATACAGAGGACGAAGATAGAACGAATACCCAAAGGAATTTACACATAGAAATTTCGGGAGCAGGCAGTGCGATTGCGTGCCTCACAACAACCGATTTTTTCATTCCGCGCCTCGATAAAAATGTCCATATGATTGGGAGCATGCGGTATTTGTTAGTAGCCGTTCCTTAGTTCAATTACAGATTGACTAGAAATAATTTAATGCAAACGATGAAAATGATGAGTGTTGTAAATAGCAACGGCATGAATGGAGTTTGAGTGCTGCTGATGATGGTGGTAGGATGCGAAATCACTGATAGAGATCATATTCAACCACTCAAGCTCAGTGGTATTAATAATACAAGTAAAATGTATTGGCAGATCGAAGGCAACAGCGAAGGTGCAGGCTAAAACCGAATCATGACGGGTTAATAGACTTAAATTACGAGGAATGAAAATGCACAACACAATTAAGGTAAATTTATTCAGGCTGTTTTTGGCAATGATTTTTTTTGCAATGAGTGCAGGTGCGCAAGCTGATTTACAAGATGCAACTGAGGCTTACGAGAAAGGTAATTACCCCGCTGCATTAAAAGAATTTCGTCGGCTTGCAGTCAGTGGCGATGCAGCTGCCCAATACAATCTGGGTTTAATGTATCACAAAGGTCAAGGTGTTCCTCAAGACTTCAATGAAGCTGCGGTCTGGTATAGATATGCAGCTAAACAGGGGCTTGCGGATGCACAAAACTCTCTAGGAGCTTTACATCAGTATGGTAAGGGTGTAACACAAAATTATTATGAAGCAGAATCTCTGTACCACAAAGCGGCCGGACAGGGGCACGCAGGGGCACAGTTTAATCTCGGGCAGATGTATCACAATGGCAAAGGTGTGCCACTGAACTACAGAGAAGCTGCGTGGTGGTATCGCAAAGCGGCAGCTCAGGGTAGCGCAATGGCGCAGTACAACCTTGGTTTGCTGTATGAAAATGGTCAAGGCGTCCCACAGGATTTCAAGGAAGCCGCATCGTGGTATTTAAAGTCAGCTAACCAAGGAAATGCAAAGGCGCAGCACAGCCTTGGGTTGATGTATGAAAGTGGCCAAGGCGTACCACAGGACTGGATTCAAGCGCACATGTGGTATAACTTGGCAGCGGGAGAAGGGTACGAAGCGGCTGAGAGAAGTAGAAAAAATATTGAGTACAAGTTGGCGACTGTGCAAATAGAACAGGCGCAGGCATTGGCACGAAAGTGGCTGGCAGAGCACTCTAAGTAATAGTTGAATATGATGGGTGTCGTGTCTTGAAATTTTGACCGCCACCTTGTAATTCAAGGAGATAAACCCCCCGCTTTGCCGGGGGACTCGCAAAGGTTTGACCTATTCCTCATAGAGTTAATCTGTAATCTCGACTAAAAGATTGACGTACCCAATAAGTAAGAGCCGCCGGCTTTGCCTGAGGTCATATCAGTTTCACATCATTTAAGTCGGTCACATGGCATCATCTTGGGACCACTATTGCTACCAATTGCACACACCATCCCCTATAAACATAACGAGAGCTGTCGTCATAAGATCGAAAAATCTCGCTATAAAGTCACGAATTTGAAGTGGCATAGCAACGCGTACAGTGATGTGATACCTGATCACGATCTGGTTTACAGAAGAGTCAATGGCCGAGTGGCGGCCAGCCAAAACTAGAGTCCGCGGTCGACCACAGCAGTATGCTGATCTTGCGATAGAGAGAGGGTAATGGCAGAGCGCCGTTGGAAATGTTACTCAGTGAGAAACCGGTTTGGAATGGAAAAAACTAAACCAAATTTAATCTGACAGACACCCTACAAATTCGGTAACTGTCAGATCAGGTCTGAGCTACTACATATTATTGTTGATGGATGATCGAATCATTTAGAATTTCATTTTTTATGGTTTGCTACCCACTCATCTGCTCGTCTCTGCGCTTCTTCAATTGCGGATGGCGCCAAGAACGCTTCCGCGATCTCAAGCCCATCTTTTGCATTCGTGTCACCCTCTACGCCAGCAATGCTGAACCATTTATATGCTTCAATAAAATCCTGTTTAACATTGTTGTCTGGAATATATATGGATCCTAAATTCAATTTAGCCACCTTGAATTGTGCCGCCACATCTCCCTGTTCTGCGGCTTTGCTCAACCAAAACATAGCTTGCTGGTAATCTCGTAAAACGCCTTCGCCATTTGCGTACATAAATCCTAAAGTATATTGTGCTTCCGCATCTCCTTGCTCTGCGGCCAGATGGAACCAAGATGCAGCCTTCTGGTAGTCCTGTGTAACACCTCGGCCTTGTTCATACATAAGTCCTAGATTATTTTGTGCTAGTACGTGCCCTTGTTCTGCGGCCTTGGTCCACCAAGACACAGCCTGCTGGTCATCTTTTGTGACGCCTTGGCCCCCTTCGCACATTAGTCCTAGATAGAATTGCGCCTCCGCGTGTCCTTGCTCTGCGATTTTCTTAAATAATTCTGCCGCTCTGGTGTAATCCTTGTTAGCGACAAACTTCATTCCTTCCTCAAAGTCTTCAGCTAAATCTGGATGTGTTAGCATTACCATACTACGCCTACCACTATTAACAGCTGCATAATTTATTTCCCTATACAACAGCGGATCAATTTTTCAAAACAAATACTTAGCCAGTTTTGAAACTGTATTATCCACCCACACGCAGCTGCATGACGCTGCCCCCACTCTTGCTAAATTTGTCTATTGTTCTTGCCGTACCTTCGCTGGCCGTCGCATCAAATTGTCCGATGTCCAATTATTTAACGGCTAACGCATTATTGTCATTATAAAACACAAAGTGCTCGTATAAGTCCTGTCATCAGCTCAAAAACTGGAGGCCGCCATCAACGAATATTTCTCAGCGCATAACGCCAGACAGAAGCCGTTTATCTGGAAAGCAAAGGCCAGCAACATCCTCGCAAGTTGACCCGCGTTCGTACCACATTGAATATGAATACTTAAAATTGACGCACTACACTAGATACCGTTAGGGGAAGTGGGCGTTCGTTCCATTCTCTCTCGATGGAAATTCGATAACCCTTTCAGACTCGCTTCATATTAGAAGAGGCTGGATTTTGCCAGCCGATTCATTTGATAGTATGATAATAAAATATAAGTAGTTCAATAGCTGTAAAAATAAGTATCGCCAGGACAAGATGCATAAGGATAAAACCGGAATGCGCATTGTATAAAAATATATGTGGATTTTTATTGGCTTAGTAACGCCGTCTTGGTAGTACACAGCAAGCTGTTGGGTAGCTTAAAAGAATTGGCGGGCCTCCCCGCATTGCAAGGTGGTGAACCTGGTCAGGTCCGGAAGGAAGCAGCCATAACCATTTACTGCAAGTGCCGGGGGCAAGGCTCGCCTCCTTATTCGAAGTTGGAGTGGCGATGAAAAAGATCTGTGTACTGATCGGTGCGATATTGTTGAATGGGAATGTGTGGGCCATAGATGGCATTTCCGCTGAGATTGGCAGTGGCGATAAAACCAATATGGCGCGTATCGGCGCCCAATGGGATTGGAAAAAGAAGTGGTTTACTGATGGCAACTGGTTGGTGACCGGCTATTGGGAAGCTTCAGCTGGACGTTGGAACGGCCAAAACAATGCGGGTAATAATCACAACATTACTGATATCGGTTTTACTCCGGTATTTCGCTTGCAACAAAAAAATCTTTCCGGCTTGGCGCCATATCTGGAAGCAGGCGTTGGAGTTCATCTGATTTCGGATATTCATATCAATGCCGACCGTAGATTTAGTACTGCTTTTCAATTCGGCGATCATCTTGGCACAGGCCTGCGTTTCGGGGATCGGAAGCAGTTCGATCTGGGCTATCGTTTTCAGCATCTATCTAATGGTTCAATTAAGCACCCAAATCCAGGCATTAATTTTAGCCAAATTCGCCTTGCCTATCATTTTTGAGACAACGTAAATTTTGTCAGTAACTTCCGTTCTAGCGCGCAAATGGCGGCCTAAGATCTTCGCACAATTAGCGGGGCAGAAGCATGTCGTGCAGGCATTGAGTAATGCGCTGACACAAAACCGTTTACATCACGCCTATTTGTTCACTGGCACGCGCGGCGTGGGCAAAACCACCATCGCTCGAATTTTTGCAAAATCCTTGAATTGTGTCAGTGGCATTACGGCCACACCGTGTGGAATTTGTAGCGCTTGCACGGAAATCGACAGTGGACGTTTTGTTGATCTCATTGAATTGGATGCGGCGTCTAATACAGGCATTGATAATATGCGCGAAGTACTGGATAACGCGCAATATCTGCCAACATTGGGACGTTACAAAGTTTATCTGATTGACGAAGTACATATGCTTTCCAAGGCAGCTTTTAACTCGATGTTAAAAACATTGGAAGAGCCGCCCGCGCACGTCAAATTTATTCTTGCCACCACTGACCCGCAAAAAATCCCCGTCACTGTGCTGTCGCGCTGTTTGCAGTTCAATCTGAAACAGTTGCCGCCCGCGCTAATCGTCTCGCACTTGGAGTATGTGCTGGGGCAGGAAGACATCACGTTTGAAATCGCTGCGCTGGCATTGCTGGCGCGTGCGGCGCAGGGCAGTATGCGCGATGCGCTAAGCCTGCTCGATCAAGCCATTGCCTATTCCGATTCCAGAATCGATGAGGCGACGGTCCGTAATATGTTAGGTGCGATTGACCAGAGTTATCTGTATGACGTGTTGCAAACGTTGCTGGCGCGAGACGGAGTCGGTTTGCTGCGTATTGCTGACGATATGCAAAGCCGCAGCTTGGCATTTGATGTTGCCTTGCAAGACTTGGCGACTCTGTTGCACCGGGTTGCTCTGGCACAGACGGTGCCGCAAGCCATCGCAGAAGATGAGCCGGAGCGAACGCGCTTACTGGAACTGGCGCAGAGTTTTAGCGCGGAGGAAATTCAGTTGTATTATCAGATTGCCATACACGGGCGTAATGAAATTGACCTCGCGCCTGATGAATATGCTGGTTTCACTATGACGTTGTTGCGCATGTTGGCATTTAGGCCAGCTGGCGCCAAGGTGGCGTTGGAACGCACAGCCGAAGTGACAGCGCCGCCGATGGCTCACGTTACCGAGATACCCGTGCCCGAGCCGAAGCAACCGCAACCTGTTCAGACTATTTCACCACCAGTCAATCCGGTTGAAACTACTCCTGTGGCTCTAGATTGGAGCACATTATTGGCGCAACTGAATGTACAAGGTATGGCGCGCGAATTGGCAAAACATTGCACGCTGGAAAATTATGTTGATGGGCGGTTAACGTTAAATTTAGCGCCACGGCACAAACATTTATTGACCAATAAAATGGCCCAGGAAAAATTGCAGGCCGCCCTTGCCGACTATTTCGTCCAGCCAGTGCGATTGGTGGTTATGTTAGGTGTGAATAACGTGGCCACCCCAGCCGCAGCCGAACAGCAAGTGAAACAGACACGTCAGCAACAGGCGGTTGAGGCTATTACGCAAGACTCATTTGTGCGAGAGGCACAGACACAACTAGGCGCGCAGATACTTGAAGAAACCATTAAGTCAATACAATAAGTTAAGGAGGATATGTACATGATGAAGGGCGGATTGGCCGGGATGATGAAACAAGCCCAGCAGATGCAACAGAACATGAAAAAGGCGCAGGACGAACTGGCTACAGTCGAAGTGGAAGGTCAAGCCGGTTCCGGCATGGTGAAAGTAGTTATGACCTGTGCGCACGATGTGCGCCGCGTGATGCTGGATAACAGCCTGTTATCAGACGATAAGGAAATGCTGGAAGATTTGATCGTGGCGGCAATGAATGATGCGATGAAACAGGTTGCTGCAGTGACCCAACAAAAAATGGGTGGTTTCACAGCGGGCATGAATTTACCACCCGGCATGAGTTTGCCATTCTGAATGTCCTAATATTTTTGGTACCTGGATGAACACGCTTTCCAGTCTGGAAGAAATGATAGCCGCCTTGCGCTGTCTGCCCGGTGTTGGACCGAAATCTGCGCAGCGTATGGCATACCACTTGTTGCAACGCGACAAACCAGGCGCATTACGGCTGGCGCGAGCGCTTGGCCATGCTGTGGAAAGCATCCATCATTGTGCCAAGTGTAATAATTTTTCCGAAGAAGAAATTTGCGCCTTATGCCGCTCGTCCAAGCGCGATGCTAGCCTGCTGTGTGTGGTGGAGATGCCGGCAGACTTGCTCATGATGGAACAGGCGCAGTGCTATCGCGGTATGTATTTTGTGCTGATGGGACGGCTTTCTCCACTGGATGGCATCGGCCCGCGTGAATTGCACCTTGAACGGCTGGTTAAGCGGGCACAGGAAAATACATGTGAAGTGATACTCGCCACTAATTTCACCGTCGAAGGTGATGCCACTGCACACTATATTACTATCTTGCTATGTGCGCAGGGCATTAAAGTGTCGCGCATCGCGCGCGGGCTGCCAGTGGGTGGCGAACTGGAACATGTGGATAGCGGTACGCTGGCACAAGCTGTGCTGGAAAGGCGAGAGGTTACGGGATGAGTGAACAGGTAAAGCAACAAGAACAACAAGGCGAGCGCTTGCAGAAGGTATTGGCGCAAGTCGGCTTGGGTTCCCGTCGTACTATGGAAGAATGGATTTCCGCTGGGCGCATAACGGTGAACGGAGAAGTAGCGACGCTGGGTATGCGTGTGACCGAGGATGATGTGGTACGTGCCGATAAGCGCATTGTTCACATTAAAACAAACAGTAGTAGTTTGCCGCGTGTATTGCTGTATCACAAGCAGGAAGGTGAGATTGTTAGTCGCGATGACCCTGAAAAGCGTGCAAATGTGTTCGACAAATTACCTAAATTGCGGGGCATGAAATGGATTGCCATTGGACGGCTCGATTTTAATACCAGTGGACTGCTGATTTTTACTACCTCTGGTGATCTGGCTAACCGTCTAATGCACCCGCGCTTTGAAGTGGAACGCGAATACGCTGTGCGCGTGCAAGGCAGCATGACCGATGAGCAGATGGAGCAGATGGTGAAGGAAGGAATCACCTTGGAGGATGGTCCGGTTAAGTTCGAGAAGCTTACCGACGAAGGAGGGGAGGGCTACAACCACTGGTATCGCCTGATGTTGAAGGAAGGGCGCAATCGCATTGTGCGTCGTACCTTCGATGCGTTAGGTTTGCCCATTAGCCGTTTAATACGTGTGCGCTTCGGCATTATTAATCTGCCGCCCCGCTTGAAGCGAGGCGCGCTGGCAGAACTTGGCGCGGGTGAGGTAAGTCAAATTCTTGACTGGGTGGGCATGGAATCGAAACCTATCACGGAGAAAGCCGCTGAAAGGACTGGAAGCAAGGCTGGAAAATTTGATAATGAAATTATGGATGCAGGGCTTAAAAACAGAAAACCAGGCACGGGCATGAGTGCCGCTCCACACGGCAAGACTGATGCACGCCGCAGCGCAACGCAGTTTAAAAATAAAGTTCGCCCCTGAAATAGACGCCAAGCTCTGATTACTCATTGCGGATATTTCAAGTTGCCAGAAAGTAACCATGCAACGGCAATTTAATCTTCAACCTTCCATTTATTTTACAATCGCATTAGTTGCTTCGCATGGCGCTGCGCTCGCGGTTCTGGCTCCATTGTCTTTGTCATTATGGGCGAGGACACTACTGGCTTTGCTTGTGTTAATCAGCCTGCTATATCACGTGTGGCAAGATGCCTGGTTATTAGCGCTATCCTCTAACAAAACGCTGCTGCTGGATGGAGACATGGTCCTGTTGGTTGCACGCAATGGGGATCAAGTGACTGCGCGGGTATTGGCCGATAGTCTGGTTACTCCCTTTATCACTGTACTGAATGTGTTGCCGCAAGGGGCGTACTTAGCGCGTAGCATCATTATCCTGCCGGACAGCCTGGATGCTGAATCTTTCCGTCAGCTTCGAGTGTGGCTCAAGTGGGAGAGTTAGTGTTTAACTCAAATTATTTATTAGCCGATTTTCACCTGAACGGGCAGCACGGGCTGATGCCCAGCGTTAGCTGATAATCCATCGAACCAAGCTCTTCGTCGTCGAGAGACGGCAATCAGCAATTTGTTTTGATTCGGATCGCGCTGCCAGAATGCATACACTGCCAACACCTGTTGGTGTAGCGTCGTTGGTGTAGACTGCATCTTGGCGCGCATGACCGCCTGCCGGAACGTACTTATCAGGTAGTAGGCCAGCGTGGCAAAACCCCAGAGCTTCTGTGGCGTAGAAAGTGTTCAGATTGAAACTGCTTAACATTTACGGGTTTTCGCGTAATCGAGTGGGTAAATTTAACATGAAAATCTCTGCCAGCCTTGTAGCATCAGGTAAAATGCACCTTGCACCTATTCCGGCAAATGGGAAGATTTTCAATGGCAGTTTCACGCAAACCAAAACGAATTCTCGACGCATACCAATTCTCCTTTTTTTGTCCTCTGGAAAAGATATACGGCATCTTTGGCGATTTCAAAGCACAGATCATCACGCTCGTTAGTCGCTTAAAAAAATGTCTGCAACGTTTGTGGCCAAACAAACTTATTCCGCATGGTACGACAAGAGGCTGCGGCGAGTTCGCGACTTCTTCAGTGGCGAAACGCGCATCTATCTGGAGATCGAAATTCGACGGGTGCTGTGCCGGCACTACGACAAAGTGAAACGGGAACGGCTCGACTTTCTGGCCAACAACCCGCTCTGTACCAAACGCTTTGCCTGGTATGTGGGCAGACGATGTCGCAGCAGCACGGTGTTGGAAATTGCCTGCGAATTGAACCTGGACTGGCGCACCGTCAAAGAACTGGACATGGAAGCAAACCTGGATTCGAGTCAGTTCGGCGGGTCACGTTAGATCGCGGGGCCGTATAGCCGATAGAGAACGTACGTTAAACAGGCCGTTGGCGACTTATCGCCTTCAGGCAGTTTCAGTTTTGGCATCCGTTATCTTCCGCTTCCGATTGTAATTCGAAAGGAAACAGGATAGTACTGACAATTTGACCTTTTGTATGGATTGGGGTAATCTGCGCGGCCTTTAGGAGAGATGGCCGAGTGGTCGAAGGTACTCCCCTGCTAAGGGAGCGTAGGGTTTATAGCCTTACCGAGGGTTCGAATCCCTCTCTCTCCGCCAATAATATGTTTTTTAGCTTACAAAGAAGTCCAATAGACTACAAAAAAGCCCTGCAAATGTAATGGTTGCGGGGCTTTTTTGTTTTTTAACGTCCAAGTTGGTTCGTTGACAGCCAGTTAAAGTCGGGAACATACTTGAAGAAGTAAATCATGATTTTATAAACCCCCATGGCACCTCCATCTGCGGGTTCATTATGAGGTGTACTGTCGCCGGAAAATTCAGGTTATCTCATACATTGACCAGTGCTGTACAATACAGAAATATTTAATTATTAAAATAAGCAAATTCTCAGTAGCAACCCAACGTTGACCGCCGAGTCGATTGTAATTGATTGAAGGAAAGA
>NZ_CAKMHQ010000085.1 GCF_927312905.1 Candidatus Nitrotoga sp. 1052
GCAGCACCGTAGCAAAGAAATCAGGAAAACCGGACATTTCTATTTAGCGTTGACAAACAACCCGAACATTATTGATTTTTTATCTTATGCAAGGTATAGTGCTCCGCTTTCGGGGTGTAGCGTAGCCTGGTAGCGCGCCTGCTTTGGGAGCAGGATGTCGGGAGTTCGAATCTCTCCACCCCGACCAGTATATCTTAGTGGTACAGAGTCGAATGGCTCCACAGGAAATTGTGCCCGTAGCTCAACCGGATAGAGCACCAGCCTTCTAAGCTGGGGGTTACAGGTTCGATTCCTGTCGGGCACGCCAACGACATATCTTGTAAGTTTTACCCCGTGGTGGCTGTAGCTCAGTTGGTAGAGTCCCGGATTGTGATTCCGGTTGTCGTGGGTTCGAGCCCCATCAGTCACCCCATATAATCAAGCAGTTTCAGGTTGATGCTGGCTTACTTTGTAAGATGAAACGCTGTTTTTGTAAGATCATTTCACCGCTTTGGATTTTCTAACGGCCCGACGGTCGTACACTTTGGCCGGGATGCTCTCGGTTCTGTGGCCAGTCAGCTCACTTGCTTTTCTTCCATCCTCGATCAGATCTGTGACTGCTTTTGCGCGGAGGTCATGGAATGTGAATCGTTCATTCCCTTGTTCTACCCACTCTTTCATCAGTCGTTGCCACATCGCTTTGAAGCCTTGCGAGCTGTATGGCTGGCCGACACGACTGTGGATAAGGTACATCGATGTCGTTTTACTGGGCAGCGCCTTACATTCTTCCACGATGGCGCGCAAGATGGGTGTCCATTCAACCAGCGTGGCCGCACCACGCTTGCGCTGTCCGAACAGGATGCCTTCGTCGGTGATCTGTGTTTTGTGCAGGCGCAGCACCTGCGCCTGAGCCTTGCCGGTGAGGTAGGCGATGCGTGCAGCTAGAGCGATTCTTAGTCCAGCATCGCTGCTTTCTTTACGTTCGCTGTCATTTTTTAGGTGGCCGTTGCTTCGGCAGAATTCGACGAAGGCATCAAGCTCGACATCGGTGATCATGCGGGTGCGCGATTCTTCTTCGTTGCGTTGTACGCCGACACAGGGGTTGTCGCGTACGACTCCCTGACCACGTGCCCAGTTGAATGCAGCTTGCAGGAATGATACCTCACGATTGGCGCGCACCGGCGCCACTTTGCCACGGAACTTATGCAGGTATGCCCACACATGGTGTGGTTGTAGGTCTTTTGGCTGCATGGTGCCGTAGGCCTTTTTGAGATTGACGATCTCAGCCTCGTTGTCCTGGAGTGTGCGCGCTGATCGTTTGCCGCGCTGAACCTGTTCTCCCACTTCTTTCAGATAATCATCCAGCAGCTCGCCGATCGTGCCGACGATGCTGCGGCCTTCTTCTAACTCCAGCAGCTTGCGCTTAGCCGTCAGTAGGTCATGGCCAAGGTTCATACGTTCGTTGGTGACTGTGATAGTGTAATAGGTATCCTGCCGCTTGCCCTTGTAGACATACAGGCGCGGTGGCAGGGGTGATGCAGTTTTTCGGCGTCCAACCATTTATGCTGCCTTAGACTGTTTCCAGTATGAAAAATCCGGTTCAGTGTCCGACAAAGGTTCGACGCTGGCAAGCCCGAGTCGTTTCTCAACAAAGGCGCGTAGCACGCGGGGCTTGCCGCTGATAGTTCGCTCGAATGGGTATCTGTGAGCTTCTAACCAGTGCGCTTGATAATGCCCGACCTTATAGCCAGTCAATTCATGCAGTTCATCGGCTGTGAGAAACAGTCTCACTTGATTACCTCAAGATGTGCCGCGCAACATGCGGCTGGGGGTGGGTGATGCATAGGCGCAGAAGCCATGGTTTTGTGCTTGTTAGGGTGGGTGGACCGCTCAGGCATCCAGAGAATGCTTGGCGGGCGATTTTGGTCATAGTTGTTCGCCACAGCCACAAAATGCCAGTTGATGCGCATTCACTTCCAGCAAAGTTATCAATAATGATCTCGCTCTTTATGTCGAACTTGAGTTGGGGCGAAATCATTTTAGTCTCCCCGATTTTGCCTTGAGCGCAATAAACCTGATCTCATCAAGCACCTTGTCCGTCTGTTGCATGGCCACACGCATTGCCACAGCTTCCTCAAGCGGCGCGGTGATGTCGTGTCCTTCGCTGCACAGTTGATTAAGCAGCGACATAAGTGGTGACTCGAACTGTGCCTGGTCTGACAGCATGGATAGCGACAAGCAGGCCTTGCCATCGTCCGGTGCAACAAAGTGCGGCTGATCGAGCATGGCGCGCGGGTATTGGTATCGCGCACCAGGCAACGCATCGTTCGTGGATAACGCGGCAAGAAAAGTAACTGCATCAACAAAACGCGCTGCGGGCAACTCACTGTAGCTGCCAATCTCGAAATGATCGTTGAAGCGAATCCAGATATCGGCGTGAGTCGTATCGGAGTTCCCCGAACGCTGGGAAACGATCTGCCACAAGGCTTTCTGTTGGACGAGGGAGAGTGCGCTGGCATCTTGCGGTATGGCGCAGCCTTCTGCCTTTCTGATAGCGGGAAGAATTTCCTCTGTCAGCATCGCTTCAAAGGCATGCTCCACTTCTGCGCGGGAGTTGATGATCAGGCGGTAGAGGTTCCCTTCGCTGATGTAGGTTAATCCCGGATTCTCACTTTCAGCATGTGGGTCGCGTTTCGTGACACCCTTATCACGACAATATTTTTCGATGGCTTCGCTATCGTTGGTATAGCCGAGAACAGCACAAACATCACCGGCAGAAAACCACGTCTCACCGTTATCATCGGCGAAGGTGTAAATTTGAGTGCCATTAAAACTGAACATTGCGGAGGTGGCGGAGCTTGTCATAGTGCTAATCATTAGATTTTTTCTCCATGCCTCACAGGCGGATAATCCATTCAAATACCTCGCTACCGTTATCTATGAAGGTATGTGGTTCGCGCTGGGTCATGTAGCACAAGCGCAATACATTCATCAGGTATTCAAAATTTTCCGGGTCGAGTGTTTCAATATCGCTCACATCCGCCTTGACGCGATAACCGTTGTAGAGTGAAGCGAGAAACTGTGCGAACACGCGCGAGTTACCGCAATCGCGCTCCGCCCACCTGACGCAATGCTCAAGGCTCTTGGTACATTCCTGAATCGTTGCATGGCGCACATTTTCAGCTCGCTCCCATGAATCTGAGCTCATAAACGCCATCAGCTTGGATCGCTCACCCTCTTCGATAGTGAGGCTGAATGTCGCCATTTTGGATGGAGCTGAAAGCATGTTTTTCCCGGTCATGTAAAAACCCTTGTGTGCTGGATCGACGAAAAGTATAGTTTAACTAAACATTAAAAGTCAATCATAAATATACTATATGGTGAATTAGTGTAAATATTAACTAATCATTTGGGTGTTATGCGTATTCGTGCAAAGCAGGATCCAATCAGAACAATCGATGGTTGCTGTAGCGCTTTGGGGCATAACTTCCGTGCAAAAAATGTTTTTTAGGTGCGCGACAGGGTGGGGTGATGACAAAAATAATTGCTTAGATCACAGGATGAAAGGCAAGCAACTTTGCAATGGATGCGGCGATGGTGGGATCAAAGGCTGCAACAGGATAGCAAGTGCCGGACGGCAAGCGGAATTGGCTCGGATGATTGTCGTGTGGGATGAGTGTCGTGTCGGATGAGTGTTGCTATCGGGAATGATGCCGAATAAGGCGAGAAAAATTTTAATCTCTCCGGGTTCAATTCCCCGCCCCTTGGGGCGAAGGCTGGCTGAAAGCCGGCAGCTTGGAGAGCGGTGTTAATACCCCGCTGCTTGCGGCGGGGTGCTTTATTGCTCGGGCATAAAAAATGCCAATTTACACTTGTGGTTCAGGTGTGGACACTTGCGGGTAAGGTGATGCCGTCTTTGCTCAATGGTACGGCGGGAGCGTGATCAGCAAGGGGCTAACCTCAATCAGGCGTTGGTCTTTTGTCTTTCGCCGGTTCAAAAAAGCTTGAGCTGAATCTGAAGCACGAGGATGTTATTTTGTACCTTTGAGTAATTTTTCAGGCGAGATGAGTTCAGCATATACACCCCCTTCTCGCGTTAGCGCTGCAACTGCGCTATCGGGAAGTGGCTGAGCCACGGCAATCAGCTTCTGTATCGACGGTCTGGTAAGCGCAAAGTTGCTGTCAACTTCACCGGCAATAAGCCAATCAAAGGAAAATACCAAGTGCTCTCTGAGCGCTACCAAGCGATCCGTTGGCGGCGTAGCGATGCCTATTTCCCATTGGGACACCGACGCCTTGGATACGCCACACAGATCGCCGAACTTCTCCTGTGAAAGTGTGTTGCGTTCGCGCAACTGTCTGATTCTGGCACCGATAGTCATTTGTAAATTGTACAACATTTCTACAAACGAAAAGTAAAGTATTAATTGACATTGCTATTTAGAATAAATATACTTTGACGGTGGGTTCGTCAATTATAACTATTCTTATGTCGGCTGAAAGAGCTTGGCAATACGAACGGCGGGTGTTACGTGAACAACGATGCAACCAAATTAGGCGCGCACAAATCAGGTGAGGGTTGTTTTTCCAGTTGTCTCCTCCACACCTCATCTGAGTTACTGCGAGGGGTAGGGGTATCCCGGACAGCGACATTGCTGCGCGCCCCCTTTTAACTGCTTACCAATGAGTGTCAAAGTCATGAGCATGGTCTTCGAACACTATCCAGAAGGAGGAGGCGAAATGCTCCTTGCATTGGCGTTAGCTGACTTTTCCGATGACGAGGGTGGCAAGGTTTTTCCAAGCATTCCCGCACTCGCCAAAAAAACGCGCCAATCTGAGCGCAGCGTGCAGTACCAACTCCGAAAGATGGAGCAAATCGGCTTTATCTCGGTTGCCGAAATCAGCGCGGGTGGTCGCATCAGGGGAAAAAAATACAAGTCCACCGAATACAAAATTCATATTGAATTCTTCACTAACAGTACAAAAAATACACTTCCTTGCTGTATCAAAGGTGACGATGCAAAAAATGCATCTTCCGACATTCATCATAAGGGTGCAAATTCTGCACCGATAGATGAAACCCTCATGGATACTGGGTACTTGGTTAACGGTGAAAATTATGCACCGCTATTGGAACGGTGCAATTCGGAACACTTAACGGTGCAATCTGGAACACTTAACGGTGCAACAGCTGTTGCACCCAATACATCATATAAACCACCATATAAACCACCACCACAAAGCGCGCGCAACGCCGAGCCGGAATTGCCGGACCAAAACACCGTGGTGGTGGATTTGATTTTTCCTCCATCCATCCAGTCCGGTCAGCGCGATGCCATCCGAGCGTTGCTGTCCATCAGCGCAGTGCCGCCCAGTCACTGGCAGACCCTGATTGACGAGCTGCACGGCGCACAGCTCGTCAAACCTATCACGAATCCCATTGGCTACGTCAGAGGGATGGCAGAGCGCATGTCAGCTGGCTCATTTACAGCGGAACGAGCCCCGATGATTGCCGAGCAGCGCAAAAAACGCGAAGCCAATGAGCAACAGGCAGCCACTCAAGCAAGAGAATACCCGGATCACGGACAGTCATTTCAGGCGCAATTAGACCGCCTGCCGCAGCGCATTCGCGAATCACTTACCAGACTGATGAAGCAAAGTGAAGGAGAGTTTGAATGGACGAAACCACACGCAAAGACATCGCAGACTTGAACAGGAGATTCCTTTACCTTGCCAGGCAATCAGCCTCAGACGAACAATCTAATCTGCTGGCGAGCATGCCAAGGCTTGCGATTGAGCTAATCAAAAGCATGACGCTTGACGAGCTTGACGCACTTGCAGAAGACATGATCGCCCCATGCTTCACGTTCAAGTTTGACGATGCGACATTTCGCGCATTGGTTGAAAGAAAAACCACCAGACGTGCGTACATGACAAATATTCTCGTCGCGCAGTCACAGGTCTGATGAATACCAACGACATCTTCATCAGAAACCATATCAGCGCTACCACGCTGGTTCGCGAGGGCATGCGCATTCCGCTTGTACACGCCATGACCGGGGTCGCCTGGCGATCTTTGCGCAAGATTTGGCAAGACACATACGGCGACGCCACGCCGCTACCGGGAAGGATGCCAGGCAATACGCTTTCGTACATCAAGCAGGGGCAGACATCGCTCTTGTTGTCCACATTAGTGGCTGTGTATTTAACCGTAGAAAAGAGAGCAAACCCACCAGCCGCATCACAAGCCGAGATGTTTATTCAAGCGTGGGAATCAAGAAAATTATTTACCAAAAGAGGAATGGCGATTGACATCAACGCGGCATGGTACGCAATTAGAGACGTAAAGGCCGAACTGGTGTCTTGGGGAAGATGCAAGCAATGCAAAGCGACATACATCTTTGATACCGAGCTTAGGGAAACAAGTAAGTGCCCTTATTGCGGTGAGCGAGACATAAAAATCATTGGACCGGGCAAGCAATGAGAAAAAAATTACCAGCCATCGTTGCCTGTGTGATGTTTGCCCAGATCGCATATGGACAGGCAGATAGCGCCTGCTTTGAGCAAGCAGCAAATCGTTATCGCGTCTCAGCTCAGATTCTGAGGTCAATCTCGCGCGTAGAGTCTGGTGGAAACCCGGCAGCATTCCATCGGAACGCAAATGGAAGTTGGGATATTGGACATATGCAGATCAACTCTGCCTGGCTGCCGACTCTTGCCAAATACGGGATCACCAAAGATCGCTTAACAAATTCGTGCGTCAACACCTATGTCGGGGCTTGGATATTGGCAAACAATTTTCAACGTATTGGGTATGGATGGAACGCTGTTGGTGCGTACAACGCAAAATCGCAAGATAAAGCGGCTGCATACGCCAGAAAAGTTGCAGCAAACCTGCGCAACGAAGAGGTCTCAATTGATTAAGCGATGCGCAGCGGTCTTGATCTTGGCGATGGCATTTTCAACCCTGTTGGTGGGATGTAATAACTTATCCAGAGAACATCCGGACAGAATCGTCAATGTCGATCCAAGTATTGGGTATCTGGACGGCAAATTCCGCATCTGCCGAGAAAATTGTCCGAAGCGCACAGAGAAAGTTCTGGATGATGCTGACTACGCAGTGATGCAAGCTCCACCGGTCAGCATCCAGCAATCCGAACCGCCAATAACGCTGCCCGTCAGTATCGCAATACCTGCCAACGAACGCGTCGACATTTTTATTGTGCAATTCGAGTTCGGCAAGAGCATACCGACCCGTAGTGGGTACAAAACCATCGCCTTGCTTACCAAAGCAGCCAAACAAACAGCAGTCGCCATCGAGCTGATCGGCGAAACAGACGATATCGGTACACAAAATTACAACGACAAGCTGGCTTTTAACCGTGTGAATTTTGTGGCGCGCTGGCTTAGATCGCACGGGGTGAATGCCAATATTTCTGTTGAAGCACAAGGGGGATGCTGCCACCCAGCACCATATGACACGACAGAAACGCCGTTGCAGGAAAAGCGCCGTGTGCAAGCAAAAGTGCAGCAGACAATCGAGAAAGGGGGACGCACCAGGAAATGATTATCGACAACCGTAGCAAACCAACTATTCAACAATTTACCAAAGGATTTAAGAATGAAAAATAAATTGATCGTTCCGCGTATTGCCCTTCTGTGCGCGATGCTCGGCATCCCAGCTTTCGCCTTCGCCGGTACAACGGGGACAGAATTCCTGGCTCTGTACACCTGGATCAACGGGGTGGTTACCGGTTACCTTGGTCGTGCCATTGCAATGGCATCGGTTGCCATTGGCGCGCTGATGTCTGTTGCCAAATCAAACCCAATTCCCATTCTTGTCGGAATCGGCTTTGCGATTTTCTTGCAATACACGCCAACGATCATCACCGGCATTTTGACCGCGACGATCTAAGGAAAATGCGATGAATGAGACTGGCTATATTCCGCGCACATTGGATAAACAAGAGCAATTCCTGTTGTGGGATATAGACCAGTTCATCGTGGCCGTATTGCTTATCGGCATTGGTCTGTCATTGGGAATGATGGTCGGCGGCATTGTGAGCGGAAGTTTGGCAGCTTGGCAGTACGGCAAACTCAAAGCAGGAAAACACGCAAAGTTCGCTGTCCACTCAATTTATTGGTGGATACCCAGCAGACTGTTTGTCAAAACTGCCATCACACCCCCGTCACACGAACGCTATTTTTTTGGGCTAATCCGTGATTTCAGATAAATACATTTCCACGAGTAGCAATAAATCCAGCGAGATCACTTTTCTCAGGCTGGCGGTAGGCGTTCTATTGCTCATCATTCTTGTTGAGGGAATGGTTCTGCAAAAAACTCTGGGTATGGAGAAGACGGTAATCGTTCCCCCGGTAATCGAGAAGAGTTTCTGGGTATCTGGCAACGAAGTATCCAAAAGCTATCTTGAACAAATGGCTTACTGGTATGCGGGATTGGCATTGAATGTAACCCCTTCCACAGGGGAGTACCAGAAACAACAGTTTCTGCATTTCGCAACGCCATCCGACACCGGGCGGATTGCCGCAGACATGGCATTGCGGCTCGACTTTTTGAGCAAAAACAACACATCCACGCTCTTTACAGCGCAAACATTGAATACGGATGAAAAATTGATGAAGGTGGCCATTGTTGGCGATTTGGATACCTTCGTGGGAGACAGGCGTGC
This sequence comes from Candidatus Nitrotoga sp. 1052, assembly GCF_927312905.1. Classification (GTDB taxonomy): domain Bacteria; phylum Pseudomonadota; class Gammaproteobacteria; order Burkholderiales; family Gallionellaceae; genus Nitrotoga. The sequence goes on from NZ_CAKMHQ010000085.1 coordinate 8,670, forward strand.
AAGCGCCAGACGCACGGTATTTGTGATCGGTTTCAAGTATCTAAACGGGAGACTCTATGTCAGTGAATTCAAGGAAACAAACGAACAGGATATGTTTGGTACTGGCGCTGCTGGTAAATAGTTTTCAGGCTGGGGCGGCCCAGATTTTGTTTCAGGGATCGCCCACCGAATCAACAACCGCCACGATATCTCGCAATGAGCCCAATCTGCTCAAGGTGGACGGTCGCAAGATCAAACGCGTCTATGGGACAGAAGGCATGTTTACGGTAACGCCAGAGCAAGATACAGGTGTGGCTTGGCTAAAACCAACCACCGACAAACCACTGATGAGCATTTTTATTACCGACGACACGGGTCAGCACTACAAACTGCTGTTGAAGGTAGAAGACATCCCGGCTGAGACGATCATCATAAGGGACAGCAAAGGCCATGCCCAGCTATCCATGGGTATTAAAAATGAGCCGCGAAATGAAGAAATTTTGAACACCATCATGGCGCTCCATGACGGAGAAGGCGACCTGATAAGCGAGCTTATCCCATTGTGGAAAGGCATTAAATTCGAGCTTGTCAGGACACTTGATCTAAGAGGGTTGCGCGGGGAAGCGTACCAGCTGACAAACACATCAGACAAGCAAGTCGTCATGGATGAGCGTGAGTTTTACCGCGATGGTGTACAGGCCGTGTCGATCGAAAAAATAGTCCTGGAAACCGGTGATTCAACAGCAGTATTCGTCCTCAGCGAGGGCAAGTAATGTCCAAACTGTCAGAGAAGCTCGCAAGCCTGACACCCAAAGCTCGCCAGTACATCATGCTCGGCGGGGCCGGGACGGTATTCCTGGGATTGGTGGCGGGTAGCGTTATGCTTTGGTATAACCAACCTGCAGCTCTGCCCAAACCAACGATTCAACAACAACCCACCAACATCTCGGCACCCGGATCATCGGTTGACCCCAAAGATGTCTGGATGACGCAATCCACCGCGCAAATGAAGCAGATGGATGATGTCATCAAGGACTTGAAACAGCAGATGACAGAAATGGGGACAAAGGCATCAGCCGTATCATTAACTGATAAACAGCAGCAATCAATTCTGCCGCCGCTTCCGCCAATGCCACCCGCAGCAGCATCGCAACCGTTGTCTGGCTTAACGCCATCAACAGACAAGCTTGAGCCGCCCATGCCAGTTCCGCAACAAGATAGAGGGATCGCCTCTTTTGAAGTTAGCGGCAACCAAGAAGCGAAGCAGGACCCGACATCATCGGACACAAAGAAGGGTTACGTGCCAGCCGGATCGTTCGTGCGTGTCGCCCTTCTGGGGGGTCTCGACGCACCAACGGGCGGACAAGCGCAAACCAACCCCCACCCAATTCTGATGCGCACTCAGGACAATGCATTTTTGCCAAACCGCTACCGATTTGAAATCAAGGAATGTTTCATCTTGGCATCCAGTTATGGCGACATCAGTTCCGAGCGAGCATTTGCTCGACTTGAGAATTTGTCATGTGTGCGTCGTGATGGCAAAGCAGTAGATATTGCGGTCAAGGGTTACGTCGTTGGCGAAGATGGAAAAGCAGGGATGCGGGGTAGGTTAATCAGCAAGCAAGGCCAGATACTGGCCAACGCATTGCTCGCTGGCATTGGCTCAGGGATTGGGCAAGCGTTCCAGAATAGCGCGACCACACAATCCATCAACCCGCTTGGCTCAATTTCGACAGTCAATCAAGGGCAGCAATTCAAGAATGGGATCAGCTCCGGAGTGGGCAAAACACTCGACAGGCTCAGCCAGTATTACATCGATCTCGCAGAAAAATTGTTCCCGGTGATTGAAATTGATGCCGGGCGAACGGTTGAGGTGATTTTCACCAAAGGTTTTGCGTTTGGGGAAGGCCTTAATAGTGAACAAGAGGGGACATACACCGACATCTGGATGCGCGGCAGAAGGGCACTAAATAAATCTATCGATCCATCTGAATAATCAATTGATACAAGGAGAGCACATGAAGTTCAAGAGTTTAGTTATTGGTGTGGCCGCTGCTGCCATTTGCGTCACGACCGTGTATGCCGCTGACAGTGAAGAAATTGCCATGGAAAAAATGTTGCATGGACTCTATCCAACAACGCAAATTACCGGCGTGCATAAAACGGGAATAGGCGGACTTTTTGAAGTAGATATGGGCAAAAACATTGGCTACACAAACAGCGATGGTCGCCTCTTTATTTTTGGCCACATCTTCGACATGAAGACCCAGCAAGACCTGACGGCACAACGCCTCGACGAATTAAACGTGGTGAATTTCTCGGAGTTGCCGCTCAAGGATGCCATCAAGACTGTACGAGGGGATGGAAGTCGAATCCTGGCTATCTTTTCGGATCCAGATTGTCCTTATTGCAAGAAGCTGGAGCAAGAATTGCTCAAGCTGGACAACGTGACGATTTACACCTTCTTGTTTCCACTGGATGGACTCCACCCGGATGCGTCGAAAAAAGCAAAGTTGATATGGTGTTCCACCGACAAATCGGCAGCATGGCGTGACTATATGTTGCACGACAAATCGCCGGCGACCGACAAGCGCTGCGACAGCCCGATAGATCGTAATGTCCAGCTTGGACAAAAGCTCAATTTCAACGGCACGCCCACTCTGGTAGCCGCTGACGGTCGCGTACTGCCCGGAGCGGCACCGATTGAGCAGATTGAAAAATGGCTAGTCGGCAAAGGAGGCAACTGATGCGCTCCCCCATTGCAACCATATTGCTGCTCTGCATCTGGCTGCCCGGATGCAGCATGGTTGGTCTTGATGCCCAAAAATCGTTCTCCTGCAAAGCGCCACCTGGTATTAGCTGTTCTTCACTGTCTGGCGTCTATGCCAACGCGGTGGCGGACAATCTGCCGGGTTCGACCACCAAACAAGTCACTGTTTATGGCAAAAATGATCAAGGGGTAAGTAAGGTTTTGGGTGGAGCACCCACAACCGGCACGCCCGTGATGAGTGTGCCAACAGTCTTGCGCGTGTGGATTGCCCCGTGGGAAGACAGCAGAAAGGTGCTGCACGATCAGTCATTCTTGTACGCCGTTGCAGACCCCGGTCACTGGCAAGCCGCCCACAGCAAGAAAAAAATCGCCGAGCAATACCGTGTATGGATGCCAGCCTCAAAGCAAACACAACAATCTGAATCGCAGCCTGCGCAGCCGCAAAACCAGATGCCTCAACCCCAACAACCACAAACCGCAAACTAGCATGTCATTCGCCACCACACTCAAGCGCGCATTCTTTCACGAGCGATACAGCCGACCGGATGCTTTGCCGCGTAGTCTGATTGAGCGCTTCGTTGCCATGCCGCGACTGACTGGCATACTGCCCTACGTCGGTTGGCTATCTGACGAATGCATGTTTGTTCTGGATCAAGGCGGATTTGGGGTAACTGAACAGTTTTCTATAGGTTTTGCCATTGAGATAGCACCTCAGACTGGTGCGACGGATGAGATGGAAAAGATACTGTCCAGCTTGTTCATTTCATGCCCGGCAGAAACAGGCATTCAGATATCTCTCTACGCCAGCCCCGACATCAGTCGAACGCTGCAAGCCCAAACGGCGTTGATTAAAAACGAAGAGCTCATTGGTATTGCCGAGCGCCGCAACAGGTACTACCAGAGCGGCACAGGCAAGTCTCTGTTAGCAAGCAATACCTACCTGCTCAGGGATTTCAGATGTGTCATCTCTGTTTCCCTGCCGCTTTCGCCGTTTGCACCAACAGAGGTAGAGGAAGCAATCAGGACGCGCGAGAGCATCCACGCAACGCTCAGGTCGGCCTACCTGGATGGGTTTGACTGGACACCGGATCACCTGCTGAATTTTGTGGGCGACTTCTTCGATCACGAGAGGGTGTTCAATTCCGATGCGGATGCCCCCAATACTGATGTAAGGGACAAGCTAGTTGTGAAATACAACCCAGACCGAATAATTCGCGAACAATTATCTAACCGTGAGATTGCATCATGCATCAGCGATGAAGGCATACGGTTTTGCAAGAGCGGCGGAAAAGAAACGGTCATGCAGCTTTTCTCCGTCAGAAACTACCCGAAGTACAGCCGATTAAATCACATGGGCAGCATGATCGGTGATCCTTATCAAACGGCTTTGTCCATGCCATGCCCATTTTTAATCACGATGGGCGCGATTGTGCAAGATCACGAATCGGCAAGAACTTACGCTCAAATGAAATCGGCTCGTGCCACACAGAACGCATCCTCGTACATGGCAAGATTTCAGCCAGATCTTCAAGATCGCAAGCGAGACTGGGATTCTGTGCTCAAGACCTTTGATGAAGGCAAGGGCACGTTACGCATGTACCACCAAATCTGCCTGCTATCGTCTGTTGAAGATGCGTCACGCTCTGAGCACGCAGTCAGGGCAGTTTGGCGTGCGCGAGGTTATGACATTTCGCGCGACTATTATCTACAGCATCAGGCATTCGCCTCATCGCTGCCGATGTCGCTCGCCAGGCCGATGCAACAAGACCTCAATACATTTGGCCGGGTATATACCAAGACCCTCGACAACGCGGTGATGACATCGCCGTTGATCGCCGAATGGAAAGGCACAAAGACTCCGCTGATTACCCTGTTCGGGCGGCGCGGACAAATCATGGGGTTTGACCTGTTTGACAACACGGGGGGCAACTACAATTTTGCCGTAGCTGCGCTATCCGGGTCTGGCAAGTCCGTATTCGTGAATGAAATGGCGTATCGCTATCGCGCAGCCGGTTCCAAAGTCTGGATTATTGATGTGGGACGCAGTTACAAAAACCTGTGCGAACTGATGGATGGCGAATTCATTGAATTTGCTGACGAGCGCCAAAACACGTTGTGTCTTAACCCGTTCTCGATGGTCAGGGACATCAATAACGACATGGAAATGTTGCTCCCGCTACTTGCAGAAATGGCGAGTCCGCGCGAGCCGCTAAACAATTTTTGTTATACCGCGCTCGCGTCCGCCATCAAGCAAGTATGGGAAGAAAAAGGCAGTGACACCACCATCACGGACATCTACGACCTGCTGCGTACCGGGAAAATAAACGATGCAGCCGAAAGAGAGTCGGAGCTGATGCATATGGCCGTGGCTCTCGAACCCTACACAAAATATGGCGTATATGCGAGTTACTTTGAGGGGCGAGCAACGATTGAATTTACCAAGGACTTTATCGTTCTTGAACTTGAGGAACTCAAAAGCAAAAAGGACCTTCAGGCGGTGGTAATGCAAATCATCATGTATCGGATTACCCAGGAAATGTATCTGGATCGCTCCAGGCGCAAGATCGTGATTATTGATGAGGCGTGGGACTTGATGGGTAGTGGCAGCAGCGGGCATTTCATTGAAGCCGGATATCGTCGCGCAAGAAAATATGGCGGGGCATTCGGCACTATTACCCAAAGCGTTGATGACTACTACAAGACCGAGGCCAGTAAAGCGTCAATCAACAATGCCGACTGGCTGTTCTTGCTGCGGCAGAAGCCGGAAAACATAGACCGTCTGGGCAAAGAGGGAAAGCTCGTAATCGATGAATGGATGAAGCGCCAGCTTTCGTCTATTACCACCGACCACGGTAATTATTCGGAAATCTTTGTGCATAGCCCCATGGGGTCTGGAATTGGGCGCTTACTGCTTGATCCGTTCTCGATGATGCTGTTTTCCACGCGCGCCGAAGATTTCGAGCGAATAAAAGTGATGCGCGAGCAAAACGGCATGACGACCGAACAAGCTATCGAGGTACTGCTTAATGAAAGAATTAAAAATGAGAGGCGCAAAGGAACGCGCGAGGACAGACGAAAAAGCTGAACCAACCAGACCTGTAAATACTTTAATCAGAGATCAATATGTCCACCTTCGCACATTTCGTCACCGGGGCTGTCGCGGCAGCATTCGCTATTGCGGTCGTGGCCGGATGGCAGCACTTTCACCCTGCACCGATGATGGCGAAGGTGGACATTATCGGTATTGTCACCTCGCAACAAAAAAGCCTGGCGGCGCAAATGAAGCCCGGCATGGATCAGAAAGCGCAAGCCGAGATCTTCGAATCAGCCTCGCGCTTCGGTAAAAATCTTGATGTTGCACTGACGCGAGTGGCGAGCGAGTGCAAATGCACCATCATCAACTCGGCTGCGATTATCAAAGATTCACCCAGCACCACCTACGATTACACCCAGCGTGTTCGGGAACTCGCCTTGAGTGACAAGTAAACCATGCGCGCTATGACTAGTCTTGTTCTCGTCCTGACGACTGTACTGCTGCCCACAACATCCTCGGCATTGGAGGGGCGAGATTACCTGCCAGGCATGGAGTACTCGTCAGTATGGTCATGCCATGGCCAGGAGAAATTCAACTGGTATTGTGAAGAAAAAGCCCGGCCATCCCCGAAGTCCAAAGAAGCCGACAAGCAGACACAATCAGAAAAGTCCAAGGAGGAGATGGCTGTCGAGGAGCTGGAGAAGATACGCAAAGACCTTGATGCCAAACGTGCGCTCGCGGTGGTACATCCAACACCGGGCAATATCAAAGCGTACATGGCGGCGCAGAAGGTTGAAATTGACCGCGCCAGCTTTTTCGCCGATGTCTGGCGCAGAGTGTTGTGGCAAAACGCCGAGCTGAACTACGAACTGAAAAATCCAATGAACAACTTCGCTATCAAGGTGGCGGCACGGGAGCGCAAGGTCAAGGAAACCAGAACCATGACCGATTTGGCCCGGGAGTGGGGGATATTTTTCTTCTTCCGTGGTGACTGTCCTTATTGCAAGCACATGGTGCCAACACTGCAATGGATCACCCGGCAATATGACATGACGATCTTGCCGATCAGCCTGGACGGGGCAACCATTGAGGGATTGCCACCCTCAGTCAAAGACAACGGACTATCCACCCAACTTGGGGTCGAGGCTGTTCCGCTCTTTGTTCTCGGCAATGTTAAAACTCACAAAATGGTGATACTCGGCGCTGGTGTGCTGTCGTTACAGGATTTTGTGGAACGGATTTACGTGCTGACACAGACCACACCGGGCGATCTATAACGTGAAACTCGCGCAGCGATTCGTTTGCCCCCTCGCCTCCGGGAGAGGGTTGGGGGGAGGGAAGCGGGCATTGCAAGTTTTAATATCAGGGGTGGCTATTGCTATGCCCGTAAAGAAGGAAACAGCATGCGCTACCGCAAACTATTCATCTCAGTTCTTGCCGCGACCTATCTCATTGCAGCGCCAGCAAACGCCAACGTGGGGACGGGAATGCAAAACTGGTTCGACAGTATGGGCGGATACACTAATTCGACACCTCCATCGTCCTACAAGGGGCAAACCATGAATGGATACTCTGCCGGTGGTTTCTACGCCAGAACGCCGGTGAGATCCTATCAACTGGCGCAAATCAGCCCCCCGTCTCTCGACATCGGCTGCGGGGGTATTGATCTGCACGCGGGCTCATTCTCTTTCATCAATAAAGCCGCGATAACCGCATTGTTCCAAAATATTGGCACCTCCATCAGCTACGCTTTTTTACTGGCCATCAAATCCTCCATGCCGGAAATGGCAAGCCTGTTCGAGTATTTGCAGGATGTCGCCAACAAGGTAAATGGGATGAACGTCAATGCCTGCAAAATGACAGAAGGCATTCCTTTTGTGCAAGGCGCTGACTTGTCAAAAAACATGTCGGCCATGTTCAGCCATATAGCCGGGTCAACCTCGAACATGTTCCCGGATTCGTTCGATTCATGGAAACAAACCAAGACCGATGCTAGTGCCGCCGAAGCTGCAAAAGCCGCAGCGGCCGCCAGCGATCCCACCAAGGCGAATTACTTCAAGCCCGGCAATGTGGTCTGGAAAGCCTTGCAAAATGTCACCGGTATCGACGATGAAGACAGGCGGCTCATCATGAGCATCACAGGCACGATCATCATCACACCGGCTGTACCCGGTGGTGCCAATGGCGGCAGTCAGCCAACATGGCATTACACACAACCCACCAGTATTCGCGTGGAAGATTTTATTGGGGACGACCCGTCAACCGCTTCCACCGGGGTAGATGTTTTTGTGTGTGACACCACAACGGACTGCCTCAATCCAACCGTCCCTGCGATCAAGGTCTCCATCACGCCATTTGTAAAAAAGGTCAGCACATCCATCGATGCGCTGCGCACCGGCATCACGACCCGCGCTATGCAAAACATCAATGACTTCAGAATTGTGGATGCTTCATCGGTTCCGGTGTGGAAGCTGCTCACTACCGCCACAGCGATCAATCAGCCGCAGATAGTCGATTTATACAAACGTCTGATCGCTGTTGATATCGCCTATTCCTATTTCAACGGGCTCATCAGGATGGCCAGCCAATCGCTTGCCAACGCTGAAAGCGGCGCTGTCCCACCGGATGCCCAGACGGCAATTGCTCAATTGCAAACAAGGTTAAGCAATCTGTCGTCACTCGTGCAAACCATGCGCATCGCTGAATACAACAAAACATCTGGCGAGGCCAACCTGCAAAGACAGATACAGCTGATGCACCAGGCAATGGTTGCCGGCATCCCGGCCCAGGCATTCACGTCGATGACCGTCTTTGGGAGTGAGCGGTGATATTTGAAGTTTTTTCATATTGGAATATCAGAGAGCTGGAACTGGTCTTTAATGCGGTGGCCGCAATTGTGGGTAGCGGCGATTATCTTGGCCTGCTGAGAACGCTCGCGCTGGTCGGTCTGCTCGCAATGGCCATGGCTGTGCTTGCCGGATTTAGCCAGCTGCCTGATTTTGGGCGCTGGGTCATCATGCTTGCCTTGTTCAATGCCATGCTGCTTGTTCCTAAAGTCAACGTGGTGATAACCGACCGAACCGGCACTCAGCCATCGGTTACTGTTGCCAACGTGCCTATTGGCCTCGCCGCTTTTGCGCACTCGATCAGTCATATCGGCGACTGGCTGACACGTTCATTCGAGACGACTTTCTCGCTGCCCGCAGACATTCAGTTCCGCACCAACGGCACACTCTTCGGCCATCGTGTGCAGCAGGAGGTGCTGCATACCAAATTCGACAACTCGATCCTGACCGGCAATCTGATGGAGTTCTACCGCGAATGCGTCATACCGGAATACTCGACCGGGTTTGTCGTCGCATCAGACCTGGCAAAATCGAACGACATCTGGACTTACCTCAGCGGCAAGACCAATCCGGGCAGGCTCGTCACAATCCGCACCATTCCCGGCGTGCCGGTACCAACTGCCACAAACGCTTATGGGTGCGATGTCGCCTATACCTATCTGACCGCGCAAATTGTCGCAGTCAACACCCAGCAGATGAATACGCTGGGCAGACGGCTTTATCCAGGACTGCCGACAGCCGCAGCCAATGCGGCAGTTCAGGGGGCGATCCAGACATCAACCAGCTACATGCTCGGCGTTTCCACAACGGCTCTGGATGCGACCAAACAAGCCGCCATGAGCAACTTCATGATTGATGCGCAGTACATGCTGCCAGCGCAACTCGGTGATGCCGCATCCGCTTCAGCCAATCTCGGTCAGGCGCAAGCCATACGCTCCACCTCCGAGAGCTACAAGATGATGTCCAAGATGGCAGAAAGCACCATGCCAAAAGTCAAGAATATCGTGGAGATTGTGCAGTATTCGGTTTTCCCGATCATCCTGTTGCTGGTATTGCTGGCCGGACATAAAGGTGGGCTGGTGTTGAAGGCTTATGTGATGAGTCTTGTGTGGGTGCAGCTGTGGCCACCGCTATATGCCGTCATGCACCTTGTGATGACGATGCACGCCCAGGACCTGGCGGCAATGACCGGCGGACTTGGTTTGTCCATGTCGCAATATAGCCTGGTGAACAATGCCTACATCAGCGATGAAGCCATTGCGGGCATGATCTCGGCGACCGCAATACCCGCCATCGCGGCGGCAATCGTGAAGGGCGGGGACGTGGGCGCACAAGCGATTGCCGGGATGGTATCGCCTGCGCGCGAATCGGAAAGAATTGCCTCTGGCATGTCATCAGGGAATTTGCAGATGGGTAACGCATCACTGGGCAATCAGTCGTTCGATACGATGAGCGGACTGCAACACAACACCCGGCCCACGATACGACAAGGTGGATTCGAGAGCACCGCACAGGATGGCGTGAAGCGGTTTACAGGTACAGACGCGAACGGTAATGCAATGCAGATCAATGATGCGTCTGGCGCGATACATACCCTGCCGACAAAGATCAACCTCGGCAGCAAAGCGTCAGGCGCACTCCAAACTGCCTCCGAAAACTCTGAAAGAACCGCCTTCACCGAATCTGTCGCAGCGCGGGAGGCAATGACCTCTGCGCTAAGTCAAACAGCCTCGTTCGAGAAAGGTCACGGCAAGAGTGCAGCTGCCGGACAACAGGACATGACCAGCTCACAAGCGTCATTCCTTCAGTCTTATAACGAAGCCCAGAAAATCGCCCACAGCTACGCATCGGGGCACGGCTTATCCCAAAAGCAAGAGGCAGAGTTGATTGCATCAGCAAGCGCAGATGCAAGCGGCGGGATCAATATTTTTGGTAACGGAGCAATCGTAAGCGCGGGGGCGACAGTCAAAGGCAAGAGCAGCGCTGGAACGACACAAATGCAGAATGTTGCACACCAGCTCGCCCAGGACAAAGGATTTGAGAATGCCATTTCGACCATGCGGAATGCCGCTCATCAGGACACATTCACTCAAGGCGAAGACAAAACGGCAAAGGCTGCACAGGGGATCAGAAGCAGCTTCGATCAAGCAAAGTCACACGATGAATCAGCTCAGGCCGCCCATGAAAAATCACTTACCTTAAAAGAGGCGGCTTCGCGCACCAAAGAAATGGCTGGCAATTACGATGCAAACTATACCAATGAATTCGTGGGGTGGATGCAAACGCAATCCGACCGCACTGGGCATCGCTATACGGTTGATGATGTCACCGATATGGCACTGCATGATAAAGGCGTGCTGGAGCAATACGCGGATCGTTTTGTGAATGAGCAACTTGTGCCCAAGATAGATCAGGCAATCGAAAAGCCGACAAACAACGTGGCGGGGGGATACGAACAAAACAAAGCAGCCGTGCCGGGAACTGAGGCAGTTACCCATTCCCACGATCGGAACGATGCACGGGTAATGGGCGCAGCAAGAAGCGCGGGGGTTGACCCCAATACGGCATCAGTCAACCAAGTTGCAGGACAGGTGCAGAAAATGACCGGACAGGCTAATGACAGAATCAAAGCGGGGCGGGGTGCCGTTACTAAAGAAGGCAAGCCATTGGAGCAAGATGCAACCAAATTCACCGACCCCGCACGGCAAAACAACATGAGTTTGGCGACGCAGAATGCAACAGCCACAATCATGCCAGCAGGCACGATGTCACTACTAAATAAAGCCGGGTTAGTCAGTGATGAGGCCGGTGTGGCGAAACCTGTTGCCGAAGGTTACAAGGGTTCGACTACGGATGCCATTGTGGATACGGCGCTTGATGTTGGGTTGATGGTTGGGGGAGGGGCAGCCGGCAGGTTTGTAGGCAATGCCGCTGGAAAAATTCTAGGGGAGTCCGCAGGTAAAGCCGCAGAAGGCAAAATGCTTGCCAATGCGACAAAGGTAGATGAGCGCGGCCTGGCAGCGGGTAAAGTTGAGGCTCATGCAGCAGCGGACACAAGAAGAACGGCTGAGCGAGAGTCGGCCAGAAAGGCCGGAGTCAACCGCGAGGCCGAGGTCAATGCAACCCATTCTGTGGCGGGAACAGTAGTTGGCGCGGTCGCAACCAATCAAGCATTAGATGCCGTTAAGAAAGGGGTAAACAAAGCAAATGACCTTGGCAATAAGATTGGAGATAAAGCGAAGCAGGTATTCAAGGATTAAAGTGCAGTAGTTCAGACTTGATCAGGCAAAGTTTGACAGATTATTAACTTCTGCTGCCCAAAAATCCAAGCTTGCTTTGATTTGCGCTTCACGATATCGGACATTGGCGAATTCACGCTAACGGTAGGTTGCCGTCTTTCAGGAGAATTGCCATGAAAGCACACTATTCGGCCATTGCTGCAGGTGGCGTCCAGATGAAAGTACGACCGGTAAGCAGCCTTCAGCGGTCATAGACGCTGAAATCATTCAGAACGGCTGCTTTCTTGAAACGCGACTGCGTGCTCTCGACACACTGCGGTCGGAAGCGCTAACATCACGAACAACTGTTTCGCGCTGTACAGCAGATACTCAACCGCCCTCTGCGGCAAATTTGGGGCGCAGCGGAAAATTTGTCCGACAGTAGCGCCTTGTTATGCATCTTCAAGTTTTACACCGAACTTGTTAACTCGTCTTTTGTTAATTTCACTCTCAGAAGCAATTTTTCGTAGTGCCTGTGTAGCCCGACTAGCAACCTCCTTTTGCTGATAATTAGCGTTACCAAGCTGACCGAATTTCAAACAAGTCGTCACAAAGGATGACAAGTGACTACCAGTTTCAGTTTTAAATAGCTTGTAGTACTCATCGACAGATGTGTTGGCTAACACCACTTCGTCACTTTGGTTCCAGCCATTTTTACCAGCAATTCGGTCTAATACTTGTTTTGCTGTCTCAGTAGTAACAGACTGGTTATATACTTTGTTAAATTTATCTATTACTTCCTGATCTCTAATGTCACCAAAGAAGTTATTCTCCTTCATGTTGAATAGCTCTGCTTCGTATTTTCTATTTTCTATATATAGATCAATTATTTCGGATGCTTTATGTGCTTCACCCAACTCCCTGAACAATGAAACAGTACCGTTCAAATTCAAAGGTGTTATGTATTTACAGTTTTTCTTGAAGCTTTCATACAACCCATTTATGACTTCATCACCATTGTCATTAAATGTGTCGTGATAGAGACGCCAAGCATCAGAGAATGAGTTCTCGGATTTAGAGGCTATTATTTGCTGGTTTTTTGTAGATGCTTTTTCTTTGAAATCTTCTTCAACGAAGTAACCTGTCTTGACAGCTTCTGCCAATAATAAATCTAGTTCATCAGTGAGCTGATAATTGTATGCTTGAAGTGTGGTTTGCCACTTCTTCTGTGGCTCGCTGATTTCTTCATCCCCTATACCGAGTAATGCATAGCCTTTGCTAGTTATAAATTCTAAAGGTGGTATTTCCTCATTCGAGTTTGAGCAGAAATAGCTCCATGCATATAGCACAAGTGAATGTAAAACCTGATCAGCTATTTCCGGCTCAAAGCCTTCAGTCAGATGAAGGGATAGAGTAGCCAATCTCTCGATTTTTTTTAGAATACGAATATTTCGAATACCAAGGCTTGTTGTTAACTCTCTTAGCCTAGAATGATTCGGCGTTTGTTCAGAATAAGCTATCGATGCACATTCTTCTGGATTAGGAGCAAACGCAAGCTCAATATCTATTACCTTTTCACGGTATTTTTCATAATCTTTTAGGCCTCCTTCCTCATCATTTAGAAGCAACACTACCTTACATTTCTTTTGCTCTTTTAGTAATGACACCAACCCCAAAACATCCTTTATTTCTAGGCTTTTTCCTTTTCTTTCTAAATCATCAATACATATTAGAGTGTTATTTAATGACAAGAAAGAAATAGTCTCAATTGCTGGGCTAAATGTTTTAACTATTGGAGCCCCTTTAAAGAGGCTGAAAGAATGTCTACTTAATGATTCGATTAGGCTAGCAGTATTATTCTTGAAAGTTTCAATACTAGCCTCAGTGCCGATAATTTCTCGTTTAACGACATTTTCAAAAATAGTATATTTAAAAGCTTCTAACGTGTTGATACCAAAAAGAGAAACATAAGAGTAGCGTTCGAGTTTTACTTTATTTGTAGAACTAGCCTCTTTAAGAAATTTCTTCCAGCTAAAAGTCTTTCCAACCCCCCACTCACCCTTGATAGCCATAACCTCAGGCTGATCTGAGGATAAAAAATGAAACACTTGATCTTTGATTACCTCAATTGACATTGATGTTCCTTCAAAAACGCATAGCGTGTAGCTGAGGGGCGCGCCGGGACGAACTCGAGCGGAGGGTTATGTTCACGAAACACGGAAACCCACTGGGATTTTGCAGTACCCAAGGATACGCGGCTGTATTTCGCTTTTGTACACGTGTATGTCAGATGGGTTGTCCTTGATACCTTGTTGCTGCAATGTGTCAAACTTAACCGCAAAAACGACGTGATCCTCTTTAACATCATTTCTGATGTGAGCTAAGCAGCTCGAACTCCGTTTAGCATAAGAGACAAAGCTGAGTTTTCCCGTGCCTAGTTCAGTGGCAGAGCGAAACCCTGAACTGGCTATTGAATCGAAATGGCGCATCGGAGTGGCATGGAACAAAACCATTGGGTTGTCTTCCAGAGCCTGCACAAATAGGCAGAATCTATTTTCCTCTGTCAGAAGAATTAATTCCCACCTTTGCATTTCTTTTGGTGCTGACATCATCTGATTTAGTGAACATAACGTAAAATTGAGGGGCTGCGCGCTTTTGCGCAGTCCTTCTCGATGCCGGGTTAGGGCTTATGTTTCTCCTTACTTTAAGTGTGCTAGCCACGCTGCAACGGTTCTTAGTGACGAGACGACCACCGCCCACACCGCCAAAACATAGCCCCGCCGTTCGCGAAGCGACTTCTCCGCATCGAGCACGCGACCCTGAAGATACGGCTCAAGTAAGTTGCCATTTGAATCGTGAATGTGCGTAAGCGAGACGCCGAGTAGTGCCGCATTCTCCATTGAAGGTTGCCCACGAAGAACTGCAAATGTTAACGGTGGCTCAGCCAAGCGACGAAGTGCAACGGCAGTGAGACACGAAGATCCCACCAGCCACGGTAAACACGCTCACCAGCAAGATGGATTCGTCTGACTGTGGACTGGATCGATATTCGCGAATTGCCGCTACTGCGAATAAGCCAGAGAAAAGCAACCAAACGCCAAGTAGAAACCATAGCCCAAACGTTTTCACCAGTGCCATAGATTACACCCTATCATGGATGAGCCCTAACGTTGGAGTTCAACGGCTGCCGAAGACAGTCCGCTGGAACGAAGTGTTAGGAGGTAGCGGATTCAGCAATTAAGGTTTTTTACTCAGAAACCGGAACAAAACGCAGATCATGTATATGTGGAAACACATCGGACCGTTCCAAACGTACAGTATTACTGCCTTCTTTAAGCACAACTTTACCTATTTCAACCCAACGTAAATTACTATTTAACCAATTGCCTGTTGTTCCATTAAGTGCTTGGTCGCTAATAACTGTTCCGTTCAATATTACCTTAACAGGTCGTGACGATGCTGCAGTATAGTTAATCTCCAAGCGGTAAGCACCTGCAGCACTGACCGAGAAATCAAATTCAGCTGCATTTGGTTGACCAATGCAGGGTAAAGCGTTCGCGAGCGTGCCTGGTCCCACTACGCATTGATCTATAGCGACATTTGTTCCGCGAACGAAATCTTGAGCACGAATTACGATAGCCTTTTTAGGCGGTACTGAGTCGCCAGCAGACTCTGGTTGGGCTTGTGGTCTAAAAGAAGGTAATACCTGCCGCACAAGTTCATTGTATGTTGTCTTATCAATAAGTCCGTTTGTGTACATCCGACAGAAACGATACTCAAGGACTTCAAAAGATTGAACTTGAGGCAATGTCTCCCGTATTTTTTCGATCTTTTGTCCGGAAGATATGTTCGCATTTGCGATTTGCCCTAATTTATAGACAGAAGCATCCAGTTTTGCCTCTAGTCCCGAGGTAAGTACCTCTGGTGGTGGCTTAATACATGTTACGCTGTTGCCAACCTGGGTTATCTCTCTTTCTCGATCGCTTGGATCAGTTACGCATCCTGCAATACCAACGGCAATAAGGCCAATTACAATTGTTGTTCTTTTCATTATTTCTCCTTTTGGGACGGATTAAATATTTGTGACTGCACGGTCTAACATAGAGCTAACTGGGGCTGCGTGGCTTTATCGCGCAGCGGAGCAAGGTTGGGCGCCTTTGACTCACAGACCAAGTTTCCGTTTTGACCATTCTTGCCCTGCCGCACCGAGCATGCTTTGCCAACCGTCGAATCTGGAAATGGAACGAATGTAGTTGTCCCAATCCGCGTCGGGAATAGCCGCAAAGTCTTCTTGGGTTTCGACCTTGAATCCGCTCGCTGTGAACATTTCATCGGCGGATGAAAACGACGTGTGTTGCGATACAAAGTCATCGGTAAGAAGCCCTGACACGAGAACGTTGTGTTGACCGTCTAGCGCTTCAGCGTTATTTACGAAGTCATCGAGCTTGTTTTGCAGTTCGTCAAGTCCTTCGATCTTGAACATTGAGATTCCTTTCTTTGAGCTTAAGCGTGTAATTTATGGCTGGTTAAGGCGCTCAACAGTTATTCAAGAGACCAATGGGGACCAGACATTTATTAATATAGAGACGGCTAGCATAATAGCCTACCTTATTGATGATATGCCCGGAATTGTCACTGAGCTGTCATTCATGTTTCGTAATAACCGCTCTCAAGCAGACACTGGCGACGTGCAGCTCACATCTTTGGAAACCGTATACGACTGACCATAAGTGAGCCGGAAATCGCAAACAACAGTACTAACGGATGAAGCGTGAAGCCAAGAAACACGATCTGTCCGAACCAGAGAGACTCCCCCAATGCACCTTGTGAGGCAGCCCATGCCATCAACAATACCAACAGCAGCGACGTTGGGATCGGAGTTCCCTCGAAGTGTGTCACTTTGCCTTCGCCCTCAGACAGTGCCTCGGCCGTAATGTTGTAACGCGCCAAGCGAGATACTCCACATGCAACAAAATAGGCCAAGACAATACGGTCGTATAAGCCCTGCATGCCGCAACCGTACCCAATCACGGCTGGTGCTACGCCGAAGGAGATGACATCAGCGAGAGAGTCGAGCTCACGACCCATTGCAGAAGTCTGCTGTCGCCACCGAGCAATCCGTCCATCCAAGACATCGAAGATTAGCGCGGCAAGAACCATCCCGCAAGCAAAGTAGACGTGCCTGACGTAGGTGGTTTGCAAATACGTCAGCATAGAAAACAATGCCCCCGTGCCACAGACAGCATTTGCCAGCGTGAACCAATCGGCAAGATGAAACTCGCGAATCATTGAGAAAGACTTTTTCAGTTTATGTGTCTTCATGGCGGACATAAATACGGGTATTAGCTGGGCCCATTGTACTCATATCACCGCTCATAGGACTGGCAATCAAAAGGCAGAATTGGCACAGGGCAATCATAGCGCCATGCTACCGCAAAGCTGTCATTAGGGGGGGGCAGCGGCATACGGCGAGCAAGGGAGCGACTGACCGGAAGGTCAGCCGCGAACCGTTGGTTATATCTCGGTTTGTTCGGAAATCTCCAGTGCATCGTCAACTTCTATCCTCAAGTACCGCAGGGTGCTTTCCAACTTCGAGTGCCCCAACAACAGTTGTACTGCCCGAAGGGTTTTTGTTCTCCTGTAAATCAGAGTGGCCTTGGTTCGGCGCATCGTATGCGTACCATAAACAGTAGGGTCAAGGCCAATAGAGGCAACCCATCTATGTACGATTCTGGCGTATTGCCGCGTTGAAATATGCAGAGAATTCTTCAGGCGACTTGGAAACAAGTACTGCTCCAATTTGAGATTAGCCTTGGAAATCCAAGCAGAGACCGCATTTCTGGTATCTTCCGTCAGCTCAAATTGCACAGGCCGCTGCGTCTTTCGTTGAACGATAATCGCCCGCGATAACATCTGGTTGCCATGGGCAACATCGCGAACCCGCAGGGTAACAAGATCGCAGCCGCGATGCTTGCTGTCGATGGCCAAGTTAAACATTGCCAGGTCACGGATGCGTTTGCCGAGTTGCAGATGGATACGAATGGCCCAGATGTCTTTCAGCTTCAGTGGTGGCTTCTGCCCGATCAGTTTGCCTTTATTCCAGGGTTCACGGGATTGAGAGGTTTTCATTTCAGACTCCTTGTTGATTGAACGGAATCTGATTCTGCGGCTTCGCTTTTGTCGGCGTCCGCTTTGGTATAAAGTCACACTATGAGTGCTGGGTGCCAATTGCAGTCCTTCGAGAATATTCTTTAAAGCGGACATACGTATGAGTGCGCTGATGATCAATAGTGTCTGGCTTTCACCATCTTCAGCGCCCATCCTTAACTGCGCACAAATAAACAATTTCGCATCACAACGCATCAAGCGGACTGGAGACTTTTTTCGTAACCTCCAAAACATGCGTATATAGCATCGTGGTTTGAAGATTGCGGTGCCCAAGCAAAAGTTAAATCGTCCGAATATCGGTTCCAGACGCGAGCAGTTGAGTAGCAAATGAATGCCTCAGCGTGTGAACTGTTGCGTGCTTCATGATTCCTGCGCGTGTCACCGCCTGACGGAATGCTCGCTGGATAGTCTAAGGTGATACGTGCCATCGGGCCTTTCGCCCGCTTTGACCCCATTGGCGTCACACCGTTGAAGGAAATATGAATTGCCAGGCAAGGGATTCAGAGGCTTTCGGATACTTTCGTTCGAGTGCACCAGGCAAGGGCGCCAATCCGGCACCTCGGTTTCGGTCATCGGTATGCAATTCTGCAACTCGCATCAGGTGAGCCTGCAAGTCAGCTTTCAAGCTGACAGGAAGAACTGTGGTGCGATCTTTTGCACCCTTGCCGTTTCGAATTGAAACGATTGACGAAGCAAAATCAATATCTTTGATGCGCAAGGTGAAGCACTCCTCAACACGCAACCCCGATCCAAACAGTAAGCGCGCCATTAATGCAGTCGAGCCAGACATATGCGCCAAAACTGCTGAAACCTTCTCTGGGGACATTACCACAGGAATACGCTGGTGCTGTTGAATGCGATTGAAGCCGGGCATTTTATTGAGGTGTGTTTCCAGTACATCACGATAAAGAAATACGAGTGCGTTGAGTGCTTATGCTTGTGTTGAAGCGGATACTTCCCGTTGCACAGCCAAGTGATTTAAAAACTGAGCTATATCACCTTCCCGAAGTTCTCTTGGATGACGTTTATTGAAATGGAGGATGAACTGGCAAATCCAGAAACGGTAGGCTTCCTCTGTCCGTTTGTTTAAATGTCTGCGACGGCACACCTTATGAATTTGATCCATTATGTGATGCGGATGGGTGTTGGAATTGGCTTGGTGGGGGTAGGCAGGGGTGGGGTGACCCCATAAGTGTAGCTCCTTGGTTGGTGGTTAAAATGCGCAAGATTATACAAAACTGGTCTGCCTATACTATTATGCATATGCGGACAGGAAATAAAGGTGATTTACAATTAATCAATAGGTTATTAAAATAATGCGCGCCTCACTATTTTTGATATACGGACCGGTGCGTCCGTCTAATACCTGTTAGGTGTATTGTATTCACGGGTGCCGTTTGGTACAAATTGGAAAGGCGATCAAACAGAATCACAATTTTCTAAAAAGGGGGCAACGCAAAATGATAGTAGAAACCGCAGCCGCATTCGTATCAACGATTTCCGCACTCTCGTCGGTAGTTAAAGCCATTACTGCCGCAAAAAAGTTTTCCGATGACGCTCTAGCACTTTCGGAGCGTATTTCGATTACACGTGAACCGCAGAACAATTCTGTTCGCGCGTTGGCAGCAACGACTATTGATGACGACTTCATCAAAATAGCCACTGAAAATATCCAGCGCGCTCTGGAGCGCCTAAAAAAAGATTGGCGTGATCCATCCGTTACGCAAGCAGGAAAAGACTCTTCGCTTGAAGCTGCTAGTTATGTTATCTGTAGCGAACTACGCAGGATCAAGACACTAAACGGAAATGCACTCCCTGGAGATGATCGCTTTCACGAGTTGTGGGCAAGTCATGGGTGCCCCTCAATATAAGATGCACCAACACCTAACCCTACGCTTAAGCGGGACTGCGCAAAAGCGCGCAGCCCCTTAGCTCCACGTTATGTTTTTCTAGAGGCTTGGATATGGATATAGGATTTCTAAAGTTAATCTTGGCATATTCACTTGTTGCTGTATTTGTTTTTACAGCAATGGTAACCAGCTTATCCTTGATTGGTTGGGCAAGGTTCATTGACCAAGATCAACAGAAGACACTTTTCAAAGTCTTGATAGTCGAGGTGGCTATTGTTTCAGTTGGCTTCTTTGCTAATCTCTTGGAATTCAATCCAGCGACAGCAAAAAACCAAATAGTTGCTGGTGCCTTTTCTGATAGGAAGCAGCAGTTCACTACAAAACTCGCATTGGCCAGAAAAAAATATGAGGATGGAGATCTTCAAAATGCCTAAACCTTGGTTAACAACCTGTTCAGATCAAGCGAATTGGCCGAGTACTTTCCAATTAGAGACTTATTTATTTTGAATGGTGATATTTCCAAGAAAGGGATTTCTTAATTGAAGCTATTGAGTCTTATGGCCCTGCACTAAAACTTGATCCAAATAATATAGAAATAATGGTTAATGCTGGAGACGTCCAAAGACAATTACAGAACTACGAGGCAGCAGAGAAATTATATGAGCGTGCCATGAGTTCCCAATCTCAAAACTGGAACGTTCTCAATGGCTATTACAACTGTCTTCGGAGATATGCAGCATTTCTTGCTGATGAATATCCAAAAATATCCGATTTGAAATTTCAAAAAGCTTCGGAAATTTTTAGCCAGATGAAGAGTGTGTCATCTGATGCTACCCAAAAGCGGATATCAGACGTTGCCAAGGGTAGGTTGTACTGGGAATGGAAACGTTACGATGTCGCACACGTGACGTATCAACAGCTTATCGTTAAATATTCAGAGGAGAATAGATTTAAAGAAGACTTGGCTGCAATATTGGTTGAAATGAAAGAATATCACGAAGCTAAATTGCTATTTGCAAGACTTACAATACAGAAAAACAATCGAATAAAGTATCGTGGTTCGTTGGCTCAGGGTACGCCGAGGCCGCCAGCAAAGACACATCAGATACAAATGAACTACATACCGCTTTAGATGCTGGACTGCTTGCCATTTCTAACAAAACTGATGATCCTTTCTCATATTACGCGGTAGCCATGGTCTATAAAAAATTAGGCAAGGGTAATGACGCTATCAGTTATCTCCGTAGAGCAGAGTCGCAAGCAGCAAGCAGAGATACCAATATGCACACGTATGATAAGACACGGCATTTGATGTACAAGAAAAAATTACTTGAATGGGGTGTAAAAACATAACCTTTCATTCGAGAGCGACGCCGCAAAAGCGCGGCGCTCCTCAATTTAACGTTGAGATTGTAGAAAAACCCAAATCCACCCAAAAATCCCCCTCACGATCTGCCATAATTTCACTGCGCGATAAAACAAAGGTGGATGTGACATGGCACGGTTCAAACCGATACACAAAGGCTTAAAACTACTGCCGGTCGACTTTGACCGGCAAGTCATTCCGGGCAGTTTCGAATATGCGTTATGCCACCTTGTCGATCGCGAGCTTGATCTCTCCACCTTTCATGCACGCTACAAGAATGACGTCGAAGGCGCATCAGCCTTCGACCCGGCAGTGCTCATCAAGATTATCCTGCTAGCCTACAGTCGCGGCATCATCCACAGCCGCAAAATTGAAGCGGCCTGCCGCGAGAACGTGCTGTTTATCGCCGTCTCGGGAGACAGCCAACCGCACTTCACCACACTCGCAGCCTTTGTCTCAAACATGGGCGATACCGTCGCCAAACTGTTTGCACAAGTCTTGCTCATATGCGACCGCCAAGGCTTGATCGGACGCGAGATGTTTGCCATCGATGGCGTCAAACTTCCCGCCAATGCCTGCAAAGCGAAATCGGGCACCCGCGCCGATTATCAGCGCCAGCTCGACAGGATGGAACTTGCCACCACGCAGATGCTGGAGAAACACAAGAACGCCGATACCGCATCGACAGACGATGCGATCATCAAGCGCGAAGCCCGAAAACTGGAACGCCTGCAAACAGAAGCGCAGCAACTGCGCGACTTTCTCAAGAAGAACCCGGAAGATCGCAAAGGCAGCAAGGGCAGCATCCGCCTATCCAACCGCACCGATAATGAATCGGCTAAAATGGCCACCAGCAAAGGCGTAGTTCAAGGCTATACCGGCGTGGCGACCGTCGATGAAAAAACACAAATCATCGTCGACGCGCAAGCGCATGGCACGGGCTCTGAGCAAGAGCTGCTGCTGCCGGCGATCAAAGCGACTGCGACATTACGCAACGCCGACACGGTGATTACCGCCGATGCCGGCTATCATTCAGAAGCCAATCTCAAAGCATTGGCCGGGCAGCAGATCAATGCCTATGTGCCCGACAACGGATATCGCAAGCGGGATGAACGCTATGCCGATCAATACGTGCATGCTGCCAAGCCCGATCCGCTGTGGAACAAGACCGGACAAGCAAAAACCGCCAAATGCTTCAAGCCTGCCGATTTCCATTTGGCAGATGACCACTCGCACTGCGTTTGCCCCGCCGGAAAGCATCTCTACAGCAATGGATCGAATTGCACGATCAATGGATATGTGGCGCTGAAATTTAGTGGCGCCAAACAGGATTGCGTGCCGTGCGAGCGGCGTCAAGAATGTTTGCGCACACCCGAGAAAACCCAGACACGGCAGGTTGCTTTCTTGCAAGGCAAACGCGATGCCCGGGAAAATCATATCGAACTGATGAAGGTGAAGATCGATTCTGAAACGGGTAAAGAAATGATCACGCGCCGCTTTGCGACGGTGGAGCCGGTGTTTGGCAACCTGCGTGGCAACAAGCGGCTGCACCGCTTTACGTTACGCGGAAAAGCCAAGGTGGATGGCCAGTGGAAGTTGTACTGCATGATGCATAACATCGAGAAGCTGGCGAATCATGGTTATGCGAGATAACGAAGCTGAATAAGGTATTCTCGCCTCTTTATCACACGAATAGGCTTGCCAGGTCAGCCGGATTTGCAGTGGAAATATTTTAGAAAAACAGGAAGCAGAAAATGAAGACATCGGTTTGGTTTGAAAAAATTCCACCCAATGCTGAAGCAGGTGTTCAGAATGGGGTTTTTCTACAGCGTCGTTGGGCACCTTCAATTACCTATTGGGAAAGTGCAATGCATAAACTATTGTTTGCCATCTCACTGACTTTTTCACTTGTTGCAAATGCATTAGGGGAGTGTCCAAAGGGTTACCAACCGTACGCAAATCGCTGCGTAACGCAAAAAATGGCTGATTACATTTCCTGCGTTGAAGCTACCGGCGGAAATAAGCAGGAAATTACTGACGAACTCTCACGGGTAGATGGAAACAAAACTGGTGGAAGTCTAAGTGCTTCGGGAGGCAACAAGATAGTGAAGGGTGCTGGCGCAATAACTTTGGACAAGAAATCCGAATCTACGATAGTGAAGAGGCTAGAAGCCAAGTGGTTTGCCGGCAGTATGAGTGAATGTGCGAAGGCTCTCAAATTACAATCTACAAGTAGCGTACCTCCTGAAGTGAAGAAAACCCTTGATAGCCTCGTTTCGGTAAAGCTCGACTTGTGGCGCGATCGCTATGGGATCAGTAGTGTGTCGGGTGGAGCGTGGATTGTTATCGACCTTCTCGACGGCAAGCCAAAAGTCGGATTAAGTCCTTGGCTGTACAGGGTTGAAGAACGTTATAAAGCCTTGAAGGCATCTAATGTGGCACTGGATGCCAGTTGGATTTCTAGCGACGTGAAGGGCGATGAGTATTTGGAGATCAATTCTCTTACCTCTCCCAAGAAGAACTGGGATTTGATCCCAGAAGGCGAGTCTGAAAAGTTTGTGGACGAGCTTCTCTTTCACTCAAAATATATCCTTTTAGCTACAAACGGCCAGAAGCATGGCTTATTATTGTCTCCGTTTAGTTTTAAAGCGGAGGCAACTTCAGTCAAGATTTACTTTGACTCTATTACCAACAAGCCTAATAAGATCGAAGGTTTTGCTCAAGGGAAGGGAGAGTTCACACCTATTCCCGGTCAGTTTAACAATTGGGTTGATTTCTATGGTGCCACGTTGATTACTAGGCAGATATTCTTGTCTTATCCACTTCCAGAAGCTTTCACTTCGGTGGAATACCGAAGTATTACTTTTGATATAAAAGGAAATAACTGGAGCCCATCCGCTACGTTTGCAGAGCATACAGGTGCTGATTTATATACGGATAAGCTTCGCTCTTTGATTGTTCAGAACGCCGACTGGAGAACACTGGGCCAAGTACCAGGCGACTATCCCGGCAAGCGCCTTGCGCTGTATGGGCTTCCGCCAAAGCCTTGGTAATGCCCGTTACTAACTTTGGCATGCCCAACGAGACCATGAAGTAATTGCCGGGAACCAGCTTTTGCGACTGCTGGTCTATCCAGCGTTGCGACTCATGCGCTTGGCAGTGCGGGCAGTGGCGATGTCCACAGGAGTGCGGCAAATAGCTTTGTTCGGTGCAGTCATCGCAGGCAAGTTCCATCCTGGGGCTCATGCTGCTACGGCAAATTCGAAAGGCACTCAATGCCGCCAATTGGCTGGGTAACAGGCGATGGCCATGTTGTGCGATCAGCTCGGCTGCATAGGTGTCAACAATGAGTGCCAGCCGGATCATTTGACGTTGCCCCAGCCGATTGATATCTGGCCTACCAGCGCATTGATGCGGTCTGCGGCGTTATCTTTGGTATGGTCGGTGAGGTGGGTGTAACGGAGGGTGGTGAGAATGGATTGATGCCCGAGGATTTTTTGCACTTCCAGCAGATCAACGCCTGCTTCGATCAGGTGGGTGGCATAACTGTGGCGCAAGCTGTGTGGCGTAATTCTTTTTTTAAACCGCAATCGCGGGTGACCTGGCGCAAGGTGGTCTGGATGCCACCACGATCCAGCGGGGTGGTGGCCAGGTGGGCTTTTTTGAGTCCGCACTTCCTGGTTGGGGAAGAGCAATGCGGGGTTGCGGTGGGTCTGCCAGAAACGGCGCAATATCTGCAAGGTGTTTTCCGGCAACGGGACAAAGCGGTCCCGATTGCCTTTGGCTTTACGCACCTGCACCCGCATGCGGTCCGCATCAATGTCCCCGACTTGCAAACGCAACCCTTCTCCCAGCCGTAACCCCAGGCTGTACAGGGTAAAGAAAAACACGCGGTAACTGAGCACCCGCGTGGTCATGAATATCTGTTGGGCCTGTGGCACGGTAATAATATCCGGCAGTGTGTGTGACTTGGGCGGCTTGACCAAATCTGCGCCCGGCCAGGGTTTATTCAATACTTGGGCGTAATAAAACTTCAGCCCATACAGGTCATGTTTGAGCGAACTCCAGGATAGCGAATTGACGATATGTACGAAATAATCGGTCAACTGAAGCCTAGTCAAATCATCAATCCGATAATCAAAATAGTCCCCGGCTCGACGTACGCCGTGTGAATAGAGTGCGATGGTTTTTGGCTGCATCCCGTGCAACTTCAAACGATTGAGCAGACATTGATAATTGCACGCAAAATGCGCTGGAAATTCTGATGTCATTACGATTCATCCTCATGGTAAAGTACAAAGAAATCCCTTTCGGGGTGAGGATGAATTATGTTATTTAAGCTGGCTGCTGAGGGATGTTTCCCCGCGATAGCGGCTTCGTTCAACCCTACGTTCGAGCGGGACGGCGCAAAAGCGCGCCGCCCCTTACTTTTACGTTAGGCGTCTCATGGCAACACCTGAACTCTTCCGATCCTGGGCCCGAACTGAAACCTTTTTGCGAGATGCCAGAGCACATCTCACGCAAATCGCAGAGGCGGAATT
The DNA here is from genome assembly GCF_927312905.1 of Candidatus Nitrotoga sp. 1052. Classification (GTDB taxonomy): domain Bacteria; phylum Pseudomonadota; class Gammaproteobacteria; order Burkholderiales; family Gallionellaceae; genus Nitrotoga. Next base: position 34,442 of record NZ_CAKMHQ010000085.1, read on the forward strand.
CGCCGATGGCATGCGGACTTTGAGGAGTTCATTGAACACAATGAACTCGGCCTCGCATTCGATACGCTGGAGTCCATCGCTAATGAGAGTCGCTGGGAGTCGCAGCGAGTTACTGGCGCTCGCAGCGGCCAACATGGGACTTCACGATAGGTAGCATGTCCTCGATGAGCAACTCAGCAAACTGAAGGGTTGGAATTATGAAACTTTGCTCCCAAACGGAGACGCCTAACCCTTCCATCGAGGGGATGCCCAAAAGGCACGCCTTTCGGTCACCCCTCATGTCAAACGTTGAGGCTGTAGAAAAACCTGAATTCGCTAAAAAATTCACCTCTTGATCTGCCA
>NZ_CAKMHQ010000086.1 GCF_927312905.1 Candidatus Nitrotoga sp. 1052
CACCCAAAGCTGAAGCAGGTGTTCAGAATGGGGTTTTTCTACAGCGTCGTTAGGCTGCACGTGACGCTTCGGTTCACTCTCGACACCAATTGCGTCGTTGCGCTCGACGAAGGTCGGCCGGAAGGTCCCGCCGTTCGCGCCCTCGCCGACGCGCACCGCACCGGTCGCGCGCACGTTGCGGTGTGCGCGATCATGGCCTCTGAGAAACAAAGGTCAGGAGGTCACTTAGAGTCATTCGATCAGTTCACCGATCGTCTGGTGCGTCTCGGTCTGGATCACTTGGTTCTCACGCTCCCGATGATGTACTGGGACATTTCTTTCTGGAATCGCTGCGCAGATGGTGATGAGGACGAGATGGAGAACCTTGAACGTCGAATACATGAAATTCTCTTTCCGGGTCTCGAGTTTCTATACAAGGATCACTGCCTTGCAAACGGCATCGACCCAGAGGCTATCCCCCCCGACAGGAAGTGGCGAAACCCCAAATGCGACATTCAAGCCTTCTGGTCGCACGCCCACGCCCGCCGCAACGTGTTCGTTTCCTCAGACGGGAACTTCCACGCTCAGACAAAGCGGACGCGACTCATTGCACTCGCAGGCGGCCACATCGAGACGCCTCAGTCAGCACTTTCCCTCCTTGAGAGCAATGCAGCCTAACGAATAAGGTTAGATCGTGCGAGCGAAGCGAAGCCACGATCTGAAACGTTTGTTGGACAAGCTCGGTCCCTGAGTGCGGGTCAGGCCTCATAGAAAATATTTCTTTTGGAGTTACCTTGGATTGAAGTCCTGCCAGAAACTTCGAGGGCAGGTCTAGCATTGTAGTGCATGCACGCGAGGTCACTAGCTAAGCACACAGCCTTATGCAATCTTTATGACCCCGCAAGAGTGATAGCGAAACGTTACCCGGCCTTGCTGGCAGGACAGGATGTCTTTTCCCTGTATCACTTCCCGATACAGATAACGCCCGAGGTAAATCAGTGCCTGTCGGATGGAAAAAAATGCCAATAATCACCGAGAGAGTTATAATTTCCATGCAATCAACTTTTTGTGAGCATAGTTATGGCGACTGTAGAAACGATAGAAGAACAAATCGCGGAGTTAGATAACGCTTCGTTTTCCAAGCTGCGTGATTGGTTTCTTGAATTCGACCAATCAAGATGGGACAAGCAAATTGAAGTCGATTCAAATGCAGGAAAGTTAGATTTCCTCATAAACGCGGCACTTGATGAGCATCGAGCCGGAAAAACGAGAGACCTTTGAAACACAAAACAGCTTCCAGTTTCTGGATATGTTATGAAAAGCTTCCACCGGAAATTCGTGGACTTGCAGACAAGAATTTCAAATTACTCAAAGCAGACTCTACTCATCCATCTTTACAGTTCAAGAAAGTCGGCAAGGTTTGGTCTGCTCGTGTCGGCTCACATTACCGCGCAGTTGCCACACCAATTGAGAGTGGTTTCCTTTGGGTTTGGATTGGCACTCATGCCGAATATGATAAGTTGCTTGCCTAACGAGTAAGGTTAGATTGTGATCGCGAAGCGAGCCACAATCTGAACCGCTTGTTGGACAAGTCCGGTGAGGCTGCTGTGAATCTAGACCTCTCTTGGCACATATTTACTTGCTTTCCGTGCCTGACATGCGCGAATCCATAAAGACAGGTATGAATGAGCTTCTAACAAAAGGTGAAAAGGAGCTTAAGTGGTGAGAGTTGGGAGGTTCTCTATGCCAAGCAATCACTCAAAGATGCAGAGAAGCTTGCTGCAAGCGATCTCAAGACAAAGGTGCAAGATTTGTTAGCAGTGCTTGCCAATGATCATTTCAAAATCCACCGCCCTTCGAAAAATTAGTCGGAGATCTTGCCGGTGCTTACTCACGCCGCATCAATATTCAGCACCATATCGTGTATGAAATCTTTCCAAAAGAAAGAACCGTTCACGTTCTACGTATGTGGACGCATTATGAATGAGCAAGCTCATTATTCGGTAGTACAGATTGATGAGCTACTGGCGGCATTAAATCCGGACAATTTATAGGTCACATAAACGGGGAACGTCTCTCCAACGGCATTCGTCATTGGAATAGGACTGAGGTGTTTTTCGGAAAGAATCTGCGTTACACTTAGCCGCATGAAAACAGAGATCCCTTCCAACAAACTCAAGGTCGGCATGTTTGTCTCTGATCTTGATCGATCATGGGTTGGCACACCCTTCCTGCTTCAGGGTTTCCTGATCGAGAATGATGAACAGATCAAGCAATTGCAAGAGTATTGTAAATTCGTTGTAATCGAATGGGATAAATCAGTACAAGGACTTCAAACAGCGAAATCTGCCTCTAAAAGGAAAGCGGAGCCAGAAAGACGCGACTCCATCACCCCACCGTCCACAAGCTTTAGCCATGTTCCCGACGGCGCCAGTCAAACTTCTATCGCCGACCATTCAGCACCTGAGCCAGTCAAGAAAAAGCCAGCTGACGTGCCAGCCCCTGTCGCCCTGAATGCTAAAGATGCGGTGCCAGAACCGACAGAATTGGGCCATTTAACCCCCGCCGCCACAACCCCACAGAACTTAAACAAATATCTCCACGCGACTCCGGAAACGCAGGTTAAAGCGGGATTGCTGGCCTCATTTTCCGGCAAAATAAAAGATTTGTTTAAAACAAAATCAGATTTTAAAGATAAATCTCACGCTCAAAAAAAAGCTTTCGATTCTGATCAGCCCCCTGCAACACCGGAAGTGCGCATTGCGAATGCCAAGCGACCCGGCTTTATTCCTGCCGGCGTCGAGTTAACAATATATAACGATGCCAGACCTGTCGAAGAAGAGCTTGCTCCAGCTGGCAAGGCTTATGCGCTCACAGAAAAAGTACTGGATAGCCTTGTTCAAGACATACGCGCCGACAAAAATCTCGACATCGAAGAAGTGGAGGTGGTGATTCAGGAAGTAGTGGACAGCATGGTGCGAAATCCTAATGCGCTGATGTTGATCATGCGATTACGTCAACAGGACAATGTCAGCTATGGGTATGCGCTCCAAACCGCCGTTTATCTGATTGCGCTGGGTCGACATATAGGCTTGCCTAAAGACTTTCTCGAGCGGCTGGGTATCACCGGATTATTGCTTGATATTGGAAATATAAAGTTACCGGGCGAACTGTTGCAAAAAAATGACCGGCTGACTTTGGAAGAATTTGAAATAATTAAAGGCCACGTACGTTTGGGCCTTGAAATCCTTAAAGAGACGCCTAATCTGCATGCTGACATTCTGGAAGGTATCGCCCAACACCATGAGCGAGAAAACGGGAGCGGCTACCCCGCAGGAATATCTAAAGGTGAAATCAGCCTATTCGGACGCATGGCTGCAATCGTTAATTCATTTACCGCGCTGACCCATACCCGTTTTCATACCAAAGCCGTGTCAGCCTATGAAGCATTGAAAAGCATAAGCACGATGAGCGGCGAGTATTATCTTGACTCCATGGTCGAGCAATTCATCCAAACAATCGGCATTTTTCCGGTTGGCTCCTTGGTTGAACTGTCCTCTGGCGAAGTCGCCGTTATCATCAGCCAGAGCAAGGTACGCCGACTGAAACCACGCGTACTGATCATTAGTGGCCCAGACAAAAGTCCGGCGCCGCATCCTGCCACACTAGATTTACTTTGTCAGCCCGAAACGACGGCGGCGGTTCATATTCTGCGCGGCCTGCCAACTGGCGCTTTCGATCTCGATATCCGAGAATATTACATGGCATGATCGGCCACAGCCCCCCTCCGCCGCATCAATCCACCACCACGGCGACACAGCACCAGTTAACCCACAATCAGCTGGTCAATTTCCTGCGTGATGAAATCGGTAAAACCGAAGCCAGCGCAACAGCCGTGCTAATCATGAAATTGAGGCGAACCAAACGACTGGATGCCATCATCGGCGACACATCCACACAATCGATCATAAATTACACCGATCAGCGTCTTGATAGTCTGTTGCGTGACGCTGATCGCTATGCACACTTTTCTGACGAACAGATATGTCTTGTTTTGTCCGGCCTTGCCAATAATGCTCAAAGCATACTGGCAGCGACCAAGATTCTTTCAGAATTGCATAAGCCCTTCATTGCCGATGATAGTCCGGTAATGCTGCGTCCACATATCGGCATTGCCAATTTTCCAGAACTTGGCCGTGATGCAGGTCAATTATTGATGTATGCCGACATCGCATCAGACATCGCCGCAACCAATGAACAGGGATATTACGTCTATCAGCCCGAGGATCGAATCGAGACAGAAGCTTATAGCGGTCTCGACATTGAACTCGGCCATGCCATCAAAGCAAACGAGTTACACGTTCACTACCAGCCGCAGGTCAATATCCAGACCGGACGCTGTGTCTCCATTGAAGCTCTAGTGCGCTGGACAGCACCAGGGCAACGTGTTATCGATCCGAGCACATTGATCGGCATTGCGGAGAACGCCGGCCTGATTAACACTTTGACCCTATGGATACTTAATACTGCACTGCGCCATACGGCCGCTTTCTTGAAGGCTGGCATTGACATAGGCATAAGCGTCAATCTTCCGCCCAAAATGCTCGAAGACAAGGAACTTCCGCAAATAGTTCAGCAAGCACTCGATATGTGGGGCATACCCGCATCGAACCTAACCCTTGAGATCACGGAGAGTTTGATAATTGATGATTATGAATCCTCCCTCACAATGTTATCCAGACTGAGAGAGCTTGGCATTCGCCTGTCAATTGACGACTTCGGCACCGGCTATTCATCGCTGGCGTACGTTAAGCACTTCCCGGTGCAGGAACTGAAAATCGATATACTTTTCATTCAGAACATACATAAATCACGCGAGGACAAACATCTCGTCCGTACCATTATTGATCTGGCCAAAAATTTCAATCTGATCACAGTGGCTGAGGGGGTGGAAGACCAGGAAACATTCGACCTGTTACGCGATCTCGGCTGCGATCTGGTGCAGGGCTTTCTGTACAGCCGCGCACTGTCTGACACAGATTTTATCAGTTGGTATCGTCAACGCACCTGAGTCCTGCATACAATATCCCTAGGTACCTCTATTAGTAAAAATTCCTAAGCGAGACAAGGTGCGCCAGAAATTTTCGCGCGCGCATATATTTGATATGTAAGCGATAAAATTTACTGATCAACACAGTATCGCGACGGAGTTTGGATTTATAGAGGTGCCGTATGGATTCTGCGGTAGGTTCATTGTCAGCTCCTCTTTACAATCGAATCTCGAATAAAAACAGACAATATTGCAACTATTCAACTATCGTTGTAGTATTGTTATATGGATAAACTTACTGCAACTTCAGTATTCGAATCGCTTTCTTCCGGGGTGCGGCTGGACGTGTTTCGGTTGTTGGTCAAAAAAGGGCTGGACGGTATGGTGGCGGGCGAAATCGCAACAACGCTTGAACTGCCGCCCACCAATCTTTCCTTCCATCTGAAAGCATTGACGCATGCACGCCTTTTAACAGTCCAACAGGAGGGTCGTTACCAGCGTTATCGCGCCAATATCCCCTTGATGCTGGATCTTATTACTTACCTGACCGAAGAATGCTGTTCCGGCAATCCTCAGCAGTGTATTGATTTGCTAACGGCATCAGCCTGTTCCGCAAGCGTACTCCTACCGATTCCCCCAGCTTAATTGAAGCCCTGAACATGAACGTACTCTTTCTCTGCACTGGCAACTCCTGCCGTTCCATCCTCGGCGAAGCCACCTTCAACCATCTTGCGCCAGCTGGTTGGCACGCCATAAGCGCGGGCAGCAAGCCCACCGGCAAAGTGCACCCGCGTTCGCTGGCATTGCTGGCGAGCGAAGGCATCGCCACCGAAGGTTATTACAGCAAGTCTTGGGAGAATCTACCCACCGCGCCCGATATAGTCATCACCGTTTGTGCCAGTGCGGCGGGAGAAATTTGCCCGGCCTACCTCGGCCCAGTGCTGCGCACCCATTGGGGCGTGGAAGACCCAGCGCATGCTACGGGCACGGATGAAGAGATTGATGCGGCGTTCATGAAGGCTTACCGCATCCTGCGTGCCCGCATCAAAGCATTTTTTGCACTGGATTTGGATGTGCTGAAGCATGACAAGGCCGCGCTCAAGGCCGAAATGGACAAGATTGCCAACATTGCTGCTTAAGGCAGTGTCATACCGTCGTAAATCATTATGCACAACTTTATGCGGTTGCTCCCATGCTAAGGATGAGCCTGTTGGCGTAGCACGCTTACTGGAACTAACTGCCGGATAAATTTTCGTCCCAAAGGGAGCCTGTCATGAGAAAAAATCAATACAAGGCGCTGCTATTACGTGCTGACAATTTTAAAGAGAAGCTCGCCGAAATCTGACATATCAAGGAATAACACCATGAGCATTTTCGAGCGCTACCTGACAGTTTGGGTATTTCTGTGCATCGTCGTCGGGGTGGTGTTGGGACAACTGGTCCCTGCACCGTTTCACTGGCTGGGTGAATTGAAGATCGCCAAGGTCAACATCCCCGTCGGACTGCTGATCTGGGTAATGATCATCCCCATGCTGTTGCGCATAGACTTCATGGCCTTGCACGAAGTGCGCAAATACTGGCGCGGCATCGGGGTCACACTCTTCGTCAACTGGGCGGTTAAACCTTTTTCCATGGCGTTGCTTGGCTGGTTGTTCATCCGGCAATTGTTCGCACCGTATCTGCCAGCGGAGCAACTCGACAGCTACATTGCAGGCCTCATACTGCTTGCCGCCGCACCCTGCACCGCGATGGTGTTCGTGTGGAGTCGGCTAGTGAACGGTGAGCCGCTATTCACCCTGAGCCAAGTCGCGCTCAACGATGCCATTATGGTGTTCGCCTTTGCGCCGCTGGTGGCGCTGTTGCTGGGCATCTCATCCATCATCGTGCCTTGGGATACGCTGCTGGTGTCGGTGGTGTTATACATCGTGCTCCCCGTTTTGGTGGCACAGGTATGGCGCAAGTTCCTGTTGGCACGCGGCGGAATTGCGGCGCTGAATCTTGCCCTGTCCAAGCTGAATCCGCTCTCCATCTCTGCACTGTTGCTCACGCTGGTATTGTTGTTCGCCTTTCAGGGCAAAGCCATCGTCGAGCAACCGTTCATTATCGTGATGCTCGCCGTGCCCATCATCATTCAGGTTTATTTCAATTCCGGTTTGGCCTATTGGCTGAATCGCTGCTTCGGTGAAGCGCACTGCGTAGCGGGTCCGTCGGCACTGATCGGTGCGAGCAACTTCTTCGAATTGGCAGTCGCTGCCGCCATCAGCCTGTTCGGCTTCGAATCCGGCGCGGCACTTGCCACCGTGGTCGGCGTGTTGATAGAGGTACCGGTGATGCTGTCCGTGGTGTATCTGGTCAAGCGCAGCCATGGCTGGTACGAAGCGGGAAACAGACAGGAGACCAAACCTGACCGGCCGGACTGAAGTAATACAAGCAAAAGTCAAACTTCACGCGAGAAGACTCAGACCCATGACCACGCCTCAATACGCAACGTACCTTTCACTCCGGGGCGAGTCTTCTGTGCGATGGGGATATCAAATGCAATACCTGCCTCACCCTTGAGTTCGCGAGTGGATGTGTCAACACTTGGTTTGCCGGGGTTGTTCTCTTGGTAGCCGTACTTGATGCGCCAGCCTCCGAGCGCAGCCTTATCGGGGAACGCCTCGACCAGGATGAGCTCGCGCAGGATGTACCCGCCCTTGTAGTGGCATCTTGGACTCGATCCGGTGGAACGACAGTCGGGTAGTTCGGTGCTGGGACGCGCGCAAATATCTAAGGCCGGCCCCGCCAGAATACGCGCCGTGCTCTATATGGCTGCCGTCGTGGGACCACGCTACAACCCACACGTCAAAGCCGTTTATGAACGCCTGCTTGCCCGAGGCAAGTCCAAGATGTCCTCCCTCGGTGCCGCAATGCGCAAGCTGGTGCATTTGTGCTTTGGTGTACTCAAAACTCAACAGCCGTATCAACACGATTACTTGAAAAATGCTTGACGTTAGAGACGGTATCTACCGAGCTGAAATGTTTCCTTGGATACGTGTTGAACGGTCGGAGTATGTAGTCCCGAACCTGGGATTTTATTTCATTTTACGATGATACTTTCGCCTTCCATCATCCCCATGATAAATGAGCATTCGCAAGTGATAAGCACTGATTCGAGGGTAGGTTAAAAGCCGATCCAGCGAGTCGGACTCGCTGACAAATTTGCATAAATGATATATTAAGCGCCAAACAGAACCTTTAACCGAGGATAAACCATCAATTTAGATTGCACTGGCACCGATCATGATTTGGTGTAAAAATTTAGCATCGTTACACCAAGTCTGTGAAAGTTCTATTAATTTTGTACAACAGTTTGAGTTGGTAAGACTTCGGAATTAATATTTCCGGAAATACGATTGTTACCGAAGGAAATTATGGAACCCCCTGCTGATAAAAATAATCCTTGAGTATTGCTAGTTACGGTCACGTTTGACATCCTCACTACCGCATTCGCACCAACCGCTTGGATAGCTCCATTAGCACCTGTGGTAGATGTATTACCAGAAGCAACAGAGCTTTCAATAGTTAAAGTTACATTACGACCACCGTTGGAATTGGCAGCAAAGCCCGCGCCAGTAGTAGTGCCTGTAACAATGCTATTTCGTATTATTGCTGTCGTGCCATCTGTGACGACAATTCCACGGAAATTGCCCTCAGCTTTTGTATTGTTAAATGAAGCTGTTGCTGAGCCTGATGCACCAGGGGTAACAACAGCTCCACCATAAGCATTATTTTTAAAGCTAACATTATTAACAAACAAAGCACTTGCTGCGGAGGGCGTAAATGACAAACCTATGCCTGTAAATCTACTAATCATGCAGTTTTCTACATACAGTTTACCGCCCGTTGTGAATACAATACCATTAGTGCCTACATCTGCACCGTCAATGGTTAAGCCACGTAAAATTACGACATCACTAGCCCCTGCTGCAATCGTAATGGCATTGACACCTGAAGGAGCTACAATACTACCGAGTGCGCCTACTGCATTGATGGTAATTCCTTTATTAATGGTTACAACACCCAGCTCACCAGGGCTATCAATACTTATTTCACCGCCCGCAGCCGTTTGGGTTAGTGCAAAAGCGAGTGTTTTACAAGGAGCTATAAAAGAGCATGCTCCCGAGTCACTGCCAAAACCAGAAACCCATGTCTGCGTAGGCAACGCATACGCAGCACTACTTACAAAAAATTGCAACGCAACAAATGAAACCAATCCTTGAAAACGCAAATTACGATTATTCACAAATTTCTCCTTTGATTAATAATATAAAAAAATAAAACACGGTAACAAATGTAAACGCTGTGGCTGATCTATTTAATCTTCTTCAGGCATTAATTCTAAAATATTTAGTTGGGAACGTCTTGTTGAGCGGTCAGATAACGCAGTCACCGATTTATATAAATCAAGCCTAGGGAAAGTCAAGCCGTTCCTTGCATCTAATACTGATACGCCATTAGCTTTTAAGTAAGCCTCAATATCTCCAACTGTAGCGCTAGGGTTGACTGCCCGCATGACCGCAAATGCCCCGGTTACGTGTGGGGTAGCCATAGAAGTTCCAGCCATATCTCCGTATCCCCCTCCAACAATAGAAGATGTAATCACCTCACCTGGAGCTAAAATATCGACCAATGATGAGCTATTAGAGAAATAGCTTATGCTGTCATTTGAATCAAATGTGCTGCCGGTGGTAATCGCCGCTGAGATACATCCAGGCCAACTTACAGCATTGGACGCACTATTATTTCCGGAGGCGATCACTGTCGCAATACCGGCGCTCCTTAAATCAGCAATAGTTACAGTTCCAGATAAAGCATCACACGCAGATGTATATAAACCACCTCCGAGGCTTAAATTTATCGCCGCAATGTTGTTAGTGGTCGAGTCATTTAGAACCCACTCTAACGCTGCAATGATATCGGAGGTGTTAGCCCTTAAACACTGCACTCCACCGCCGCAATAGCTTGCTGAGAACGCTGAAAATACCTGTACTGCGACTATATTTGCGCCAGGGGCTACTCCGCTCATACTTCCGTTAGCGCCTGCTGATATGCCCGCCACATGTGTACCATGATCGCAACTGGATATTCCTGTACGTGAGCAATCATTCGCAGCATTAGTCCCACTTTGTACGTTTTGCCCATTTGGACACAAACTGGTTGACCACGAAGTGTTAGACGAAAAACAAGCCTCCTCAACTAGTCTATTAGAATAAAATGGATGCCCAGGATCAACACCGGTATCGAGAATTGCTACAGCTTGGTTACTACCCGTAAATCCAGCGTTATGCGCTAAATCAGCGCGGATGTGAGGAATGGACTGCATCAGGGTGGGTGGCACAGGGATATCTTCCTCGATCTTCTCAAAAATTCCGCTTTTAACAAGGCCTTCTAAGGCATGGCCATCTACCTCAAAAACCAATACGCCTAATCGAGGAAATTCTCTTTGGGCTTTCATGCCGCGACTTTCCAATAAGTCACGTGCATCAATAAATCCTTGGGGTACAATTTTAGAACGCGGACTTCCTCTTTCTATGTTTTTAATCTTGGCAATTACTCTGACCTTTTCTCCCCTGTCAGTCTTTTCTTTTAGTGCATTATAATTCTCTACGATATTAGTTCCTGGGACACTATTTATGCTTGGTTCATTCGCGCTAGTACCCGAAGAAAACAGCAAAGACAACGCTATCAAATAACAAACTCTAATATTCATATGCTCCCCCAATAAATTTACTATCTATTTCACCATAATGCATAACGATTGAAGTGAGCCGCGCCCGCCTTCCAGGCGTTGGACACGCCTGGAAGGCGGGCGTACTCGACTGACTTGTTATGTTTTAATGTCATGGCCGTATACCGGACAAAACTTAATTTCTGATTTTAAATTACGACCCCATCTCAATGAACGGGAAAATATCCTTGTTGCACTTACTACAAATTATCTTATAGCTTGCTTGACGATCACACACAAAATATTCCACCGCCTAGATTTAGAACGATTGATACAAATACAATGTTTTTATACGGTGTATTTTGCGACGCAAAACAATTAAGCATACTGTAGATTATCCAAAGATGCCACGAGGATGACTGAGAATTTTTTTTTAGTGCTTCTTTGTATGAGTGACTTTTTTTCATGAGGCAGATTCAACTCTGAAGTGCAACTTTTATAAGTGAATTTCACTGACAGCATAGTGAATTATTTTCGTAGGTTAGCCTGGACACTCAACACTTTTTTAATTGCCGTGGCAAGATCGACTGCCTTGCCCTTACCCCAGTAATGCAGGAACAAGTAGTGCGGCCGCTCCTGCGTCATATGCTGGTGGATCGCCACAATATTGATATCTTCGGCCCGCATGGTCTTCAAGATTGGTTGCAGTTCGTCTTCGAGCATTGCGAAATCGCCATCGACAACCGCTTCATCATCAGAGCCGGCAAATGCAGCCCAAGTATTAACACCCATTTGATTGGCCACAACGATGCCATGCATTTTGGCTTCACGACCCATTACGACTTTGAACATCCCGTTGTTTGCCTGACCCTTCATGCCAAACACCGCTTCCAAAGGAGCGGGGCTGATCTTGTTGTCACTGGCGATCGCCCCCGGAAATGCTGTGGCAGGCGGAGGACGAGCAGCACGAATTTCGGCAATCTTGTCATAGACTTTCTTTACACCGGTTGCCAACTGATCGATGCTGCCCATGCCGCTGATGTGCATGAAGTAGACCCTGGGTTGATCGAAGAAGAAATGATTGTGGAGCGCGGTGACTTCAAGACCGGCATTCAAGGCAGCGCTTATGGCCGGATTGACCTCATCCTCGAACACAACCGTATCGCCCATCATCATCGCTTGTCCATTATGGGCCGGGGTAAAAGCAGCCCATGACGTGAGACCCATAAAGGTCGGCATGGCCCATTGGTCGACCTGGATTTTGACGTCGCTGCGCGGCCTGGATACCTTGAAAACATTTTCTTCCTTGGAAAAACTTCCTTTGAGACCGGTCAACTGCTCGATCTTTGCTGTATCCAAAACGCTCGCTGTATCCGCTGCATGGGCCATAGCCAAATTGAAAGCGAGTGCGGCCGTAACGATGAAGCGTCTACAGAAAATGATACGTAACATGGGAATCTCCTTGTATTGTGTAAAGGAAAGCGGGATCTTCGGGCGTTCACGGGTAATCCACTTCATAATTCACCTCACAGAATTAGAGTTTGCAGGATCAGACCGACCGCCGCGCAGGCGGCGATCACTTCGATGACATTCCGCTTGAAGCGGAACAAAGCGACGGCTGCTGCCAGCGCGATGACTGCAGAGATCCCATCGAAGGTTCCGGCAAATCCTTGCGGCCACAGTACGTGGTAGAGGAAAAACAGAGCCAGATTGAGAATTACTCCTACCACGGCGGCAGTGATAGCCGTCAGCGGCGCCGTGAATTTGAGGTCGCCGTGCGTGGATTCGACCAAAGGGCCACCCGCCAGGATGAACAGAAATGACGGCAGGAAGGTGAACCACGTCACCAGCGTGGCCGCCACCGCACCGGCGAGGAACAGGGAGTCTGGACCGAACAGCACTTTCACGTAACCACCGACAAAGCCGACGAAGGCCACCACCATGATGAGCGGCCCTGGTGTCGTTTCACCGAGCGCCAAACCGTCGATCATCTGCGTGGGCGTGAGCCAGCCATAATATCCGACCGCTCCCTGGTATACGTAAGGCAGCACCGCATAGGCTCCGCCAAAGGTCAGCAATGCTGCCTTGGTGAAGAACCAGCCCATTTGCGTAAGTGTGTGATGCCAGCCGTAGACGGCATTCAGTAACCCCATCGGCACAGCCCACAACAAGCCGCCAACGACGGCAACCTTGACCAGCTTGCTCCAACGGAAGCGGGCGTGCTCAGGCGTTGGCGTGTCATCATCGATCAGGGTTGGACCAAAGGATTTGTCGGCCTTGCCATGGCCGCCACCTGCCTTGAACTTGTCCGGTGCGATGCGGCCTCCAAGGTAGCCGATGATGGCCGCCCCTGCCACGATGGCAGGGAACGGCACATTGAGGACAAAGATCGCGACGAAGGACGCAGCAGCAATTCCCCAAAGCACATTGTTCTTGAGTGCTCGCGAGCCGATGCGATACGCCGCTTGAGCCACGATGGCCGTTACGGCGGGCTTTACGCCATAGAACAGCCCTGCGACCAATGGCAAATTACCAAAGGCAATATAGACCCACGATAGCGCAATCAGAATCAGCAACGAAGGAAGCACGAACAGAGCCCCAGCGACAATACCACCCCAAGTGCGGTGCATCAGCCAGCCGATGTAGGTGGCGAGCTGCTGCGCTTCCGGACCCGGCAAGAGCATGCAGTAGTTCAGCGCGTGCAGAAATCGCCGCTCGGAAATCCAACGTCGGTTCACGACCAGTTCCTGGTGCATGAGGGATATTTGTCCAGCCGGGCCACCGAAGCTGATGAAGCCGAGCTTGAACCAAAAAGCAAAGGCTTGCCGGAAACTCACCGGCTGAGGTTGAGCATCGGTGCACTCGATGGCGCGCGCATCAGGTTGATTCATGAGTTGGCACTCCTTTGCCGAAGGCAGTGAGCAAACCGTCGAAAACGCCGCTCACGCTCGCCAACAATTGATCATCGTCGGGGATGGCTGCACGCAACCCGGCAAGCACGCTTTCCACACCGGTGTCTCCCCGATACAGTGTTAGGTAAACAATTCATAGGTTAACCCCCGTACGGCGCAGCAATAGCAGGACAGCGATGTAACAGCCAGCAGTTGCTACCATAGACAAACCAAGACTAACCCAGAAACTCAAACCATGTTTAAGCAGTAGCGGAAGCAATAAAAATAGAAGTAGCGAAGGAAGGACAAGCCAAAAAATTTGGCTTGATAGATCGGCAATTTTATCTGGAGAGGATGTCTCCATGTGAAGCCAAACAAAGGCTAGCAATGAAGTTAGCGGAAGGGATGCCACCAAGGCTGCAAATCCGGTAGATCGCTTGGCGATTTCAGAAACGGCAACGATAAGCAATGCCGAAATGATAACCTTGATTACATAGTAGAGCATTGGATTGGAGGCTTATTTGTTTGCCGATATATAACACGAATAGCTCGATAAGAGCAGCCTCTACGTGCTGAAACATAAACACAAAGCGGCCGATCTGGTGGTATGGGAAGGGCTCAGTCATCGTAATGGGGGTGTACAACCACCCCTACCAGTATTTTCCAATTCAGGTATGAGCCTGAAGCGGTTACGGACTTGGTGATTTGA
>NZ_CAKMHQ010000087.1 GCF_927312905.1 Candidatus Nitrotoga sp. 1052
CCTGGATGCGTTGGCTTTGAACTTGCTACCATCAAGAGCGATGTTGCCGAAACTGGATACCTTCATGGTGTGAGCCCGACAGGCTGCTAGGCGCAAAACCACGCCCGCGTACATCGGTATTAACTAGTGCCGTCTCATCACCCCAGTGAATTTCTCCGTCCTCGATACGGGCGCACCTGGCAATTGGCAATCTCCGGATACTGCTCGTCGAGCCGTTGCTTTACCGCCTCCGGTCGCTGTTCGTACGCTTTCATGATTGGCTTTTGCGGTGTAAATCCTCAACGTTTGAGATAATGCCCCACCGTCCGGATCGGCATGGAAATATGGCACTCCTGCTTGATTAAGTCTACGCTGATTAAGTCCACCGATCTCACAGGTCGTACGTTCTAACTGTAGTAGACAAATATGGTTGACGGCAATGAAACAACAGACTCTGGCGATGGCGGCGAAATACGAAACTGGATTTGAACAACCCCGCAGGCCGACGCGGCGCGACAATTCCTGGACACGATGAACCGCATCGCGCCGTGGGCAG
Organism: Candidatus Nitrotoga sp. 1052; assembly: GCF_927312905.1. Classification (GTDB taxonomy): domain Bacteria; phylum Pseudomonadota; class Gammaproteobacteria; order Burkholderiales; family Gallionellaceae; genus Nitrotoga. The sequence continues at coordinate 536 of NZ_CAKMHQ010000087.1, forward strand.
ATCTATGTGCCGTGATAGACCCGCACTACCCGAAGCGAGGCAATGGCCGCCCCCCGATTGGACTTGAACGTATGCTACGCACCCACTTTATCCAGCACTGGTCACTACTGTCCGGTTAAAAAACTAATAGATTCAATTGATTGTAGTCGTTATCCTGTTCGGATTTGTAGTCGCTGCCCGGAAACGCTTGCTGAATGGGCATTTTCTTGAACAGGATGAGCGAAAATATCTGTAACAAAATATAGAGCGAAGCGTCCAGATTGAGGCGCTTTTTGACGATAGCGACAAGGACATAGACCGATACGGCGATCCAGATTTGCGACTTCACCGCATTCTCTGAGCTGCCGTAGAACTTTTTGATACGCAGATGCTGCTTGATCCATTTGAAAAACAATTCTACCTGCCGGCGTGCCTTGTAGAGTGCGCAGATTGTCGCTGCTGGCAAGCTGAAATTGTTGGTCAGGAATACCAGCTTTTTGCCGGTCTCGGTATCTTTGTAGCGAATGCGGCGCAGATGTTCTGGATAGTTCTTGCGGCTGGTGGTGCCGGTGAGTGCGACGGTCTGATTGCAGATGATACCTGCGCTGTGATCTACCTGAGCCGAATAGACGCGCTTGAGCCGGGTGTTCGACTTGGCGCGTGTGACGAAGAAGGCTTGTGCCTGATGCAATACGTAAAGCCGGGCGAAGTCCAGATAACCACGATCCATAATGTAGATCGCTCCGGCCTCCAGTACCAGAATATCGAGCATATTGACATCGCCCAGCTTGCCGTCGGAAATGTGGATGAAGCTGGGAATGTTGCCGCGCAAGTCCAGCAGCGTATGCATCTTCACCGCCGACTTGGTGGTGCGAAACAACGCCCACGGAAAGAGCGACAGGCACAAGTCGATGATCGTCGAGTCCAGCGCGTAAGCCGTGTTCTCCAACTCGATGCCAAAGCTATCGTCCACATAGAGCTTGCGGGCTTGCTCAATCAGTCGCTGGGCGAATTCGGCGTGGATACGCCAATCGCGCGCCTCGTTGGCATCGGCCAGCGTCGAGCGCTTGGTCTCCTGCCGCAAGCCCATGTGGTAGAGCTTGGCCGACTGCGCCGAAAGACAGACCTCGATGTCGCGCAGACTCTCGCGGTATGTCAGTTGCGCGAAGGCCATCACACAGAATTGATCGGCGCATGTCATAGACTTTACGTAGCGATCGCCGCCGCAACGATCGACAATGCGATGGAAAGTCTTCCAGGGGAGGGGAAGTCCATGAGTTGAGCGAACAGCGTTTTGCCGATGTTCATGACAGCCTCCAAAAGAAAAACCAGAAGACTGCCAGACTCGCTCTTCGCCATTCAAATCGGAGGCACCCTTCATTGCTTGGAATCCAGCGACAATCATGGCTTTCAGCGGTTCGCCCTCTCTTTTAACCGGACAGCAGTGAGCACTGGTTGAATCTGGCTGACTTTGCCTGCAAAGAAGCGCTCTACGACATATAAGTTCCATTAATTATGACGCACTACACTAGCTTGACAATCAGCGGATCACTGTGGTATCTGATTGACCACCTTCTGTAGTTCCGGGAGATCGCTCGAGTTTTTTGCTGCCTGACTCTTCCCCTCAATTTTCTCTTGGGTCCAGTCCGCCCCCTCTCCCGCACCCCATGACACCAAGGAGGCAAATACAAACACCAGTATGTCGCGTTTTTTGCCATTGTTAAAACCCTGTTCTTCCAAAAAACGGCGAACATACCAAGCGACAATGAAAACACGATGGTGGAGATCATCAGGTTCCACATTGAGGGTAGCGAGAACATAATTTATTTTTTTGATTAGAGAGTTATGACTGTTATTTCAGTGGTCTTCTGCCCTGAGAATCAGAAACAGTGATGCACCAATCAGGGCGATGGCACCGCCAAGATAAAGCAGATCGAGGGGGGACGATATCTTCATGTTCAGTGCTTCCTCGAACAGGGTGACATCAGCATCACCAGAATTACCTTGGCCAGCCGCACCTTGAGGTCGTCCAGACTGGCAATAACCAAGATCTTGCTGGAGGTCTTTCTGCCATGTCCTTGTCCGTCATCCCGGCCGCAGCCGGCAGCACGGCTGCGAATTTGAATGCGCGCTTCAACACATTTGTGCTTGGAAATAATTCGCAGGGAGCGGTCATCGTCAGAACTCAACTGCATTGCTTGGCTTGGCAACATGCATGGCACAAACCTCCAAAGCAATAAACATTTAGTGGCCAAGCCTCCACATAAATTCTATTGCTTATGATGCGCTTTACTGGTGCAGTGCATTCGAAATAGTGGTACTTTGAAATATGACATTCATGCCAAAGGTAGAGTTTAAAATACATCCAGATTGGCGCCAGGCATGGCACGAAGAGACATCATAATTGGACTGTGGAAACAACGGGCTGGCGGAAATCTAGATTTTATATGTACGGTTATTTCGGATGCACACCACTAGCTGCCTTGACATCAAGCACTGCTGACGCAGGCAACAACGAATGATCATCCACTATCTGAAAGAATACTTCGTCTCGCTTGACCATGCCCAGCTCACTTCGAGCGCGCTCTTCCACGGCTTCAGTACCTTGCTTTAGATCGCGCACCTCAGCATCCAGAACCGCGTTGCGCGTTTGAATTTTTTGATTGATATGTTTCTGTTCCTCAACTTGGCGATCAAGATCCCATACCTTCAACCAGCCACCCTTCCCAAACCACAGCGGATACTGCAATAGCAGTAGCAAAGATATCAGTATCAGCGAGACCCAGCGCATCTATATTAAATTAAGATCAAGCGCTAAGCCTATTATGCCAATTGGTGGTATGCATCTCGTCCAGGATAATACGCGCTGTCGCCCATGTCTTCTTCAATGCGTAGCAGCTGGTTATACTTCGCCATGCGATCGGAGCGAGAGAGTGAGCCGGTTTTTATTTGCAGGGCGTTGGTACCCACGGCAATATCGGCAATCATAGTGTCTTCAGTCTCACCTGAGCGGTGCGAGATCACTGCAGTATAGCCAGCGCGCTTAGCCATCTCGATGGCAGCGAAAGTTTCAGTCAGCGTACCGATCTGGTTTATTTTAATCAGGATAGAATTAGCCAAGCCCTGACGAATTCCTTCGCGTAATATCTTGGTATTAGTTACAAAGACGTCATCGCCTACCAATTGCACATTTCTGCCCAAGCGCTGGGTCAGCAGCTTCCAGCCAGTCCAATCATGCTCACTCATACCATCTTCTATGCTAATTAACGGATATTTGTCGACCCAATTGGCAAGGTAATCAACAAACTGCGCGGATGTCAACTTGATACCTTCTGATTCCAGATGGTACAAACCGTCCTTGTAAAACTCGGAACTAGCGCAATCCACACCGATAGCCACATCCAAACCGGGCACATAACCTGCTGCCTCTATCCCTTCGATAATCAACTGTAATGCTGCTTCGTTATTCGGCAGATTTGGTGCGAAACCACCTTCGTCGCCAACGGTAGTAGGCATGCCTTTGTCGTCGATCAGCCCCTTTAGCGCGTGGAATATTTCTGCCCCGCAACGCAACGCTTCGCGGAAGCTGGCCGCACCAACCGGAATAATCATGAATTCCTGCATATCAATGTTATTGTTGGCGTGTGCGCCGCCGTTGATGATGTTCATCATGGGCACGGGCATTCCCATTCGCGCCACTCCACCCAGATAACGATACAACGGCAAGCCGGATTCCTCCGCAGCGGCTTTGGCCACCGCCATGGATACCGCCAAGATGGCATTTGCACCGAGACGAGATTTATTTTCGGTACCATCCAGATCAATCATAGTCTGATCAATAAACGCCTGTTCGGCGGCATCCAAGCCAATGATAGCTTCGGCGATTTCGGTATTAACGTTCTCCACCGCTTTCAACACGCCTTTGCCGTAGTATCGTTGTTTATCATCATCACGCAGTTCGACAGCTTCTCTGTCCCCGGTGGATGCTCCAGACGGCACCGCAGCACGCCCCATAATGCCGGATTCCAACAAGACATCTGCCTCGACCGTGGGATTGCCACGGGAATCCAAAATCTCACGCGCTATAACATCTACAATTGCACTCATAACTCATTCCTTCATTCACTAAACATTGCTCAAGTCTATGTTTTCTTCGATAAAGCCTTGTTCCTTGACTGTTTCATCCAGCCTTTTCAAGGTATGCAACAGTTCCTCCAGGTGTCCAAGCGGGAAGGCATTCGGCCCATCCGACAATGCCTGCGCCGGATTGGGATGCGTTTCCATAAACAGCCCGGAAATGCCAGCAGCTACAGCCGCTCGCGCCAGCACTGGCACAAATTCGCGCTGTCCGCCGCTTACTGTGCCCTGCCCGCCCGGCAACTGCACCGAGTGCGTGGCATCGAATACAACCGGACAACCGGTGTTACGCATTACTGCTAAGGAACGCATGTCCGACACCAAATTATTATAACCAAATGATACACCGCGCTCACACACCATGACGTTGTCCTGACCGCTAGCCTCACGCGCCTTTGCAACCACGTTTTGCATGTCCCATGGCGATAGGAATTGCCCCTTCTTTATATTCACCGGGCGTCCAGCACTTGCAACGGCATGAATGAAGTCGGTCTGACGGCACAGGAAGGCAGGCGTTTGCAGAACATCAACCACTGCGGCAACCGGCACGATTTCCTCAATGCTATGCACATCGGTTAGAACCGGTACGCCAATTTGAGTCTTCACCTTGTCCAGAACTTTCAGGCCCGCATCCATTCCAAAACCACGAAAGGATTTGCCAGAACTGCGATTTGCCTTGTCGTAAGATGACTTGTAAATAAATGGGATACCTAGCTTCAGACAAATCTCCTTGATTTGCCCCGCCGTGTCCAGTGCCAATTGCTCGGACTCAATCACACAAGGTCCTGCAATCAGAAACAATGACTTACTCAGGCCGACTTCAAAATTACATAGTTTCATATGGCCGCTATTTTTTTGCAGAAAGCGCTGACTTACGGCGTTCAATAGCCGCTTCAACAAATGCTTTGAAAAGGGGATGGCCTTCGCGCGGCGTGGAAGTAAATTCAGGGTGGAACTGTACGCCGATAAACCACGGGTGCATAGTTTGCGGCAACTCCATAATCTCCGGTAAGGCTTCGCTCGGCGTGCGAGCAGAAATCACCAGACCTGCTTTCTCAAGCGCGGGTACATAGTAATTATTAACTTCATAGCGGTGGCGGTGGCGTTCATTGACTTCACCGCCGTAGATAGTCGCAGCCAAGGTGTCGAGTTTGATCGGGCAGCGCTGCGCACCCAAGCGCATCGTACCACCAAGATCGGAATCAGTACTGCGAATCTCGACCTTGCCATCGCTGTCGCGCCATTCGGTAATAAGTGCCACCACCGGATGCTCTGTTTCTGGATTGAACTCGGTGCTATTTGCATCCATCATCCCTGCCACGTGGCGAGCATATTCAATCACTGCTAGCTGCATGCCAAGGCAAATACCAAGGTAGGGCAGTTTATTTTCACGGGCATAGCGTATCGCGGCAATTTTCCCCTCGGTGCCGCGCTTGCCAAATCCGCCCGGAACTAGAACCGCATCGAGACTCTTGAGGCCATCTATACCACCATTTTCGAGTATTTCTGAATCAATATATTCGATATTGACGCGCGTCGAAGTGTGTATGCCCGCATGGCGCAAAGCTTCGATGAGAGATTTATATGACTCAGTCAATTCAACATATTTACCGACCATGCCGATAGTAACTTCATGCTGCGGATGCTCTAATGCATGAACAAGCTTGGCCCAGACTGACAAATCAGCAGGTGGAAGATGGGACAATCCCAGTTGTTCGCAGACGATGCGATCCAAACCCTGCTCATGCAACATCTGTGGAACTTTATAAATACTGTCCACATCCCACATTGAAATCACAGCCTCTTCACGCACATTAGAAAATAATGAAATCTTGGCCCGCTCCTCATCAGGAATCGGTCGATCTGCGCGGCATAACAAAGCGGTTGGGAAAATACCAATCTCACGTAGCTTCTGTACACTGTGCTGAGTCGGCTTGGTTTTCAATTCACCCGCGCTGGCAATGTATGGCACCAATGTCAAATGTACATAGGCCGTATCACTGCGTCCATGGCGCAATCCCATCTGCCGGGCAGCTTCCAAAAATGGCAAAGATTCAATGTCCCCTACCGTTCCGCCAATTTCGACGATGGCCACATCGGCATTGCCATCATACGAAGCCGCTGCGCCACGTTCAATAAATGCATTGATTTCATTCGTAATGTGCGGGATGACCTGCACTGTCTTCCCGAGGTATTCGCCGCGACGTTCCTTGCGAATCACGCTGTCATATATCTGCCCAGTTGTAAAATTGTTGGCCTTGCGCATCTTGGCTGAAACGAAACGTTCGTAATGTCCTAGATCTAGATCCGTTTCTGCACCGTCCTCTGTAACGAACACTTCACCGTGCTGGAAGGGGCTCATGGTACCAGGATCAACATTTATGTAAGGGTCCAGCTTAAGTAGCGTTACTTTAAGGCCGCGGGATTCAAGAATCGCCGCGAGTGAAGCCGCTGCAATGCCCTTACCTAAGGAGGACACCACGCCGCCAGTAATAAAAATGTATTTAATCATGAGGTGCGATGATACCGTAAATCCTTATCACTCTCAAAAGGAGAGCTCTCGATGTACTATAAACAACAAAGCCCTCACATGGAGGGCTTTGTTGATTGCAAGGAGTCTGACGATGACCTACTTTCACATACGTATGTACACTATCATCGG
>NZ_CAKMHQ010000088.1 GCF_927312905.1 Candidatus Nitrotoga sp. 1052
CCGGAAACTACGCACCGGACTCTGCTGTGCGGTGAATTATTCAGCGTTTCCCTAAATTAATCTCCAGAAAAACTTGGTTTTCTATCAATTGTATTTATTCGTACCTATGCACCTGGCCAAATGGCGCTAACACATCTACGCTATGTTCGCTTCAGCCGCCATTTCTTGAGATCATTATTGAGATCACCAAAGTCAGCTTGGCGTTTACCAATATTCTTTTGGATTTTCCCTCTTATTTCCAAGTTCTTATTTTCGTAGATTTTACCGGCGACCTCCTGTCAACGCTAAATAGAAATGTCCCCTCGCCTACAAAGTAGAAATGTCCCTTTCTCCCTTCGTCTCGGTGTTATTGGATAACGGTTTTGCTATCGGTGGCGGACTTGCCGATGTGCATTTTTCTCCACGGGTGACCCGCTGCTGGTTTGTGCCCCTTGATGTCTTTTGTATAACGCTTTGTGATCGCTTCTTCTACCCGCGCATTGATTGTTTTACCATCTGCTTCTGCTGTTTTTCTTTGCGTTTTTGTGAGTGTCGTATAGGTGTATTTTCGATTTCTCCAGCGTAGCACCCGTGTTCCGTCAAAGTGATCGTGCAGGGTTACTTTTGCACCTCGCATGGCCAATCCGGTCCCGCTGATTTTTACCTGTATCAGATTGCATTCATGCTGGAACGAGAGGTTCTTTGACAGCGTTTTGGCGATCTGTACGGACAGGATATTCGTGAGCTCCTCTGCGCTACCTGGGTAGGCGATGTGTGCATCAACCGCATCCTTCGGTATCACCGCAAAGCGCCGGTTGAAACTGGCAACAAAGCCGGGCAACCAATTGTTCGCACTGGCGATGTCAGATATTCCGGCCAGCCTCATTTCCTTGGGCAACCTGTCTTGCAATGTCTGGTTGGCACGTTCCACGCGCCCTTTCGCTTGCGGGCTGTTGGCGTGGATGCACTCGATTCCCAACTCCCGTGTCGCCCGCCCAAACTGTGTTTCAGACTCCGGATCAGCCCCTTTGGCATTGATGCGGAAGATGCTGTGTTTGTCGCTGTAGAGCGCCACCGGCACCCCGTGCGTCAGAATGTGATCGTGCAGCACCCGCATGTAGC
>NZ_CAKMHQ010000089.1 GCF_927312905.1 Candidatus Nitrotoga sp. 1052
TGGAGCCGGTGTTTGGCATCATCAAGGCGATACTGGGATTCCGTCAATTCTCACTACGTGGATTGGAAAACGCCAAAGGCGAGTTTAATCTGGTCGCGATGGCATGGAATTTGAAGCGAATGTTTGTGTTGGCAGGATAGTGTAGAAAGGGAAAGGAGTGATTTACGACGGCAATGACCGTTCTTGAGAGCCTGAAAAACGATTTGATGAAAAACTGAAAATACAATTTATGAAATCACGATCAAATCCGCTCGACAAGTCCGAGTTGTTGGCAGCTTTAACGGCAAGACCGACAGGCTGCTAGGAGGTCAGTGCCATGCGTGTTGCCAAGCCAATCCAGTTCGGTTCCGACGATGATCGCCGCCTGCGAGTTATTTCCAAGTGCAAACGTGTTGAAGCGCGCGTTCAAATTCGCAGTCGCATCGTGCTCTTGGCTGCGGCCGGGATGACGGACAAGGACATCGCGCAGAAGCTTGACATTGGTCGCCGAGTTGCAGCGCGCTGGCGGGCGCGCTTTCTCGCCGCTGGCGTCGATGGACTGTTTCAAGATGCGATGCGCCCTGGTCGTCCGCGCACGGCGCGCAATGTGGCCAACGTGGAACAGGTGGTGCGGATCACGCTTGAAAAGACTCCTGCAGGCGCGACGCACTGGAGCACGCGCACCTTGGCTGCGCACTTGGGCACCAGCGCATCTGCCGTTGCCCGCATCTGGCGCGCACATGGACTCAAGCCGCATCGGGTCGAGTCTTTCAAACTTTCCAACGATACACATTTCATTGAAAAACTTGAGGACATCGTTGGCATGTACCTCGATCCGCCCGAGCACGCGTTGGTGCTGTGTTGCGATGAGAAAACGCAGATTCAGGCACTTGACCGTACGCAGCCTGGCCTACCCCTCAAGCGCGGACGAGGCAGAACAATGACACACGACTATAAACGCAATGGTGAAACGACACTGTTTGCTGCATTGAATATGCTGGATGGCAAGGTGCTGTCAATGACCGACCCACTCCATCGGCATCAGGAGTGGCTGAGGTTTCTCAAGATGATTGATCGCAAGACGCCGAAGACCAAGGAACTGCACCTGGTCATGGATAACTACGCAACCCACAAGCACCCAGAGATCAAGTATTGGCTGGCCAAGCACCCGCGCGTTCATATCCATTTCACACTCGCCAGTTCTTCCTGGCTCAACATGGTCGAGCGGTTCTTTCGCGACATCACAGACAAACGCATTCGTCGTGGCGCCTTTGCCAGCGTGGCCGAACTGGAGGCCGCCATCAACAAATATATCGCTGTGCATAACGCCAAACCAAAGCCGTTTATCTGGACAGCAAAGGCCAGCGACATCCTCGCCAAGGTCACCCGCGTTCGTGCCACTTTGAATAAGTGCACTTCTAATTGACGCATCACACTAGCAGGACATGTTGATGCTGCCACCAATCTTACGGGCACGCAACGCAACTAGCCAAACAGGTTAAGCAGCGTGCGTGGTACGCCTGCGTCAGTCCGATTCTCTAAAACTTGAATGGATTTGTATTGGGATACTTACATACCGTCGGTCGAGAGAGTCCAATGTCGTAAATTATGTTCATATAAAACACTCCAGTTTCACTCCGGCTAAACACTGAGGTGGAACAATTGGGCACTGTATCCACACCTAATCTGGAAAATATTGTCCACTTTTTGACAGCCAAATGTGAGGATGTCTCAACCATGGGCAGTGATTGTCCGCTGCGTGAGATGGTCAAAATTGCCTATTTAACCTTATCTTCGTGATATCCCGCTCCTCCTTCAGTTTGTTTGTCGTCGTTGACTTGACTCTAGTTATATGTGTGATACCGCACTGACTATAGATAGATTTGCTATCAGAGTGACCTCAAAGTTTTAACGTTGCCAAAGTTTGGCCGTAAGGATTGGTGCTTATTGAAATGACTTCTTCATCTTCGTTCGCGATGGTGCCAAAGGCTAATAAGAACGGCCAAGGATTCCGTTCTGAGAGTGTTTGCACTGTAAATGTTAAGTATTTGATATGCGGCTCGCGTTGCCTTGGAATTTTACGTCTCGATAAATTATTCTGAAAAGGGCTTAAGTTATATGAGTCAGGATTCTATTATTACTACTGAAAGCAAGCGCAACATATGGGTACGTGGCTTGTATATGTTGTTAATGGTCCTTGCATACCAACTATCTGGGACATTGATGTTTATCGTTGCTATCTTTCAATTTTTGGTGACTTTAATAAACGATACTCCCAATACCCGATTACTTTCATTTGGCCGTAACTTGGGGCGCTACTTTCAGCAAATTGTATATTTCCTTACCTTTGCTTCTGAAGAGGTGCCTTTCCCGTTTAACGATTGGCCATCAGGCGACTGAAGAGAAATTGGAAGACGTCCGACAGAAGTTAACTCAGACGATTTGCTTTAACTTTACGCCTGTTGAGACTCAGTCCGGCGAGACCTATCATGCGCAGAACTAGCAACTTCTCTTGTCAGTTTTGGATAGGATAATCTTCATTAAAAACTCTGCATAATGCAACCATGAGCAGCAACGTCCGCCTTTGGTATCATTGGGTTCTGGCTAATGCGTTCGCCGAAGTTGTCGGTCTCGGTCTCGTAGGAACCATCGGATGGCTCATGTCCGGCGCAATCGGCGAGCGCTCGACAGTAACCGTGGTGTTGGCATTCGCTACGTTTACAGTAGCGCTCGGGGCGCTAGAGGGCGCCGTGGTTGGTTGGGCTCAATCGCTTGTCATTCGTGAGCGGCTTTCGGGGTTTGAAGGCTGGGTTCAGGCTACTATCTTGGGAGCTCTGGTCGCGTGGTTTGTTGGCATGATTCCCAGCACCGTCATAAATTTGATGCCTCATAACCAAGCTGAACTTTCGCCCTCTATCTCACAGAGCATACGCATGTTGCTAGCGGTTGGTTTAGGTTTTGTCGCAGGGCCTTTGCTTGCCGTTTTTCAGTATCGCATCTTGTGTCGATATGTCGGCCGTGCCGGATGGTGGCTCCTTGCCAATGCGCTCGCTTGGGCAGTGGGTATGCCGGTGGTATTCGCAGGGCTTCATGTAGCATATATGGCTGTCGAACCTTGGGTAGTAGGTAGCGTTATTGTCGGCACCCTGGCGCTTGCAGGCGCAGCTGTCGGTAGCATTCATGGCATCTTCTTGGTTCACTTGCTGCGGCCCGAGAATCAGTTGCGTTTTCCCCTTCGTTGCACCGGGCAGCCATCTGCGACCGATGAATTCAAACCTTGATGCTGTTTAAAAATCATCCTTTCCAGTAATTATCAGGGGGAATTTTCCTTGCCTTAAACGTTTCCGTTTCAGCATCAGTAAGCCGGTTGTGATTTTTGCTGCAGAAGGCCGGTATTCCGTTTGGGGTGAACTGTTGACCTGTGTGCGTTATCGAACAGACTAAAGGCTGTATTAAAAATATTCTACGATTTTATTTGGCTTACTGTGCACATTGGGGATTGATCGCAGTTGAGAATGCCCGACAAGACATTGTAAGCAAGGCCAATTTCAACCAAATTGCAGAAATGGAGTCAATATGTATACTCTTGGAGCAAACAGCAATGCCGCCGAAAATCCGACTGACATTTCCCCGTCTGACCTGGATCTTCAACCAAGCGATGAAGAGCGGTTATCGCATATTGCTGAATCTGCCTATTGCAAGGCAGTAGCACGTGGATTTTCCTCTGGCTATGAATTAGACGACTGGGTGGCTACCGAAGCCAGCGGAAAATGATGGAACCCGAACTCATGACACCCAATTTCCCCAAGCAATTAATTGCACCTCTAAGCGCTTTTGACAACAAGATAGAATTGACACTTAGCGAGCAGGGCATGATCTGCGACTGTAATATTCCCACCGGCGATCTGTTCGGCTATCGTCGTGGTGCATCAGCCTGGGGGCATATTTCAGAACTGATGCCAGAACTTGCTGCAATCAAACTGATGCGTGACGGCCAGATTAATCCCCGCTTACGTTTTCTTTCCCATATTGGCCACCGGTTTCAACTGATAAGTTTGGGCGGCAAGCTTTTCGACGTTAAGTTTTTCATCCGCGCTATAGAGAACCAAGGCCAACGTTACTTGCGTGCCATGATTTTTCCATTCGAAGTGGGGTTTAATGCTGTCGGTAGCAATGGGTAATAAACTGGTGAATGATAGGAAACCGCCCTTGCCCAAGAGGACATAAACTTTTTTTGTTTTTGTGACGCGCCTGATTAATGTTGGACATCGTGATGTTGCCCGCTTCACTGTTGGTTGGTTCTCCCTGAAAGGAAAGCGAAGATGAAAACAGTTCTGAACTTTATTGGTTTTTCCTTAGTTGTGATGTGTGCTTCAGCTCATGCTGCCAACGAAGGATGCATGTACGACACACAATGCAAAATTGACCGAATTTGTGACCAGGGCCGCTGTGTGTCTCCTTCTTCGCAAGGTCTTGAATCGGACGATTTCCCGGAGCCCAAGCACACGCAGTGGTTACCAAAGTTTTGTTGCACCCCCGCTGGCAAGTTGGGGCCATACATGAATCCAGATGCAAGAACCGGTAAGCCTGTCTATGAAGGCGAATCGTGCATCGGTATTACACCCATGTGGGGAATCGTGCCCGGTAGCGCTTGTTACTGATTCAGTTCACGACAGTGGATTCTATCGCGACCATGTCGATATTGAAGGCCTTGAGCCAGTCGGCCAAGGCGTTGGGATGGGTGATTATCAGGGCCTGTCTGGATTCCCCCCAGTTTAAGGCTGACATTGCGATTGTATCGGGCCATAGTGTGCTTCGACATTCTGTTTGGAACGTGGCTCCGAATCGTTACGCCATCTTGCTCTCTCATTCAAACGGGATATCGGCGCACCGGTTGCGAACCGCCAAGCCGGTTCAAAGATGTCAATGGCATCACCCATGACTAAGCTAATCCGCAGGCAATATGTACCATTACTATACCGATCTTCTCAAGCACCGCACTTCACTTTGCCACAATACAGCCGCCTCATATTCCTTCGGCGTTATTTGCAGCTGCGAGCCGAAAGCAGACAGCCTCGCCGAGCGCATTGGCGTTTGGCTCCAGCACATCGCTGCTCGTCGGGTACGAGGAAAGCGGGGTTGACGCCGCGTTTAGCTTTTCACACTGTCGCCAAACGATGCGCTCAAGCCGGCGCTGCAAGGCGACGCGGCTAAGCCTGTTCGTTGGGCAGGTCGACATTCCGCGGAAGTAGTGGAGGTAGTCATGCAACCCCAGGCTTCCCGAATCTGCTTGACCAACCCAGCGGTGGTTCCGCCTCCGGGCGGTGGTCGATCAGGATTGCGGGAGTACTCATCACGGGCGGTTCATACAGCGCGTCTCACGATGGTGACCGCGTCGCCGTCGAACTTGACATAACCGAGCACTGGAAGCCGTCCGGCCTGCCCCTGAGCATGGTGAAATTCACTCGCGTGGTACGCATGTTTCGCATTTGGCCAGCTACTTACCGATGGAGAGGTGTCATCGAACTCAGCAAAGCGCCAACTTTGTGCGGGGGATATGGGAGCGCGTACGCAGACGATGACTGAAGGGCTCACGGTGCCAGGCACAAGTCCTTTGTTCACAAAGTGAGCAGTCAGGCACACGGGTAGCTAATTCCGATGGACCATAGGAGGAAGCACAATGGCATCAACCGATAAGTACGACAAAATGGCAAGTGACATTCATCATAAATCTACTGCGCGACCCCGATGCCGGTTTGCTCGCTATATTTCTTTTTCTAGTAAGTCCTTTACGACATAACCCTAAGAAATGAGATTAACATGAAATCCCTATCCCATTGCGTGCCCCTGTTGATTTCGGCGTTCCTCTTGACGGTGATTGCTGCGCCGCTGTCGGCACAGAATACGACTACAGCGCGCGAACCGGTAGAACGCGATCTTGGCCCGGACCACTTTATTGCCGGCGGCACGGTCTCGGTTTCCAAATCCGTCGCGGGTGACTTGGCCGCAGCCGGCGGTAACGTCGATGTCGCCGCAGAGGTCGGCGGCGACGCGCTGGTGGCAGGCGGCAATGTGCGCCTTGGAGCCTCAATCAAGCAGGGCCTGTATGCTGCGGGCGGGCGTGTCTCGGTCAATGGGCCGGTGCAACGGAATGCCCGCATCGCCGGCGGCACGGTCGAGATCGGCCCGCAAGCAAGGATTGCCGGTAACGTCATCGTGGGCGGCGGCGAAGTCCGCATCACGGGAGCGATCGACGGTTACCTCCAGGCGAGCGGCGGGCATGTCGTTATCGACGGCCCGGTTGGCGGCGATGTCGAGGTTGCCAGCGGCTCGATCGAGCTTGGCCCGAACGCGCGTATCAATGGCCGGTTGCGCTACGCGAGCCGCGACGAATTGCGGCGCGATCCGGCCGCAGAGGTTAAGGGCGGGATCGAGCGTTTCTCACCGCGCGCCGCCTGGCCAGTTCCATCCGACGTGCAGGAGCGCGCCGGGCGTGGCGCTGGCTGGGTCTGGACCGTCGGCCTGATGGTCATCGCCGCCATCCTGGTAGCCGCTCTGCCGGGTGTGTACACGGGCATAGGCTCGATCGTGCGGGGGCGCTGGCCGCTATCGCTGCTAGTCGGTTTCATCGCGCTGGTGTGCATTCCGGTCGCGGCCCTGATCGCGATGTTCACCGTGATTGGGGTGCCGCTCGCGCTTGTGATGATCGCGCTGTATCTGGCGCTGCTTCTGGTCGGTTACGTGTCCGCAGGCGTCTCCGCCGGCGAAGCGGCGGTGCAGCGATGGCAAGCGGCGCGCGCCTCGCAAACAAGCTGGCGTATTGCCGCAGCTGTACTCGGCATGCTGGCGGTGAGTCTGCTCGGCCGCCTGCCGTGGATTGGAGGGCTGGTTGTGTTCGCCGCGATGCTGCTCGGCATCGGCGCATTGCTGATGCAGCTGGCGCCAACACGCGCGACGAAGACGGGATGATCGTGGAATAATTGACGTGGTAAATCAGGGAAAATTTGGCTCGACTATGTTTCGAACGGATTCATTCTTGCAGATTGGCGCGGTAATGCAATGCGCGCTTTTCACCGGCGGCTGTCAGTCCCCTCATGTGCAGCGCCTGCCGCGCGCCGATGCACCGGAGCAATGTGTGCTACCCGCGCCGGAGCGATACACGCCGCCTTGGCCAAGACCGTCATCCCGGGCGTGGCATATATTCGCCTTGATGCAAACGCGGCATTGCCGCAAGCAGTGGAACGTCCACAATGAGCGGTTTGTTGAAACCATGAGGGCATGAGCTGTGAATGCGATAGCTAGGCTCAGTGATCTTTCTCATCGCTACAAGAAAATTGTCGCGCTGGACGGTATCACGCTCGACCTGCCGGCTGGCCGTATGGTCGGCCTGATTGGCCCCGATGGTGTGGGTAAGTCCAGCCTGCTGGCGCTGATGGCCGGGGTGCGCAAGATACAGGCCGGCTCAGTGCAGGTGCTCGGTCGCGACATGCGCCGCATGCGTTCCCGTCGCGCCATTTGCCCACGGATCGCCTACATGCCCCAAGGCCTCGGGCAGAACCTCTACATGACCTTGACGGTATTCGAGAACATCGATTTCTTTGGCCGGCTGTTCGGTCAGCCCCGTGAGGAGCGGCTAAGGCGCATCAAGGAACTGCTCGAAAGCACCGGCCTGGCACCCTTTGCCGGCCGTGCTGCGGGAAAACTCTCCGGCGGCATGAAACAGAAACTGGGCTTGTGCTGTGCGCTGATCCACGATCCGCAGCTGCTGATTCTTGACGAACCCACCACCGGCGTCGATCCCTTGTCGCGTCGGCAATTCTGGGAGCTCATCGAGCGGATACGCAGCCGCCGGCAAGACATGAGTGTCATTGTGGCGACGGCCTATATGGACGAGGCTGAGCGCTTCGACTGGCTGGTGGCGATGGATGCAGGCCAGGTGCTCGCCAGCGGCAGCCCGGCAGAGCTGAAGGCCCGCACTGGCACCGCAAACCTGGATGCGGCATTCATCCAGCTGCTGCCCGAGCACAAACGCCGCGACCACCTGGCACTGATCATCCCGCCGCACCAGGTCAAGCATGGCTCGCCGGTCATCGAGGCCAGTGCGCTGACGCGGCGTTTTGGCGACTTCATTGCAGTCGACCAGGTCAGCTTCACCATCGAAGGGGGTGAAATCTTCGGCTTTCTGGGCTCCAACGGCTGCGGCAAGACCACGACCATGAAGATGCTCACCGGCTTGCTGCCCAGTTCAGGCGGAGAAGCGCGATTGTTTGGCCATCCCGCAGATGCACGTGACATCGATCTGAGAAAGCGGGTCGGATACATGTCACAGTCCTTCTCGCTCTACAGTGAACTGACGGTACGCCAGAATCTGCTGCTGCATGCACGCATCTTCCAGTTGCCCCGGGCGGAGATCGAGGCACGGGTGAAAGAGATGACCGAGCGCTTCGGCTTGGACGACGTGACCGATGAACTGGCGGACAAGCTGCCCTTGGGTGTGCGCCAAAGGCTCTCTCTGGCCGTGGCTGTGATTCACGGCCCGGAGATTCTGATCCTGGACGAGCCGACATCGGGGGTGGATCCCGTTGCCCGCGATCAATTCTGGGCGTTGCTGATACAGCTGTCGCGCGACGACGGCGTCACCATTTTCATCTCCACCCATTTCATGAACGAGGCCGAACGCTGTGACCGCGTCTCCCTCATGCACGCCGGACGGGTGCTGGCTCAGGGCTCTCCCGTTGCGTTGATAAGCGCACGCTCTGCCAAAAACCTGAAAGAGACCTTTATTGCCTACCTGGAAGAGGCCGCCGGAACTGAGCCTGCGGCAGCCCAGCTCGGCACGGCGCTTGATCGCAATAATCAGGTCGCAGCGCCGCAGCTCAGATCGAAACGCCTGCCCATCGATCCTGCCCGCCGCGCCTGGGCATACGCCCGCCGTGAGAGTCTCGAAATCATGCGCGACCCGATCCGCATCGCCTTCGCCCTGCTGGGCCCTATTATCTTGATGATTGCCTTCGGCTATGGCATCACCTTTGATCTGGAAGATATCTCCTACGCAGTGCTCGACCACGACCAAACTCCGGAAAGCCGCAACTATCTGGAAAACTTTGCCGGTTCGCGCTACTTCAACCAACGTTCACCGCTGCAGAATTACGCCGAGATGGAAAGCCGGTTGTCCAAGGGCCGGCTTACCTTTGCCATTGAAATACCGCCGGGATTCGGCAATGACCTAAAGCGTGACCGCCAGCCGGAAGTGGGCATCTGGCTCGACGGCGCTATCCCGTTTCGCGCCGAAACCGCGCTCGGTTACATCCTCGGCGTGCACCAGTATTACCTGGAGCAGCGGATACGCAGCGAGTCCAGCAGTGACCAGCGACCGACGCCGCTCACCATCGAAACACACTTTCGTTACAACCAGGACTTCAAGAGCGTCTATGCCATCGTGCCCGGCACCATCATGATGCTGCTGGTCTGGATACCCGCCATGATGACCGCCGCGGGTGTGGTGCGGGAAAAAGAGATGGGTTCCATCACCAACTTCTACGCGACTCCGGTAAGGGGGCTGGAATTTCTGCTGGGTAAGCAGGCGCCCTATGTGGTGATCGCCTTGCTCAACTTCGCCAGCCTGATGCTGTTGGCGGTATTCCTGTTTCAGGTCCCGGTGAAAGGTAGTTTAGCCGCTCTGCTGGTGGGGGGGCTGCTCTATGTCATCGCCACCACCGGCCTGGGACTGCTGATGTCCTCGTTTATGAAGACCCAGATTGCGGCGATCTTCGGCACGGCCATTATCACCACCATGCCCGCAGTCAATTTTTCGGGCTTCTTTGCCCCGGTAGCTTCTCTTACACCCGGCGCCCAGGTATTCGCCCGGATCTTCCCCAGCAGTTACTTCCAGCAGATCAGCTTGGGCACCTTTACCAAGGCATTGGGTTTCGAAGCGCTGATGGTCAACTTCTGGATGTTGGCGCTGTTGATCCTGGCCTACCTGTTATCGGCGCTGAGCCTGTTGCAGACACAGGAGCGATGACCATGAGACGATCCCTCGCCAATATCTTCCAACTGGGCATCAAGGAGCTATATAGCCTGCGTTTTGACCCGGTGATGCTGTTGCTGATCGTGTATATGTTTACCTTCGCCGTGTTCGAGGAGGCCCAGAACGCTAACGTCGACGTGGTCAATGCTGCAGTGGGCATAGTCGATGAGGATCGCTCCCAACTCTCTAGGCGCATCGGCGACGCCTTGCTGCCGCCCCGCTTTCAGCCACCCGATGCTTTGGCGATCGACGAGATCGATGCCGCCATGGAAGCGGCCCGTTACACCTTTGTCATCGATATTCCGCCGGGGTTTCAGGCGGACATCCTGGCCGGCCGTCCAGCAGTGGTACAGCTCAATGTCGACGCCACCGCCATGGGCCTGGCGGGAACCGGCGCCGGTTACATCCAGCGCATTATTGCCCAAGAGCTAAACGCGTTTTTGCAATCGGATGGCGCAACACCCGCTGTGAACATCGTTACCCGTGCCCGCTTCAACCCCAATCTGGAGACGACCTGGTTTCAAGGCGCGATGTCGCTCACCAACAACATCACTCTGATGGCCATGCTGCTTACCGGTGCAGCGCTGATTCGCGAGCGCGAGCACGGCACCATTGAACATTTACTGGTGATGCCGCTGCGGCCGGTTGAAATCATGCTTGCCAAGGTTTGGGCCAACGGCCTGGTGGTGGTCATCGCTGCCAGCCTCTCGCTTTTTATTGTCGTGCAGGGTGCCCTGGCGGTTCCCATCAGCGGCTCAATTCCGCTGTATTTGAGCGGGACGGTGATCTACCTGTTCTCGGTGACCTCACTGGGAATTTATCTGGCGACGCTGGCCCGCTCCATGCCGCAGTTCGGGCTGCTCACCATGATCGTGTATGTGATCATGCTGTTATTGTCCGGTGGCAACACTCCATTGGAGAGTATGCCAGCGCAGTTGCAGACCATCATGCAGCTGGTGCCGTCCACCCATTTTGTCAGGCTGGCGCAGGCCATTCTGTTCCGTGATGCCGGTTTGGCGGTGGTGTGGCCGCAGTTCGTCGCCACCGCAGCCATCGGTGCGCTGTTTTTCCTTGCGGCACTGCTGCGTTTCCGCAAGACCGTTACCCTGATGCAGGGTTGAAGCCATGGGTTCAACAAAGGAGATGGCAATGAGACGAGTTAGGCTGCTCACCATATTGGCCACACTGCTTGTATTACTAATGCCCACGGCACAGGCCGCAAAGGTCGTAACCATCGGCATCGTCACCGATGGCCCTATCGAGCACATCAGCTGGTCACCCGAGTTGTTTAAAAAAGAACTCCGGGTGCTGACCCAGGCCGACTTCGACGTGCGTTCCCCTGCGGCAAAACAGCTCGGTGGCGCCTGGTCGGCCGGCCATATCGCCGCAGCGTTGAAACAATTGCAGAAGGATCCCGAGGTGGACATGGTGTTGGCGCTGGGCTATGTCTCCAGCGCCGTCGCTGCCCTGAGTGGGTCGTTGCGGAAGCTGACCTTTGCGCCGTTTGTGATGGATGCAGGCTTGCAGGGCCTGCCCAGAAAAAACAACACCAGCGGCGTGCGCAACCTGAACTACTTGAGCGGCGAAGCCGACTTTATCCGCGACCTGATGGTCTTTAAAAGCGTGGCCGACTTCAAGAAAGCCGCAGTATTTATTGACGTGCACAGAAATGGGGTTACACAGAAATGCACACAGAAATGGGGTCAGGTCTCAATGCTGTTCGGATAGCGCGCTTGACGGAGTGTTTTTGCTGTTCAGTACGTTGATTTTATTTAACTTATTTTTATTAACCGAACAGTATTGAGACCTGACCCCAGTGATTGACGTCCTCTGAGGCAGGGCTGTCGGCTGAAACCGTTTGTTGGGCCGCTGACCGCTTCTATGTCCACATAGTCACTTCGTCTTGTAGCCAGCCGTTACCTCGTTCTTATGCGCTGCGAAGGCGGCGAGGACTTCTCTCTTCTCACGCGCAGGCACTTTGGCAAAGTCAAGGCTGCGCCCCAACTCGGCCGCAACCTCGTCGAATTCTTCTGGCGATATTTTAAGGTCACGATGCGCCTCCTCAAGGCCCAAATGAGTTTTACCCGGCTTTGTTGGCGAGAATTTGAACGGCCCGCCTGTGACTTCGCAGAACCACAGGGTTCGCATGAACTTGAGGCCCGGCAATCTGCCTAGGTTCTTCGTGTGCCATTCCCTGAGGGCTGGGTTCTGTGAAGTCTTTCCCACAATCGGGTTCTGCACCACCGCGTCGCTAAAATGATCAACAACCGCGGCGATGGCGAAGACGCCGCCAAGCCGTTCATACAGACTCTTCTCAGTTTTTGGAGCGGCTTGCAGCGGCAGTGTCAGTGCCACCATAAATAGAGACAGTATTGCGATTAAGAACTTTTTCATAAAAAACTCCTTGATGTGAGTTATCGCGCCGAAAGTTCGACGTGCGAAGAAGATTGCATGTAAGGCGAGGGTATGTCTGTTCGCCAGCGTACACAGGGTGAGAGACATGTTGGGCAACGAATAGCATTTATCTGCCGCACTCCCCAAACTTGTTAACCCGCGACCTTATTGGCGGCGGATAAACCTCGTTGGACTGAACCATAGGAGAACGGAAACTATGGGGATTGTAAGGTTTTGAAGTGGGGCGTCAACCCAATGTCGTGAGGGGGCGGCAATGGGTGAAGAAGAAGCGGGTATGCTGGAGAGTATTTGTGGCTTGCACCGACACCAAAACGCCGCACAAACTGTCCGGTCAAAGCGCTATTCATCATGTTGCATGGACGAGCAAACCCCCGACTATTGAAACCACACAGCCGCCGGTTGAAACGAGCATAAATAAAAAAAATATTCATGATGGTTTCTGAGGGGGAGCACGCGGTAGCCGAAAAACCTCCTTCTTGAAACCCGAAGCCAAAATTCCCTGCAGCACCCGGAATCGCCCTTCACGGCAGCATGGACAGTTCAGCCACTCGATGCCCGCCATCCGCAGCATGAACGCCTCCACCGACTCCATCACGACCGGATCGGGGGCAGGCGGAGGTTATATTACTGAACATGGGAAATTCTTCTGGAACTAACTCGTAACTATGGACCAAAAAACCTGTGGGGATTTCTACTGTGGGTTGCTCGGCTGGAAGCGTCGCGAAGTAGATGCCGACCCCTTCGGCCCCTACACAATTTTCAGTTGCGGAGGCACTGATGCGGGGAATGACGAATCCCACAACCGACTATTCGCGGTCTCGTTTATCTTGGTGGCAAGCGTTCATTGCTGTCGCTGATGTTGATGCTTGCGCCGCTCACGTCAGCGAACTCGGTGGCGCCATCATTGAATCACCGCATTATGTTCCAGGCGTTGGCCGGGTGTGTATGATCGCTGACCCAACGGGTGCTGTAATTCAGCTTATTACTCCGGCATCTTAAAATTTGTTGTTGCAGGAAATGCTGGTCTTGTAGTGAAACTATGGAGGGCGCAAATATGAAACCTGCTTACTTTGATTTTACGGTCCACGATGTCGCTCAAGCACGAAAGTTTTTCGAAGAGATTTTCGGCTGGCAGTTCGAGCGATTCCCGATGCCCTACGAGTATTACCGGATACAGGCGGGCCCTGCGGGCGAACCGGGAATTGATGGGGGAATCGGAGCGTTGAAAGACGCGCCAATCGCGGGCGGAACGCCTGTGACTCAGCTCACCGTGCCGGTCGCCAATCTCGATGAGGTCATCGCGAAGGTCCAGGCCAGTGGCGGGCGTGTGATCGAGCCTAAAATGCCGATTCCCGGCATCGGCTGGTATGCCACCTGTGCGGAGCCAGGCGGTCTTCGTTTCGGGATAATCCAGGCTGATCCTACGGCCATGTGAATGAGGCTTGATGCCCAGCAATTTATTCCAGCGGATGTTGGGCGGCAGGATCCGCTTCTTGCTACTGCGTCACATATACGGAGGCATAACCTATGCATCAGCCAAATCTTGAGGGAACGCACTATGAAATGGGCCAATACTATGGTGCCCAACTATACGAGCGGGGTTTTCGTATTACGCAGCTGCCCCGCATAAAAACCGATGCAAAGGTAATTGCTGAATCCCAGCGCGCAGTCACGGCAAGGGCATGAGCATGAGGGTGTTGCGCTACAGAAATGACGGTAGGGTCGAAGTCTATTGGCAACTTTGTGTCCGAGTCGATAAGAGCACCTTCGTCGTGGGTGCCGGAATCGGCGACTTTCTCGGCGCGGCGCCAACGATGTCCAAGGGGTGGGAGCGCATATGCAGACAATGATTGAAGAACTTACGGTTCCAGATTCGGCTTCTCAGTTCACTTAAAAAAACACTTAACCATGACTGGAATGGACGGCACTTCACCGCAGCTAAAAACCTGGCGTTGGACACAAAGGAGGCTATACGGGATAGCAAGCTCAAGAAGTTGGCACTTGGCAACTTAGCCCGGTTGACTTCCTCGATATGGGAGCCGCCCATAAGCAACTTGCATGTCGCTTGAATATCAGGTTGCCACGGTGTATTTTGAACGTCGGCCACTTACCGCAATCAACAACGGCATGAGCCAAAGTACTCCTTTCAGTTATATTGATGTGAAACACTGCACGCATCCTCTACCTTGCCCCACCACAAAGCATTGTACCAACTGGCAAGTTTATTCAAAATCATAAACAAGGCGCGTCCACCCAGCCAGCGGGATGTGCTAATAACATCGGAGGCCAAAATGAAAATTTTCAATGTAACTGTAATTGTTATTGCAGTCATTTTCATAATATTGTTATTGGCTCTTTCTCGATATGGTTTATTTGCTTCGGTGAGCGTGTCGGAGAAAGTTGTCGGGCCATATTTACTGATCTACAAGAAGCATATCGGGGACTACAAGAATGTCGGTTTGGTCATGGATGAAATGTATAGCGACCTGAAGAACAACTATTCGATGGAAACAACAAAAGGTTTCGGCCTTTATTATGACGATCCGCGACAAGTGGACAAGGCTCAATTAAGGAGCATTGTAGGTTGCATAGTAGAAGGCAAAACGCGCGAGGATTTGAGCAAGGTCAGCAGCAAGTATGACGTCAGGGAATACCCGTCATCGAAAAGCGTGGTGGCTGAATTTCCTTACAAAGGGAAAATATCGATATTCATTGGAATAATGAAAGTTTATCCGGCTCTGGGTACCTATATCAAAGAACACCAATACAATCGGTCGCCAATAATGGAACTCTAAGATATGCCGAATGAAAGAATCGAATATATTTCTTCGATGAATCTGCCTAAAGAAATATTTGACGATTTTTTAAAATCGAAAGAAAAAAACTAAGGTAACAAGTGTGCTGCACTCGATAGCGGCAAGTTTACTGGCTAACTATTTTACTGGTTAACTATGGCGGCCTCTGATCCCAGATGCGGGACTACCACCCAACAAACAGGAGGTTGGAATAAACGTGCAAAAATTAATCGATACTTATCACCACGCTGACACACGGCTACAAAGTAGGAGGCACTGCCGATTTCGATACCGGCAGTGTTTGGGTGAGTGATTGTCAGTGCGGTTCTGGACTTGGTAGGTCTGAGGTTAAGGCTGCGATTGCGTTGTGCCATAATTTACTCCATCATTCAAGCTGGAATGTGGCGCTGCATCGGGTACATCGACTTGCTCACTTTCTTAAACTGGATATCGTGCCAGCGGCAATATACCACCAGTGCGATTCATCAATGTCGATGACGTCACCCAGTACCAAGCTAACCCGCGGGCAATATGTACCATTGCTATATCGGTCTTCCGCAGCGCCGCCTTCCACTTTGCCATAACACAGCCATTATGTGTTTCTTCGGCGCGTTTAGCTTGATGCGGTTAGACGACTTTAGTTGTCTGCATCCAAGCTTTGCTAACCCACCTATTTTTAGTAGGTGGTAGTTTATTCATCGAACCGCCGTGTATGTGATCCATAAGCACAATTGCGTGAAAAGGAGGGGCCGTGACGCTTCTTCCTATCCCGATTGGGCGGCATCACCGCTCAGGCAAATGAGAAGGACTTAAGGAGAGCCAATGGCAACCAGCATTCAAAAAGAACTACATGTCATTTTCGGCACAGGACCGCTTGGAATGGCTGTCATGCGCGAGCTTGCTAGCCGCGGGAAGCGTGTACGCATGGTCAACACCCGTGGACAGGCTGATGTCCCATCAGGTGTAGAGGTCATAAAAGGCGACGCTTGTTCAATCGATTCCACAACCGAACTGACATGCGGTGCAGCGGTTGTATATCAATGCGCCATGCCGCCGTACACTGAATGGCTACAGAAATTTCCTCCTATGCAGGCTGCCATTCTCGAAGGCGCGGCCAGGAACAAGGCCAAACTGGTCATCGGTGATAACCTGTATATGTATGGTGAAGTGAACGGCAGAATTCACGAAGGACTGCCCTACGCCGCCCAGACTCGCAAAGGGCGGCTGCGCGCGCAGATGGCGGAAAATGCTCTGGCTGCCCATCAGGCCGGCAAGGTGCGCGTAGCGCTTGGTCGAGGCTCAGATTTCTTTGGTCCTGGCGTACTTGCATCATCCATCGGTAAGCAAGCCATACGTAATGCACTGCAGGGCAAACAAGCGCAATTACTTGGCAAACTGGATGTACCGCACACGTTCACATACATTGATGATTTCGGCAAGGCTTTGGTCATTCTTGGCGAGCGCGAAGAGGCCTTGGGGCAGGCTTGGCACGTTCCCAACGATAGCCCAGTCACCCAGCGCGAATTGATGACGTTTTTTTTTGAAGAAATCGGCAAACCCCCGAAGATGGTTGTCATGCGCGGGATGTTGATGTCGATGGTGGGCATGTTCTCACCGGTTGTACGCGAAATGAAAGAGATGATGTATGCGTTGGATAAGCCATACATAGTGGATAGCAGCAAGTTCGAGCAAGCCTTTCAAATGAAGGCTACGCCACTTCGCGAAGCAGTGCGCCGGACGGTAGAATGGTATCGCGCCCATCCGTGAAAATGGAAGCGAAAGAGAATTGCTGACCAACTTTACATCCGCGAGTTCGGTGGGTAAAGTCGAAGACTGGCTAAAAGTCAGCGAATTGTAAGAGCGCAGCTGATACCTCGCTGCTTGCGGCGGGGTGATTTATTTATGGAGCTCACTGATGAAAACAAAAGCTGCAGTCGCATGGAAGTCCGGTGCGCCGCTGACGATTGAAGAAGTTGACTTGGCAGGGCCAAGGGAGGGTGAAGTGCTGGTCGAGATCAAAGCGACCGGAATCTGCCACACCGATTATTACACCCTGTCGGGTTCCGATCCGGAAGGTATTTTTCCATCGATCCTTGGGCACGAAGGAGCGGGCATCGTAGTAGATGTCGGTCCGGGTGTTTCCTCTCTTAAAAAATACGATCATGTCATTCCCCTATATACCCCGGAGTGCCGCCAATGCAAGTACTGTCTGTCGCGCAAGACCAATCTTTGTCAAGCCATCCGCTCGACCCAGGGTCGCGGCTTGATGCCGGATGCCACATCACGCTTCTCGATTGACGGCAAGCCCATCTATCACTATATGGGAACTTCAACTTTTTCTAACTACATCGTAGTTCCTGAAATTGCATTGGCCAAAATCCGCGAGGATGCGCCATTCGACAAGGCGTGCTACATCGGTTGTGGTGTAACGACCGGTGTCGGTGCCGTGGTTTTTTCAGCCAAAGTCGAAGCCGGGGCGAATGTGGTTGTGTTTGGACTGGGCGGCATTGGCCTGAACGTAATTCAAGGCGCAAAGATGGTGGGTGCCAACAAGATTGTCGGAGTTGATATCAATCCCGGACGAATCGAGATAGCGCGTAAATTCGGTATGACGGATTTCGTGAATCCGAAAGAAGTTGGAGATATCGTCAATCACATAATCCAGCTAACCGACGGTGGCGCTGATTACTCCTTCGAATGTATTGGCAATGTCATCACCATGCGGCAGGCGCTTGAGTGTTGCCATAAAGGCTGGGGCCAATCGTTCATCATTGGTGTTGCCGCTGCCGGGCAAGAAATCAGCACTCGCCCATTTCAACTGGTAACCGGTCGCGAATGGAAAGGATCCGCTTTTGGCGGTGCACGCGGTCGCACCGATGTTCCGAAAATTGTTGACTGGTACATGGAAGGTAAATTGAATATCGATGATTTGATTACTCATACATTGCCGCTGGAGCGCATCAACGAGGGCTTTGATTTGATGAAAAGCGGCGAATCGATTCGTTCTGTCGTGCTGTATTAAAGGGCTGCGCCATGCTTGAAATGATCAGCGAACACGCATGCTTTGGAGGAGTGCAGCGGTTCTATAGCCACCAATCCGAAGAAATCGGCTTGCCAATGCGGTTTTCGGTATACCTGCCGCCGCAGGCTCGGGAAGGCAAGGTTCCCGCCCTGTTTTGTCTGGCCGGCCTGACCTGCACGGAAGAAACTTTCATGATCAAGGCGGGTGCCCAACGTATTGCTGCGGAGCAGGGGCTGATGCTGATTGCGCCCGATACCAGCCCACGCGGCGCCAATCTTCCAGGCGAAGCAGACAGCTGGGATTTAGGGGTAGGTGCGAGTTTCTATCTAGATGCGACAGAAGCGCCATGGAACAAGCATTACCGTATGTACAGCTACGTGCTGGAGCTATATGAATTGATTGTGCGGAAATTCCCAGTGTACCCTTCAAGTATTGGCATTACCGGGCACTCAATGGGCGGGCATGGGGCGCTTGTCCTGGCGCTGCGCAATCCGGCTCTTTTTAAATCAGTATCGGCATTTGCCCCGATCTGCGCACCGAGTAAATGCCCCTGGGGTGTAAAGGCATTTGCTGCGTATCTTGGCAGCAAGCAAGCAAGCTGGCATCAATACGATGCCAGCGCACTTATGGAACAAAGGCATGCGCCATTTACAAGCGGGATACTGATTGATCAGGGTTTGAGCGATAAGTTTCTTCCGAATCAATTGTTTCCGCAAGCGTTCGAAGCGGCCTGCCAAAAAGCGCAGCAGCCATTGAAGCTGCGCAGGCATGCTGACTACGATCATGGGTATTACTTTATTTCAACATTCGTCGAAGAACATATTCGATTTCATTATCGAAAATTAGGTGGGACACTTCGATAACGGCATCGATAAATATACGTCCAAATTATTTAGAAGCCATTTGAAAAGTGAAGTCCCTAAGGAGGAATGATCATGAATTGTGGTCGGTTGGTACTAATGGAGTCCACCATGTTAAATGGTAACGCTTATTCAATAACGTAATTTTCGCTATACTTGGCAATGGCAGTGTGCGTTGACCGATTGAATAACAATAACGGAGATCAGCATGGTTAAGCCCACTTTGGTGTTGACAGCGGCCGCATTACAACGGCGTGCCTTTCTCAGGCTGCTCAGGCAGGCGGGCACCTTGGGTGCTGCAAGCGCATTCGGCAGCACGGTATCGACGGCACTTGCTGGAGAGTCCGGTCATGTCACGCTGCCGTTCGAAAATGGTGAGCGTGATCTCGTCGCATACCCGCAAAAGCGTCCGCTGATCTTGCTTACTGCCCGCCCGCCAAAGCTGGAAACCCCATTCAGCGTATTCAATGAAGGGGTGATCACGCCCAACGACGCATTCTTCGTACTTTATCATTGG
This sequence comes from Candidatus Nitrotoga sp. 1052, assembly GCF_927312905.1. GTDB lineage: Bacteria > Pseudomonadota > Gammaproteobacteria > Burkholderiales > Gallionellaceae > Nitrotoga. Next base: position 19,619 of record NZ_CAKMHQ010000089.1, read on the forward strand.
AGCGGCATTCCTACCTCGATCGATGCGTTGAGCTATCGGTTGCGCGTCGGCGGCAACGTCAACACACCGCTCAACTTGTCGCTCGCCGACCTCAAGCAAATGGCCGATGCGGTCGACCTGGTCGCCGTCACCCAGTGTTCCGGTAACAGCCGGGGCCACTTTACGCCGCGCGTCAACGGCGGCCAGTTTTCGAACGGTGCCATGGGTAACGCGCGCTGGACCGGCATCCCGCTGCGCAAGGTGCTGGAAAAATCGGGTGTCAAAGCAGGCTCGGTGCAGGTCGCATTCAATGGCCTCGACACGCCGCCCGTAGGAAATGCGCCCGATTTCATAAAGGCACTTAATATCGATCACGCGCTCGACGGTGAAGTCATGCTGGCGTGGCAAATGAACGGCGCCGACCTTCCTCTGCTGAATGGCTATCCAGTGCGGCTGGTCGTCCCCGGCTACTACGGCACTTATTGGGTGAAACACCTGTCTGACATTACGGTAACCGGCAAGGTATTCGATGGATTCTGGATGAGCAAGGCCTATCGCATTCCGGACAACCAGTGCGCCTGCATCGAGCCGGAAAAAGCGTCCGTCAAGACCATACCGATCAATCGCATGAACGTACGCTCGTTCGTGACCAGCCTGACCGATGGTATGCATGTCAAGAGCGGACGCCAGACCATCGTGCGCGGGATCGCTTTTGATGGCGGGTACGGCGTGACCGAGGTTGCGTTTTCGCCCGATGGCGGCAAAAACTGGCAGGCCGCCCAGCTGGGCAAGGATATGGGTAGGTACTCCTTTCGCGAATGGAGCGTTGCGTTCACGCCAAAACACAAAGGGAAACACGAATTGCTGGTGCGTGCGGTCAACCGGATCGGTCAGGGCCAGCCGCTCAGCCCGTTGGTAAACCCTGGCGGCTATATGCGCAATGTGGTCGAGTCAACCCACGTCGTTGCTGTTTAAGGAGAAACGCATGAGGCACACCCTGATTCGCATCCTGCTGGCGGCGAGCGCCCTTGCACCTTACTCTGCAATCGCCCTCGATATCCAGCTGCCGCCTGAAACCGCCGTGTTCAAACCAAGCGAGCTGCCCGGCTACATGCTGGCCCAACGCAATTGCATGACTTGCCACTCAGTTCATTACATCCAGTCGCAGCCGCCCTCTTCGTCGCGCGACTACTGGGAGGCCACCGTCAAGAAAATGAGGGTGCCATTTGGCGCGAAGCTTGCAGATGAAGATATCCCTGCTATCGTCGACTATCTGGTCAAAACCTATGGCGCCGAACGCAACAGCGGGACGATGGCACTAAACACAGCGGACAAACCGGCGACCGTTGCGCTCACGGCGACGCCTGACCCTGCCGACGCAAAAGCACTGCTCGGTGCCAACAACTGCATGGCATGCCATGCGATCGACAAGAAGATCGTGGGTCCAGCCTTCCGGGACGTAGCGGCGAAATATGCTTCGAAGGCCAACGCAGCTGCGCTGGTAGCGCGCAATATCCGCGATGGCGGCTCCAATAAATGGGGACCGGTGTCAATGCCGGCGTACGGGCAACTTAGCGATGTTGAGGCCGGTGTCCTCGCACATTACGTTCTATCTCAATAGTTTTTCAGTGTATTGTTCGGGCTAATATTTCGCAACGGCCAGCCAAGCCAGCGCCGCCTTTCTACGGCGTACGCCAGAAGCAGAACATTTGAGGTTTAAAAAACGCTATTTTGAACTGGGAGATTCAAGTTAAACGAGGAACATAGAATGGCAATTACCGCAATCCCAGTGGACCAACGGGTAATCGATATCGATTCACGCCGCTTTGCTTCTGTCGAAAAAGCCCTGGTCGAATTGATTACCAACAGTGATGACAGCTATGCCCGACTGGAAAAGTTAGGCACGAAGGTGACTGGCCGGATTCGCATCCAGTATGAGCGGCATCAGGCAGGCGCGTTGCTGGTGGTCGCCGACCAGGCGGAGGGAATGTCCTTCAAGCAGGCCTGTTATATTTTAGCCTATGGTGGGGCTCATAGCCCTTTGGCGCGAGGTGAGAGCGGCGGGCGCGGTTATTTCGGTCGTGGCTTGAAGCAGGCAATTTATGGCCTTGGTCACGGCTGGATCGAGACCATTCATGGCGGACGATATTCCCGTATCGAGTTATTCCGGAGTGAAAATGGCGGCTATCTCTATGATAATGGGGGCGGTGATAGGCCAACGGACGCTAGAGATTACGAGCGCCTGGGCATTGCTGACAGCGGCACCCAGGTGACCATCATCATTGAAAACATGCAGGTGAACATATCCCACTATCAAACCGTTGTGCAGGCGGTGGCTAATAACATCTATCTGCGCGAGGTGTTGACGCGGCGGAATGTTGAGCTGCTGAACGTGCACCATGGCACGGAGGTGGAGCGCAGCGGACAGGTGCGTTATGAAGAGCCTCCTGCCATTCTGCTGCTGGGTCCCGATCAGGCCGGGTACTTCGAATATGAGAAAAAGCCGTATCCGTTCACGCTCACCCTAAAGCGCGCCCTTGATGTGGAATTAACGCCAAGGGGCGATGAGCGGACGAATGGACTGGTTATCCTGTCCGGCATGGCTATACTTGACTGTCAGCTATTTGAATATGAAAACCAAGTGGGGACGGAGTACCTTTTCGGCACGGTGCGTTGCCCGGCCTTGATCGAAAAACTCGGCCAGGGCGTGGCCATTATCAGCGACGAAAGAGAGGGCTTGAATCGTAAGGACGCTTTTGTGGCGGCGTTTTCCCAGGCCGTCAGCAGAATGATCGCGCCCTGTGTGTTGGCAGAGCAAGAAAAACTGAAACATCTGGAGCTTGCCACAACCTCCGGCCGAACCAGTCATATGATCGAGCACCTGCTTCAACGCATGAATCGGGCGGCAATTCAGGACCTTGGCATCATACTGCCGCCGCCTGACATGGAAACTGCTGCCGTTGATGAGGCAGAACATCCGGCTGCGCTGCGTTTTACCACGCCTTTTTATTATCGCAAGCTCAATCATCCTTTCCACGTCACCTTGCTGATTGATCCCGGTCAGTTTGCCGGTGATGAGGTATTAAACTTTAATTATGCGTTACCCGACTCCATGCACATCGAACCCGCGCCAACGGAGATACCTGTCCGCGAGTTAAATGATAGGCAGCGGATAGAATGGACGATTGTGGGCGACACAGCAGGAGATCGTGGAGAGATCACGGTGCGGGCGGGAACCTATTGGGCCTGGTGTGAAATGGTTGTGGCGGAACATGCTTCCGGGCATAGCTACGGCACAACCGGCCATGTCGTGAAAAAAAGGCTGTCACGGGATCATGGAGAGGCCATGTTCGTTGGGTATGAATTACGCAATCTGAATAACGAACTAGAGCGAGCAGTATATAGCCCCAAGGAGCGAAAAATCATCATCAATACGGGTGCGCCGACCGTGCAGCTGTATGTGGATGGCCGGGGACGTTTTCGAGATTCTGCAAGGCTGCTACTGGCCGAACTTTTTATGGATGTGATTTCAGATGAGCTAGCTCGACGCTCGGTAGATAAATCAGGCCTTAAAGGAAATGTCGAGGCTTATCACGCCGCCAAGCTGGATATCATTCGTCGATACGGCAGTGAGATCCATCTTTCTTTCCTGAAAACATGAGTCGATAGCAATGGGGAGCGAGCACTCGAAACCAAGTGCTTAAATGTCATCTGGCTAAAAGAAACTTTCAAGTTAAAAAAGACAAATCAACTTGAAATTCAAGTTGTTATCCATTTCTAATGTGATAGAACCTGAATCCATCACACTACCTGAATTCAACGAAATACCAAGCGCTACCAAACAAGGTCACTTGCGACGCATTAGTCCCATGATAAGCGAGATGACAAACAAGATAATGAAGATGAAGAACAGTATTTTGGCGATCTCGGCGGCACCGGCCGCAATACCGGTAAAGCCGAGTAAAGCAGCGACAAGCGCGATGACTAGAAATACAACGGTGTAATGTAGCATTTTATTTCCCTTTTTTTGACGGTCGGTCAACTAGACATTGTCATGCTTGAAGACCGACCGCTATTTTTATTTGAGCCGCATATCATTCTTGACCGATTTCACTCCTTTGACGCCACGCGCAACCTCGGCCGCCTTATTGATATCAGCTTGGGAACTGACAAAACCGCTCAGTTGTACCTCACCCTTGAAGGTTTCGACGTTAATTTCGGCGGACTTCAGGGAGGGCTCATTCAAAACAGCCGCCTTGACCTTCGTGGTCAGAACGGTGTCGTCAATATATTCTCCTGTCCCTTCCTGCTTCGACGTAGATGCGCAACCCACAAAAAAAGCCAACAGGGCAGTCAGGAAAAAAGTGGAAAAACGTTTAAATTGTGTCATGGTAATGCCCTCCAGATAAATGATGAAGCTAAATTGCCTCTCGATGCTTGAACTAAAACAGAATCAAGAGTCTCGTGTCTGCAACCTTTCGTTGCGTGGTAAAACAAAAACTTGGATTTCGCTGCCCGCTGAGTAATCGCCAGAAGACGAAATTAGAGCAAATGCGCTATATTTTGCCCATTAGCAACAGAATGATCAGGATCAGCAATACCAGTCCAAGACCACCGCTGGGACCGTAACCCCAACCACGGCTGTGAGGCCAGCTTGGGATCGCACCGATCAGCAGCAGGATAACAATAATAAGCAAGATTGTTCCTAATGACATTTTATATCTCCTAATAATAAATCGTAGCAGCGTAACACCTGAGAAATCTAATCGCAGCACGACAATGTCGCTTTCATCGGCACGTTGGAACCAGCCTTCCAGCTGTTTCAAAAGCTGCCCCTTCGAGACAAGTCATTTACTAGACTACGCAGCAACCCCCGTTGATCTTGGCAGTCATAGTCATGCCCTTATTTGAAAGTATCGCTCAAACGAGGGCGGTCGTCTGTGCTCCACCGCACACAGAAAATCAATGCAAAGTAATATTTCAGAGCGGTTTATTCAACATTCTGGCTAGATATTCTGATCAATCTATTCGATGATTTACTATGTAAGTTCGCCTCAATCTTTGACTTGGTAGACCGATAAAAGGAATACGATAAGCCACACGGGCATAAAGTATGATTATAGATAGACAGCGTAATGGTAGGCTTTATCCAAGGTTGATGAGGAGATAAGTCTTCTACTGAAAACGATGCACAGACTAAACCACCATTGAGTGTTGCACTGCGAAATTGAATCCACAGCGTGAAATCCGTAAACATGTCAAATGAGAACCCCCACAAAGCTACCGGGCTACGCCGGTTGGTGAATGCCATGAGCTATTCCCTTTCTGGACTACTGCTTGCTTGGCAAGATGAGGCCGCCTTTCGCCAGGAAGTTATTCTCGCCATCGTTCTTGTGCCGGTGGCCTTCATGGTGCCAGTGGGTGTGACCCAGCGGGTGCTGCTGGTAGCTAGCGTCATGCTGGTGCTGGTGGTGGAAATGATCAACTCGGCCATTGAAGCCACCGTGGATCGGGTATCCCTGGATATTCATCCATTGGCCAAGAAAGCAAAAGACATGGGCAGCGCTGCTGTTTTGTTGGCACTGACGAATGCCGTTCTGACTTGGACCATGATTCTCTGGTCCTTGGGGTAAAGATAAATATGCTCGGGCGATTCGTGTCTTTGATCATGCGCTCATTGCGCAGAGGCAATGTTCTGGTGGATGCCACGATCAATCAGACTCGTCTGGGAGTGCTTGGTTTACCTGCTGATGTTGGCCTGTGCAGCGCCGGCTTGGCAAGTGTTCTGCTAGTGCGGGACGAGGCGCTAGGGCAGTGTTGCGCACTATCGTCAGCACGGAATTTTAGAAAGGCAGGGCCGCTGGCCATACTGGCATCGGGAGGGTCCGGCCAGAAATTTATGGACCAGTTCGCCCGCAGTCTTGATAGCCCCGATGAATGCAGCCGCGGTGCACTTGTTTTTTTCCGTATTACCGATGATTGTGCCGAAACCATGGGGCGACTTGGCGCTAATCGTTTCTTTGATGAGATTGATGCTTGTGGTGTGACAGCACAACACGCTGTGCTGGTTCAGGAGGGTCAGGCGATCTTCGATTGGCAAAACCATGATCTACTTATCAAACAGTGGCAGGCCTGGAAGACTTGGGCTACTAATCATCATGCTCCCATTCTCCTGATAATCGAGGATATTAACGGAGCTCATGGTTTTTTGTCATTACTGCGAATGTTGCCGGAACTTGTGCCCAACCTCGCAGTGCTGGACGCGGATTGCGGCGGTGGCTTGTTAACGGTTGAACGGTGGGCGGGGCAGGATAAGAGTGTAAATCGGCAATTCGGCCTGAAATTGTCCGCACAGGATAAATCTCTGCATTCAGATGGCTCTGAAATGAATGCTAGAGGGCAGGTGGTTCTTTATGCGCCTGACCAAGGGCGGGTCATAGCGACAGCCGCTATCGTGGCTGGGGTAAAGGGTGTGCCCGCAGAATGGACAGTGGTAAATAATCTGTCTGATATGGAAGCGGTCTGTAATAATGCGGTGGCCGCTACCATCCTGTTGCATGCGGATGGTGACCAAGAGTTTGAAACGCTATCGCGATTCGTCCATCGCATGCGCCTGTCCCATCCACGTTCCCTAAAAATTATCGTGCGAGAGGTTGGCAATAAACTCCGTTACAACAATGAGTTGGTGCTCCTGCGTTTGGGGGTAAACTTGATGGTGCACAAGGAAACTCCATTCTCTCGCTTATTGCAGGTAATAAATGACATAGCTGCCCAGACCTTCAGTCGTCCGGTTGAGAATGAATATCTTCTTGCTGTGCAGGCCGCTGAGCCGAACCGGGTTGCCGGTTACCTATCGCCGTCCACCTTTTGTCGCGAAGTGGCAGCAATGCTCAAACGTTCCGAGCGTATCAATCTGGGCCATAGCCTGGTGCATCTTCCAATTCTTTCACGGGTAGCACAACTGGATGCTCTCCAGGCCTGCCAGGCACGAAGATTTGGCGATATCTTTACCGCCGATCAGAATAGTGTTTATCTGTTTTTGTTTGCTTGCCGGGAGTCTGATGTGGATTCGACGCTCGATCGGCTTTTTTCCGTGCCTGTGACGGAACTGTTTTCTTCCCATATCATTGAGCCGACACCAGAGCTGATCTTGGAAACCGTAGGTCAGCTGCGGCGAGACAACGAAAGCTCGCCTATGTCCGATTACTCGGCGATGCTGCAAGTCGGCCTGCCGATTCTGGAAGACAAAGTCGAGCGCCCGATTGCAACAACTGGCCTCCAGGAGGAGGTGGTGCAAATTTTCCCGCCTTCATCGACTGAAATCACTGAGCCCAAATTGACATGCCCCGTGGTCAAGCACCGGGCCATGCGGCCTTTCCCCCTACCTCGGCATGTAACGACTGACATGCTTTCTACTTTTTCTGAACAAGCCCTCAATAATGCTTGAAAATTTCCTGTTATCCTTCCTTTCAGGCGCAGTGCTAGCTGTAATTGCCTATTATGTTCTGAAGTACCGGTTGCTACGACGCCTGTTCTTGCGTCGGCATTTGCGTTGCATAGTGCCCTATAAGCCTAGTCACACCGAACGGGTGCCTGGCTCAAGGGACTGACTCATGTTCAAAATTGCCATTGTTTCAGCCGCAGGCGGTGTCGGTCGATCCACTCTGACGGCCAGCCTGGCCACTTTGCTTGCCCAGCGCGAAATTGCGGTTCTGGCCCTGGACTTCGATCCCCAAAACCTATTATCCACTCTGCTCGGTAGTGATGAAGTTAGCTTAGGTGGACTGCTACCGGACTACCTGACAAGGAAAGAATTTGGCAAGAGTGCGCTTGTCAATTCAAACGAAGTGGCTTGTTTGCCGTTTGGTCGGGCTAATGAAGCCAGCCTGGTTACTTTTGAGCAACACCTGCGTACAGAACCCGAGTGGCTCAAGAAATGTATCGCTCAGATTGATTATCCGCCAGGGGCTTTTCTACTAATGGATACACCCCGTTTGCCTTCTCCCTATGCACGCCAGGCCATGGTTGCAGCAGACTTGGTGCTTGCTGTGCTGGCGCCAGATGTTCGCTCCTTGGCTCTGTTACCAGCGGTGGAAGCTGCGCTGTCCCGGTGCGCTCCAGGGCGTCAGTCCATCTATGTGATGAACGGTCTGGATAGTACCCGAGCACTTCAAAGCGATTTATTGGCACGATTCCGGTCGTCTCTGCAGATGCGGCTATCACCTTATCCCATTCATCGGGATGAGGCGATTCCACGTGCAGTCGCAAATCGGGCGAACTTACAGAGCTTAAGCCCGGACTCCCTAGTCGCCCATGATTTGAACGGCTTGCTCAACTGGCTGCTTGCTGGACCTGCAAGCAGCCTCGACGGAAGGGTGCAAGTTTGATGCGCTATTTTCTGCTCTGGGCCGCTCGTCATTTTGGTGTGTTTCGGCCGGACCAATCAAGTCTATGGCTGAAGCGACTGTTCTGGTTGCCGAAGGCTGATGAGTTGGCTGCATCGGCCCGACTGGAGGTTAGATCGCGCCCTGATCCGATGGGCTGGCTGGCTAAGGAACTGGGAGTGGTTGACAAGCGTAGCGTCTGGCAGTGGGTGCTGCATTTATTTATTTATCCTCCGGATCGAGCCGCACGCACTGAAACCTCTTTCTGGAGCACTTTTCTTGCCTTGTCGGTTCACACTATTGGCCTGCTGTTTTCCGCTGTGGTGTGGATTGTACTGGCAGGAGTTCGAGTCCTGCGCTGGCTTTGGCAGCGGCTGCTCTCATTCCTGCCGACAGTGGACCACGAGGCGGTTGGTCGCCGCTTGGAGGGCTGGCTGGAGGCGCCTTCTTTTCGCAAGCCTTTGCTACTCTGGTTGCTGGTTCTATCTTCAACATTCTTTTTCTGGCTGGTGGTCACCACTCCCTTTACCTGGTTTGGGCAGTTTTTATTCCTTGTCTGCTTGTGGGGAACCGCGCTGTTCGTGCGGCGCATTCCCGGTAATCTGCCCGCTCTGATATTGATCGCCCTTTCAGTGCTGGCATCATGCCGCTACGGCTGGTGGCGATTGACCCAGACCATCCCGCTGGATTCCGGCTGGGAGACCTTTCTTGCCATCGGTTTGCTCCTTGCGGAGATATATACTTGGCTGGTTCTTCTGCTTGGCTACGTCCAGAATGCCTGGCCCCTCAAGCGGCACACCTTGAGCCTGCCAGCGGACACCACCCTGTGGCCCAGTGTCGATGTATTCATTCCCACCTACAACGAGCCTCTCAAGGTGGTGGAGCCGACGGTTCTTGCTGCCAAGGGGATAGACTGGCCCAGAGATAAGCTCAATATTTATATCCTAGACGATGGGCGACGGGATGAATTCCGTCGCTTTGCCAAGGAAGCCGGGGTGGGTTACATCATTCGGCCCGACAACGCCCATGCCAAGGCGGGCAATCTGAACCATGCACTAAAATTGACTAGCGGCGAGTACGTGGCCATTTTTGACTGCGATCACCTGCCCACTAACTCCTTTCTGCAGTCGACAATGGGCTGGTTTCTCAAGGACAAGCGTTGCGCCATGCTGCAGACGCCCCATCACTTTTTTTCCCCTGACACCTTCGAGCGCAACCTCGGCACTTTCCGCAAGGTTCCCAACGAGGGCGCCTTGTTCTATGGCTTGATCCAGGACGGCAACGATTTCTGGAATGCCACCTTTTTCTGTGGCTCTTGTGCGGTAATGCGTCGGGGGCCACTCGAAGAGGTAGGAGGGGTTGCCGTTGAAACGGTGACCGAAGATGCCCACACCGCCCTGAAACTCCACCGGCTCGGCTACACTACTGCCTACATCAATATTCCTTTAGCAGCAGGGCTGGCTACCGAAAGCCTCTCAAGCCACATCGGCCAGCGTATCCGCTGGGCACGAGGCATGGCGCAGATTTTTAGAATCGACAATCCATTCTTGGGTAAGGGTTTGAGCTTCTTTCAGCGCATCTGTTACAGCAACGCGATGCTGCATTTCTTCTATGGAATTCCGCGCCTTATTTTTCTGACGGCCCCTTTGACCTATCTTTATTTCGAAGTCCACATCATCAGCGCGGCAGCCGCCATGCTCGCCCTCTACGTGCTGCCCCACATGCTGCAGGCCAATCTGGCCAATGCACACATCCAGGGGCCGCATCGGCACTCGTTCTGGGCCGAGGTATATGAGTCGGTTTTGGCTTGGTACATCATCCTGCCCACTGCCGTCGCCGTCTTTAATCCTGGGGCCGGAAAATTCAATGTCACGGCCAAAGGAGGCCTGATCGAGAACTCTTTCTTCGATTGGACCATTTCCAAACCGTATATCGTACTAGCTGTACTTAATATTGCCGGGTTGTCCATCGGCCTGGGGCGGCTTTTCTTCTGGAACACTTTTGAAATGGGAACAGTGTTGCTCAACCTGAGCTGGACAATCTACAACCTCCTGATATTAGGTGCAGCAATTGGCGTCGCCACTGAAGCCAGGCAAGTGCGAGTATCCCACCGGGTATCTGCTAACCTGTTGGTAGCATTGCATTTTATGGATGGGAGTACCAAGATGTGTCGCACCGAAGACTATTCCATGACTGGCCTTGGCCTGATGCTCGACCGGGAATTAGAGTTGCCGGTGAAAGAACGGGTTTGGGTTTCGCTTTGGAATGACGAGGTGGAATTCGCCTTTCCTGCAAGAGTAATTGCGAGTCATGGCAACAAGCTTGGAGTTCAGTTCGACAATCTGAGCATAGAGCAGGAAGCAAATCTGGTTCAGTGTACTTTTGCCCGGCCCGATGCCTGGAGCAATTGGTCGGACGAGCAGGGCGTGGATCGCCCGCTGCAAAGCCTGAAAGAAATAGCCACCTTTGGGTTCAAGGGTTACCGCAGTCTGTGGCGTAACCTGGGCAAGGGTTTGGCGAGGCAGCGTCAGTTGGTGCGGGGTTGGCTTGGGAGACAAATGATTTGATGATTTCAGGCTGTATAAATTTCGGGAGTCGATAACAAATATGGGTTACTGGAGTATTTATTTTATTGCCAAACTGGGCCTGTTTTACAGCGGGTTTATTGGTTTTCACTGGCTACCAAACCTGATCTTCGCCGTTACGCTTGTACTGCCTCTGGCGTCTAACCGCCATCGCCTGATACGCACGGTTCTGGCGATGCCAGTAGGTCTAGCCCTGCTTTATCATGATTCCTGGCTGCCGCCGATTTCGCGCGTCCTTTCCCAGAAGGAAGCTCTGACAGGGTTCGGCAATGATTACCTGCTGGAGCTCCTGGGCCGCTTTGTGAATCTCTGGATACTTGCTGCTCTGGGACTTCTGTTGGTGGTTTATCTGCTGCTGCGTCGCCGTCTGCGTTTTGCCACACTGGCTTTTCTTGGCATCCTGAGCGCGCCTATTGTTAGCCTACAGGGTGGCAATATCGTCCAGATTGTTTCTCCCCGTCCGGCGCTAGCGGGTGTAAGCGCCACTGTTTCGCCGGATAAGCAGGAGCCGACGGCCCAGCTAGAAGCCTTTTACGCCGCCGAACAGGGCAAGCGGGTGAGCTTTCCATCTATTGCAGACTCTGCCGTGCCCTTTGATGTGGTGTTCCTGCATGTCTGTTCTCTTTCATGGGACGACATGGACTACGTGGGCGAAAGCAACGTCACCCTGTTAAATCATTTTGATGTAGTGTTTCGTCGTTTTAATTCGGCCGCCAGTTACAGCGGTCCCGGTGCCTTACGCCTGTTTCGCAGTAATTGCGGCCAACTTTCGCACAGCAAGATGTATGAAGGGGATGCATCCCAGTGCAACCTGTTCCGCAATTTTGAGGCTGCTGGCTTCGAAGTGCGTGGCCTGCTCAATCATGACGGACACTTCGACCAGTTCGCAAGTCTGGTACAAGGATTATCTGGTATCGGGGTAAAGCTGGACGACAATCGCTTCGCGCCCGTATCTATGCGAAGTTTTGACGACACCCCTATTTACGAGGATTTCCCGCTACTCTCGGAGTGGTGGAAGCACCAGCAGCCATCTGGCCGGCCACGAGCCTTGTACTACAACACCACTACCTTGCATGACGGAAACCGTATTCCTGGGGTAAAGTCGCGTTCTAGTCTGGAAACTTTCAAGCCGCGTCTGGATAAATTGATGTCGGATTTTGATCGCTTCATCACCTTTCTTGAGGACAGGGGGAGGCCGGTGGTAGTGATTCTGGTGCCAGAACATGGCGCTGCCTTGCGGGGAGACAAGGTGCAGATATCCGGTATGCGTGAAATTCCCAATCCCAAAATCACCCTGGTACCTGCCGCCATCAAGCTGATAGGCTTCAAAGGTAAGTCAGGGGATGCTCCACGCCAACCCTTGCAGGTGGTCAAGCCGGTTAGTTACTTTGCGATTAGCACGCTTCTTGCCGACTTTATCGCGGATAGCCCCTTTACCGGGACTGGCGGCAAACCTCTGGCGGAGCGGGTACAAAATCTGCTGGATACACCTTTCGTGAGCGAAAATGAGGATATCGTTGTAATGGGACGTGAGAACGGTTATCTGATGCGCTCGGAGGGCACCTGGGTCGATTATCAGCCTGGGTTGTGATCAGAAGCGGGAGTAGGGCCTAGCCGTTATCGGCGGGAAGCGCGCTGGTTCTGAATGAGCCTTAAACAAGTAGCGCAGGTATATAAAAGTTAAGTTTGGAGTATAGAAGGCTGTGCGATCCATGTTGTGATATCCACCAATGGCCAGGTTAGGCGTAACCTGGTATTCGGTTGCCAACCGCAGGGAATAGCCTTTTCCACCACCGTCCCCCCCGGGGTAAAATCCAGGGTCGATGCTATTGCCACTATTGACAGCATCACTTTGCAAAGCGCTGTTTGTTGGGTAATAAGGCATACGTTTCTCATCGGTCCAGGCGAAGGAGGTTGAACCCCTCAGCAAATAGGAAAGCTTCCCGCTACGGCCTGCCCACTCTATCGGCAGGTTCACTGAAGTGTAGCTTTGCGGGCTGTAGTAACCGCCATGACCAAAAGTGTAGAAGGACTCGTTTTCCTTGTAGCGCCAGTGGGTCAGGGTTAGTCCCAGATTGACCCACATGTCTTCCCGGCGCAGCACGTCCTTGTCTATGCCGATGCGCAGGGCGAGACGATTGTTATCGAGTACATTCTTGCCCCGCAATAGGCCATATTCGGCGCTGGCGAAGGTATTAAACTGACCAAAAGTGTGGGCAAGCCGACCGCCAACCCCGGTATAGGCTATCCCCCCCCAGATTTCACCTGTAGCGGGGTCGCGCGCGCCGGAATAGGAAAGCAGGCTGTTAGTTTGGGGGCGTCGGAAAATTTCAAGGGCGTAGTCCACTTTGTTTGCTTCCCAGCCTTTGCGAATGCCCCCGACCATATTCTGGACCGGAAAACCGATACCGATCATGCCCAAATCCCAGCGTAATTCATCACCCTCATAGCCCATACCGACCGAGGTACCATCTACCTTTTGCGCAAATGGAGGAGGGAGAGAGGATGGCCTCACTCCCAACTTGCCAAAGAGAGGAGCATCGCCTGCGGCGAGCTCGCCAGCATCGACACTGACCCGGTCCATATGGATGAAGCCATGCCCGTCATAGCCTACCGGCCACCACCCGACCATTGGAGTCTCCGTTCCGTGATAGGTGGATGTGCCGTTTGAAGAGTTCCTGCTGAGCTTTTCGAACCCTATTTCAATGCGGGGATCTCGCCTGGCCTCAATACGGGTAATTTCCTCCTCTGCTCTGGTGGGGCGGCGAATTAAAGCTGTTTTCCCCAGCTCTGGTATGGACGGGACGAGGGGGATGTCGGTGCCCAGGTTTGTGATGTCTTCGGTCATGAGCAGGCCATGCAAGTTGGATTCCGCTACAGATTTTGGTTTGTCAGCGGCACCTGCATTCTTACCTGCATCGGGCAACCCCAGGGAGTTGCCAAGTTGTAGTGCTAGGCCGATCAGCGGGCGCTCATGTTCTAGATTGAGGAGAGGCACTGAGTCAGCGGTCGTTGCAATGGTCGTTGCCACGCCCGGAGCACGCCTCTCCAGGGCCAGTGCTTGGCGGAAATAGGCCAGGGCAGCATGATACTGTCGGTCACTGTGTTCGATACGGCCTGCCTGGATTAGAATATCCGGATTGCCGGGGTTGCTGGCGAGCAGATTTGCAATCATCTTTCTAGCTTGGGCTATATTTCCAAGGCGAACTTCCAGCCGGATAACGGATAGCCTGGTATCCACATCATTCTCACGCAAATGCGGTAGCAGCTGATCGATCGTCTCCTGAGCAGCCTGCTTTTCCCCTGCCTGGGCGTATGCCTGTGCGAGGTTTAAACGTGACTCCAGGTCGTCCGGATGTTTATCCAGTATCGCCTTCAAGATCAGCAGGGCGGCTTTCGAGTCGTTAGCCTCCAGCAGCAGGCGAGCCTGGGCTTTCAGGGTCGAAATCTCGCCTGCTCGACCTGACACAGACGCCCGGGCGGCAAGGGTGCGAGCCTGAGCTTCTTCGCCTCGCTGCAGCAGATGCTCGATTTGCCGGGCAGTAAGGTCAGTTTCGATTGCCAGAATGGTCTCCCGTTGCTCGTCATTCCAGTCGGAGCGTTGCTGTAGTTCGGGCAGGAAAATGCTTAGTGTGTCATCCTGTTTGGCCCGATTGAGCAGCGATGCGTAATAGAGCTGGCTGCCGGCCGTTGCAGTTTTCGCGTCAATCAGGTGTCGCTTCATCAGGGCGAGGCCGCGAGCTGGTTGATCGATGGTAAACCAGCCTTCCGATACTTGTTCGATCGCACTCGGCTTGTCCGCGGCATGTCGTTCAGCAAGAAGCAGCATCTGGACTGCTGTGTCCCTCTTGCCGCCAGCTTGGAACTTCTTGGCCTGACGGATGCGCAACTTGATCCAGGTGCGCGTTTCCAGTTCGTTCATGGCGCTGGAACGTGCCGACAGGGGGATGCGGGCCAAGCGCTGGAGCGCTTCTTCTTCTCGCTCTTGGGCAGTCAGCACCAAAGCATAGGCATAGTTCATGCCGGAGTCGTCCGGGGCCAGCGCAGCACCCTCTGCCATTACACGGCGACTGAGGGTCTGCAAGCCCAGGCTCTCATACAGATTTGCCAGATCATGGCGAATCCAGGCATCACGAGGGGCGAGGAGTAAAGCGGTTTCCAATGCCAGCAGGGCATGGCTGGTGCGGTGAGCGCTGATGAATGCCTCGGCTTCATCCCGTAGCAGGCTGGCTTGGGTTTCGTTGAACCGGTTAGCTTCCTTGGGGTTTCTTTGGCGAAATTCGGCGATCAATGCTTGGGCTTCATCGCGTCGTTCGCTGCGGGAGAGAAGCGCAAGTAGGCCGCGCATAGCCGAAGCATTGCCCGCATCCCGTTTGAGAGCATCACGGTAGAGTGATTCGGCACCGGCCAGGTTCTGGCCACGGGCGAGAATATTGCCCAGCAGGGCGAGCCCATCGGCATTGTTCGGTTCGATACTCAGTGCTTGCCGTGCAAACTGTTGCGCTTCAGCCAGCTTTCCGGCTTCGAGTAACGCATCGGCCCGTTTCATTTGCCCCCAGAAATTTGCAGTGCGGATCAGGCCACGCCATTGGTTGCTGCCCGGTTCAACCCTGGCCGCACGCTGAAACCAGCTCTTAGCCTCTTCGTGACGCCCTTGGCGCAAGCGAAGCAAGCCGATGCTACCCAGCACTTTGGGATCCTTGGGGCGTTTTGATAGCGAGTTTTGCAGTTCACGCTGGGCATCTTCCAGCTGTTCGTGTTCCAGAAAAGCGATCCCAGTTTGACGGGCACGTACCGCAGGGTCATTGGCGATGCGCAACGCTTTCTCATGCAATTGTTGTAGTTCCGCCAGATATTCGATGGCATTCTGGTCATTAGGAAATTCTTTCAGATAGCGCAGGACCCAGGGCAAGGTTGCCGGTGCTGCCGCGAGACGCTTTATGGCAGCCCACCAGTTTTCGCGTATTTTTTGTCGGTTAACGTCGGGCGCAGCGGCCAAGGATTCATAACCTTGCAGGATTTCCTGTTTGCTGCCCTGATTGCTCTGCAGCTTGAGCCAGGCAAGGCGGTAGCGTGCTTCCCCTGTTTCCCGGTAGAGCTTGTCGAGAGCGGATTTTGCCGTTTGCTGATCTGCGGCAGTGCTACTCACGAGTTGGTAATATTCGAGTCCGAGTTCACCTGGGGGGGGACCTTCCGGAAACAACCGGCGCATGATTCTGGCAGCTTCCTTGGCGTTGCCGGCTCTGGCCATCAGACGTGCGTTTGCCAGAGCCAGCTTCTCAGTGGTGTTAACCCGATACAGGCTGCGCAGACCCAGAGTCTTGGAGTGTTGAGGATAACGCTGTTCCAGGCGACGCAAATATTCACCGGCAAGTTTTATATTCCCCGTACGCAGTTCAATGCTTCCCAGCATAAACAGCACTTCCGGATTGGATTCGATCGCCAGTAATTTTTCCAGCATGACACGTGCCAGATCCGGACGATCCTTGGCTTCCCACATGCGGGCGCTGCGCAGCAGGTCGGCACTAGCGCTATTTTCTGGACTGGCAAGGGCTGGAGCACTCAACAACCCGGCCAGAGTCAGTGCGAAGGCAAGCGGGATGAGGCGGAGCTGCATGGTTTTTGCCAAGAGGGCAGCAGGCTGCCATTTTTCGTGAAATGGTAGCGCCCTTCCATCCAGCCATGGGCAAAGAGGGAAAGCGCCTGTTCATAGTAGGCGTCCGGCCGCGGTGGGCGAGCCGTCAGACGATCGAGTTGTCCCTGCAGGGCGGCGCTATCTTCCCGGGCGGCCAGGAAGGGTAGCAGTGCGGCGGAAAATCCTGATGGCCCTGGGCCATTGGCTTCACCCGTGATTATATTGACATACTCTGGCGGGTAGCCGTGGCGCGCGATAAAGCCAGCCATGGGAGCAAAAGCAGCAAGAAGTCTTGGTTGGGCAGGAGCTTCGGGCGCAAGCATGCCGGTCCACAGATAAACCCGGATGGCGTTATAGCCACCTGTGCCTTTTTCTTCTCCCGCACTATCCATTCGGAATCCCCTGCTGTCCTGATAGATCGTCCAGTCAGGCGAGAATCCCCGTGGGGCGGATTCCAAGATGATTCGCAGGGAGGATTCCGAGATCCGCTGCCAAGTGGGATCTGGACTCCGGCTGCTTAGCCAGTCCATTAGCTGCATGGGCAGGTAGCTGGGATTGAGGCGCCAAGCCTTCTCTCCCACCTTGAAGCCGCGCGGTGCAGGTAGCAGGGTGGGACCTAGACCCGGCAGGTCTGCGGTTTCTTCGCGCAAAATACGGTTGGCCAGCAGCGATGAAAGCGCAACGAAGCGGCGGTCGCCCCAGAGCCGGCCCGCTTCTCCCAACGCATAGACCATCCACAGATCGGCATCCGATGCCGGATTTTTGTCCAGCACACCCCAGTTGCCATCATCTCTGCGACCCCATAGCCAAGCTGGCAGATGGCTGGTCAGGTCACCATTTGCCAGATTGTTTTCGGTCCATTGCAGGATTTTGTCGAAGGTTTTGCGATCGTTGGCCACCAAGGAGAAAAACAGCGCATAGGCCTGTCCTTCTGATACGGTCTGTTTGCGGGGGGTATTGCCATCCACTACTCGTCCGCCCTCACTAATGAATCCTGACTTGAAGCTTTGCCAAGCAGGCCAGTCTTCCTGGCAAGTGGGTTCTGCTGTTATTGCTTGAGCAGCCCCCAAGCAGAAGCAGAGCGCAGCGAGAATTTGGCATCCCCGGCACAGCAAAACGCCTGCCTTACGTATGGTACCCACGAATAAATATTTCATTTCCAGGTGCTTATTCCTTATGTTGGCCGAGTCGTCTGGCAGCCAGGCTACGTAGGGCACCAAAGGCAAGCAGCGCAACAAAAAGGCCGATTGCGATGCCGATAGCAGTCAGGAACAGAGGGTGGTGATACAGGTGGAACCATATCCAGCGCCACCAGGGCAATTCGCCAACGTAATACACATTATTAACGCGGAAACTCTCGACACTTTCCCCACGCATCAAAGCGATGTCACCGCGGATGTATTGAACCTTCCCGCCATCACTCAGGGCGTCAAGAGCTGAGGTCAAAGCTGCGGGGGTATTGGCAGTAAGGGCCACGACACTTCGTGACGGGCTCAGCGGTGATTCAAAGCCGATGATGGCGGCCAAGGGTCCGGAGCCAAGAAATATGGTGCCTGCTCCGGATTTGACTGTTTTATTCTCACTCAGTCCGAACCATTCATAAGCCATATCCATGGCTTTGCCTAAAGGCGTAAAGGTGCGGCTTCCTTCTTCCAGCAGGGCTGGAAGGGATTTACCCCAACTGGCGAGAAGATCCTTGTTGGCACCACTGGCAATCACCAGCAGATCTGAATCTTTTGCCTCCTGCACTGATTTTGTCAGTATGAGCTTGAAGCGCAGGGCGGGAACGCCGGTGGAACGGCCCATGTGGCCCAGCAAAGCGAACATGGCTTCCATGTCAAAGGTATTGGGCCGATCGGGGATGACGATCGCGGTCTCGGCGAGGTCGGCGTACTTGGTGAACGGGAATCCGCTGTTAGCGAAAAATGCCAGGTTTGGCATCGCTGCGTAGTGGTAAAAGTGGCTCAGATCCAAGGTTGAATCCGGGTCGATTGCAGCGCGCATGTTTCCTTGTGGTGAAGATTTGCAGCGACCGTTGTCACTGGACGGAATGGAAAATGAAAACTGTAGCTGATTATTGCTGCCCAAGTGGAAAGCGGGGATTACCACTCCGCTTTGCTCGCGCAGGGAACCATCATCCAGAATAGGCAGTATCAAGCGGTTCTTTTCTCGGGTTCCCGTGCTGGACAGCAGGGGTATGGCCTCGATAAATTGGTTGTTTATTTCGATTTTCAGGCTGGCATCACCTTGTTCCGCCGGTGGCGTGTAACGGTATTTGAGGTCAATCGGCACTCCCTTCACTTCCCAGGTAAACAGATCGGCTGGCAAGCGGGCGTTGATAAGGATTGATTCGAGGGGCTGACCCTGGCGCTGTAGGTCGGCGGGGCTATTGATGAGTTGGCCCAATGGGATGGGGCGGCCTGACTGCAGCCAGTTGGGCGCATCGTAAGCGACACGGCGCGGTGGATATTCCAGTGTCTTGACGGCAATTGAAGTACCAGTCATGGCAGCCTTACCAAGAGCCAAGGCATCGGCGGCTAGCTGCAGGTCGGCAGCATTACGGCCAAGAATGAGAAGTAACTTGCCTGTTGGATTCTCCGGGTGTTGAACCAGAGAGATAGTCGGTGCGTCCACTTTGGGATATTTAGCAAGAAATTCAGGCCGTTCGTCATTGGTTGCGAAAACCACTCCATAGCGTTCAGGCAGACGATTCAAATAGGCCGGAAAGCGAGCACCGCGATAGCTTGCCAAAGCACCAAACCAGGAGGCGATACCGCCCGCCGCCCGCAGGGAATTCAGTGATGGCTTGGCGGAAAATATGAAAGGCAGATTAAGCAAGCGATTGTCTCGTTGATCGAAGAAGGGCGCTGGCAGCAGAGCAAGATCGTTGCGTAGAGCTATTGATTGCAGATTTATTTCAAGCGTGCTCATGTTGCTAATGTTGGCCCACAAGCTGGAGTGGAGAGGAAATTCGCAATCATTGGTGTAATGGCCGATCAACTGCAGGTGCAGTTTGTTAAAATCAGTGAAGAAACGTGGATCAAGATCAAGATCAAGTTTCTGTGGGCCAGCCAGACTTTCCTTGGTCACCGGCAGCGTGGCCAACACTTCATCGTTCAGGTAAACCTTGAGATGAGAGAGATTTGGTAACAGTGCGGGGGACAGCGTGTAGTTTAGGCGCAGCCTGGCCTTGGTGACGACCTCGTCCAGCCGCACGCCCAAAGAAAGATAGGCGTTACCATCCACGCCCTTCAACTCGATTGGGCGGGAGGCGCCAATGTCCTTCATGGTTAGTACTGACTGGCGGCTGGGAATTGGTGCGGCTTCTGCCTTTGGCAAGAGAAGTGGTGCATTTATTTGAGCGGCCCATGAAAGAGATGAAAAGCTTAAACAAAGAGCTGCGAACAGTACGAAATATTTGTTGAGGTTGGTAATCACAGAAACTTTCATTTTTGATTTTTTGGTTTTATCTGATTTCAATTAATTGGCAGGGGATTCTATTATCTTTTTTATCATTGGTTTTACCATTGCAATTCATTATTTCTAGTTTGAATTATCAGAGAAATGTAATCGGCACGATAAATGGATTAAGGCGGAGAATTTCCTCCTGCTTGTCATTTAGTAATGCACAAGTTTGGTAGTTCAGTTCTCTTTTGCATTGAGATGAGAAGACAAAGCCGTGGCTATTTTCTAACTTCCTAAAATGTGGACCCGAATAGTTGCCGTACTTATTGCGTTGCCCATCAGACAAATGTATCCGCATGATCCATCATCGCTCAGTGTGCGGGAGCGTAAACACGTATTGGCGGTTGCCAATTCGGACGAATTCGGTAGCCTGCCACCCAGTCAGATCGTGCCGATATTGGCGGATCGAGGAGAGTACATCGCTTCTGAATCAACGTTCTATCGCATCCTGAGAGCCGAGAACTTGCTCCGGCATCGGGGTGCCGAACGACCCGCGCAACGCCGTCACAAACCGCGTGCGCTCGGCGGAACCGCGCCCAATCAGCTGTTCAGTTGTGACATCACTTACCTGCCGACGCCGGTGAAGGGCATCTATTTTTACCTGTATCTGTTCATGGATATTTTTAGCCGGAAAGTTGTCGGCTGGCAGATTTATGATGCGGAAAGCAGTGAGCTGGCGAGCGATGTTATGCGTTATATTTGCGCACGAGAAGCCATCAAACCGGATGAGGTGGTACTGCATCGGACAACGGCAATCCGATGAAAGGCGCCACGATGCTGGCTACCTTGCAAGCACTGGGCGTCGCGCCGTGGTTTAGTCGTCCGGCGGTTAGCAACGATAATCCCTATTCAGAATCGCTGTTCAAGACCTTAAAATACCGACCTGCTTATCCGCGCCGGGCGTTTGAAAGTATGCTCGCTGCAAGGCAATGGGTTGGCTTATTTGTGCAATGGTACAACGAAGAACACCGACACAGCGCCATCAACTTTGTGACCCCGGCAGAGCGCCATGCTGGCCTCGACACGGCATTATTGGAGAAGCGTGCCATCGTCTACGAGGCGGCAAAGAACAGATGCCCTGAACGTTGGAGCGGGGCCACACGAAATTGGCAGCCGGTTCTCGTTGTGCACCTAAATCCGGATCAACACAAAGACTAACATAAGAAAGGAGATTTAGCGCACAAAATAGCAGTATGAACAAAAACATTCAGGCGACTTAGCTTGACGATCACCGACCCCGAGTTCGCTAAACTCGGAATGATCGCAAATGCTCAGCCTAAAATTCAAATCGTGGACACCCATGAGCTACCTGGAACTTTATCAATATTGACGTTGCCGTCGGTGTATCTCAATTTAACCGGACACGAGTGATAGTATCCGCAAAATCATGGCTGTTATATAGGAGTCATAAACAATATGCGTGGATATATAATATTCCATCAATCAAGACGAGTTCGCACTTTTACGAAATAACCCTCATTCCCCGGCTTTCCACCAATACTCAACTTTCACTGTCCCAATTCAGCGAAATAAGAGTGGGGCATCCATGCGCCATTGCCCCGACATGTGAGCCCACTTTTGCTAAGCTTTCAATCGATGATTTTGAAAAGGTAAAAATTGCAGGCATACATCCGGACTTAAACTTTCCTCAGGTAACATGCCTTGAGCATAAAGCTGCCAGAGTCCATTTTGCAGTCCACCTCATGGTCCCCTGCAACCAAGCGGATGCTCTTGACCTTGGTGCCCATTTTAAGAGTAATAGACGACCCCTTGACTTTCAGATCTTTGATCAGCGCCACCGAGTCGCCATTATCCAGCACGTTGCCATTGGCATCTTTCACCTCCGGTTCTGCGTTGTCGTCTGCCCGTGCGGTCTTCACTATCGGCCACTCATGGCCGCAGTCGGCACAAATATAGTTGTCGCCATCCTGGTAAATGTTCTCCATAACACATTGGGGGCAAGCTGGGATGGTAGGCATAATTTTTTTAAACTTTAGGTGGCTCAGATACACCCGGCTAAGGCTGCGGCAGGATATCCAGTACAGATTCAGATGGTCGACACAAGCGAGTCCCCAAAGGCGTTACGACAATCGGGCGATTGATCAGAATCGGGTTCGCGATCATGAAGTCAATCAGTTCATCATCGCTCCATTTCGGATTATCCAGGTCAAGCTCTTCAAACAGCGAATCTTTTTGGCGTAGCACATCACGCACCGGCTTACCAATGGCTGCAATCAAAGCCACCAGTTCGGCGCGGCTTGGCGGCGTTTTTAGATACTCGATAACACGTGGTTCAGTGCCACTATTGCGGATCATCGCCAGAGTGTTGCGCGAAGTGCCACAATTGGGGTTGTGATAGATGGTTATGTCAGTCATAGGCTGCTTTACTTAAATATTCAGCCCCGATCATACCAAGACCTGGAGTTGTTGACGACACGAACCACCAAAAGCATGACGGGCACCATCTTAAGGGCGCCTCTAAAAATTCAATTTTCTAAGCAAGGCAAGGCACGAGTAAAAAATTTGAGCGCGGCATATAGTTGATATGTAAGCGATAAT
>NZ_CAKMHQ010000090.1 GCF_927312905.1 Candidatus Nitrotoga sp. 1052
CACACGGCGTACGTCGAGCCGGGGACTATTTTGATTATCGGATTGATGATTTGACCAGGCTTCAGTTGACCGATTATTTCGACCATATCGTCGATTCGCTCTCCTGGAGTTCGCTCAAGCATGACCTGTATGGGCTGAAGTTTTATTACGTCCAAGTATTGAATAAACCCTGGCCGGGCGCGGATCTGGTCAAACCGCCCAAGTCGCACACACTGCCGGATATTATTACCGTGCCACAGGCCCAACAGATATTCATGGCCACGCGGGTGCTCAGTTATCGCGTATTTTTCTTCACCCTGTACAGTCTGGGTTTGCGGCTGGGCGAAGGGTTGCGTTTGCAAGCCGGGGACATTGATGCGGACCGGATGCGGGTGCAGGTGCGTAACGCCAAAGGCAATCGAGACCGCTTTGTCCCGTTGCCTGCCGGAGAACACCTTGCAGATATTGCGCCGTTTCTGGCAGACCCACCGCAACCCCGCATTGCTCTTCCCCAACCAGGAAGTGCGGACTCAAAAAAGCCCACCTGGCCACCACCCCGCTGGATCGTGGTGGCATCCAGACCACCTTGCGCCAGGTCACCCGCGATTGCGGTTTAAAAAAAGAATTACGCCACACAGCTTGCGCCACAGTTATGCCACCCACCTGATCGAAGCAGGCGTTGATCTGCTGGAAGTGCAAAAAATCCTCGGGCATCAATCCATTCTCACCACCCTCCGTTACACCCACCTCACCGACCATACCAAAGATAACGCCGCAGACCGCATCAATGCTCTGGTAGGCCAGATATCAATCCACTGGGGGATCGTCAAATGATCCGGCTGGCACACATTGTTGACACCCATGCAGCCGAGCTTATCGCACAAGATGGCCATCGCCTGTTACCCGGCCAATTGGCGGCGTTAAAATCCTTTCAAATTTGCCGCAGCAGCATGAGCCCCAAGATGCAACTGGGTTGTGATAATTGCCAGGAGCAAAGTTATCTACCGCACTCCTGTGGGCATCGCCACGGCCCGCATTGTCAGGCGCATGAATCGCAACGCTGGATAGACCAGCAGTTGCAAAAGCTGATTCCCGGCAATTACTTCCTGGTGACGTTCACCTTGCCCGCCCAGTTCCGTACGCTTGCTTGGCAGCAACAGCGCGTGATGTATGACCTGATCACCCGCAGCGCGTGGGAGACCGTCAACACTTTCAGCCGGAATGACAGAAAACTGCGCGGCACCACCGGTGCGGTGACCGTGCTGCACACCCACAACCGCCGGCTGGATTATCACCCGCATGTGCACCTGGTGATGCCATCCGCCGCGTTCGACAACAAACGGCGGCTGTGGCGCAACAAAGACGGAGGTTATCTGTTTGACCACAAAGCACTGGCGAAAGTATTCCGCGCCAAAATGCTGGCGGGCATCGAACAAGCCGGATTGAAACTGCCGGACGCTTATCCCACCAAGTGGGTGGTGGATTGCAAAGCGGTCGGCTCAGGCCGACAGGCACTGATTTACCTCGGGCGTTATCTGTATCGGGGCGTGATACAGGAGAAAGACATCCTGTCCTGCCAGCAAGGTCGGGTAACGTTTCGCTATCAGAACAGCCTGACCAAACAGATCGAAACCCGCACTCTCAGCGGCGTGGCATTCCTGCGCCTGATCCTGCAACACATTCTGCCCAAAGGTTTCCGCCGCGCCCGCAACTTCGGCTTTCTGCACCCCAATAGCAAACTGATCCCGTTGGTCCAACTGCGCAAACGTGTCGTGCTCCCCTTACGGCAATCACGCCCGGCGATACGCTGTAAATGTTGTGGCGGGGAAATGAAGATTATCCGCACCCGCATCAAAACATTCACCCACCGATTACGGACTCCCGCACCGGACAGGGAGATGGCCATGTAACGCAACGCACACCGCCAACCTGCCGGGCTTGGCAGGCACGGGCGCACTCGCCCTGCAAAAGGGTGAAATCAGGTAAAAACACATTAAGAATGGCAGGTTGAGCGGAACAGGTTGCTGCAATGGCAACTTTTAGCGGTGGAATTTGGGG
>NZ_CAKMHQ010000091.1 GCF_927312905.1 Candidatus Nitrotoga sp. 1052
TTCTGAGCGACGATGATCGCAGTGATTGGCTGGCGGTGTTGGGCATTGTTTGCGCGCGGTTTAACTGGGTGGTTCATGCTTTTTGCCAGATGACCAATCACTATCACCTGCTGGTGGAGACGGTGGACTACAGCACACGGGGTCAGTTCTAACATTCTAACAAACTCTGTTACACTTCACAGATGGCCAGACCCCTCAGACTGGAATTTTCGGGTGCCCTTTATCACGTCACCTCGCGCGGGGATCGTCAGGAAGATATTTTTCTGAGCGACGATGATCGCAGTGATTGGCTGGCGGTGTTGGGCATTGTTTGCGCTCGGTTTAACTGGGTGGTTCATGTTTTTTGCCAGATGACCAATCACTATCACCTGCTTGTGGAGACGGTGGACGGTAATCTATCCGGTGGGATGCGGCAATTGAACGGCCTATATACCCAGCGCTTCAACCGTCGCCATGGCTTGGTTGGGCATCTTTTTCAGGGACGCTACAAGGCCATCCTGGTCCAAAAGGAAGCCTATTTGCTGGAGTTGGCGCGCTATGTGGTGCTGAACCCACTGCGCGCCAACATGGTGAAATCGCTTGATGACTGGCGCTGGAGCAGTTACCTTTTTATCACGGGGCAGGAGGCACCCCCTCCGTGGCTGGATGCGGACTGGTTGCTTGGTCAGTTTGGTTCACAGCGGAGCAAAGCGCTCAGGGGCTATCGCCAGTTCGTGATGGCGGGCAGGGGTTTACCTAGTCCCATGCTGGATACTCGCCATCAACTGTTGCTGGGTGACAGTGCTTTCGTAGAACGCCACTGGCAGACAAAAAATCCAGAAGAGCTACGGGAAGTTTCAAAGGCCCATCGAAGATCGGTCGCTTTGTCGCTGGATGAGTACCGGATGCGCCACCCGAATAGAGATCAGGCGATAGCTCAGGCTTACCTATCCGGTGCTTATACGATGGCAGAGATCGGGTGCCATTTCGGGGTACACTACATGACGGTAAGTCGCGCAGTGCGGAAGTTTGAAGAAGACCGAAAAAAAATGTTGTAATGTTAGAACTGACCTCGCGCTTTTTCGCTCTCCAGGATATCCGTTTCTTCTTCACCCATTGCCGCCCCCTCATGACATTGAGGTTGACGCCACACTTCAAAACCTTACAATCCCCATCGATTCCGTTCTCCTATGGTTCAATCCAACGAGGTTTATCCGCCGCCAATAAGGTCGCAGGTTTAACAAGTTTGGGGAGGGCGGCAGATAAACGC
Organism: Candidatus Nitrotoga sp. 1052; assembly: GCF_927312905.1. Taxonomy (GTDB): domain Bacteria; phylum Pseudomonadota; class Gammaproteobacteria; order Burkholderiales; family Gallionellaceae; genus Nitrotoga. Next base: position 1,250 of record NZ_CAKMHQ010000091.1, read on the forward strand.
TATTCGTTGGGCGTCAGGATCATCATCATCGTCGGTGGGCGCACCGCAGGAGGTTTAGTCATGTCGAACGTGATTGCAGAAGAGGTGACCACCGAGGTCCTACAAGCCTTTGCCGATGCGTGGAATCGCCACGATGCCGATGCCCTCATGTCGTTCATGAGCGCTGACTGTGTCTTCGAAGCCTCTGCAGGCGCGGAGATCTTCGGCACCAGGTACGTGGGCCGTGAGGCGGTGCGAGCTGGCTTCGCTGAAGTATGGGCAACCTTCCCCGATGCCCACTGGGGCAACGCGCGCCATTTTGTCCATGGGGACAGGGGAGTGTCCGAGTGGACGTTCACGGGAACTCGGGCGGACGGCACTTTCGTAGAAGTTCATGGTTGTGATCTGTTCACCTTTCGAGACGGCAAGATCGCGCTGAAGGACTCCTACCGCAAGAACCGCCCGCCTCTCGCTACCCCCAAGCGCTGAGTCCATCCGTGTGCCTGCACCCATGACGCCCAACCCTTCCATCGAGCGGACGTCTTCCAGCAAGCTTCGCTTGCTTCCAGCCGCCGCTCATGTCAAACGTTGGCCATTCAACAACCGAGGTGAAAGATGTCACGTATTGCGATCGTTCAACGCCCGCCAATTTTTCTAAACAGAGCCGAGACAACTGGCGCCGCAGTGGCCAGCGTGCACGAGGCTGCCGGGGCCGGCGCGCAGCTGGTCGTCTTTCCCGAGGTGTTCATACCAGGGTATCCAGCATGGATCTGGCGACTTCGTCCCGGCGGCGACATGGCGCTTTCCGAACGACTGCACTCCCTGCTACTCGCCAATTCTGTCCGCGTGGCCGGCGACGACCTGGCGCCTCTGCGTGAAGCCGCAAAGCGGAACAACATCACCGTCGTATGCGGCGTCAACGAACGCGATACCGATTTCAGCCGGAGCACGATTTACAACAGTGTCGTCGTCATTGGGCCAGACGGCACGATCCTCAACCGTCACCGCAAGCTCATGCCAACGAATCCCGAACGCATGGTCTGGGGCTTCGGGGATGCCTCGGGCCTGCGGGTGATCGACACGCCATGTGGACGGATCGGAACTCTCATCTGTTGGGAAAGCTACATGCCCCTTGCGCGCTGCGCCCTTTACGCCCAGGGCGTCGACATTTATATAGCGCCGACCTACGACACCGGCGAGCGCTGGATTGCCACGATGCAACACATCGCGCGCGAGGGTGGGTGCTGGGTACTCGGGAGCGGCTGCGCTTTTCAGGCGCACCACATCCCGGATGCCGTTCCCGGCAAGGCCGAGCTGTATTCGAACGCGGACGAGTGGGTGAACGCCGGCGATTCGGTCGTAGTCGCCCCCGGCGGCAAGATCGTGGCGGGACCGCTGCATAACGAACTCGGGATCTTGTATGCGGACATCGATCTGGAGCGCGTCGGGGTTGCTCGGCGCAGCCTGGATACCGTCGGCCACTACTCGAGGCCAGACATCTTTCGGCTACACGTGAATACAGCGCCGCTCAGGCCCGTAGAGTTCAGCGCTTCACCCGGCGGACCGCTCTTGAATGGCCAACCTGTCGCTCCAGGGGACGAGCCGCAAGCGGCTCGCCCCTGAGCTCAGCCGTGGGCCTCTTAGAGAACTAAGCTGTGCGCCTGTGGACACTACATCCTTGTTACTTGGACTCTCGAGGCCTGGTAGCTCTCTGGCGCGAGGCATTACTGGCGCAAAGCCGTTCTTGGTAGGCATACGCGTGGATATACCCATCATCCCCAGCTATGTCGTTTCCGCGACACTCCATCACCCATGGCAGCGATCGCAACATATTTGCATGCTGTCCTTTCAGAAGCGAATGTTCGTGGGTACCAGTTCAATGCAACGAAGATTCTCTCGGAACGAAATGCAGTACAAATCGTGGCCAGTCGTGGGCAGCTTGACTACGAGTGGAAGCACCTTGTTGAAAAGCTACGTGCTCGTGATCCTTCATGGCTTGAACAATTCACCACATTAACTGAGCCCAAACCACATCCGATGTTCCTGATTGTCTCCGGCCCCATCGCAGAGTGTGAAGTCACGCGGCCCAACGAGTAAGGTTAGAATGTGATCGCGAAGCGAGCCACAATCTGAACCGTTTGTTGGACAAGCCCGGTGAGGCTGCTGTGAATCTGCTTGTTATGGAAATATCTCTCTGACCTTGGTGGTGCCACCGGGACATGTGCCGCGTCAAACCCCAAATTCCACCGCTAAAAGTTGCCATTGCAGCAACCTGTTCCGCTCAACCTG
>NZ_CAKMHQ010000092.1 GCF_927312905.1 Candidatus Nitrotoga sp. 1052
GAATTACGCTACACCAAGCAACCACTGGCTGTTGCACTTCGAACTTGAATCCGCCAGTGTTTTCCACTACGACAAAAGTAGCCTATTGATCCGGCACGGTAAAGTATTAACTCCGTTCGGGCTGAGCTTGTCGAAGTCCGGTATTGGCGCGGGACTAGCGGTTCGACAAGCTCACCGCGAACGGTAATGGTTTCGCTGGAACGCACCACTAGTTGCGGGTAATATTGGTTCGTGTTGAGCAATTGAATTCGATCATCTAATCGCAGATAACCTCTGTTTTAAATTTGTAACCATTCCACAAGGGAGAATTTCATGAAAGGTCTGTCAATTCGCAACCTCTATGTAAGCTTAGTTGCTGGAATCATCGCAGCTATCATGACGATACAAACGGCAGCTGTTGCTGCGCAGCAGCCGGCAGCGGATGCAACGTTGATAGAAAGATCCAAGATTCTTACCCAGCCGGGTGTTTTTGGCGTATTTACGATGTTTAAACTGAGGCCGGAATGGAACAAGATCCCTGCAACTGAGAGATTGGATAGCGCTGCTGAAGTAGCAAAATTGATCGAAAAGCAAAAAGATAATGTGCTGGTGGACCTTTATCTGACCCGAGGCCTGGAAACCAACTCCGACTTTTTCTTCCGTATAAATGCTTATGACCTCGCTAAGGCTCAGACATTCATGCGCGAATTCCGGTCGACAACCATAGGTAAAAACGCTGACATCTCCGATACACTGGTAGGCGTGACGAAGCCCTTGAACTACATCACGAAAGACAAGTCACCCGAACTTAATGCCGGCCTCAGCTCAGCAACGTATATTGGCGATGCGCCTCGTTACGTTATCGTTATCCCGGTGAAAAAAAGCGCAGAGTGGTGGAATTTATCATTTGAGCAACGGCTAAAGGAGATGGAGACTCATACCGTGCCAACACTTCCGTATCTGGTCAACGTCAAACGCAAGCTCTATCACTCCACAGGGCTGGACGATATCGATTTCATAACCTACTTTGAGACCAACGATTTAACTGCCTTCAACAAGTTATTGATCTCTCTCGCCTCCGTACCTGAGAACAAATACCACGTGCGCTGGGGCAATCCGACCACACTTGGTACTATTCTCAGCCCGGAAAATGTTATCAAGGCTCTTTCTGAATAATTTTCTCAAATGCTTAGACGGATTCAAGAGCCAGCCAGAATAGTTAATCGCGAATTCAGCGAGTTCCATATTGAACAGGAGTGCGTTGCCACGAGCTGTGTAGATCACAGCAGCAGGCTGCCACACCAGTTCGTTCAGGCAGTTGCTCATCTAGCGGCCTTGGTCGAAGGCGGAAGTAACGTGCCATGCACGGCACACCGTTAAAATTGAGTGACGCGCCGTTTTTGGCGCGTCCCATTCGAATGCAAAGTTAGGCAAAAGCGGGGCATCAAGACTAGATCCCTTTGCTTATGCGTTCACTTGGCATAGAACGCAATCCGCTCCAGGATCATCGGCTTGCCCCCGGCTGCCTTCCAGGTAAGCCGGATACGTTTAAATTCTGCCTCGGCATGCTGGCCCGCCAGCGGTAGCATCAAGCCGGCGCTGACACGTTGCAGCCTGGACAAATCAGTGGTGGCGACCAAGGTGATCCATTCTCCATTCGACGTTTGTCCTTCCACCCCGACCTCCGTAACCGTTTCAGGTTCGGTAATTTTTATGACAATGGCTTGATAACTGGCTGGTTGAAAAGCTATGTCATCCGGTGACTCGAGTGAACCTTGTGAGCCACGAACGGTGCTTAAGGTAAATTTCCCCGGGGCGAGCTGACCCTGTGTGCTTCCGGAAGGAAGCCAGCTATCTCCATCAGCGTGCTCCCCGGCGCCAAATGTCCACAGGCGTGATCGGCGTGGCAGGTTAGCGTGCGAGATCATAAACGTTTTAATCGCATCTTCTAAAGGCGAATCGCGTAGCGCTGTATAAGAAACGAAGCCTGCTTGGCCAGCAAATATGCCTCGGCTACCGTTCCATGCCATCGGTGAAATGAAACGTGCACCGTAATTATGGATATCCCTCAATGACCGGTAAGCCTCAGCAAAATTCGCCAGACGTTTCGGATTTCGTAAATCGGCAGTATTGTGTTCGACCACCGCCCAGTCAGGGTCGAGTTTGCGGAATACTGAAAACAACGAGCGAGATTCCTCCATCCTGACCTGATTGACGGCACTTGGCCCGTAGAGAATTGCACCGAGGTGACCATTGGATGGCATCGCTCCATCGACTGACATACCGCCCATATCGCTGTTTCTGGCGGGACTGTTTAAGTGGATCGGAAATGGCATGCCGAGCGTATCCGGAGCCATGAAACCTTGGGCGGAATAAATGAATTCCTTACCTATTCCGGCTTCTCCAATCCATTGCGAAAGTTCGTCGTAATGCAGTTTAACCAGATGGCGGCGAAAGTGCTCCCACTCTGTTACCCATGCATCTTTCCAGAACGGATTAATATGCGTTGGAAATATTCGAGGTGGATCAACATCTTCCCAATGCTTGAACTGACGTCCGCTCAGCGTATTCACGTCGTCTAATGTCAACGGCCTTTCTTTTTTATAACGGGAAAGGTCAGGTTCGCCCGCCTTTGTCCGTCCGGAATATGGCCCGCTTCCCTGCAACCATTCGCGAAACTGGCGCAAGGTACCGGGGTTATAGTCATACCATTGCTGACCCGAAAAAAAAGGATTCAAGTACACATCTGGGTCAGTGGTTACGCCGATGAAAAGTGCCGGGTATTGTGTTGCAAATTTACGGATGATGGACGCGGCATACTGCAAATTACGTTTTTTGTAATGTCGATTTTTTGCAGCGTAGATGTTGAAGGTTAGGGAGCGGCCGAGTTCGGGTGAATCCATGGAACCGGAAAGATTCTTCAGGTAATCATCCGCCATCACCTGATTCTTTTCATTCCACTGCAAGTTGGCGACATCTTGTTCGAGCGCGTCATTGATGTCCCATTCCGGAGCGTCGCACGCGGCGTCGGCCCAAATTCCGCCATTCAGCGTGAATAACACAGGTAGCTGGTGTTTGACCGCGTAATCGATAACGCCTTGCAGATTGTCTTCGGCGATCGTCCGCGTGCCGCATTTGCGACTGGATGGAAAGTCGGCATCGAAAGTGTAATCGCTGGCCCTGCCTTTGGTCGTACGCAAATAGAGGATGGGAATCCGAATGCCGACCTTAACGGTATCACTTTCGTAGGGTCGAAATATGGTGTCAACATCCGATGCGCCTCCGCTAGCAAGATTGCTGGTGGCCATGATGAAATAGAACACGTCATCACGCTTAAGTCCGCGTAACTTGAGAAGATCGGACCATGTCTGCTTGGCGTTTAATGCCGGTAGAGTGCGCCGAGTGAGGACACTTTCTCCACCTTGATTGTCGGTGACAATCAATTCCAATGTTTGCAATTTGATGGGCCGGTTTGAAGTGTCGACCTTACCTTCGAATCCTGCTTTACCCGAGTCTGGATAGCCTGGAAAGGCTTGCGCTACGTCCGCGCGCGGAAGAGCTATGGTAAGAGGTATTCTAAGCTCACCGTTCAGGACCAACTCTACACGTGCAATACCAGCTTTACTCACAGCCCATCCGAGCACGGAAATTTTCCCACCGTCAGTGGATTCCTCATTCAGCTTGTCTACGAATCCGATGATCGGCGTTGTTGCAGGATTCGTAGCGATTGCTGGGGTGTGAAGCCATTGTGGGCGGTATGCTTTTACCAATACATAACTACCGCCACACAACAACAGAACGAGGGTCAATAGCAGCAATATTATTGATAGCCGCTTCGTGCTAAAGGAAATTTTCATATTCTGTTCAATGCTTATAGAAGGGGGGACGAATTCCATTTCGAAGTGCAGCAGCTAATGTTAGCTTGGTGCAGCGCATTTTCGAATAATACTTCATGCGGTGATCTAAAACTTAGCGCTTTGACATTCCGCACCATGGGAACGCATCCTTGATACACTCCCATGGCTGGCATCCATCGACGTTCTACGGCGCACTGATGAAAGGGCATTTCTGGTTATGACTGTGTGCTTATTGATAAGGGAAGAATGATGTCGAGCTTACTGAAGGTATTAAGGACGGTGACAACTGAAAAAATATTCGCGATACTTTTCGCGCTCATCGCGTTGTATGCCACGATGATTGAAGCGCACGCTGCGCCGGTGCTCGACAGTTCGTTCGGAAGCAGCGGCATCGTGCGCATCGGGGTGCCCTCCGGCGCGGAGGATACGCCATCCGCGTCCGCCCTGCAGCGCGACGGCAAGTTGCTGCTTGCCGGTTGGACGGTGGGACGGCATTCGCACGCTTTTGTTCTCCGACTACTTCCGAACGGTGTCCCTGATGCCACGTTCGGCCAAAATGGCGTTGCCTTGTTCGATCTGCCCAATGGATACGGTTACACGATCCAACAACTCGAGCAGGGTGCCGATGGTTCCATACTGATAAATAGATCTGGCGCGAACGACCATGTACTGACCCGGCTCACGGCAGCCGGCGTTCTCGACACCAGCTTTGGCACGCAAGGTTTCTTCAGTATGGCGTCGGGTTACGGCGCCCCGGCGAGCTTCGTGCAACAGCCGGACGGCGGCCTGCTGATTGTCTCGGACGCCACGCAAGGGTCGCAATTTGCATTGCGATTCACACGCCTTAACCTAGCCGGCGTGCGTGATTCGACCTATGCACCGAATGGCGAAAAGATACTCAGCGGTCTGCCCCCGAATTTTGGGATGGCATCAGGCGTTTCAGTTGTCGCCGAGCCGAATGGCGGGTTTACAGTAATGGCAAAAGCGACTATTAGCGACGGCACCTATCTGCTGGTTCGCGTGACGGCCACCGGTACGCTCAATTTTGGCTTTGGAAATGGCGGTTTGGTCTCGGGGTACGACGTTGGCAGCCCCTTCGATCGACCTGTCACGATGGTGCGCACCGCTAATGGCGGGTTGCTTCTGATGGGCGATGCTCTGCTCTCCGATCCCTCCGGTTTTCATTACTCGAGCGGCAAGATCGTATTGTGGCGAGTCACTGCCGGCGGCTTGGCCGATGCATCTCTCGGTAATGCCGGTCGACTTGAGATCGACAGAGGCGACTCCTACGATTTTCGATTGGCAGCGCTGAGTGATGGCAGTATCGTATTGGTCAACGCCATCGACGGTGCCACTGCGCACGTGAGTCGCTTCGATGCCAGCGGAGTCGTGGATAGTGCTTTTGGCGTTGCTGGCAGCGCGACGATTTCACTTACCGGCTACAGGGCGTTCTCCGCCATAGGTGTCCTGCCCAATGGCGCAGGCGGTTTGTTGATACCGGCAGTGGCCGGTCGGACCTGGATATGCTCCCTCCTCAGTTGCGATCCTTACGGCGTGGATGCTGCTGTAGCAAGCCTCGATGGCAGCGGTCGTCTTCAAACCAGCTATGGCCGAGGCGATGGCTTTGCTGTCATGAACACCGCCGAATACAGCTACGACAAGGTTGACGCGATACTGGTTGAAACTTCAGGCAAAGTTGTGCTCGCAGGTAGTTCAGGTGCAGACGGAACCCTTGATTATTTACTTGAACGCCTGACGGCAAATGGTTCCCCTGACATTGCATTCGGGACGAACGGGCGCGTGGCGCCGAACCAGTACAGCCGCTTCAGGGGCAAGGTGCGTGCAGCTGAACAAGCAAGCGGCGCGATAACGGTCGTAACTGGAACCGCAGCCGGATCTTTTGGCCAGGTCGGCACCGTCACGGCGTTTCGACTTGACTCTGCCGGAATGCTCAACGCCGGATTCACACCCATTCTCGCAGCACCATCGTGGTCCAATACGGATATTGCGTTGGGCGTTCGTCCAGATGGGCGCTTGCTTTACGGAACGACAACGGGCATCGGAAATGCCATTTTGCAGCAGACCATGCCGGATGGCACACCTGACCTGAGTTTCGGCATAGGCGGTAAAACCGAATTCCCATTACCTGTCGGGGAGAATTCATTCCATGCGGATATGGTTTTACTTGGCGATGGCTCAGTTGTCTTTGCCGTGCTGACGAATCAGAACCTGCGTCTCTATAAAGTCGATTCGCATGGGTTGCCGGTAACTTCGTTCGGGGCGGGCGGCCAGTTTACCTATACTTTTGCCGAACCATTCTCCTTTGGTGGAGCGCCATTTTCCTTGCTCTCTCTGAGCGATGGCTCCCTGCTGGCCGGCATTGATATTACCAAATACACACCAACCGGCTGGTTAAACGCGCTGCTCGTGATTCGGATTTCCAGCAAGGGCTTGCTGATCGGGGCGAACAATTTGTTGGCGGATCAGGGTTATCTTACTTCGAAGATCGCTGCACTGCCCGACGCCACTGTGGTGATAGCGGGGGGCCGTAGCGGATCGGCAGCGCTATATCGCCTGCTTCCGAATAACAGTCTTGATGCGAGTTTTGGCCTCGGCGGGGCGTATCTGCTGCCCGGTATGTTGAGCGTCGATGCACAGGCGGTCGATGCCCATTCTCGATTGCTCGTTGCGGGACAGGATGCGACGAGTGCGGTTCTGGCTCGCTATGATCTGAGTGGAGCGCTCGTCAGTATGCCCGTCGTTGAGTTCTATAACACCAACCTCGATCACTATTTCATTACCGCCGACGCCAGTGAGGCTACGGGCATCGACGGAGGGAGCGCGGGGCCAGGCTGGATTCGCACCGGAAATAGTTTCAAGTCGGGCGGCAGTACGCCCGTTTGCCGGTTCTACGGCAGCCAGGTTCCCGGCCCCAATTCGCATTTCTATACATTAGCGGGCCCTGAATGTGATGGCCTTAAGCAGATTCAGGCCATCACGCCAGCCACGCAGAAGCGCTGGAATTTTGAAAGTCTGGATTTTATTTCGTCTCCACCGACCAATGGTGCCTGTCCGACCGGGACAGTGCCGGTCTACCGGGCCTATAACAATGGGTTTGCCCGTGGTGTCGACAGCAATCACCGCATTTCCAGTGCTGCGGCAGCCATTCAGGACGTCGTCATGCGTGGCTGGATCAATGAAGGTGTGGTCATGTGTGCGCCGATTTGACTTGCCCTAAAGTTGCGGAGTGCCCCAGCCCTTTGCTTTGAATGGCCGCTTCATGCTAGTTGAAGGCTGCCTGCATCTGAATCAGCAAAGACAAGCAGATTTTCATAATATCGCTGCGTGAAGACAGCGGGTAAAGGCAGCCAAGCAATCCAGATTTGCGCCGAACAACGTAAGCCCACGTGCCTGGTTTACTTTGCATACGCACCATTGCGATGATCCAAAGCACATTGTTGGCATCGCGACCTCCTCCCCGGAGAAGACAATGCTGTACAGTCTTTCTCGACAATGCTGAGGGAATTTGCACCACCTAAGGCTACCTTCCCTCAAAGCTGACTAACTGCATAGTCGGTCAGCCAGCTACAGACAACAATTTTTCCGATGTTTGTGGCCCAACGCCAAAGTGACTGCGAAGAGGATTTGTAACTGGTCGGCACGTCATATATTTTCCTCGCCAATGTTTAAAAATAATCATCGGAACGTCCTCCAGCCAAGGTCGAAATGACGAAATCTGAGTTTTTTAAGATGCTTTTAAATTACTTCCTGATTAATCGCGCCGATGAAACACGCTATTATCCGAATGTAGCATAGTGGAATACGACGCTACGGAAGACCTGAATAGTAATGGTGCATGTATCCATTATTGACAACTGACCTCATAGGCAGGCGGTGATGCGCCCCAAGATACAGCTTGTGCTAACGACGCTACACCAACAGGTATTGGTAGTGGGTGCATCTGGCATCGTGATCCGAATCAAAACAAATTGTTGCTTGCCGTCTCACGGCGACGAAAAGCTTGGTTCGAGGGATTATGGGCTAACACCGGGCATTCGACCGTGCTGCCCGTTCCGTTGAAGATCGTCTAATGGATTATTTGGGTTTATAGTAGTAATTAATGGAATTGAATCAGTGCGGGTTCACCTCGCAGAGGATCTTCTGTCCTGTGGGTATCCGCATGAAATGGGCGTAAACTGGGCGAATTCATTCGCCCCTACGTAAAACCGGATTTACCGGGCTATCAGAAGAACACATGAGCATGAAGCCAAACAGGCCAGACCAACTACGCATGAAAGCTGAAACGCAACTTGTCCGCGCATCAGGGAAGGACGGGATGCCGCGCCCTGCCGAGGAATTTTTGCACGAGCTCCAGGTGTATCAGGTTGAACTGGAGATGCAAAACGAGGAGTTGCGGCAGGCGCAGGTTGAACTGGAAGAGTCTCGTGATCGTTACGTAGATCTTTATGACTTCGCTCCCGTCGGTTATATAACCCTCACCCGCGATGCCATGATCTCCGAAGTAAATCTCATCGGCGCCGCGCTGTTGGGAGTCGAGCGCAAGAAATTGCTACTGCGCCGTTTTGTACATTTTGTCGCAGAAGAAGATAGCGACCGCTGGAACCGCTTTTTCGTGAGCGTGTTACATCATGATGAGCGGCAGAATTGTGAATTGGTACTTAAGCGCAATGATGGTTCGATTTTTCATGCCCATCTGGACTGCCTGCACATAAAGGGTGGCAACGGCGGGCGCTCAGCGCGCATCGCATTTACCGACATCAGCGAGCGCAAGAAAGCCGAAGAAGCGCTGCGCATCGCCGCCATCGCCTTCGAGTCACAGGAGGGGATCATGGTGACCGACGCTAACGGCGTCATCAAGCGGGTAAACAATGCCTTCACCCGTCTCACGGGTTACAGTGCGGAAGAAGCGGTGGGAAGAACACCAGCGCTGCTGAGTTCCGGACGGCATGACAAGGATTTTTACCAATGCATGTGGACTACCCTGAATGAACAGAAGTACTGGCAGGGCGAGATATGGAATAAACGCAAAAACGGCAAAATATATGCCGATTGGCTGACCATTACTGCCGTCACTGCGCCCAATGGAAATATCACTCATTACGTCGGAACCTTTTCCGATATCACCAGCAATCCAGAGTCGTCGGCCGAGATACACCGGTTGGCCTATTATGATTTACTCACCCAGTTGCCTAACCGCCGCATGCTGCTTGATCGCCTGAGACAGGCGCTCGCTGCCAGCAGTCGCAGCAAGCATTATGGTGCCCTTCTATTCCTGGACCTGGATAATTTCAAGAACCTCAACGATACGCGCGGTCACTATATCGGCGACTTGCTGCTGGTTGAAATCACACACCGTCTAAATGCCAACGTGCGTGAAGGCGATACAGTGGCCCGGTTGGGCGGTGACGAGTTCGTATTGATGCTGGAAAATTTGAGCGAGGATATTCAGGAAGCTGCCATTCAGGCAGGCTTGGTAGGCGAGAAGGTACGCGATGCTGTTGCGTTGCCTTATAGGCTTAAAGGCCTCGAGTTATGGTGCACCGCCAGTATCGGGGTCAGCCTGTTTTATGGCCATGAAGCTTCGGTCGATGAGTTGCTAAAATACTCCGACTTTGCGATGTACCATGCCAAAAAGGAGGGGCGCAACAGCATGCGTTTCTTCGACCCCGAAATGCAGGCCACGTTGGTCGAACGTAGCGCGCTTGAAAGCGATCTACGCCATGCACTGGGACGCCGGCAACTACGCCTCTACTACCAGATACAGGTAGACAATGAGCGCCGTGCCATCGGTGCCGAGGCATTGCTCCGCTGGGTGCATCCCGAACGCGGCCTGATTCTTCCCGAACAATTCATTCCGCTGGCCGAAAAAACTGGTCTGATCGTACCAATTGGATTGTGGGTGCTGCAAACGGCGTGCGCTCAGATCAGGGATTGGTCCGGCAATCCGGCCACCAGCAGCCTGCAACTCGCCCTCAATGCCAGTGCGCTCGAGTTGAGGCAACCGGATTTCGTCGAACAGGTGCAGCAGGCCATCTCCGCAACTGGTATCAATCCGGCACTTCTGAAAATCGAACTGACCGAGAGCCTGCTAGTCGACAATGTCAGTGACACCGTCGCTAAGATGAATGCTCTCAAGGCGCTCGGCATCAGCTTTTCGATGGATGACTTCGGCACCGCTTATTCCTCACTCGCCTATCTAAAACAACTACCGCTGGATCAATTGAAAATCGATCAATCCTTCATACGCGACTTGGGCGACAATTCCAGCAATGCAGCCCTAGTGCAAGCCATCATTCTCATGGGGCGCACATTTGGTTTGGATGTCATTGCCGAGGGTGTGGAAGTCGAAGCGCAACTAGAGTTTCTCAATTTGCACGGCTGCCATGCCTATCAGGGATATCTGTTTAGCCGCCCGTTGCCGCTGGAAGAGTTTGAGGCGTTTATAGAGCGAGTTTGATGCACGAATGGTGGCCGCCTTGTGTGGAATAGGCCGGTTGTTACACGACAGCTGTGCCTGGATTTATATGCAAATAATATTGGCTATAAGCATGGTCAGCCAGCCCTCAAAAGTCGTTGTTAGCTTACTATAACAATCTGATTTATAGCAATGTATGTTAACTATGCGGTTCTTGCTCAAGAAACTCCCGCCCTCCGTCGCTGCACTACTGCTGCAATCAGCAGCAGTAGTGCTTATGTTGCTGACGGTTAACATTATGGGACGGCACGACTCACCGTTGTTGTTTGCCTTGCTTTGCGGTCTACTCGCCGCCACGTTAAGTTTCTTTGCCGGACTTGCCAAATGGTGGTTGGTTATCCAATTACTGTTCGCGCCAGCCTTGGTGCTGATGCTCGCAGTCGAATTGCCACCTACTTTTTTCCTCGGCGCATTTCTGGTATTGCTGCTTGTGTATTGGAGCACTTTTCGCACGCAAGTGCCGCTGTATCTTTCCAGTAATAAAGTGTGGTATGCCTTGGAGCACTTGCTGCCTGTTGCAAAAGCTGATTCGGGTTTCACCTTCATTGATTTGGGTTCCGGTTTGGGCGGGATATTGACGCATCTTGCCAGCGTTCGCCCGGACGGACGATACGTCGGCGTGGAGGCAGCACCCTTACCGTTTTTTTGGAGTTGGTTGCGTATCAGGTTAGGCAACCACCGAAATTGCCGAGTGAAGTGGGGAAGTTTATGGGACTGCGATTTATCGCAGTACGATGTGGTGTTTGCCTACCTCTCACCAGTGCCGATGGAAAAGCTCTGGCACAAGGCACGCGCCGAAATGCGTCCTGGCACAATGCTTATCAGCAGCACCTTTACCGTACGTGATCAAGCACACCATGAAACCGTGCAGGTAGATGACCTGCATCATTCCACTCTGTTTATCTGGCATATGTAATGATTGGCAAGGATACAAGGATAAGTGAAGCACAAATTAAATCATCCATTGCACTGATAACCAACCACTTGGCAACTGTATTTTAATTACTCATTGATACGCCTAAGCCGCTCTATAAGGAAATTTGCGCTACATTATGCGTTATAAAATAAGACTACTGTTTAGGCTCTGACGCGCCAATCACTTGATTGCGCCCAGTCTGTTTGGCCTTATAAAGTGCAGCATCAGCTCGTGGCAATACCTCATCAACCGTCTCATTCGAAAATCGCTCTGCCACACCAGCGCTGAACGTAATTAATACGCGCTCGTTATTGTGTAAAAAGAAATTCTTGGTTAGATCGCGCTGCACTCCTTTAATTACGTCTATTGCATCGTTTTCCTTTGTGCCAGGAAGAATAATAATGAATTCTTCACCTCCATAGCGGGCCAGTACATCAGTACTGCGTATTATGCTCTTCACAACTTTAACCAAGTGTGCAAGCGCCACATCACCGGTTGAATGTCCCAAGCTATCATTGATTTTTTTGAAATGGTCAATATCCATCATTGCAAGGGTTAAAGGTGTTTCATGTCTATCGGCCCTTTCGAATTCCTGAGCCAGTGCTGCATCCATGCCACGTCTATTCAACGCACCTGTTAAAAAATCTTGGTGCGCAGCTTCACTTATGTAATCAAGCTTTGTAGTGAGGTCGTTAATTTGCTTCTCTGCTTCTTCCACTTTTTTCTGAGTTTCTTGGAAGGCTGTAAGATTGCGTTGCGCATCCACACTCATCTTCCTTATGTCGACCACCAAATTTTCAAGTATGGCGTTTAAATTAGTCATATCATGTGCCGATGTGATTTGCTCCTGATAATTATTGATTTTAAACTGATAGTTACCCGTGCTCTCTGTTATATCTGCTAAATTACTTACAAAAGTGGCCGCCATTCTTTTAATGGCTTCTTTAGCCTCAATGAGTCCCGGTTTGATATGTGATTGCTTGTAAATTAGCTCTTTGAGACTGTTTTCTGCGTTGTAAAGTAAATCAATATTAATCGGCTTTGAAATGATCTCTTGAACGATTGTGATCTGTCTGTGTAACCATTCGTCTTCGATAGTCATCTCGCCCATGCTGGAAACCAGCAGGCGCAGCATTTGAACAAGCAATGCCTGCATGCGACGCTGCGAATCATTTTTCAACTCCGCGCGGAGCAGGGTAGATTTTAGTGTTTCGCTCAGCACATTCACTTCTGCTATGGTCAGAGATTCGCGCATGCGTTTTAGCAGTGCTTCTATTCTCTGCGTCGCACCTGAAGTATCAGCAAGCTGTGGAGCAACGGCTAGATTAATAGTTCTGATCAGCATGTCGCGCCAAATAATTGCCAGTTCCCACTGGCTATCATCAGTATGAGGTATTGGATTGGATGACAGAACAACCGTCTGAATTGTAGATTGTTCTTGTATTGCTTCCTTCGCATTGAAGTGACTTATTTCAGCAGATTGATGGGTTATCGGACCTTTCCCCCAAGATGTGATTAAGATATGCATCTTCTGGCCCAACTGATTGGGATCATTGGCAAACTTGATTAATATGTGATTCAGTTTTTCAATTTTTTTACTAAGGCTAAGATTTCCATGATTTATTTCTAATTGCTTTAGAAGGGAGCGTAAAAGCGTGGTCCAATTCACTCCAACGGCTTCACCAGTTCCCGTTGAAAGAAGGCTGCGAAGCAACTCCTCTAACTCGGTCTGATCCGATTTCTCAACCAATTTATGAATGGACTCGGCAACTAATGCCAGCTTGGGATGTTCCTTGCCCATCTCATATAAAACTTTTTCCAGAGATTTATTAAGAATTGCGGAATGATCTACAAACTCAATTCCTGCAATCTTGTTATAAGCACGTCGATAATTGTCCGGCGTTGGCGGACTCTTGTCATTGGAAAGTTGTATAAGGGCTTGTCGAGCCAGCTCTATCGGTGTAATTTTTTTCATGTATTCGCTAATCGTTAATCTGCAAAGCAGGATTGAATCTAGTGTTTAATTGCAGGCATGCTTGGATCAGTTGATCCGCTATCGCTGGCCGGATGGGTTCATCTGTCCGCACTGTGGGCACGATCAGGGTTACTTTATTGGTGGACGGCATATTTACCAATGCACGGCTTGCACGCGTCAGGTATCGGCGATGGCTGGTACGATTTTCGAGGCCAGCAAACTGCCGTTGGTGAAATGGTTCTGGGCTATTTACCTGATGGCTTCCGACAAGGGTGGCATCTCGGCCTTGCGTCTTGCACAGCAGATTGAGATGTCGTGGATTACGGCACACCGGATGCTGCGCAAGATACGCATTGCCATGGGGCACCGCGAAAGCCTCTATCGTCTGCACGATCTGATCGAGATTGACGATGCTCTGGTAGGTGGCCGACGCAGTGGAAATCGTGGGCGTGGTGCGGAAGGCAAGACGCCGATTCTGGTAGCAATGGAAAACCGGGGTGAGAAAGCGGGCTATGTGGCGATGGAGGCGGTTGCATCGGTGACCAAACAGACGGTAAGAGCCTTTGCCGAGCGCCATTTCAATCCCGCGCAGATGGTCAGGAGCGATGCACTGGCCAGCCTGTCGTCGCTGGGAGAAACCCAGCACCATGCGGCACGGGTAACACCTGCGGACAAGGCGGGCGAGTGGTTGCCTTGGGTGCATATCACCATCGGTAATCTCAAGACCTTCCTGCTGGGAACGTATCATGGGGTGTCAGGTAAATATTTTCAGGAGTATCTGAATGAGTTCTGTTATCGCTTCAATCGCCGCCAAGTGCTTCAAGAATTACCATTGCGTCTGCTTAATGCCTGTGTGCAGCACGCACCCATAAAACATGCGGTACTTTATTAAAAGGCAAATTATTCTTTCAATAATTAAAGACGAATTAATATTTTCGCGGAAAATTAAGTAAACGTTATCATGCGAGGCGGTTACAAAGAAGTTTGAACATTATAAAGGGCAATTGAAGTGCAGATATTGATACTTGGGGCAGGGCAGGTCGGTTCGACAGTGGCGGAGAGTTTGGTTGGAGAAGACAACGATATCACCATAGTTGATACTGACGCGGAAAAATTGCGTCTGCTACAAGACCGTTTTGATCTACGTACTCTAGTGGGAAATGCTTCCCATCCTTCTGTACTGGAGCAGGCTGGAATTGCAGATGTTGATATGTTGTTAGCCGTTACGCAAAGCGATGAGGTTAACATGGTGGCCTGCAAGCTTGCCGCGAGTCTGTATAACACCCCGACCAAGATTGCGCGCATTCGCGCCGCAAATTATCTGGAACATCCCGAAATATTTAGTGCTGATAATTTTTGTGTCGATTTTTCCATTTGCCCGGAACAGATACTCACTGATTACATCTATAAATTGATTGAGTTTCCGGAAGCCCTGCAAGTGCTGGAATTCGCTAATGGCCGGGTGTCCCTGGTGGCGGTCAAGGCGTTTGAGGACGGCCCTCTGGTCGGACGGGAATTGCGTTACTTGCGCACACATATGCCCCATGTTGACACCCGGGTTGCGGCAATTTTCCGCCAAGATGGATCAATTATTCCAGAAGGAAGTACGGTGATCAAGGCAGGCGACGAGGTTTTCTTTATTGCCGCAACCGAAAATATCCGCACTGTGTTGAAAGAGTGGCGTCATATGGATAAGCCAGCCAAACGTGTGATGATTGTAGGTGGTGGCAATATAGGACGTAGGCTGGCGCGAGCGTTGGAGCGCGATTATCAGGTTAAGCTTATAGAGCATAACAAGAAAGCGTGTGAGCGCTTGGCCGCTGAGTTGACCCATACGCTGGTACTCTGTGGCGATGGAACCGATGAGAGCCTGCTGGCAGCCGAACATGTAGGTGATGTGGACGTATTTTGTTCTCTGACTAATGATGATGAAAACAATATTATGTCCGCGTTGCTAGCCAAAAAAGGGAGGGCACGCAAAGTGCTCTCATTGATTAACCGCAGTTCATATGTTGAGTTGGTGCAGGGCGGGAAGATAGATATTGCACTATCACCGGCCCACGTTACGATCGGTTCGTTGCTCGCCTACGTGCGCCAAGGCGACGTGGCAGTGGTGCATGCGCTTAGGCGCGGAGCAGCAGAGGCGCTAGAGATGGTGGTACACGGCGAGCGACATTCGTCTAAAGTTGTAGGACGGCGCATTGATGAAATCGAATTGCCGAAGGGCGCGACTATAGGCGCAATTGTGCGTGGCGAGCAGGTAATCATGGGTCATCACGACACGGTAATTGAGGCGGACGATCATGTCATTGTATTCGTAATCAACAAAAAAATGATTAGCAAGGTCGAGAAGTTATTTCAGGTCGACATAAAGTTCTTTTAATGAAACGATCACTGACAGTTATTCACGCGCTGGGCATGATGTTGGTCATGTTCAGCGTAACGTATGTCTTACCTATTTGTACATCGCTGATTTATCAAGATGGCACATTGATAGACTTTGCCTTGGCGATGGTGATCACATTTGCGGTGGGCTGCCTGATGTGGATGCTTACACGTCACAACAAAGGTGAACTGTCTATCCGCCACGGCTATTTGCTGGTAGTGATGATGTGGACGGCGATGCCTACTTTTGCCACGCTGCCGTTGCTGTTGCTGATCAATGGTCTGTCGTTCACTGATGCCTACTTTGAAACGATGTCTGGCATGACAACTACGGGTGCGACCGTGTTGACTGGGTTGGACGCTTTGCCACCCGCCATCAACCTGTGGCGGCACGAATTGATCTGGTTAGGCGGCATGGGAATTATCGTGCTTGCGGTGGCTATTTTGCCGCTGCTTGGAATCGGTGGTCGCCAGTTGTATAAGGCGGAAACGCCCGGCCCGATGAAGGATTCCACCCTTACCCCGCGTATTACCGAAACTGCACGCAATTTATGGCTGGTATATCTCTGTATTACCGTGGTCTGCATCATATCGCTAAACGTGGCTGGGATGTCTTGGTTGGATGCTATATGTCATGCGTTTTCCACGATGGGGTTGGGTGGTTTTTCCACGCATGACGCTAGCGTAGGATACTTCAATTCTGCTGTTATCGAATCTGTGCTGATCGTATTTATGCTGCTGGCAGCAATGAATTTCGCGACACACTTTCTAGCATGGCGCGAAAAGAGTTTGAAACTTTATTTGCGTGACACCGAGGCCCTTTCCACCATGATACTTATACTGGTGAGTTGCCTGGTCATTGGTACATTTCTATGGTGGCAGGGGACTTACCCGAGTTTCTGGACAGCACTGAGACACGCTAGTTTTAACCTGGTCTCGATTGCAACCGATTGCGGATTTGCCAGTGTGGATTTTAATCATTGGCCCATGTTTGCGCCACTGTGGATGCTGTTCTTAAGCTGTATTTCCGCCAGCTCAGGCTCTACCGGCGGTGGTATTAAAATGATTCGCACGCTTATTTTAATTAAGCAAACTGGACGTGAATTCCTTAAATTGTTGCATCCGGCTGCGGTAAATCCGTTAAAAATTGGCGGCCGCGTGGTGCCAGACAACATAGCGTTCTCGGTGTTGGGCTTTATCTTTCTTTACTTCATGAGCGTAGTCGTATTAACCTTTGCGCTGGTGATCAGTGGGTTGGATTTCGTATCTGCTTTTTCTGGGATAATTGCTTGTATCAACAATGCTGGTCCTGGTTTGGGGATGTTGGGTCCGGCAAGCAACTACGGGATATTGAGTGATTTTCAGACTTGGGTATGTACCGCAGCTATGCTGATCGGGCGCTTGGAAATAGTTACCGTGTTGATTATTTTTACCCCGCATTTTTGGCGGCGGTAACGTGATGTTTCATAAATTCTGTGGCCAGTAGCAGGATCATCCACTGCTTAGAGAAAACTTATTATTGATTGTTTTGCTAACGTATCACTGAATAGCTAGGGCTAATGATGATATTGCAGAAACCGGTTATTTTGCTATTCGGCAAGAATGGCCAAGTAGGCTTCGAACTGCAAAGAGCATTGTCGCCGTTTGGCTTGGTGCATGCCTTTGGTCGACAAGATTGCGATTTGGCTAATTTATCGCAAGTAAGAGAAATTGTGCGTCAGTTACGGCCCGATATTATTGTGAATGCTTCGGCTTACACCGCAGTAGATAAAGCCGAAAGCGAACCACAGATCGCTTACCTAATTAATGCCACTGTACCCAGTGTGCTCGCAGAAGAGGCAGCCTCTATAGGCGCACTGATCGTGCATTATTCGACCGATTATGTGTTCGATGGTATGCAATCCGGGTGGTATGTAGAAGACGATATCCCAAACCCGCAATCGGTTTATGGTACAAGCAAACTTGCGGGCGAGAACGGAATTGCAGCGGCTGGTTGCCGCAATTTGATATTCCGTACCAGTTGGGTATTCGGCGCGCATGGTGGGAATTTCGCCAAGACGATTCTTAGGCTTGCTAAAGAACGTGAATCGCTTCGTGTAATAGCTGATCAGCATGGTGCTCCGACATCGGCGCATTTAATTGCAGATGTTACCGCCCAGGTTATTGTCCGATATTGGAACGAAGTGAATCGAGAAAGCTTTCCCTATGGCATCTATCATTTGGTTGCTGCCGGTGAAACTACTTGGTACGAGTATGCCAAATATGTCATTGCTTATGCTGAAAAGACAGGAATCGCATTACGGTTAAAATCGAGTGCAATTGAAGCAATTCCCAGCATCGATTATCCATTGCCTGCGCCACGTCCGTCCAATTCCAAACTTAATAGTGGAAAACTGCGGAAAACGTTCGGTCTGATTCTCCCAGATTGGCACCAAGACATGGTGCCTGTAATGGAGAAAATTATTACGGTTTAAGCATCTTAACCAAATAGAATTCAACGACGTTTTTCAAGATCACAAGCAGTAGTGGTGGATCGGACGTAAAGTACAGCGGGGTGGGTATTCGATGGTGGTGTTGACTGACCCTGAATGCCCAAATCGCTAAGCGCTAAATTATTCACCGGAACGCACTAATCGCACCCGATAGCCAGCACTGTTATGCTCCGAGCCGTAGTCCACGTAGCCATAATCGAAATTGACTCCCCAGGCATAAGAAGGCTCGCCAGCCACGGGCGGAGCCGACCAGAAAGGAGATCCTGGCGTTCCCGGAAAGGCGTCCGTATCAATCGCCGGGTTGCAGCGGCTGGGATCCACAATGCTCGACAGCTCCTTTAGACTGGGGAGGCGCCAGGGTTTGCCACTGGTTAAGGCTTCGTTTTTAGCCCAGCTCTGTGCCTGATCCGAGCTGAAAGCGGTTGCGTTCCCACTACAGCCATCGGTTATGATCTTCATGCCTTCTGCGCAACGCCGCCAGATCAGGCCGGTAGTGTTGTCAGTGACTTCATTGCCGTCCGTCGAAATTACATATCGGGCCTGGGTTTGCGCACCTGGGTCGCCTAGCTCAGCCACTGCGTCTGCCGGCGGCAGGGAAGTAACGGTTTTCATGATCATGCTCCTGAAGTTAATTAATGTAGATTCGTACATCCTACTCTGGCTATATAAAAAAACTAAAAACAATTTTGGTTCATCTGACATTTGCGTGGGTAAAAGTTAATCTATCGTCTCGAACTTG
>NZ_CAKMHQ010000093.1 GCF_927312905.1 Candidatus Nitrotoga sp. 1052
GCAGCAGCGAGCCCATCCTGTTCCGGATGAGCGCCCAGAAATTTCGCACATCTTTCGGCAACCGCCATAAATGCCTTTGTTGAAGGAGAATCTGGATAAGCCAGCACCACGGGGATTCCTTTATCCGCACAAATTGTTATTTCGCTGTCGAGCGGGATAGCGCCGATAAATGGCACGCCCAATTCATTCGCGACCCTTTCTCCTCCCCCCTTCTTGAATACATCAATCTCTCCGCTACAGTGTGGACAGATCAAGCCGCTCATGTTCTCAACAATTCCGATAATGGGCGTATTCCTTTCTTTTACAAAAGTGATCATTTTCCTTGCGTCAAGAAGCGCAACATCCTGTGGGGTGCTTACAACAACAACCCCATCCAGATTGGGAATAAAATCCATGATCGTAATATGTTCATTTCCCGTGCCGGGAGGTAGATCTATTATCAGGAAATCGAGCTTGCCCCACGTAATATTCCCAAGGAGTTCGATGATAAATTCATACTTTACCGCATCTCTCCAAACAACTGGTTCGTTCTGGTCTTCTATCAGCAAACCCAAAGACGCAACCTTTAACCCTGCAGGCATGATGTGCGGGGCGATGCCGTCTTTATCCCCGCGAAGTCTTACATTTTCAATACCAAGCATCTTTGGAATGTTTGGCCCATGAAGGTCAGCATCCGCCAAGCCAACCTTGTAACCCAGTTTTTCCAGGGCACAGGCAAGGTTGACCGTGGTGGTACTTTTGCCCACGCCGCCCTTGTTGCTGCCGACAAGGACTTTGTACTTGATGTCCGCCATCCGTTTATTGATCAACCATTTTTTATGGGCAGCACGGTCCAGCTTGCAGGTATCATTTTCGTCACATGTTTGGCAGCCATGGAAATATCCGCAGTCCTTAGCCGGCGCAGCCACTGTCCGGGTGTCCCTCATGTTCTTTATTTCAATAGTTTTCGTCATTTAAACATTCTCGTGATATAAATAATTTCATCAGGATGGGGTTTATCGCCCCATCCTCAATCGCTCTCTGGTTATTGATGGCCAGACAATTATCTCAGCCAACACATTTCTCAAGGTTGACAGCCCATTTAAACTCGATTATAGGCAGCTTTCTCAGTATGCGGCCATTCGATATCCATACCTGAGGTCACATCCCAACCCAAGGGTACTTCCTTCCGCCACCCTCCTCGACTCCCTCCGCCGCTTCGGCCTTATCGAGGGTAGCCGTTTGCCTGATAACGCTCGAACTGGTCGATATATTTGTCTCGTCTTTCGTCTTTTCAACGATCGTTTCTGTAAGAACAGGAAAAAATCTGCTAAAGAATTGGCGCCTTCCCATCACTTTGCCATTGTCCATGAATAACTCCTTAATTCAGCGATCGGCCAGCAAAATGTATTTTTCAAATAAGGTCTGCAGAAGCACATATAGCACGGCACACGATTGATCGCCTTACTAAATATACACAATATAAATGACACGAATTATAACCAACTAATGAAGAGGTAAGGGTTCATCCATTTCCGTGCCTGTCTGTTGGGGACAGTCCACAGGTCCCTCATAATCAGATTTTGGCAATTCTTTTATTCTGCTGTCAACTTCAATTCCAAAAAACTTAAGTTCCGAACCCATGAATTTTGATAACAGCAAGCCAAGGTTTCGGTAATAGGCTTCATTCGCTCTCGCTGCAAGATTTTCCCCGAACACGCCAGTCCATTTCCCGATATGCTGCTCAAGGAATCTTCTTTCCGCAGACAGGCAGATATCGATGTTTTCTTCCATCGCCTGATCCAGGGCATAGGCTATCTTCAATTCCAGAAAGCTCATAAATTCAAGCTCGACGGTTACATGATCAAATGCAACCCCGGCATCGTCATTCATTACAAAACCAAATGCTTTATAAAATCCACTGATGTCGCCAAGTATATTCGGCTGGTTGAAACTGTTCTTCCCATAGGTTGTTTCAGTCAAAGGACAAAACATACGGGTTAAAAACATCTCGGTAAAATCCGGCTGTAGCGCGGTTACGTCAACTGTCTCGATAAGATTAGTAAATGCCAGGTACTCTTCCTTCATGTCATACGGAAGAAGGCTTATTGAACTATCCATATCGGATGCAAGTTCGTGCAATGTTGCAAGCTTATCTTTGTCTGGATAGACAAAGGCCATTGATAAAAACCTGTAAACATCTGCCCTCGCGAGGGCCAACTCTGTTTCCGATTTCGTCGTTACCATTCTATCCCCTTAAATGAAAAGCGGGGCGGCGTTAAAACGCCGCCCCCCTAATGTCCATCAATTACGACTATTCAATTTCAAGCGGTATCCAGCCTCCGTTTGAATAGTTCTTGCGTGGCCCTCTGTTGCCGCCCGCACCATCGTTTCTGTTTCTGCCATCCCAAGCAGCGATCGCCATCATGGTCTTGGACCCAGGCTTCAGGACTGAATCCTGAACATCGCCGGAGTTCAAAGGACGTTTGATGACAACCGACCAGTAACCAAACCGCCTTACGCCATTGCCGGTTGCATTATTAGTGGCCTGCCTGGTCAATGTTCCGAAGCCAACGGCATTCAGCTCTTCCACCGGAGTTAACCTCTCGGGGTCAACTCTGCTGATATTTCTGAGCTTGAAAGCAGCCAAATATTGCCTTTGTCCTTCGTTATAACGTCTGATAGGTGTATCAATTGTTTGACCAATTGCCGGGATAACTTCCGGATACATATCATAGTTATAATTTGGATAAGCATCCCTTACATCTTGATATCCAAATTCGATATCCCTCTCCCAAGCCGCCTTCCAGTAGACAATGTGAACAGGATTCTCGTCGTCACCCATCATGAATGAGGGTTCCGATCCAGCATTCACCGGGAACATAACGGCGATTGCATCAGAAAACTTGTCTTCCATTGTTTCCGTTTCAGACTTGGTTGAATCATACCAAGTTAACAAGAAAGCAATATCCTTGTCGTTATGAACAGACTTGACCTTCACCATCGGTACTGTAGCCACTACTAAACCAGGCATCACCAGGTTCTGCGGGCCCATTGGAACTTCAGTGGCCGAAGCATCATTCCATATCGTTGCCGGCGCTTGCTCCCAGCTCTGATTGTACTGATTGTAAGAGGTTTCCCTTACTGGATCTTCCTGATGCCATGTCCTGTTCACCGGGTCCATCGGGATTTCTCCCTTTACTGCCTTGGACTTGATGACGCCAACATTATACGTTTCACCCCCATCCAGACGAACTGGCGGCAGCCTTTTAAAGGAACCATGGAACGCGTGGCCCCCATATTGACCAGGATTATCGACAGCAATAATTGGAATCGTCAAATCTTTGGCTGGTCCGTGTGCAGCATCACTCCCAAAGGCAGGAGTCGCAACAGGAATCATCAAAAGTGACGCGGCTATTAATAGTTTTTTCATCATCCGCCCCTTATGAGTTGTTGGTAAGAAATGCGCCGGTCTTCAAATTCTTGACCTGCCTGATATAAACAGGTTCAGTCAATGGAACTCGGACAATCTCTTTTCCTTGTGGATCATAACCAACCGTCTCATTACCCTCAAGCTTGAACGTGTCGCATATCCGTTCGGTCGTTCCAAAGAGTAACAAAGCGGCTAAAAGTTCCTTGTCCTTGCCTGCATTCCGGTATTGCTTGATGGAGTTCTCAACGCCGGGACCAAATACTTGAGACAGGAAATCAGGGTTGACATGGACAGGTGGCAAGTACATGTTGTTCGGCTCAGTGCCAAACTGCGGATAGATCGGCAGTGCTATCTTTCTTACATGCACCAGGAAATCGATCGGGTTGTTTTCCCGGACTTGCTTGCTCGTGATCTTATCGAAATCGGCTGACTTGAAGCCGTTCAGACGGATCTTTCCGATACATTGAGTAACGCACTGAGTCATCAACCCAGCCTCTACTTTCGGATAGCACGATATGCACTTTTCGCCGGTCCGGGTAGTGTCATTGTAGAACGACTTCTTGTATGGGCAAGCAGCAACGCATTCTCTGTATCCGCGGCATCTGGACGCATCAATTAAAACGATCCCGTCTTCTTGCCTCTTGTAGATCGCCTTTCTTGGGCACGCTGCCAAGCAACCTGGGAAGGTGCAGTGATTGCAAATCCGTGGGAAGAAGAAACCCCAGTTCTTGTGAGTAGGGCCCTTGATATAATCCCCTTCACCATCCAGAATCTTAAGGCATTCATCTTCCCCAAGGTTCGGATGCGCATAGTCCATTTCATCAGGCAGATAACCCTTGATCCGCTGATTCATGCCCAGATCTTCAAAGATCGTCGTGCCGTTGTACTTGTTGCCTGACCACGGTTGCGCTTGTTCTCCCAGCAGTGCCAAAACCTTCACATCCCAAGCAAGGGGATAGAATCCATAAGGCTTCGATTCCACGTTATTCCAGAATATCGTTTCCTGGCCTTTACCGGCCGTCCAGGTCGTTTTGCACGCCATAGTACAAGACTGACAGGCGATACATTTATTCAAATCGAATAACATGGTGATTTGCCGACCTGGCCTGTTTTCTTCATAGGGGTAATCCATTTCCCTGCCCAGTTGCCAATTTCTAACTTTTGCCATTGTAGATCTCCATTTACAAAATTATTTCACAATTCCAAGAACGCCGCCCTTATTCAAGGCGGCGGCTGCACACCCGTAATTATCTGCTGGTAAACCCGCCCTTGAGATATGTCCTCATTTGAAGGCTTTCATAGGTTGGCCTGTAGCCTTTAGCTGCAATATGCCAAACTCCACCGTTTACACCGCCTTTTTCAGCCAGCTCTATCTTCACATATGATTCTTTTGGAGAACCATTGGCGCAGTGGACGTCATTCTGCATACCAATAATAATTTCCTGTCCAAAGACTTTCTTGTTGGCCACGGTGTCAGTCGTGTTGGTCGGGTTGATCCACGCCCTGGTGCAGCTTTGATGGTTTCCGGACCTGAACATTGCCTGATAGTTGGTCCTTGGGCTCTTGGCCAATCCATCAGCCCGGGTCCTCGCACCTTCCATACTGCCATACGTTGCAGCATAGGCGTTGTAATACATCCGCATAGAGCCTTGGGACATACCGGGGAAATATCTGCATCTGACCATGAACCGGGCAAGTGCGTATTCCGGCGTGCCTTCTTTCCATCCTTTGTAAGGCCTGTCGCCAGGGTCAGCGTCGACCCAGATATAATCGCCTTCATCAATGCCGAATCTCTTGGCATCGAGCGGATTAACGTCCACAAACCCTTCACCGACTGACGGCTGCCTCTTGTCATGACGGTAGATGTCGCCAAACGGCCCCCACCACAATGTCATCAAGTCCGTATCAATCGGGGTTGTATGGGCGCCGTGCCTGTACTTGGGTGAATTGAAGCAGAACTCATACCCGTGCGGCCTGAGGGGATGGTTGGTCGCCATCAGCTCTTTTGTCGTCAGTATGACGTTTCTTCCTTGCCTGTTCTCGGCAATCTTGAGACTGTTCCCCATCCTTTCCAGACCGCGCATCTCAGGTGTTTCCATCAATGCAAAAGCGCGGCTGTTACCGACGATGACATTCGGCTCGTAGTGGCTTGAATCAATCGGTGTGCGATACACGGTGAGATTCTCGCCCCCATCAATCAACCGGGGATCATCCATGTAAAATTCCAACCTGCCGCTCTTGGTGTACCAAGGCAAGCCACCGCCTTCAGCTGTCTGCTCCCAGCCGCTAACTCTTGGGTAGGTTCTGGCCATGAAGATGCTAGGAATACCCCTTTTGGCTTTCTCTCTGATCTCAGCAAAAACCATTCCTCTGGTGGCCGATCCCGCGTTGAGAACCCGTTGCCCGTAAACCTCGGAATCCCTGTCTGCCGGATTTCCGGCAGGATTGGTTCCCACAAATTTGAAGAAGTCGGCAAACCTTTGATCACCGGTCATCGCTGTAAACGCCCTAAAGATTCCGGCAGGAACTTCAGCATCTCCAACGGTATCCTGGAATCTCCTCAACGGCGTAATAGGAGAAACGGTAAGGAACGGGTTAGAACAGGAGCAGGCCATGTCGGTATGCTTGTTTTCCAACCAGGAATCCACGCCCCAAACGATGTCGGAATATTCGCAAGATGCGGTCCAATTCCAGTCACTGTAAAATATCGCTTCCCATCTTGGGAGGGTATTTACGACCATGTCATAGTGACCTTTGGCATTTCCCAAAGAGGAGTTGGAGTTAGCCTGCCAGAGCACCTTGGTAGGAGCTGGCATATGCCCAGGATCAGTCAGCAACCTGGTTCCATTCCTTAATGGCCGATCGCCATAGTTGTAGTAATGGGCAGATTCGTCATCTGTATAGTGAGCCATTTTGGTGACCATCTTACGGCCATCCAACTCGGGATTGAACGGATCTTCCAGAAGATACTGACCAAACCCGCCAAAGACTGACTGCCTGTAGTTACCCACATAGTTACCGAAGGTACATCCTCCAATATGGCCAACGTTATCGCTCAGTGCCGATAGCAACATGAAACCACGATCCTTCAGGGTTGAATTGAAGTAGTGATTGGTTCCCGCACCGGTGCTGATGATGCCTTGCCCTCTGTGTTTGTGGAACAGGTTGGCAAGGTCAACAATCGCTTCCACCGGAACGCCGGTCATGATAGAGGTGTTCTCTGGTGTGAATTCCTCAAGGTATTCTTTATGCAACTGGAATACAGTCGTAACCTTGATCTTCTTTCCATCAACCAAGGTCACTTCATAATCGCCAGTCAATGCTGATTCGACTCCCTTCGCAGCATAGCGCGCGCCGCACTCATCCCGGGTAAGCGGAACAGCTTTGTTTGTCTTTTTATCCCATACTACGTTGTCGCCCCAGAATTTACGGACGTCTTCTGCAACGAAGGCCGTAGATTGAAACGCTGGCGGCATCGTTGGACCTTCGCCCGGCTTCATCACCCTGAGGTGGTGCGTAAGATCAGCAAGCTTGTAGTCCGCGATGATGTCCGATGCCTTCAGGTTCTTCCAGTTATCCGTTCTGATCAGCAGAGGCATATCTGTATTGGCTCTCAGATAATTCTCGTCATAGTGGTTGTTCTTGATGAGGTGATGGCACACGCCAAGACCAAGAGCGGGATCCGTACCAGGACGAAGAATAATGACGTCATCTGCCTTGTTGGATGTTGCGTGGTAATCGATGGAGATGTCTACAATATGGCATCCTTTGAGCCTGGATTCACTGACCCAATGAAGATCCGGCATCTTGGTACAAACGAAGTTGTTACCCCAGAATACAATAAGCTTGGCATGTTCATATACCATGAACTCATAATCCAGCATCTGGTGACCTGAGACCATAGGACATCCAGGCGCCAGATCGGTATGCCAGGAATAGCTGTCCAATACTTTTGCGCCACTCGCTTCATCCGGCCCTACATTTCTTACATAGGCGTCCAGAAGAGCCAGTCCTTGTGCAAATCTCTTCATCGAATATATTCTTAAAACGCCGAGAGCGGCCATACCTGCCCGGAATTTCATGGTCTTACAGCCGCATCCGTGCATGGATGCAATCATCTCGGGGTCATAGCCTTGCCTAGTCAGCAATGCTGCGCCCTTGTCACCAGAATAGGTCCTGGCGATGTTCTCCAGCGCCCCAGCTGCCAACGCGTAAGCCTCGGTCCATGGCAGTTTGATGAAGGGCTCTTTTCCGCGTTGCAGATATTTCTGATCCGGGAAGCCGTTTGCTCCAGTCCGTGGATATCCCGCTTCTGCCCATGCCTTGAAGCCGGTTCTAACCATCGCGCCTTTTGGCCTTCTGTCAGAATAGGCTTTTCTGTTCATAACCATACCCTTGTTACAGATCCGCGGCTCCCATCTGTGACTGGAACGGTTTCCATCCATATCTTCGGCATCTCCGTAGCCGTATGACGGCGAGATGCGGATTACAACGTCATTCTTTACATGGGCCTTAAGGAGGCAGTTGTGCGTATCATTTGGCGCGCAAAGGAATATAAATTCGCTGTCAACGTGGAACATGTCCCTGTAAACCTTCTCCCAGTCTCTATTCGGGTAGGACTTTAGAGGGTTGTCAACTACATACGGCTTCAGAAATGGTGAAGCTGCAAAGGCGTTATTGGCCATTACAGCTAGTCCAGCGGTGGCGGACAGCTTTAGAAAGCTGCGCCTGCCAATGTTATTCTTTATTTCCATCATTTAGTCACCCCTATGTTAATTTAAATTAAATTATTTTCTCGGCTTTTGTAAGGCATCAATCCGAGTAATTTTCATTCACCACTTTCAGTTGAAACAAAAAACAACAATTCATGCCGCAAAAACTAATTTTTTCAGCATATGCCACATCAGTCACACCCTGAATATACGGATTTTTATGGAGGCAAAAATCGGGTAGTGAATGATCGCGAATCTACGCGGATAAATTAAAGTCGATTTGATCTAGATCAAGATTGTGCTATTTTTTT
>NZ_CAKMHQ010000094.1 GCF_927312905.1 Candidatus Nitrotoga sp. 1052
ATGGGCGCATCAATTTAATCAATGAGTTACAAGAGAAGTCCGACAGGCTCCTAGGAGTATTTTGATAATATTTAGGGGATACTGGAAAAGGCTGCGCCTTTTGTACACCCTTCATGTCAACTGTTAGGCAGCCTTATGACCATCAAACTTAAAAAGGCAATGAGAACTCCTGTTGCAACCCGCGTTGCACTTCGAACTTGAATCCGCCATCATTTTTAATATTCCGATATTCCGTTATATTTGTACCTATTATACAAACGGGACGCCCAAAGGCACCCCATAATTCAAACTTTAAACTTCAGCAAGGACTATATGGGCAAACTCTACAACGAAATTACTCCCGAGCTCACGTCGTGGGTTCAGAAGCAGCACGTGTTCTTCGTCGCAACGGCACCATTAGCAGCTGAAGGCCATGTGAACTGTTCCCCAAAAGGCCTGGACTCTCTCAGAATTCTCACTTCTCAGACGGTCGCGTATGCCGATCTCACAGGAAGCGGAGCCGAGACAATCGCTCACATCAGGGAGAACGGGCGAATCGTCCTGATGTTCTGTGCGTTTGAGGGGCCACCGAAGATCGTCCGCTTCCACGGGACGGGCGAGACTGTCTTGCCAGGCACGCCGCTTTGGGAGGAGCTTGCTCCAAAGATGTACTTGAAGCCGAGTACTCGGGCAATCATCTTGATCCGCGTCACTCGCGTCAGCGATTCTTGTGGATACGGAGTCCCGATCATGCCGTATGTCGAAGATCGCGACGTCATCGACCGTTGGGTCGAGACAAAAGGCGTCGAGAATCTCTCTGCCTATAGGCGCGAGAAGAACGCTAGCAGCATCGACGGGTTGCCAACAGCCGAATTCGAATGAAACTTGCATATAACCAGCACGATGCAACTGTTCCGATCGGAAAAGCAAACGCTTATGGGCCCGCTGTTCGTCAGTTGCCTGTTAGATGTATTCATCAGGAATTAAAGGGAGGGGGCTCGAATATTTCTGCTTGAGCTCACCCATGACCGTCGCCCGCGCATCCGTCTTGATGGCGTACCGCTGCACATCGTGCAACGCGGCTAAATTTAGCAGTTTATTGACAGCCTGGATTTGTTGGCTTGTTTGAGGGGTACGTCCAAAAAAACCTCCGGCTTTACCGGAGGTCGTCTAATTATTTCTTCAAGCCAACAATGCAAGCCTGGATTTTGGCGTTGTCACCAGCATGAGCCTTTTGGCAGTCTGCTGCCGACTGTGGGACACTTGTTGCAAATGACGGCAAAGCAACAACCGATACCAAAGCAAAAACTAGCATATTCATTAAATTTTTCATTAATTAATTTCCTTTAAAAAGTTAATTTAAACTGACCTTATGCCAGTGCTTACCTAGTAAGCAAAATAGATGCCAGATTTTATAATACTTAAAAAAACAATAAGTTACATAAACAATAGCTAGTAACAATAATAATAATGTCGCTTATCGGGGACATTTTTTATTTGATGCTTATAACGTACTGAATATACATTCAATTAATAGTCGTCAATCAAAGACAATTGAATTAAAGGAATTGAAGGGTTGAGTAAAAGGATAGGCTCTCGCCAGCCCTTCCATCAAACCGTATGTGCGGTTGTGCGAGTTTTTGCTTCGCAAAAGCCCTGCCAACCACAATTCCCGCACACGACTTTCCAATGTTCTTCACACCAGGAGTGTGTCGGGCTTTTCCCATATTTAAAGATTGACCCCACCTACAGGGTGCTAACATGCGCGCCATGAGCACACCGAATCCAACAAAATCACAACTATGGCTGCTGTATTGTCGCCCC
Source organism: Candidatus Nitrotoga sp. 1052 (assembly GCF_927312905.1). Lineage (GTDB taxonomy): Bacteria > Pseudomonadota > Gammaproteobacteria > Burkholderiales > Gallionellaceae > Nitrotoga. The sequence goes on from NZ_CAKMHQ010000094.1 coordinate 1,804, forward strand.
GGCTTTGAACGAGACTGCCTGCAGGAAACACAGGCAGCGCCACTCGAAGCCAGTGCCAACAGCGGCTTCCTCATCATTCAGGGCAAACCGCGCCTGCATTATGACCAACTCACCTTTACCCGCCAGTTGATCACCCTGCTAGCCGAAGTTAGCGAGCTGCCCGATCGCGACCGCCTCACTCCGCTGCTTACAGCCATACCCGATACACCCGGGCAATTCAGCACACTGTGGCTGGAAACGCCTGACACCAACGATGGCAAAACCCTGTCCGGTTTTATTAAGCGCTTTCAACCCCTGCTGGAAGAAAAACTGCGCGCCAGCGGACGTATGGCTGAAGACCCCCGCTTGCCCCGCCTACATATCTTTTTCCCTGACAAGAATCGTGCACTGATCGGTACAAGTGATCCGCGCAATAGCGCCGATGCAGCTATGGGCATCCTGCGCATGAAGATGCCTTATGAAGCGCCCAGTCGTTCTGTACTCAAGCTGGCCGAAGCTTTTGAGGTATTTTTATCCGAAGACGAAAAAACACAATGGATCAGGCCGGGCATGCGCGCGGTAGATCTGGGTGCCGCTCCCGGTGGCTGGACTTGGCATCTTGTCAGTCTGGGCATGCAGGTGGTGGCAGTTGATAACGGCCCGCTCAAAGGCGTGGTGGCCGATCACCCTTCGGTTAAACACCTGCGTCAGGATGGCTTCCGCTATCGCTCCAAACACGCGGTAGACTGGCTGGTATGCGACATGATAGAGCAACCGGGACGGGTGGCCGCACTTGTCGCTGACTGGGTCGCCAGCGGCTCAACCAGCCGCGCCTTCTTCAACCTCAAGCTGCCGATGAAAAAACGCGTGGAAGCCTTGAACGAAGCGCTCGCCAGCATCCGCGAGATACTGGATAAAAAAGGCTTCAAGTATCGCTTGAAAGCGAAACAGCTATACCATGACCGTGAAGAAGTGACTGTGTTTCTGGCCAGGATTAAACGCTAAAACAAAACCAATTAAAGGAACCAGGCTCTACAGGGCACCTCTAAAAATTCAATTTTCGTCACAATACGGCGTTACTCTAAAAAAATTATCGCTTACATATCAACTATATGCCGCGCTCAAATTTTTTACTCGTGCCTTGTCTTGCTTAGAAAATTGAATTTTTAGAGGCGCCCTACAGTCTGATTTCATTTTATGGGCCGCCCTGGCTTGCTCGCCAAACCGTGATTCGGGCGGTCCTCGCCACTCCGCCAGCCGTGATAGAGAACGCAAGCGCCGATGAGCGGGCGCGAGTCGCACAAGTTCTGGACCGCATTCTGCCCGTCAGTCCGCGCCGGCTAGGGCTACTCAATGACGCCTCGATTACCTCCACCCTGACGCGCTACGAGCTTGAGCGAATTGCCGTGCCTACGCTTATCCTGAGCGTGGCAGACGATTTATTCGTAACTTTCGACGGCGCCCGCTATAGCGCCGAGCATACTCCGCACGCACGCTTCATCGGCTACCCGAGTGGCGGACATCTGGGGGTCGGACACCAGAAAGAAGTTATTTCCGAAATAGTAGCTTTCTTGAAATAATGGTAGATAAAATATCCGCCTCATTTTAATCGAGATTGTCCATTAGGAAATTGAAGGCGCGCAGGCAGCTTTTGCCTAAAGCTCCTCAAACCAAGGTCTTCGTCGTTGTGAGAGTACCAATTGCTGCCGATTCTCAAAATCAGCCCGCTCGCGGTAATTTTACTCAAACGATGAATAGCAAAATTCATGGCGTGGCTACGTTTTGGCTCGACAAGCTATCCGGGCTGGCATTAAATGAATGGCCATCCCGGATAAATAGCTACACCAAGTCTATATTCTGTGGTGCTATGGGAAGGGAAAGGCAGTTTCGATAGTTAAATTTTTGAAAAGCAAATATGCGAATTGCCAATAATGCAGAAGCCATGCGATGACCGTTATGGCTTGTTAAAAAGCTTTCCAATTTCTTGATGAGCAAGCTGTTCCATGTTCTGTGGAAATGAACCACGGGCTGAAAGCGCCCTGAGCACTAAATGTGCCGGAAGTCTGGACAAGGTCATCGGTGGACGCACAGGGTCTTGACCACCCGTCGTGCCTTCATCCTCTATTCCTGCAACGATGCCAACACTACCTACTACTTTTGTTACTGCGTGATAGTCCTTTGGGTCTTTTAATGCGTGGATGATTGCGACTTGAGTATTAACGATGCCAATCAGTAATTCGGTCAGATCTTTTTCGGTTATTGCAGCCATAATGAATCCTTTAAAAATTAGATGTTAAGTAAAAGTGATAAAGCAAGCGGTATCCATGAATCATTAAAGAAACAATAGCATTATTACACTCCGGATTACTTTAACTCACCATTCCGTAGAAATCAATAATCTAAAAATCATAGCCCCACATATTTCAGCAATTGAAGAAATTGCCCTGCATCCTGATACCCAATTACACGGCGGCCGTCCTGCTCGCGCCCTTGTGCATCAAAAAATAAAATGGCGGGCGGACCGAATAACTCAAAACGTTTTAACAGTGCTTTATCTTCGTCGCTATTGGCAGTGACATCGATTTGTAGCAACACAGCGTTTTTCAGTTTAGCCTGCACCTTGGCATCGGTGAAAGTATAACGCTCCATCTCCTTGCACGATATGCACCAGTCTGCGTAAAAATCCAGCATCACAGTCTTGCCATTCGCCTGTGCAATGCGGGCATCCAGTTCAGCCACATTCTTTACCCGCACAAATTGCAGAGTCGAGGCCGCTTCTGCCTGGCCGTTGCCAAGTGCTGCCAGCGGACGCAGGATGTCGCGTGCGCCGGAGAGTGCACCGATCAAGTAGGCGCTGCCAAGCAAAAGCGCGAGAATACCGATGCCTTTCCATAGCTTCTGCCAACCTGAAGCATTGTTTGGCAGCGCTTCCAGCGCGTGCATATAAATGGCGGAAAGCACTAGCAGTGCCGCCCACAGCAACATCTGTATGCTCAACGGGATCAGCGTTGAAATGAGCCAGATCGCGAGCGCCAGCATTAATACGCCAAAAAAGCGCTTGACCGCTTCCATCCATGCGCCCGCCTTGGGCAATAGCGCTCCAGCTGATGCGCCGATCAATAGCAATGGCAAGCCCATGCCCATTGCTAGTGCGAACAACGCTGTTCCACCCAGCCAGGCGTCATGCGTCTGCCCGATATACAGCAGAGCAGCCGCCATGGGTGCGGCGACGCATGGACTGACGATAATGGCAGATAGCGCGCCCATCACGAACACGCCGCTCAGATGGCCGCCATGCAGGCGGTTGCTGGTATTGGTCAATTTGCTTTGCAGGGCGGCGGGAAGTTGTAACTCGTAAAAACCGAACATCGATAAAGACAGCAACACGAACACGGCAGCGAAGCTGCCCAGTGCCCAGGGCGTTTGCAGCGCGCTGGATAATAGCGTGCCCGACAGACCAGCAGCCACGCCGATCGCTGCATAGGTTAATGCCATGCCGAACACGTAGGCAAGCGACAAGAGGAAGCCGTGCATTTTGGTAGGATGTGAGCTGCGACCGACGATGATGCCGGAAAGAATGGGAATCATCGGCAGCATGCAAGGAGTGAAAGCAAGCAGCAACCCGGCGCCAAAGAAAAATGACACGATCAGCCAGAAGCTACCCTGCTTGAATAGTTTGGCGAGCTGCGTACTTTCAGAATCAGCAGACATTGCAGCGCCTTGCGCCGACTGGGGCGAGGCTTGCATCTGTGGCGCTGTTGTGAGACTTGCCTTGGGTAGCACGATGCTGAACTGCTTATCAATTGGCGCGTAGCAAAGATCGTTTTCTTTGCACCCTTGATAACTGGCTGCCAGCGTAATATCCTGAGCCGTATTGTTGTTGCGTTCCAGCGTAATCACCGCTTGAAAGGGCTGATGAAATACCGTCATGTCACCGAAGTTGGGATCAGACTTCATGTCCCCTTTAGGCATGGACACATTCGTAATTTTTACGCCCGCAGCTTTTGCGGAATCGCCCGATATTGTGAATCTAAGCTTGTCACGATATAAATAGTAACCGGGCGTGATCTTGAAATTGGCAAGCACGGTGGATTCATCGCGCACGCTGACTTCCAGCCCGAATGCCTTATCCGGAGGCAAGATGACAGTTTGCTTCGCGCCACCCAGCAGCGGCAGTCGATCCAGAAAACTTTCCGCGTGGGATAACGGAACCAAGCATAACAACATCAACAGTAAGAGACGCATCGCTTTCAAAACCTTAGTGGATGTTACCTATAAATCAGTAACTTGACGAACCAAATGACTCTATGAAAATAGAGGATGTTTTGTTTTCTAAATGGCTATAAGGTGAGCAATCATAATTCAAGACAGCCTTCACTTTTACTCCTTCCAGCCTCACATTGTCAGGGAAGGCTGGCAGAGGTTGGAGATGTTTCTTGCACGATCCACTGTAGATAGCCGGGCAACCCTGCGTTAATCGAGACAGCAATGATCTCGGGAAGTTCATAGGGATGATGTGCACGGATGACGGCCTCAAGGTGCGGGTAGGCGGCGCGGGTAGTCTTGATCAGCAGCGGCACCTCACTAGCCGTCTCTATTTTTCCCTGCCAGCGATAGACCGAGGTGCATTCCGCCAGCATGTTGATGCAGGCGGCGGCCCGACTTTCAATCAAAGCATTGGCCACGCGCTGGGCGCTCTCACGATTAGGCAAGTTGGTTAGGACTAGAAGAATTTCGTCCATCAACTTTATGCCGCTTTCACATTAGCGCAGCGAACCCCCAATTGCAGCAACTCATCCCACACGTTGCCGCGGCGCAAGCCCTTAACCACCTTGTCCACGTGCGCGGCCTGGCGCAAGGCACGCTCGGCTATAGCCGGGCTGAAGCGCCGCACAGCGCGCTCCACGAGCTTTTGGCGTGCGCCCCATACACGCGCATCGCGTAGCGCAGAAGCCAAATTGCCGCTGTGCTGCATGGCACGCAACACCTTGCTCAACGTGCGGATGTCTTCGGCCAGCGCCCACAGTATCAGCACGGTAGCCGTGCCTTCCGCACGCAGACCATCGAGGATGCGCGCATACCGCGCTACATCACCCGCCAGCATGGCCTCGGACAGCTTGAACACGTCGTAGCGCGCCACATCCATCACGGAGTCCTTCACCTGTTCGAAAGATAATGGCCCGGCAGGAAACAGCAGGGCGAGCTTTTGAATTTCTTGATAAGCCGCCAGCAAATTGCCTTCCACCCGCTCCGCGAGAAACACCAGCGTGTCCGCATCAGCGGATTGATTCTGTCGCTTCAATCGGCTTGCAATCCAGGCCGGCAGTGCATTCAGCGCAATTTCCTCGGTGGCGATTATCACCCCCTGCGCTGACAGCGCAGTGAACCACTTGCTGCCCAAGGCAGTCTTGTCCAATCTTGGCAGCGATACCAGCGTGACTGTGTCGGCGCTCAATTTCTGGCAATAATCCTGCAAGGCCTGCGCACCTTCCACACCCGGCTTGCCGGATGGAATGCGCAGGTCCACCAGTTTGCGCGTGGAGAAGAGCGACAAGCTTTGCGCGCTGTTGCGCAACTCTGCCCACTTGAAGCCCGGCTCAGCAATTAGCACTTCACGTTCGGTATAGCCTGCCGTGCGTGCTGCAGCGCGGATGGCATCGGCAGCCTCGATAGCAAGCAGCAACGCCTCGCCGTGAATGACATACAGCGGCGCAAGCCCTTGGGCAAGATGATGCGACAAATCCCCCTCAGAAAGTTTCATGGTAGGTCAGCTAGTTTCATTGCGGTGATTGCGGCTTGGCCAGGCTCAAGCGGCGCAATATCTGCTGTACCGCATCCTTGCGCATGTCTTGATAAAGCAGCGTTTCCTCCATTTCCTTAGCAAGAATCTGTGTGTTGTCATAAGATAAATAACGCTGCAGCACGATTTCATCTGCAGGAACCCATTCCTGCTGTTTACTATCGTAAGCACGCAACGAAACACGGTAATTCAACTGGAATTCGCGTATGCGACCGGCATCGCTCAAGGAAAGTATCTGCTTGCTCATAGTTTCGGAAACGATATGCAGAACCAGTTGCGCGTTTTCGGGCGAGTCAACGAGCTTAATGTTATATAACTGCACAGCGCGTTTTAAATCGAGAATGAACGGCGCATTGGCGTTAGGTGTCTGTATGAATAATGTCTGGAATGGGAATGTAAACCCCCCTTGTCCCTGCCCGCGCAAATGGAAGCCGCACGCACCCAACAGCAGCGTGAGCATCAACAGCGGTAGTATCAGCAGATTTGTGCGCATCGGCATCTTTCCAAAGGTTAGATTACTACGTTGATCAAGCGACCAGGTACCACTATGATTTTTTTGGCAGCTTGGCCGGCTAATAATTTTTCAACGGACGGATATGTTAAAGCCAGCTGTTTGAGCGTGGCATGATCGGCATCCTTCGCTACGCGCAACTTACCGCGCAACTTCCCATTGACTTGAATTATCAGTTCGATTTCGTCTTGTATTAATGCTGCCTCATCTACTTCTGGCCACGGAGCGGACAGGATATCATCGCCGTAACCCAACTCTTGCCAGAGTGTTTGTGTGATGTGCGGTGCAATGGGGGAAAGCAGGCGCAGCAGGATACTGAATCCATTCGTGATGACAACTGCTTTAGTATTCATGCCAGGCGTAACTATGACCATTTGCTGCTCTAACGCTTTCAAAATTTTCATGCAAGCTGACGCCACAGTATTGAATTGCAAGCGCTGCAGGTCAAAATTTGCTTGTTTAAGCGCTACATGCATCTCTCTATAAACATCCCTTTGCTCATTACTCAATGCCCTCAAATAATATTCGTCGGACTTTTGATTGCTATGATTGCGGTAAATACCAATCTCGTTTTTATTTGAATAAGCAAAATTCCATATGCGTCTCAGGAAACGGAACGCGCCTTCCACGCCGGCGTCAGACCACTCCAGCGTTTGCTCAGGCGGCGCTGCAAATATTATAAAGAAGCGCGCAGTGTCGGCGCCGTATTGGTCAATGATGACCTGTGGATCTACGCCGTTGTTTTTGGACTTGGACATTTTCTCTGTGCCGCCGATAACAACCGGCTGGCCGTCGGAGCGCAACTTGGCGCCAACTGGGCGTCCACGAGAGTCTGTCTCTATATCCACCTCGGCAGGATTGATCCATAACTTTTTGCCCGCCGCACCTTCGCGAAAAAAAGTTGGCGCGATTACCATGCCTTGCGTGAGCAGGTTGGTAAACGGTTCATCAACGGATTTTGGCCGCAGCGTTTGCTCCTCCTTTCCCTGTGATGTTGAGGCAAGGGCAGTCTCGCCGAACAACCCCGCATCGCGCATCAACTTGTTAAAAAAACGCGCATACAGCAAATGCAAGATGGCGTGCTCAATGCCGCCGATGTATTGATCAACGGGTAACCAGTACTGGGCACGCTCGTCTACCATGCCCGTGGTGCAGCCGGGGCTGGTGTAGCGCGCGTAATACCAGGACGATTCGACGAAAGTGTCCATGGTGTCGGTCTCGCGCTTCGCCGCGCCGCCGCATTGTGGGCAAGTGGTCTCGTAGAACTCTGGCATCTTCGCCAGCGGCGAGCCCGCGCCGGTGATGGTAACTTGTTCCGGCAATACCACCGGCAAATGTTCATCCGGCACCGGAATGTCGCCGCAATGTGCGCAATGGATGATCGGAATCGGGCACCCCCAGTAACGCTGACGCGAGATGCCCCAGTCGCGCAGGCGGAACTGGGTGCGCTTCTGGCCTAAGACTTTGGCTTGCAGGTCAGCAGCAATCGCATCGAAGGCTTGCTGGAAATTCAGTCCGTCGTATTTGCCGGAGTTAATACACACGCGAAGCTCTTTTTCACCGTACCATTCTTGCCAATGGTCGGCTGTAAATTTATTTTCGAGTAAAGCTTTCTTTATGACATCGATTTCGTCACGTTCAATCACCTGTTTGATTGGCAGGTTGTATTTCTTCGCAAATTCAAAATCGCGCTCGTCATGCGCCGGGACCGCCATCACCGCGCCTTCGCCGTAGCCCATAAGCACATAATTGGCGACCCACACCGGCAGCTGCTCGCCGTTGAGCGGATGGTTGACGAACAAACCGGTATTCATGCCTTTCTTTTCCATCGTCGCCATGTCGGCTTCGGCCGTGCCGCCGTGCTTGCATTCGGCAATGAACTCGGTCAACTTTGGATTGCTTGCTGCGGCTTGTGTCGCCAGCGGATGTTCAGCAGCCACCGCGACATAAGTCGCACCCATCAAGGTATCAGGACGGGTGGTATACACCTTGAGCATACCCGTCGTTCCGACGCTCGCCGCATCATAGGGAAAATACACTTCGCAGCCGTGGCTCTTGCCGATCCAGTTGCGCTGCATGGTCTTGACCTGTTCCGGCCAACCCTCCAGCTGGTCCAGGTCGGCAAGCAACTCCTCGGCATATTGAGTAATGCGCATGAAATACATCGGGATGTCGCGTTTTTCCACCAGCGCGCCGGAACGCCAGCCGCGCCCATCAATCACCTGTTCATTGGCCAGCACTGTGTGATCGACCGGATCCCAGTTCACCGAAGACGTCTTTTTGTAAATCAGCCCTTTCTGAAACAGGCGCGTGAACAACCATTGCTCCCAACGGTAATAATCCGGTTTGCAAGTAGTCACTTCGCGCGACCAGTCGACGCCAAGTCCCAGGCTCTGTAGCTGCGTGCGCATGACGTCAATATTGGAGTAAGTCCACGCGGCGGGCGGTACGTTGTTGGCCAAGGCGGCATTTTCAGCGGGCAGGCCGAAGGCATCCCAGCCCATCGGCTGCATCACGTTAAAGCCCTGCATGCGGTGATAACGCGATAGCACATCACCGATGGTATAGTTACGCACATGCCCCATGTGCAGCTTGCCGGAGGGGTAAGGAAACATCGACAGACAATAATATTTTGGCTTTTCAGACTGGTCCTCCGCGCGGAAGGTCAGCTTCTCATTCCAATATTGTTGCGCGACAGCTTCTATATTTTTCGGTTTATAATCCTGTTGCATTTTAATTTCTGCGCTAGTTCGTCCAGTCGACATTATAACGGCATAATCCTGCCCAAGCTGCGCGCGAACTGACAGATAAGGCTGCAAATGGTGGTACGTTAAGATGCCTTGGGGTGCGAGGTTCTGCTAGAATGCCGCCAAAATAAATTTTTAATATCCTTCAGGAGAGTTTTACTATGTCCCGCAAGCACCCCGTGATTGCTGTGACCGGTTCATCGGGCGCCGGCACTACTACCGCCAAGCGCGCTTTTGAAAATATTTTCCGCCGTGAGCACATAAATGCCGCCGTGATTGAAGGTGACAGCCTGCACAGCCTGGACCGCCTGGAGTTCCGGGCTGCCGTGGCTGAAGCTGGCAAGGCAGGCAATCATTCGTTCAGCCACTTTGGACCCGAAGCCAACCATTTCGACAAGATCGAAGAGACCTTCAAGTCTTATGGCAAAACCGGTTCCTGCAAGCGTCGTTATTACATTCATAGCGATGCTGAAGCGAAGGAGCTGAATGCGCGCTTGAACACCAGCTTGAACCCCGGTCAATTTACGCCGTGGGAAGATATTGCCGCCGGTTCCGACCTGCTGTTTTATGAAGGTTTGCACGGCATGGTTAAGACAGATACCGTGGATGCAGCCAAGCATGTTGATTTGAGCATCGGCGTGGTTCCCATCGTCAATCTGGAATGGATACAGAAAATCCATCGTGATCAAGCTGAGCGTGGCTATTCCGCTGAAGCGACGGTAGACACCATCCTGCGCCGCATGCCGGACTATATTAATTTCATCACACCACAATTTTCGCGTACTGATATTAACTTTCAGCGCGTGTCTACGGTGGACACTTCCAACCCTTTCATTGCACGTGATATCCCTACACCGGACGAAAGTTTTGTAGTGATTCGTTTCCGCGATTCCAAAGGCGTGGATTTTCCATACCTTATTGACATGATTCAATGTTCATTCATGTCGCGCTCGAATACCATTGTAGTACCCGGTGGCAAAATGAGCTTTGCGATGGAAGTGATTCTGGCTCCAATCATGCATGAAATGCTGCAGAACAGAAATAAATAACTTTTTATAATTTGATGTTAGCGGGGAATCAGGCATAGCTGCTGGTTCCCCGTTTTGTTTACGGATATACCTAATGGATTTTCTTTCCGGCCTTAATCCAGAACAGCGCGCTGCCGTTACCCTGCCGGAACAATCGGCGCTGATCCTGGCCGGTGCGGGCAGCGGCAAAACACGCGTGCTGACCACACGTATCGCCTGGCTGATCAGCACCGGACAAGTCAGCCCGCATGGCATTCTGGCTGTCACCTTCACGAACAAGGCGGCGAGGGAAATGCTCCTGCGCTTGTCCGCCATGCTGCCGATCAACATACGCGGGCTATGGATGGGCACTTTTCATGGGCTGTGTAACCGTATGTTGCGCGCCCATCACCGCGAAGCCATGTTGCCGCAGACTTTCCAGATTCTGGATAGCGCCGACCAGCTTGCTTCCATCAAGCGGTTAATGAAAGTGCTCAATGTGGATGACGAAAAATATCCACCGCGCGAGGTTCAGAGCTTTATCAGCGGCAACAAGGAACAAGGCCTGCGCGCGCATGAGGTGGAAGCCTTTGATCCCTATACCCGCCGCAGGGTGGAAATTTTTGCTGCCTATGATGAGCAGTGCCAGCGCGAAGGCGTCGTGGATTTTTCCGAGTTGCTATTGCGCTGCTACGAATTGCTGTCGCGCAACCAACCATTACGGGAGCATTATCAGGCTCGCTTCCGCCACATTTTGGTGGATGAATTTCAGGACACCAACCGCTTGCAATACCAATGGCTAAAATTATTGGCTGGGCAACATAATGTCCTGTTTGCGGTGGGCGACGATGACCAATCTATTTATGCGTTTCGTGGCGCGAATGTTGGCAACATGCAGGAGCTGACGCGCGATTTTCATGTGCAGAATGTAATCAAACTGGAGCAGAACTATCGCTCGCACGGCAACATCCTGGATGCCGCCAATGCACTCATCAAGAATAATCGCAGCCGTCTTGGCAAGAATTTATGGACCTCGGAAAATAAAGGGGAGCCAATACGCGTGTACGAGGCGCCCACCGATGCGGAAGAAGCCAGATTCATCGTAGACGAGGCGCGCCAACTCAATCGCGAAGGCGTTCATCTGGCCGAGATGGCCGTTTTATACCGTTCCAATGCTCAGTCGCGCGTCATCGAACACGCACTGGTATCAGCCGGCGTGGCCTATCGCGTGTATGGCGGACTGAGGTTTTTCGAGAGACAGGAAATCAAGCATGCGCTGGCTTATCTGCGCCTGATACAAAACTCGGATGACGATAACGCGCTGCTGCGCATCATCAACTTTCCTACGCGCGGCATCGGTGCGCGCACTATCGAACAATTACAAGAAGCGGCTCGTGCGCAAAATGTCAGCCTGTGGCACGCGGCAAAACAGTCGAGCGGCAAGGTGGCGACGTTTGTAAATTTAATCGACATGATGGCCGATGCCACTCGTGAACTGCCATTGCCGGAAGTCATCGATCATATAATTCTGCACAGCGGGTTGCTTGCACATTATCAAAACGAAACGGGTGTCAAACAGCGCGAGGCTCAGGAACGGCTGGAAAACCTCAATGAACTGATCAATGCCGCGACACTGTTTGTGCATGAGAACGAGGACGACAGCCTTACTTCCTTTCTCACTCATGCCGCGCTTGAATCAGGTGAAAGTCAGGCAGAAGCTGACGCGGATGCGCTGCACCTGATGACGGTACACTCATCCAAAGGTTTGGAATTTCATACTGTGTTCATGAGCGGGCTGGAAGAGGGCTTATTCCCGCACCAGAACAGCCGCATGGCGGATGCCGGTGTGGATGAAGAACGCCGTCTGATGTATGTGGCTATCACACGCGCACGGCGCAGGCTGTATCTCACCTTTGCACAGAGCCGCATGTTGCATGGACAGGTGAATTACAACTTGATGTCCAGCTTTTTGCGCGAGCTGCCGGAGGAGTTGTTGCACTGGATAACGCCGCGCATAACGGCACGCAATAACTTTAGCTCTTCTGCTTATTCAACCCCTTTCACTCCCAAGCCCTCCCCTATCAGCATGAGAGGGCTTGGGGGAGAAAAAAGCGTTAGTGCTCAAAATTCTCCATGGCATATTAGCCAGGCAGTGCATCACGCCAAGTTTGGCGAAGGGGTCATAGTCAACATTGAAGGCGGTGATTCAGATATGCGCGTACAGGTGAATTTTCGCACTGCCGGTACGAAGTGGCTGGCGCTGGAATTCGCGAAGCTCACCCCACTTTAATAACGGCCAGTATCCATATCTCCGGCCTGGTTAATATACGGGGTGGACGTCATATTCTCTATCCATGCAGAATGGCCAGATGCACAAGAGGTGCAGTCATTCAATACACCGCATCGTGGTCGCCCACGTTCACAGGGATAATCTGTTCATCCTGAATCAACAGCTCCAGCGTAATACGGTAAGAAAGATTGATGGAAACCGAATGCAGGGCTTGCAGCTTTCCACTCAAGGGATGCAAGCGCAATGAAGGGTGATGGGGATTCATCTCAAGGAGTTGCAGGGTTTTAAGATACTGCTTCTCCAGATCGGGATGCCGCTTGAGAAAACGCGCCGCGCATCTTGTATATTGCTCGGTAAAAACCAAGCGATAGCTCATGCCGCGGATTTCACCCGTGCCACATGCTCCTCTGGCGACTCCTGCACAAATCGTCCCGCCGCCAGATCAGCGCGGGCTTCAGCCAGCGCCACCTCCAGCTCGCACTCGCGCAAATAGTGATATTGCGCAATATCCATCACCACGAAACGTTCCTTGCCGCGCACCGAAACAATCGCCTCGGAATGCTCGGCCAGAACGGACTCGATAGCGGCCACCCCTTTTGTTTTCAGATCATTGGCCGTCAAATGCGACATAGCTTATCTCCTTAGGAAGTTGTTATTCAATGCGATAGATAGTGCGCTATATCGTACGATTAATCAAGCTAAGCACGTCGCCGTTTCCCTCGAACAACAGGCAGTCTTCGAGCGATGGCTGCAACCTGAATCGACGCTGCCACATAGCGGACACTTCGACAAATAAAATATTGTACAGACCCATTGTGTCTTCATTGTATATGTTGTGCATGCGATATGAGTCTGGCGGGGATGCAGATGGGGTCTTTGATAAACCAGAAGCATAGCATCTGAATGTCGAAAATTTTTACAGTCTCGCTTGGAAACTTTGCAGACGGGCTGCTGCCGCTCACACCGATAACATTTAACATGCTGAAATTAAATTGAATTAAATTTTAATGTTGTATACTGGCATGGATCATGCTTATGATTGGCAAGTCAGAATCATGTCTGACATATTTTTTATATTCAACAACTAAGCTACTCGTTAGGCGCGTCAAAATTCTTTACATACTTATAATGGAGGATATAAGTATTAATATAGATCAATTGCATGCATTTATGTCATGGTGTTTTCAAAATAAAAAAATAAAATTCGTAACCATCAGCTTTCATTCATAGGGGATCCAAATGATTAAGAAATCACAGTTCGCTTTTGCACTTGGGATGGCCTTTGCCTCCTTCTTTGCAGGCGCGGCACCCATTCAGCTAATTACAAACGGCGGATTCGAGACCGGCACCTTTGCCGGCTGGACCGTCACTGATCTCGCAGGTGGTTCTGGCTCGTGGTTCATCGACGATGCCAACGGCACAACGCCTCTCTCTGGACAGTCAACGATGGGGCCCGCATCAGGTAGTTTTTACGCAGTGACCGATCAATTCGGCCAGGGTACTCACGTTCTTGAGCAGTTTTTTATTGTCCCTGTTGGTGCAACCTCGGTGGCGCTTTCTTTTGACATGTTCATGAACGACTGGGACAGTGGCCCGATCGTGAATCCTGTGGGCTTGAATGATGACACGGCTGGCGCCAACCAGCACGCTCGGGTCGATATCATGACGGCTCTCGCTGGTGCTTTTTCCACCGCGGCCCTTGATATCGTCGCATCTCCAGTTCCGCCTGGTGTTGATGCCGGTGCCGACCCGCATGCCTATACCCCCTACCTATTCGATATTACGGCACTGGTAACCCCTGGATCCACGTACAAACTTCGCTTCGGCGAAGTGGATAACCAATCATTCTTTAATCAGGGTGTCGATAATGTCAGCATTCTGGCTGACACTGCACAAGTGCCCGAACCCGCCTCACTGGTGCTGTTTGGCCTTGGCTTGGCTGGTTTAGCTTCTGCCCGTCGCCGCAAGACCGTGTAACAAGCAGCTTCGGGAAACAAAAAGCCCGGCAGGTAACTGTCGGGTTTTTCCAAACAGTAAATGGGTTGAGTAGAGAACAGGCTCTCACCTGCCCACCCTCATCAAACCGTGCAAAAATGAGGACGCTACCCTTTAATTTCCATCTTCAGCACACACAAATGGCAGCGTCCCCTTTGAGTGTCCATAATGTTACAACATCGAAAAACTGAATCCACTACAGATTCGAGGTGAGAAATTCAACCTTTGATCGCCCACTCCACTGCCATAATCCGTGCCTCACGCACCTTGTCAGCAATAGCATTTTTATCCTCACATTGCTGCGCAATCTCCCCTGCATTCACTGTCTGCGCCGCCCGTAACATTCGCAACAGATAATCCGCCTGCGGATAAGCATCCTGTTCATGTCCGGTCCGCCCCCGCGCATCTGACGCACATGCCTGCAGCAGGTGTGCGAAGCGTTCCGGCCTGCGCCACGCATCGCAACTCTGCAATATGGCGACTATGGTATCGGGGCGCAGCTCGGGGGCACGATGTACATTACCGTGATAGCGTGCCACCAGTAAGCTGAGGTCGCGGCAATCGTTGGTTACGCGCAGACGCACACACAAGGCACGCAACAAGTCCACACTGCGTACCTCGTGGCCGATGTGGCGCGGCAAAATATCCGTTGGCGTATTCCCCTTGCCGAGGTCGTGCGTGAGCGCAGAAAAACGCACTTCCAGCGGGTAGTCATGTTGAGCCGCATCGTCCAGCACCAGCATGGTGTGTATGCCGCAATCGATTTCCGGGTGATGTTTAGGCGGCTGTGGCACGCCGAACAACGCGTCTACCTCCGGCAAGATTTTCACCAGCGCACCGCAATCACGAAGCGTGAAAAAAAAACGTGACGGCACTTTTTCCATCAGGCCACGCGCCAATTCTTGCCACACACGTTCCGGCACCAGCGCATCCACTTCACCATTTGCCACCATTGCGCGCATCAGCGATAAAGTCTCCGGTGCTATGTTGAAACCGAAACGTGCCACGAAGCGTGCTGCGCGCAGAATCCGTACCGGGTCTTCGCTGAACGCCGAACTGACATGGCGTAAAATCCCGGCTCGCAAGTCGGCGATGCCGTTATTGGGGTCAATTAACTTGCCGTCTTGGTCGCGTGCAATGGCGTTAATGGTAAAGTCGCGGCGCAGCAAGTCTTGCTCCAGCGTCACGTCCGGCGCGGCATGAATGGCAAATCCCCTATAGCCCGGCGCGGTTTTACGCTCGGTGCGTGCCAGCGCATATTCCTCGTGTCTTTCAGGATGCAAGAACACCGGAAAATCCTTGCCCACCGGCGTATAGCCGCGCGCCACCATGTCTTCCGGCGTACTCCCCACCACTACCCAATCGTGGTCATTCACTGGCAGACCGAGCAGTTCGTCGCGCACAGCGCCGCCAACACTGTAAATTTTCAGGCCGCTATCTTTCATCAGGGATAGCCTGCTGGTTAGCTGCATTCTTTGCCGTTATCACGCCCAAACGTTGCTTAAGAGAACGCGGCGGCTGGCCGAAAAGCTGTGAGTAATACATGGTATTGCTCATCACCTTCTTTACGTAAGTGCGCGTTTCATCAAAGGGAATATTTTCGGCGTAAACAGCTCCTTCCAATGTGCTTTCCCCCCGCCATTTGCGGGCGCGTGAAGGGCCGGCGTTATAGGCAGCAGAGGCCAGCACCGGATTATTGTCGAGTGACGACAGCACCGATTTCATGTAATACGTGCCAAGTTTGAAATGAGTATCAAGTTGATTCACAAGTGCCTGGCGATAACTTTTCATACCTATCTTTTGCGCTATCCAACGCGCCGTGGCAGGCATGATCTGCATAAGGCCCGTCGCGCCTACTGGCGATTTGGCTTGATAGACGAAACGACTCTCCTGCCGTATTAAGCCATACACCCAGGCTTCTTCCAGTTCATTCTTGCGAATATAGCCCTGTAATACCTCCCGGTAGGGCGCGAGATAACGCAGGCTGAAGTCATGTATCTGCACGGTACGGTCGGCAGTGTTGATAGCATGGTCATACATCCCGTTGCGGCGAGCAATTTCAGCTGCCACCAACAGCTGTTGGTCGTCAAGCTTGCGCAGTGCCCATGCCCATTCTCTGGCCGCGTCAGTGCGCAAATCCATACGGTATAACGCCAGTGTGCGCTGGACGGCGGGCTGCGCCAGCATTGCATTGATTGTCGCTTTGCTTGGCTGATAACTGGCAGGCAGTGTTGCGGCAGGAGTTTCTCCGATCTCCTCGGCGGAAAGTTGACCGTAAAAATTATGTTCGCTGCTCAATTCAGTAAACAGCACGTTCGCTTCCGGCAAGCTTCCCCATGTTTTCAAAGCACGCGCCTTCCAATAACGCCAGACACCCTCGCGCTGTTGTTGCGGCGTCATGGCATTAATACTCGCCCAAACTTCATGCCAGTTCTGCGTAAGCAACGCCGCTCGTGCACGCCATGCCAGTTGCTGCCCGGTCAGGGGCGCCTCACCTGCCGCCTTGTACCATTCCAGCGCACGCGCATCTCGTTTGCGTGCCGCTTCGTAACCTAACCACCCATAAAAATAATTCTGCTCATCCGCAGTAAAATATGCCGCTTTTTTCTCCCACTGTGAATAGGCTAATTGCGGCGATTGCTTGGCAAGCCGTTGCAAGGCAAACATCGCCACTGTGCGCTGCGCTTCGGAGGCGTTATCCAGCTTGGCAGAGGCAAGATAACGCACCTGATCAGTGGCGGCACTATCCAGCTCGGATGAAGAAAGGGCGCGCTTGGCAGGCAACCTCTCCGAGAGCTGTTTAGCCAGCGTCAGATTACCTGCCTCCAATGCCAGGCGCAAACGTAGCCATATATCCGTTGCATTAATGATACCGCTGGCAATTGCCGCATCGAACAATGGAGCACAGCTTTCCGGCAATTCCGCGCTGCTAATTAACCACAGGTTGCGTGCCTCATGCAGCACTTGTTCTTCTTGCAGACGTTGACGCGATCGCAGTGCATAACAGGTCAGATCGACCTCTCCGCCCACCAGGCGTGGATATTGCGCCGCAAATTCTTCCCATTGCTGCCTTTTTCCAAGCAGTCTCAACCATTCCGCACGCAGGTGGTTAATCACCGGGGTATCATCAGGTCGCGCCAGAAATTTCTGGATATCGGCGGCACTCGCCGTTTCTAGTCGCATACGCAACTGGTAATAAGCTAGATAAGGTTCTAGCGGGGAATGCTTTAATCGCATGGCCATGCGATCAAGCTTCACTAAATCACCCATCCGGAATGCATCGCGCGCGGCGAGAAAATCCGCATCCTGATTTGCTACCGCCAAAGCAGGAATAAAAAGCAATACATACACAAAAAACTTTGGAAAACACATGGAAGGTGCCCTTATAAAATTCCGCTTAGCCGCCATATTCCCGACTGATTTTGAAATTTTTCCATGGCAGGCGATTTCCCCATTCATATTGCATTGAGTACATCTCTAACCTACTATCGGTGGCCAATCCCCGAAACTTGAATTTGCGTGGCTTGTTGTCCGCATTGATCACCTGATCAAATAATTCTTCAAACATATTCAGGCTCAATATTTTAACAGATGCGGATAACCGCGCGTCGCCAGTTTCCATGAAGGTGCTTTATTGAAGCTGCGATGTCTTCAAGCAAGATTTATTCAAACACAGGGTACACTAACAGCAATAAATCAAAATGATTTACTCTTGGTACTGGTGAGTTGGGCAAGGTCAAAAGGGAAATTTTTCTATGCATGAATAACCTGAGATACTGTTTTTTGAAAAAGGTTTACAAATGATTATCTTGCCAAAAATATATAATAATCAATAAATGCAAAGCTAAGTATCTGATAGGCGTGGAGAGGGAATGCAAAAACCTGTAAAATCCTGAAATTCAAAAATTCCATTAATTAAGGCAAGGAAAATACATGAGCAAGAACCTGGTGCAATTCATTATCGAAGAACAAAGACAATTACCGGGTGCAACTGGTGACTTCACTGGGTTGCTCAGTGACATCATTTTGGCCTGCAAGCAAATTGCCCATAGCGTAAACAAAGGTGCATTGATTGGCGTGCTGGGAAGTGCAGGTAGCGAAAACATCCAGGGTGAAACGCAAAAAAAACTGGATGTCATAACTAATGACATTTTCATCGAAGCAAACCAATGGAGCGGCCATCTTGCCGCTATGGCATCTGAAGAAATGGATGACATCTACCCAATTCCTTCGCAATATCCAAAAGGTAAGTACTTGCTAACATTTGATCCGCTGGATGGCTCGTCCAACATTGACGTAAATATTTCCGTTGGCACTATTTTCTCGATTCTACGTTGCCCCGAAGGAGTGACAAACCCGACCGCAGAGGATTTTCTGCAACCGGGCACCAAGCAGGTCTGCGCTGGTTATGCACTATATGGCCCCTCTACAATGTTAGTGCTCACCACTGGAAATGGCGTAAATGGCTTCACGCTGAATAATGACATTGGGGAATTCATGCTGACTCATCCGAATATGACCATTCCGACCGATACTCAGGAATTCGCCATCAATATGTCCAACCAGCGTTTCTGGGAAGCTCCGGTGCAACGTTATGTGGATGAATGCGTAAAGGGTAAAACCACAGGAGGACGAGAAAAAAACTTCAACATGCGCTGGGTGGCTTCGATGGTTGCGGAAGTGCATCGCATCCTGACTCGCGGCGGCATCTTTATGTATCCATTCGACAACAAGGAAGTAGGCAAGGCAGGAAAATTGCGTTTACTATATGAAGCCAATCCAATGTCTTTCATCGTGGAACAAGCAGGAGGGGTATGCTCCACGGGTCGCGAACGTATCATGGAGCTCAAGCCAACGGGCTTGCACCAACGTGTACCGGTGATTCTTGGTTCAAAGAATGAAGTAGAGCGTGTGGTGGGTTATCACAAAGAAGCGTGACACAATTGAATGAATGCCGCTGACCTACGATGAAAACTAACCAGGCGGGGCAGCCCGCTTGGTTTTAAAGCAGTTTTACGTAACTGGCAGGGCGGTTCGGGTTGAAATAGTCAGCACCTCCGCATTTCGAAAGCACTACACTAGTTAATCTTAATCGTCTGATAAACTCAACTTTTAGAGTGCCCTAAGTTAACAGAAGAATTATTCAATCAAAAATATTCTGCCTAACCGCGAATAAAATACAAAACAATAAACCCGAATAAAATTAACGCGACCAATGTAACCAGTTGGTTTATTTGTTTTTGTTGGGACACTAATTCGCGCAATACGTTTGCAATTTGCAATCCGGGTTTTTCATTCAGTGTCTGGTACAGCAAACGCGGTAGCTGCGGCAATAGGATGGCGTAGTGTGGCGCCTCTATTTTTAGCGCATTAAGAAAACCGCGCCAGCCAATTTGCTCGCTCATCCAACGTTCCAGCCAAGGCTTGGCAGTCTTCCACAGGTCCAGCTCGGGATCGAGCTGCAGGCCCAGTCCCTCAATATTAAGCAAGGTTTTTTGCAGCAGCACGAGCTGTGGTTGGACTTCAATGCCGAATTGGCGCGAGGTCTGGAACAGGCGCAGCAACACGCGTCCGAAAGAAACTTCACGCAAGGGCCGATCAAAGATTGGCTCGCACACGGCTCGAATGGCTGCCTCCAATTCATCTACCCGAGTATCCGCAGGTGCCCAGCCGGATTCTATGTGTACTTCCGCCACGCGTTTATAGTCGCGCCGAAAGAAGGCGATAAAGTTCTGTGCGAGATAATGTTTGTCGGTATCTGTGAGGGTGCCCATGATGCCGAAATCCAGTGCAATGTAGCGGCCATCCGCTGCCACCTGCACATTACCGGGATGCATGTCCGCATGGAAAAAACCATCGCGAAAAACCTGGGTGTAGAAAATTTCCACGCCATTGGCCGCCAGCGTAGGGAGGTCGATGCCGGCCGCACGTAGCGCCTCCACGCGATTGACGGGAAGGCCATACATACGTTCCATCACCATCACTTCATCCGTACACCAATCCCAGTAAATTTCCGGGACCAGCAACAATTTTGAATTGGCAAAGTTGCGTTTCAACTGGCTGGCGCTGGAGGCTTCACGCATCAGATCAAGTTCGTTGTGCAGATGCTTCTCGAATTCCTCTATCACTTTGCGCGGCTTGAGCCGCCTGCCGTCTTCCCACCAGCGTTCAATTAAACTCGCGCAGACATCAAGCAGTGCAATGTCGTGCGCGATAACGCGGGCGATGCCGGGACGCAGGATTTTTATTGCGACTTCTCGTCCATTCGGCAGCACGGCGAAATGTACTTGAGCCACCGAAGCACTGGCAATGGGGGTTTCCTCAAAACTGTGGAATACTTCATTGAGTTTTTTATTGTAGGCGGCCTCCAGCAAAACCACAGCTTGCGCGGAAGGAAAGGGCGGCACCTGGTCTTGCAGTTTGGCCAGCTCGTCGGCGATGTCGACAGGAATCAGGTCGCGGCGGGTAGAAAGCATTTGCCCGAACTTTACAAAGATCGGGCCCAAGCTTTCCAATGCATAGCGCAATCTCACTGCACGCGGTGCAGAGGTGTCACGTGCGAATAGCAGCAGGTTGATCGGTACCAGCATCCAGCGCGTGCGTGAATGCGCAAGCAGAAATTCGTCCAAGCCGAAGCGCAGTATGACAAAAATTATTTTTAGCAGGCGTATCAAGCGCATGAAAATTTTACGAAGGTTTGATTATTCTGCAGTCCGAGCGAAATGTTCGGCCGTATGTTTGAAATTATATTCGCTGCTTGATTGTATTCCGCTCATCCAAAAACTGCTTTAACGTGGCCTGTAAACATCTTGATAGAAAATCAGCTTTGTGACTTCAAATAACTAAATATATTGCAGCATATTATAAAGACCAGAGGAGATTTTCAGGAATTAGATAACCGATTAATGCGTTGCTCCAGCCGCGCTACGTCGTCGCGCAGCTTGTCTGTCTGTTGCACGAAGTCCGCAATATGAGTGGATTTGGCAAGCAGCGGGGATTCTTCCGTCCAGTATTCTGCCAGCGCTTGCGACAGGTTGAGTGCAGCATCCTGTATATATTGCTGGCCAGTCTTGGCATATTGCACGATACGTTCGGCAGCGATATCGCCAGTCAGCCGGCTTAAGTCTTCTGCTGCATCCCAGTGCAGATGACGACTGAGATAAAAAATTTCGGCGAGTAGCGCGGTATCGCCGCAACTTTCAATTTGCGCGGAAGCCGTTTCATCATGCACTGCCAGACGCGGCAGCAATGAAGGCGGAATGGTGCAGCTTGCATCGGCACTTACATCGGCTGCCGAGGCGCGCAGCGTGCCATCGTTTTGAATAGTATAGGCAAAAATAAACGGCGCGATAGTAAATCGCGCCGTCTTGCCAGCATGGATTACCAACCGCTGCAACGCCCAGCCACTTTGAATAAGCAAATGGTTAAGGGCGGAAGCGGTCGGCTGAAACAGCATGTTTAAGCTACTTGCTGGATCCCGGATAGTAACCAGACTGCCTTTTCATCGCGCAAATTCTTCTGAACATGCCAAATTTCATCGAAGTTCTCCGGCATGCCGTTATTCTCGCTCAATTGTCCGCTCATACGTACACTGGCAATGGCATAGTCACCTTCATTGACCACCTCGACAATCTGCGTGTTGATTGTCTGCACATCTGTTTTTTGCGGTGCATCGCCGCGTTCCTGTAACTGCAAGGAAATTTCGGCAAACATTTCCGGCGTAGTGTATTCACGAATGTCATTGAGATCCTTACGGTCATTTGCGGCCTGCAGACGGATAAATGAAGTCTTGGCGCTACGCAGGAAAGCTTCAGCCGGGAAATCTGCCGGAATGTTACTGCTGCTATTGGCTAAAGGGGCGTTGGTTGCAGCGCTACCGCCTGCAAATGGCTGCTGCCTCGATTCTGGCTGGTAGGATGATGTGCCACTACCTGCATACTGCATGGCGGGTTGCTGCGCCTGCGATTTGCGAAACCGGGAAACCAGGAACATCACCAAACCTGCGGCCAGAAGCGCCATCAGAATACCACCTATTGCGCCACCTAAACCGCCCATACCACCTGCGAACATTGCGCCCAAGCCTGCACCTATGGCCAAACCGGCCAAGGGGCCAAGCCATTTATTACCTGCCGCAGGCGCTGCCGGGGCAGGTGCGGCAGCGGGTGTCTTGGACGTTTGCTGCGGACTCATGGTGCGTTGCTGACCAATGCTGCCACCCCCGCCCATGCGCTTAGCTTCGGCGGTTACAGATAGCATGGAGAAACTAGCCAGGGTAAGAGTTAACAACAATAGAAAACGTTTCATGGGCTACCTCATTTAATAGTTAACAACAAAAAAGCGAATAAAGTATAACACTACATTCTTAGTACACTGCACCATGTAAAGGTTCATTTTGCGAACCAGCTTGGCTATGTCCTTAAAATATTTGGATATTAAATCCTAATTTCAACTTCCTCAGCAAGCCTGAGGCAAGTTGAGTATTGAAAGTATTGGGAGTGCGCTGCAGGAGTTTGTAAAACATCCTGGTTAAATTTTGTAACCCCTGTGCAGAGCGACAATTCCAGCATTAAGGTTAAAATATTCAACACGAGAGAGCCCAGCTTCTTCCATCATGCGCTTAAGCTCCTCCTGTGAAGGGTGCATGCGGATAGATTCCGCCAGGTAGCGGTAACTGTCGACATCCTTGGCGATCAGCTCGCCCAACTTTGGCAGCAGTTTGAACGAGTAAGCATCATACAGCGGCTCCAGCGGCTTCCATACCTTGGAAAACTCCAGCACCAGCAAGCGGCCACCGGGCTTAAGCACGCGCTGCATTTCACGTAGCGCAGCATCCTTGTGAGTCACATTGCGCAGGCCGAAAGCAATGCTGACACAGTTGAAATAATTAGACGGAAATGGCAAATTCTCCGCATCACACTGTACAACTGGTGTGTTTAGGCCATCATCAATCAAGCGGTTGCGGCCGACACGCAACATAGCTTTGTTAATGTCGGTGAGCCAAACTTGGCCGCTGTTGCCGACACGCTTGGCAAACTGACGGGAGAGATCGCCAGATCCACCCGCCACATCCAGCACTCGCTCCCCCTCTCGTACACCGCTGATCTGGATGGCGAAGCGCTTCCATAACCGGTGCAGGCCAACTGACATGAGGTCGTTCATAACATCATATTTGCTGGCGACGGATGTGAATACCTTGTCTACGCGCTCGGCTTTTTCCGTTTCCGCGACAGTCGTGAAACCGAAATGAGTTGTTTTGTTCATTTTATTTCCTCGGGTTTATCGAGTAAATCTACGGGATGATGTGGAACACGGCTCTCCCCCGCTTCTGCCAATTTGCATAAATAATCGTGCCACAACGCATCCTGATATTTCCCGAGCTCATTCAAGTAATCCCAAGAATAAAGACCAGTATTGTGGCCATCATCGAAAGTCAGTTTGATGGCGTAACTGCCTACGGGCTGCACGTCAATCACGTTCACATCTTGCTTGCCGACCTGCAGCACCTCCTGGCTTGGGCCGTGCCCACGTACTGCGGCAGAAGGAGAATGCACTCGAAGAAATTCATAAGGCAAGCGGTAGCGTGAGCCGTCATTGAAGGCTATTTCCAGCAGCTTCGATTGTTGATGCAGGGTAATTTCGGTGGGATTAAGCATGGTCATTAAAATGGACACACATATTTTGTTCGGCAGCGTAATAATAAAAAGCGGGTGCAGCAATAGAACGTTGTGTTCCATGCCGCCTTAGCTTTTCTCGCACTAAACTGTTGCTCAGAAATTTTTTCTGTTTATAACTTTGAAACTTAGCGGGCTAGCAAGCGGCACTTAATCAAGGTATTCAAACACCTTTACTACACGCTCCACGCCACGCGAGCCGCTGGCGATGTCTGCGGCGGCCTCAGCTTCCTTGTGATAGACCAAGCCCATCAGGAATACTGAGCTGTTTTCGGTAATTACTTTTACATGATCAGCCTGAAATCCTCGGCTGTTATTGATGAAGCGCAACTTAATGTTGCTAGTAATAAGGGCATCATTACTACGCCACGATAAATCAGTGAGGGAGGATACCTGCAGTTCGTTATTTACAGCCTTTACATTCGTCAGGCTTGAAACTATTTTTTCAATATCAGTTTTAACTTTTTCGTTAGGCACTTGGCCAGTAATGAGCACACGGCGATTGAAACTGGTTACATTCACATACACGGTGTCTTTATATTGGACATTTATTTGGTTAAGTGCCTTGCTCTCGATGTTTTGGTCTTCGAGAATAATGCCGGCAGTACGGCGATCTGATGACATTAACGCACCCGCGCCGACACCCGCAGCAATTATCGGAAAGCACCCTTGCATCGCGCCCAGCACGATAGCCAATAATAGGTAATTTATATAACGCATGTTCCCCTCTCACTTAATATGTCGTCGAAGTGCTGACGGATTCTGCTAATCAAAGTCCACAGTGCCAAAAACCCGTTGCGATGAATGCGGATGTTACCCGAAATTAGGCGGTAAAAGCATTCTTGATCCATTCCAGTCGATCGCTATCCAGCGTATCAAACAGCAGCGCATCAAAACGGCAAGGTGGCGTTCTGCTCAGTGTGGCGAGGTAATGCTGAGCGGTGTGTATCAGCCTAGCCTGCTTGGCCGCATTAATGCTGGCCGCAGCACCGCCGAAATCGCCACGGCTGCGCAAACGTACCTCGGCAAATACCAGCGTGTCGCCATCCTGCAGAATCAGGTCGATTTCGCCATAACGGCAGCTATAGTTTCGTTGCAGCAACTTGAGGCCATGACGTTGCAGAAATTGTGCCGCCAGCTGTTCGGCCTGGGCGCCGCGTGTACTCATGCTCGCGGCGACACAGGTTTCTGCATCAGGTGAAAGGTATCGACAGCAAGCGCATAAAAACGTTCCATTTCAGGCTTGAATGGTGGGTTGGCATGCGAGCAAATCATCCTTGTCAAGTTTCAAAAACGGGATGGCCGAACCTGAGGCATTTTTTGGGAGTGGCACAGCCTCCTACGCTCACGTATAGTATGGCGGCTAACAAGCAACAATACGAGGAAGTGAAGGTGCATAGCGGGCAAAAACAAAAATTAGAATGTGCATTATATGTGGTTGCCACCCCAATTGGGAATTTGCGAGATATCAGTTTGCGTGCGCTGGATGTGCTGATATCTGCGGATACCATTGCCGCTGAAGACACGCGCAATACTGCGAATCTGCTGATGCATTATTCCATTGCGGCAAATAGGTTAATGGCATTGCACCAGCACAACGAACGGGCGGCGGCAGAAAAAGTGATCGCGCTGCTGGCCCGAGGTCAGTCGGTTGCCCTGGTATCCGATGCAGGCACCCCGGCGATAAGTGACCCCGGTGCGATATTAGTGGCAGAAGTGCGCGCCGCCGGTTACCGCGTGATCCCCATTCCTGGAGCAAACGCCGCATTAGCTGCCCTGTCCGCCGCCGGCCTGGCCGCACCGCACTTCCTGTTTTATGGGTTCCTGCCCAATAAAGCCGCTGCACGTTGCCGCGCGCTACAAGAATTGATCGCCTTACCCTACACCCTGATATTTTACGAAGCCCCGCATCGCATCCTGGAATGCGTGACTGACCTGCAAAGCGTTTTCGGCAGTGACCGGCAAATTGTGTTTGCGCGCGAAATCACCAAGCTTTTCGAGAGCATTCAACGATGCTCCCTCGCCGATGCACTGGTTTGGCTGAATGGTGATTCCAACCGTCAACGGGGCGAATTCGTATTGCTGGTTTCCGGCGCGACAGCGCAACAGGAAGGGTTGGATGCAGACGCTGAACATGTATTGGCAGCGCTGTTGCACGAATTACCGCTCAAGCAGGCGGTACAGCTCGCTGTGCGTATTACTGGCGCAGGGCGTAACGAACTATACCAACGCGCGCTGTCACTCAAGTCCTCAGCCTAATCCAGAGCTCATTTCATTTTTACATTCGGATAAAATATCTGTCATGGAACTAAAACTAACCCGCCCCGACGACTGGCACCTGCATTTGCGTGATGGGTCGTTAATGCATTCCGTGCTGCCCGACACCGCACGCCAATTCGCCCGCGCCATCATCATGCCCAACCTCCGCCCACCGGTTACAACCACCGAACAGGCGCAGGCCTACCGCGCGCGCATCCTCGCCGCGCTACCTGTGGGTTCGTATTTCGAACCGTTGATGACTCTATATCTAACCGACAACACTACAGCGAAAGAAATTCGTACCGCGAAACAAAGCGGCATCGTGCATGCAGTTAAATATTATCCTGCAGGCGCCACCACCAACTCCGATTCGGGCGTCACTGATATCCGCAAGACCTATCCCGCTCTGGAAGAAATGCAACATTGTGGGATGCCGCTGCTTATGCATGGCGAAGTAACAGATACAGCGGTAGACGTGTTCGACCGCGAGGCAGTATTCATAGCCCGCGTGCTGCAACCGCTGCTGCGCGATCTGTCCGATTTGCGCGTGGTGTTCGAACATATCAGCACGATTGACGCCATACAGTTTGTGAAAAGCGCGCCCGATAATATCGCCGCCACTATCACCGCGCACCACCTGCTATACAATCGCAACGCCATGCTAAGCGGCGGCATCCATCCGCACTATTACTGCCTACCCGTTTTGAAGCGCGAGACGCATCGTGAAGCATTGCTTGCAGCGGCCACCAGTGGCAGCAAAAAATTCTTCCTCGGCACCGACAGCGCCCCGCATGCACAACATACCAAAGAATCCGCTTGCGGCTGCGCAGGCATTTACACCGCCCACACCGCTATCGAATTATATGCAGAAGTTTTCGAGCAAGTCGGGGCGCTAGACAAATTGGAAGGTTTTGCCAGTTTTTATGGCGCTGATTTTTATCGTCTGCCGCGTAATGCTCAAAGCGTTACCTTGCGTAAACAGGAATGGCAAGTGCCTGCAACAGTCGGGTTTGGAGTGCATCAATTAGTGCCATTGAGAGCAAGTGAAATGGTGAAGTGGAAGCTGGTGGAGTGAGGATATGGCTCGGAAGTCGTCCTGGTTGAAAATCAAACGGCCAATCTTTCTTCAAAAAATCCGCTATTAATCAACTCTCCGGTTAACGCCTTGTAATCCGCCGCGCCGGGACTCTGCGGGGCGTAAGCGAAGACATCTTTGCCATGCATCGGGCTGGTGGCAAGCGCAACGTTTTCACTTATGCGCGTATTGCATACCACTGAACCGTAACGGTCCCGAAGTTTGTCGAAAATTTCATACGAAAGTTTACGCCGCGAATCGAAACGGGTCACCACGATGCGTCGCTCGAATAAACGTTTGAGTTTGATCTCAAGCACATTAAGTGCGGAATCCAGGAGATGCACGCCTTGCAGCGAGAGAAAGTCCGCCGAAACCGGAATCAGCACTCGATCCGAGGCGAGCAGAGCGTTAAGCGTGAGCACTCCCAACATTGGGCAACAATCAATCAGGATGGGTGCGCCGGTGAGTGCCAGATCTTCACTCAGGCCTTTTTTCAACAGAGTTGCAGCCTTGGGGTCGCTACCATAAAGCGCGTCGATCTTGGACAGCTCGAGCGAGGAGGAAATGATCTGCCAGCCAGCTGGTGTATCGCGCAAAAGCTTGGCAAGCGGAGTACTCAGCCTAAAAAAGGCAGCCATGCCGGCATCAGCTAGAGTGGCATTCTTCAGCCCACAGGCCAAGCTTAAATGCCCTTGAGGGTCAAGATCAAGAGCGATGGGATGCCGCTGCCCCTTGGCCAGCGCAGCGGCAAGATTGAGGCAGGTAGTGGTTTTGCCCACCCCGCCCTTCTGATTGAATACAGCGATAACCGCCATTCTGGAAAAACCCCATGGTAATGGGCGGATGCGAAATAAGCATAACCAGCTGACTCATCACTCTACAGTGACAGATTTGGCCAGATTGCGCGGCTTGTCGACATCAGTTCCCTTTTGCAATGCCACGTAATATGCCAGCAGTTGCAGTGCGATGGTATGCAGAATAGGGCTTAAATATCCGGCATGCTCGGGCATTTGCATTAGGTGTACACCCTCGCTCGAATGAAAACGCGTGCCCGCATCGGCGAATACATACAGTTCGCCACCTCGTGCGCGTACCTCTTGCAGATTGGATTTGAGCTTTTCCAGCAATGCGTCGTTAGTGGCAACGGCGATAACCGGCATGTCCTTGTCTACCAAAGCTAGTGGCCCGTGCTTTAACTCACCAGCGGGGTAAGCTTCGGCGTGAATGTAAGATATTTCCTTAAGCTTGAGCGCACCTTCCAGTGCGATGGGATAGTGCAGTCCGCGCCCGAGGAACAGAGCATGGCGCTTGTCGGCAAAGCGCTCGGCCATCCGCGCAATATCGGGTTCGAGTTTCAATACCAATTGAACCGCGCTGGGCAAATGGCGCAACGCATGCAAGTGGCGCTGTTCTTTTTCTGCACTCAACCTGCCACGCTGCTTGGCGAGAACCAGAGTAAGCAGGAACAAAGCCGCTAATTGTGTAGTAAATGCCTTGGTTGAGGCGACACCAATTTCCGGTCCCGCGCGCGTCAGGAAATGTAGCTTGGAGAGCCTGACCAGCGCGCTTTCCGGCACATTGCAGATGGAAAGAGTATGTGGGTGACCCAATGCCTTGGCGTGGTTAAGTGCAGCCAGGGTATCGGCGGTTTCACCCGATTGAGAAATGGTAACAACTAGCGCCTTGGGATTGGGCACGCTCACGCGGTAGCGATATTCGCTGGCGATTTCCACGGTACATGGAATGCCGGCGATTTCTTCAAGCCAGTAGCGCGCAACTAACCCCGCATGGTGGCTGGTGCCACAAGCGAGAATGAGGATGCTTTCAACTTGTTCGAACGCAGCGGCGGCCTCGGCACCGAAAATGCCGGGTATCAACGACTGACTGTTACATACCCCTTCCAACGTATCCGCGAGCGCTTGCGGCTGCTCGTGAATTTCCTTCTGCATGTAATGTCGATATTCGCCCAGCTCCATGCTTGCGTTAGTCAGTTTACTGACGTGTACCGGACGTTCCACCGCTTGGCCCTTGGCATTGAAAATCCGGTAGCCGTGCAAGCTTACTTCGGCCACGTCGCCCTCTTCCAGATACACCACATTTTTTGTCACCGGCAACAGCGCTGATACATCCGATGCGATGAAATGCTCGTCAACTCCCACCCCCAACAACAACGGGCTACCCTTGCGCGCACAAATTAGCTGGCCCGGATTGTCCGCTGCCACTACGCCGATGGCGTAAGCGCCCACCAACTCGGCAAGCGCCGCCTGAGTTGCAACCAACAAGCTATTGCCGCGCGCATAGTAGCTATTAATAAGATGTGCAATGACTTCGCTGTCAGTGTCGGATGTGAATACGGAGCCTTGCGCCGTCAGGCGCGTACGGAGCTCTTCGTAGTTTTCGATAATGCCGTTATGCACCACGGCAATGAGATTGCTGCTCAAGTGCGGGTGCGCGTTACGTTCGCTGGGCACGCCGTGAGTGGCCCACCGTGTATGTGCAATACCGATGTGACCGCTGATGGCAGCACTTCGTGTGGTTAATTCCGCAACGCGCCCCGTGCTGCGGATGCGTTGCAACTCATTGTTTTCGACGACCACCAATCCAGCCGAGTCATAGCCCCGATATTCCAGGCGTTGCAGCCCTTGTAAAAGAATGGGGACGACATTGCGCTGCGCTATTGCACCGATTATTCCACACATGATTAATTCCGTGATTTATTGCAGGCGCTAATTGTAGCAAGAATGAGACTTGTGCCGTAGCTCGAACGTTTTATGCAGAGTTAGGCAAAAAACGGGGCGTCAAGATTTGCCCCCTTTGTTCTCGGCTGGTGAGCGTTGAGATGTTGGGCTTCATTTCATTCAGTCCAATCTACCGCGCTGCTATTCGAGATGACCATTCCAAGCTCCTCCGTTATCGGAGGATTCTTTGTAGCCCCAAGTACCTGAAAAGCGTTTACCATTTTCTTTAAGGTATAGCTTGCCATGCCCAAATCCACCAGGTTCATACCATTCAAATAAGATGACGTTATTTTTTAGGTTGCCATCAATTGTTCCCTCCTTCATTCCGTATGAATACTTACCCACCATACGGTCTTCAACCTGCTTGAGTTCGGTACGAATGGACACACCTGTGGTATTACTATCGGTGGTAAAGTCACCCACATAGATACCTTTTATTAACGATCCATTTATGACATTTCCATTAGCACTTGTTTCTTTTTTCGACACTGTTTCTTCAATTCGTTCATTAAAAGTATATCGGTAGAGAGATAACAGAATTAATATAAGCCCGAGTACACCAAGAATTGCTCTAGCTATACTGTTACTAGTACCAACTTCAAGCTCTTTCAACTTAACCTGACCGATCAAGCCTACTAACAAAAAGACGACTCCAAAGGTCAATAATGCAGTTCTATAGTCCATTTTGTATGTTTATTCTTTATTCTTGTGAACCTGTAGAAAAACCCATCTGAGAATTTGGAAGAAGGTTTTGAAATATGATTTTGGAGACACCCTTTCCGCTTATTGTGCTTGGAAAAGCGTATAAAAGCCATTCTGGAAGGTCATGTTTTCTGTCGCGTATCATTTATATACGTCTTTCTACATCCTCAACATTCAAATTGGGGGGCAGGCCTCTTCTGGCCTGTCCCTCTCGAATGTAGGGTTGAACGAAGCCGCTATCGCGGAGAAATGCCCCGCAGCAGCCAGCTTAAATAACATAATTCATCCTCACCCCGAAAGGGATTTCTTTGT
>NZ_CAKMHQ010000095.1 GCF_927312905.1 Candidatus Nitrotoga sp. 1052
TTTTACACTTGCAATTTGTTATTTTTAATGGGGGGAAGTCCGACAGGCTGCTAGGTGTCGATGCTCACTGAGGGCTGGGATGCCAACACTGTCACCCACGTCCTCGGCATACGCGCCTTTGGCACACAGCTTTTGTGCGAGCAGGTCATCGGTCGCGCGCTGCGCCGCCAGTCTTATGAGTTGAATGAGGAAGGGCTGTTCAACGTCGAATACGCCGATGTGTTCGGCATCCCCTTCGACTTCACCGCCAAGCCGGTCATCGCACCGCCACAGCCGCCGCGCGAGACGGTGCAGGTCAAGGCCATGCGCCCGGAGCGTGATGCACTGGAAATCACCTTTCCTCGTGTCGAAGGCTATCGCGTAGAATTGCCGGAAGAACGGCTTGCCGCAGATTTCAACGCAGAATCCATTTTGACCCTCAGCCCCGATCTTGTCGGGCCAACCACCACAGTCAATGCCGGGTTGATCGGCAAGCCAGAAGATTTCAACGTGAAGCACCTGGGCGATGTCCGTCCCTCCACGGTGCTATTCAATCTGACCCAGCGCTTGCTCTACACCAAATGGCGCGATCCCGGCGAGGAACCCAAGCTCCATCTCTTCGGCCAGCTCAAGCGCATCACCAAACAATGGCTCGACACATGCCTTGCGTGCAAGGGCGGCACCTATCCTGCGCTGCTCATGTATCAGGCACTGGCCGATATGGCGTGCAACAAGATCACCGCCGCGATCACCCGGCGGTTCCTCGACGAACGCCCGATCAAGGCGCTGCTCGACGCCTACAGCCCCACCGGCTCAACCAAGCACGTCCGCTTCAACACATCGAAAACCGACCGCTGGCAAACGAGTTCCAACTCTTGCCACATCAACTGGGTGGTTCTTGACAGCGACTGGGAAGGCGAATTTTGCCGCATCGCGGAATCGCATCCCAAGGTGCGCGCCTATGTGAAAAACCACGGCCTTGGTCTGGAAGTGCCGTATCGCTATGGCTCCGAAATGCGCAAGTATTTGCCCGACTTCATCGTGCGGGTGGATGACGGCCACGGCGATGATGATCTGCTGAATCTCGTCGTCGAGATCAAGGGCTATAGGCGCGAAGACGCTGTGGAGAAGAAATCAACAATGGACACCTACTGGGTTCCCGGCGTGAACCATCTCGGCACCTATGGCCGCTGGGCGTTCGCCGAGTTTACCGAGGTTTACGAGATCGAGGCCGACTTCGAAACCAAGGTCGAAAGCGAGTTCAACAAAATGATCGAGTCCGCCGCAGCACAAGCGCCGGCAGGGAAAAAGTAATCATGGCAAAGAAACCATCCACGTTGAAATCCGTCGAATCCCTCATCCACGACGAGGCCACGCGCAAGAATATCCCGACGGCGGAGTTCCAATCCGTGCTGGAAAAAGAACAGCAGGCCGTCAAGCAGATTCGCTATCCGCGCAATAACGACCTCGATCCGCAACTCGTCTGGCGCGGCAAGGACGAGCAGGACTGGAGCGACCTCGTTGTCCACGCTCCGCCGCTCTACATCCAGGAGAAGGTTCACCCCAAGGCGCTGATCGACGACCTGCTGCGCGCGACCAAGGAACGCGAGCATGATGCTGGGCAAAGCACTGCCGACCTGTTCGCCGACTTCAACGGCATCCCCAAGGGCGCGGACAAGACCGAGTTCTACCAGCACGACCAGAACTGGACCAACCGCATGATCCTCGGCGATTCGCTCCAGGTCATGGCCAGCCTGGCCGAGCGCGAGGGCCTGCGCAGCAAGGTGCAGTGCATCTACTTCGACCCACCCTACGGCATCAAATTCAACAGCAACTTCCAGTGGAGCACCACCAGCCGCGACGTGAAGGACGGCAAGGCCGACCAGATTACCCGCGAGCCGGAGCAGGTCAAAGCTTTCCGCGACACATGGCGCGACGGCATCCACAGCTACCTCACCTACCTGCGGGATCGGCTGACCGTCGCCCGCGATTTGCTCACCGATTCCGGTTCTATTTTTGTGCAGATCGGCGATGAAAATGTCCACCGCGTCAGGGCAGTGATGGAGGAGGTGTTCGGAGAGGATAACTTCATTGCACAACTACTCTTTAAAAAGACGGGATCGATGTCGGGAAACTATATTTCAGGTATTGCTGACACTGTG
Organism: Candidatus Nitrotoga sp. 1052; assembly: GCF_927312905.1. Classification (GTDB taxonomy): domain Bacteria; phylum Pseudomonadota; class Gammaproteobacteria; order Burkholderiales; family Gallionellaceae; genus Nitrotoga. The sequence continues at coordinate 2,142 of NZ_CAKMHQ010000095.1, forward strand.
CTCTGGTTTGGGAGAAGTAAGAGGCAGACCAAATTCAGGCGACTACTAACCGAGAGAACTGAAGATGCAGTGGACTCTGGCTTCAGTAACATTGAGCTAAAAGATGGAACGCGCCGCAGACTTACAAATGCCGAGTTAAACGGTGAGTCTCCATTTCCGGACGGCGAACGATTCCAAATGGCTCCACTCATGTCAAGCGGAGAGGCAAAAGACCCGCAGCCATTTGAGTTCGAAGGAGTGACTTATTTACCAGCGAAAGGCAATCATTGGAAGGTTTCGGTTGGGAGCCTTCCCAGAGTCGGCAAGGTGGGCCGCTTGTTTGCGGCCGGAAAGACCCTCACATTCAAGAAATACCTTTCGGAGAGTCAGCACACACCGCTCACTAACATCTGGATGGACACAATGGAGAGCACCTTTGCCGTGCAACGGACTTATGTGGTTCAAACCAGTACAAAAGTAGTTCAACGCTGCCTACTTATGGCCACCGATCCCGGCGACCTTGTGCTGGACCCAACCTGCGGTTCAGGCACGGCGGCAACCGTCGCCGAGCAATGGGGCCGCCGCTGGATCACGATTGACACCTCACGCGTGGCGCTGGCGCTGGCCCGTGCGCGCATCATGGGCGCGCGCTATCCGTTTTACCTGCTAGCCGATTCCCGCGAAGGCCAGATCAAGGAAGCAGAAATCACCAGCACTGCACCGAGTTCGCAGCCGGTGCAGGGGGACATCCGCCACGGTTTCGTCAATGATCGTGTGCCGCGCATAACCGTCGGCTCCATAGGCAACAACGCGGAGATCGACGTTATCTGGGACAAGTGGCAGGCGAAGCTGGAGCCGTTGCGCGAGTCGCTGAACGCCGCGCTCAAGAAGACCTGGCAGGAGTGGGAGATTCCGCGCGAGGCCGACAAGGCATGGTCGGACGCGGCGAAGAAGCTGCATGTCGACTGGTGGCAGGCGCGCATCGCCCGGCAGCAGGAGATCGACAAGTCCATCGCCGCCAAGGCCGAGTTTGAATTCCTCTACGACAAGCCCTACGAGAACAAGAAATGTGTCCGTGTGGCAGGCCCCTTCACTGTGGAGAGTCTCAGCCCGCACCGTATGCTGGGCGTGGATGAAAACGACGAACTGATCGATACCCTCAAGCAAGACCGCGCCGACTACATTTCCAAGCAATCCTTCCCGCAGATGATTCTGGAAAACCTCAAGACCGCCGGGGTGCAGCAGGCGCACAAGGATGACAAGATTACCTTCACCGCACTCAGCCCGTGGCCGGGAGAAGGATTGGTCTGCGCCGAAGGGCGTTATATGGAAGGCGATACCGAGAAGCGCGCCGGAATCTTCATCGGCCCGGAGTTTGGCACCGTGCAACGCAGCGACCTGGTGGAAGCCGCCCGCGAGTGCGGTGATGCCGGCTTCGATGTGCTGATTGCCTGCGCCTTCAACTACGAGGCGCACGCCACCGAATTCAGCAAACTGGGGCGCATCCCCGTGCTCAAGGCGCGCATGAACGCCGACCTGCACATGGCCGCTGATCTCAAGAACACGGGTAAGGGCAACCTGTTCGTCATCTTCGGCGAACCGGATATTACCTTGTTGCCGCAAGCAGACAGCAAGCTATGCGTGAAGGTAAACGGCGTGGATGTCTTCAAACCCCAAACCGGCGAAGTCATCAGCCACGGCGCCGACGGCATCGCCTGCTGGTTCATCGACACCGACTACAACGAAGAAAGTTTCTTCGTCCGCCACGCCTACTTCCTCGGCGCCAACGATCCCTACAGTGCGCTCAAGACCACGCTAAAGGCAGAGATTGACCCGGAAGCGTGGGCGACATTGAACAGCGATACCTCGCGCCCGTTCGAGAAACCCAAGTCTGGGCGCATCGCAGTGAAGGTCATTAACCACCTGGGGGATGAGGTGATGAAGGTATTCAAGGTTTGAGAATAGCGGATTGCTGACAATGAGTGCTTGCCTATGTCTATCAATGTCTACTACTATCTATTAAAATTTAGATAGATATGCATAGAATTCACTAGAGCCAACACTATGGACCCGATTACGAACCCATTCTCCCCCGGTGCTGGTGCACCCCCGCCAGAGCTGGTCGGGCGCGATTCCCTTCTCGAACAGGCGCGCATCCTCCTCGGGAGGGTAAAGCAAAAGCGCCCGGAGAAAAGTCTGTTGCTGACCGGACTGCGCGGAGTAGGAAAGACCGTGCTACTGAACGAAATTGAACGGATGGCCAAGAAGGACGGCTACCAATCAATACTGCTTGAAGCGCATGAAGAGAAGCCGCTGGGCGAGCTGATTTTTCCCGCATTGAGAAGCCTGCTCTATGACTTGGATCGGGTGGCCGGGGCGGGAGACAAGGTCAAACGCGGACTGGCGGTACTGCGCAGCTTTATCGGCAGCATCAAGTTGACGGTGAACGATGTGGCCTTGGGACTGGACATCGAACCTGCCAAAGGCACTGCCGATAGTGGCGATTTGGAGATTGACCTGCCGAACTTGTTTGTGGCGGTTGCGGAGGCTGCGGAGGAGCGCAAGACTGCCGTGGCTATTCTGATTGATGAGATTCAATATCTGAGCAAGAAGGAGCTGGGCGCGCTCATCATGGCCATGCACAAGATGCAGCAGAAACAATTGCCGCTGGTGTTGCTGGCGGCCGGTTTGCCGGTACTCCCAGGCATGGCGGGAGAGTCGAAATCGTATGCCGAACGGCTGTTCAATTTCCCGGATATTGGGGCGCTATCAGAATCGGATGCGGCAAAGGCATTGCGCGATCCTGCCCAGGCTGCGGGGGTCGAGTTTCAGGATGATGCATTAAAGGAGGTGTTTTGCCTGACGCACGGCTACCCCTATTTCCTTCAAGAGTGGGCTTACCAATCCTGGAACATGGCGGCGGCGAGCCCTATCACCTTGAAAATCGTCCAGGATGCCACACCGGAGGTGATGCGCCGATTGGATAAGAATTTCTTCAGGGTGCGCTTTGATCGGCTCACCCCGGGCGAAAAAAACTTTCTCCGTGCAATGGCTTATCTAGGGCCAGACAGCCATCGCACCGGTGACATTGCTGCAACGCTGGGAACTACGGTGAAAGGTATCGGCCCGGTGCGCTCGAAGCTCATCAAGAAAGGAATGATTTACAGTCCGGCACATGGCGATATGGCATTCACCGTGCCGCTGTTCGATCAGTTCATGATCCGCGCAATACCAGAATTCAAGCAGTAATCATCACGTTGGAATTCCTCATCGCCGACACCTTTACCGACAGCCTTGCCAAACTCACTGGCGACGAGCAGAAATCCGCCAAGACAACGGCGTTTGACTTGCAGATCAACCCAGCCAATCCCGGTATGAGCTTTCACAAGCTGGACAAGGCTCGGGACAAGAATTTCTGGTCGGTGCGGGTAAGCAGCGACATTCGTTTGATCGTCCACAAGACCGATGCCAGCCTGTTGCTGTGCTATGTGGATCACCACAACAAGGCGTATGACTGGGCGGAGCGACGCAAGCTGGAAACGCACCCGAAGACGGGTGCCGCGCAGTTGGTTGAGATACGCGAGACCGTGCAGGAAATCGTTGTTCCGGTTTATGTGCAGACGGAAATTGTTCTGGCGCCGAAGCACGCACCCGCACTGACACATCTATTCGCTGGCAGAGCCGATGATGAATTGCTCGGTTATGGCGTGCCTGCCGAGTGGCTGGACGACGTAAAAAACGCGACTGAAGATACTTTGATGGCCTTATGCGACCACTTGCCTGCTGAAGCGGCAGAGGCGCTGCTGGAACTGGCGACGGGTGGCAAGCCCCGTGTATCCCAGCCTATTGTGGCAACGGCAAATCCATTCGATCACCCCGATGCACAGCGCCGCTTCCGCGTGATGACGAATGTGGAGGAATTGCAACGCGCGCTCGATTTTCCTTGGGAAAAGTGGACAGTCTTCCTGCACCCCGAACAACGGCAATGGGTGGAACGCGATTACTCCGGCCCAGCGCGAGTTTCCGGCTCGGCGGGCACCGGCAAGACCATCGTCGCCTTGCACCGTGCAGCATATCTGGCTCGCACGCATCCCGATGCCCGCGTTCTGTTGACGACATTTTCCGACACGTTAGCGAGTGCGCTGAATACCAAGCTGAAACGATTGCTGGGTAACGAGCCGCGCCTTGCGGAGCGCATAGATGTTCATTCACTCGATGCCATCGGCCTGCGGCTCTACAAGGCACACATCGGGCAGGCGACGATTGCCAGCCGCGAGATTGTCCGCGAATTGCTGAAAGAATCTGCCAGTGTTGTGGGTGGCCACAAGTTCGGCCTGCATTTTCTACTTACCGAATGGGAGCAGGTGGTGGATGCCTGGCAATTAGAGAACTGGGATGCGTACCGCGATGTTGCGCGCCTCGGCAGAAAGACCCGGTTGCCGGAAGCGCAGCGCGTGGTCTTATGGTCGATCTTCGAGCGCGTTCGCGCCGGGTTACTAGAACGCAAACTGCTTACGCACGCGCAACTTTTCACCACACTGGCCGCAGCACTTTCCACTAACAAAAATATAGTGTTCGACTTCGCCGTCGTGGACGAGGCGCAGGACATCAGTGTGTCTCACCTTCGCTTCTTTGCCGTCCTGGGTGGTGGTCGGCCCAACGCGCTCTTTTTTGCCGGTGACCTCGGTCAGCGCATCTTCCAACAGCCGTTCTCATGGAAGGGCATCGGTGTGGACATTCGGGGACGGTCGCGTACCTTGCGCGTCAATTACCGAACATCGCACCAAATCCGCACGCAGGCAGATCGTCTGCTTGGCCAAGTGGTCACCGACGTGGATGGTAACACCGAGGATCGCAGCGAAACGGTTTCCGTGTTCAATGGCCCGCCGCCGGTAATTCACACATTCAAGGACGATGGCGAGGAAATCAAGGCCGTCGGAAACTGGATTATGGAGCAGGCCAAGGCAGGCGTGCTGCCGCACGAGTTTGGTGTGTTCGTTAGGTCAGTAGTGCAACTGGAACGCGCACAGGCAGCAGTGAAGGCAGCGGGTTTGTCATTCAAGATTCTCGATGAACACGTTGAGACCCTCAGCGGCCATGTCTCGATCAGCACCATGCATCTCGCCAAAGGTTTGGAATTCCGTGCAGTGGTGGTGATGGCTTGCGACGATGAAGTCATTCCCTTGCAGGAGCGTATCGAGACAGTGGGTGACAATGCTGATCTGCAAGAGGTCTATGACACCGAGCGGCACCTGCTCTACGTCGCCTGTACACGGGCAAGAGATCACTTGCTGGTGACTAGCGTTGAGCCTGCTTCGGAGTTTCTTGATGATATGCGAAGTAATTAGCGTTTCTTGCTTATTGTGTTGCAAGCCATCAAGCCGCTTTGGTTTTTAGCGGGATGATTGTTGCCCATCGCTGGGCGGCGGCAAGTTGTGCGCGTCCTACCAATCAAACAGTATGATCAGCTACGATAACTGGCGTTGATCTTGACATAGTCATAAGAGAAATCGCAGGTCCATACTGTGGCAACTGCCGGGCCTCGATCTAGCGTGACCCGAATGGTAATGTCGCTTTGTTGCATGATGCGCTGACCATCTTCCTCGATATAACTGGCGGCGCGTCCGCCATGTTCAGCTACTAGCACATCATCAAGATATAGCTTGAGACGATGCACGTCGAGATCCTGCACATCGGCATAACCGATAGCAGCGAGGATGCGCCCAAGATTGGGATCGGAAGCAAAAAACGCAGTCTTGACCAAGGGAGAGCGTGCCACGGCATAGGCAATTTTCTTGCACTCCGCCACGCTCTTGCCCCCTTCAATTTGGACAGTGATAAACTTGGTCGCACCCTCACCATCACGCACGATGGCCTGCGCCAGCAATATGGCAACATCCGTGACTGCCGCCTGCAATTGCGCGAACGCCGTACTTTTCACATCAGTGATGGCTTGTGCACCGCTCATGCCGGTGGCGATCACCATCAGTGCGTCATTGGTAGAGGTATCGCCATCCACGGTGATGCAGTTGAAAGAAGCATCACTGGCGTGAGCCGCCAACTGTTGTAACAGAGGCTGCGCTACCGCCGCATCGGTGGCGATATAGCCGAGCATGGTAGCCATGTTGGGATGGATCATGCCGGAGCCTTTGGCGATGCCGGTAATCGTGATAGCTACACCATCGAGTGTAATTTGTTTGGACACCGCTTTAGCAACGATGTCGGTGGTCATGATGGCCTGCGCGGCATTAAGCCAGTTATCCTCGCGTAGTTCGGCTACACAGGTTGGCAGCCCAGAGACCAACCGCGACAGCGGCAACGCCTCCATGATCACCCCGGTAGAGAACGGCAGCACCTGTTCTGCCTCGCAGTCCAGCAGATTGGCTACTTCGGCACAGGTGGCGCGAGCCGCAGCCAACCCCTGCTCACCGGTACCGGCATTAGCGTTACCCGTGTTAACCACCAGTGCACGCACGCTTTTGTTCGCTACCAGGTGTTCGCGTGCCACAATAACCGGCGCGGCGCAGAAACGGTTTTGCGTGAACACTCCAGCCACCGTGGCTTGCGCGGTCAGGTGCATGAGCAGCAAATCCTTGCGCCCGGGCTTCTTGATGCTGGCTTCCGCCGTGCCCAGCAGTACGCCTTTAACAGGCAGCAGAGCACTTGAGAGAGGGGATTGCAGATTAACAGGCATGTCTTTTAGACCATATGCTTCATAAATTCATACGATGAGTGCATGGCATTATTTACCAGGCAATAAATATGAAGGAGCGGTGTGGATATTCATATGAAGAGCTGAACAACATATTGCATGGAAAGATATTAGAATCCAGCGAGGATGTGCTTCACAATTAGAGCATTCGGTCGCTAGTAGCGGCCACCTTGTTGATAAATGTAGTTGCTCATTTCTACGGATTGCATATTCATGCGCCTCACAATGCCATGCACGTGACGCACGATACCGCGCATTACGTAGTACACGATGGCGGGGTTTGTGCTGAGAAAAGATTCCAGGCGGGAGCGGTCTAGCAATAGCATTTTGCTGTTTGTCTTGGCCACCACAGTGGCACTGATCTGCGCGGCACTTCCACCAACAAATGTGATGATGCCAGCCAAATCACCGGGCTGTAGCAGGTGCAAGGTAGCTTTCTCTCCGCCAAGAGTGGCAGTTGCTTCAACCTCACCTGTAGCAAGGATCATGAGTGTATTTCTGAGCGTGCTATTACCAGGCTGGAGGAGAAATTCACCCGCTTTGTATTCATGCACCGTAATAATATTTGCCAATGCTTCAATCTCGGCATCTCGCAACTCTTCAGTCAGCGTGGAGTTACGCAGGGTCTGCAAAATCAGGTCATCCGTCGTCATCGTGATCTCCCACCAATAATAACTACATCAAGTTAACTTGCCATGGCACTGCTTGTATTTTTTGCCAGAACCACAGGGGCATGGATCATTGCGTCCGGCTTTCTTGTCAGTGCGTACAAATGGTTTTTGCTCTGCATCACCATCCTCCGTAGCCAATGCTTCATCGTAATCAGCATGATGATACTGCACATTTTCCGGAGCGTGGGGTGCTTCTACCGCTTCAATATCCTGTTCGTTGCGGATGTGCACGTTCATCAGTGTCAGCGTGACATCACGCTTTATTGATTCAAGCATGCTGGAAAACAACTCAAACGCTTCACGCTTATATTCTTGCTTGGGGTTCTTCTGCGCATAACCACGCAGATGGATGCCCTGACGCAGATGATCCAGCGCTGCCAAATGCTCACGCCAGTGAGTATCCACGCTTTGCAGCATAATGATGCGCTCATATCCGTGCATCATTTCCGCTTCAACTTGCTCCACCTTGGCCTGATATTGCTGTTGTGCAGCCTGCACTACACGGTCGCGCAAGCCAGTTTCATCAAGCTGTTTATTTTGTTCCAGCCATTGCGTAAGCGGTAAAATCAATTGAAATTCGGCAGCCAATGCCTTCTCCAGCCCCGGGACATCCCACTGCTCTTCCATGCTCTGCGGTGCGATGTATTCACTAATGATGTTATGCATTACCCCTTCGCGCATTGCACCGATAGTTTCGGAAATATCCACGCTCTCCAGCAGCTCATTGCGCTGCTGGTAGATTACCTTGCGTTGTTCATTAGCTACATCGTCGTATTCAAGAATCTGCTTGCGCATGTCAAAATTTCGCGCTTCGACCTTGCGTTGTGCGTTCTCAATGGCGCGGGTGACCCAAGAATGCTCAATCGCTTCACCTTCGGGCAGCTTGAAACGGTTCATGATGGCTGCCACACGGTCGGAGGCAAAAATCCGCAACAGCGGATCTTCCAGCGATAAATAAAAACGGCTGGAGCCGGGGTCGCCCTGACGACCCGCACGGCCACGCAATTGGTTATCCACACGACGCGATTCGTGGCGCTCGGTACCGATGATATGCAACCCACCGCTCTTCACAACCTGGTCATGTATCGGCTGCCATTCCGCACGCAACTGGGCGATGCGCTGATTACGTGTGACATCGTCCAAACTCTCGTCCATGCGTAACAGTTCGATGGGCTTTTCCACGTTGCCGCCCAACACAATGTCAGTGCCGCGCCCGGCCATGTTAGTGGCGATCGTAATCATCTTTGGGCTTCCCGCTTGCGCTATGATCTCAGCTTCGCGCGCGTGCTGCTTGGCGTTTAAAACTTGGTGCGGCAACTTTTCTTTTTCCAGCAATTGCGACAATAATTCCGATGTCTCAATCGAGGTGGTGCCGACCAGCACTGGCTGACCACGCTTGTAGCAATCCTGAATATCCAAAATTGCTGCTCTATACTTCTCACTTGTCGTAAGATAAACCTTGTCCATCATATCCTTGCGGATAGTGGGACGGTGCGGCGGGATAATAACGGTTTCCAGGTTGTAAATCTGCTGAAACTCAAACGCTTCGGTATCTGCCGTACCGGTCATGCCGGCCAATTTGCCATATAGACGGAAGTAATTCTGGAAGGTAATAGAGGCTAGTGTTTGATTCTCCTTCTGGATAGCCACCCCTTCCTTGGCCTCTACCGCTTGGTGCAGGCCTTCGGACCAACGCCTTCCTGCCATCATACGACCAGTGAATTCATCTACAATAATCACTTCGCCGTCCTGCACTACATAATTCTGGTCGCGAAGATACAGCGCATGTGCACGCAACGCAGCATACAGATGATGAATAAGCATGATGTTGGCTGGGTCGTACAGGCTGCCACCAGTGGGCAGCAGCCCTGCTTGACTAAGCAATTCTTCAGCATGTTCATGCCCGCTTTCCGTCAACAGAATCTGACGGTTTTTCTCGTCAACACTGTAATCGCCGGGGCCATCTTCCGCTTGCTGACGCACGAGCTGCGGCACCAGTTTGTCCATGCGGACATAGACGTCCACATTGTCTTCAGCCTGGCCAGAAATGATCAGCGGGGTGCGCGCCTCATCGATCAGAATGGAATCTACCTCATCCACGATGGCATAATTCAGCTTGCGCTGGAAGCGCTCACCCGCATGGGTAGCCATGTTGTCGCGCAGGTAATCGAAGCCAAATTCGTTGTTGGTGCCGTAGGTTATATCTGCATTGTAAGCAGCCAGCTTGTCGGCATGGTCCATCTGCGACAGAATTACCCCCACTGACAATCCAAGGAAGCGATACAGCCGACCCATCCATTCAGCATCACGTGCCGCCAAATAATCGTTGACCGTCACCACATGCACGCCTTGACCTGAAAGCGCATTGAGATACGCGGGCAGGGTCGCCATCAAAGTTTTGCCCTCGCCGGTGCGCATTTCCGCAATTTTACCGTGGTGCAGTGCCATGCCGCCGATCAGCTGCTCGTCGAAATGGCGCATTTGTAGTACGCGCTGCCCCGCTTCACGCACCACGGCGAATGCCTCTGGTAACAATGTATTCAGTGCTTCGCCCTCGGCAATGCGAAACTTGAAGGCGTCAGTTTTAAGACGCAATGCCTCGTCTGAAAGTTTTCCCACCTCGGCCTCAAGAGCATTAATAGTCACCACTGTCTGGCGATATTGTTTGAGGAGGCGATCGTTACGACTGCCAAAAACACTTTTTAATAAATTAGAAATCATTTTTAATTTTTCTAGGTTTCAATTCTGAGAATTTTAATTCTGGATTTAATGCTGGATTTATATTCTGAAGCTTTAATTCATTTTCAGTTACACCAAGCAAAAAGGGTGAAGTGCCACACCTCACCCTTGTACAAAACCCAATGTTTATCAATTCTCGTCTCGGCGTTTCAAAAAAAACGCTTGTGGTTATGTGCGACACTTTTGGATATCTCACTTCTTTAAAGTCATGTGAAAGCCACAAAACAAGTCTTAATCTGTTCACCTTGGAAACTTCCAGCACGTATTACCGTCATAACGTGTGCCGGCAGGTTTAGAACGTGCGCAGACTAACAACATTATTGTCATGATCAACTTTTATCATATTATCATACTGCCCTTGGTAATCCGAATACACTCCAAATATCACAGACCTATGCCAGCATTAAAAATGCTTTTCAGCATCGAAAAGTCCATTCACTGGAAATGAAACAGTGGAAATGAAACAGTTTCTTATTGAACATAACTCATGCTGACAGCGGAAATAATCCCGTCGAAATGAACCCTAAAGACAATATCGAATCCCTGACAGTGCATTGTTACCAAGCAGATGCTACGAGCTTTTACAAAACAATGGAAACTAGAATAATATTCATGTTTCCATTTCTGAATTAAGTTGATGTTGTGTCAAATCGATTAAGTTCATATTTCAATGCCAGCCAAGAGTTGCGTCAACTATCGAACAAGGTAGACCAACTTCTCGCATTGCAGCGGCATTATGAACAGATCGCGCCACCCCCCTTGGTACGCGCTAGCCATGTGATGCAAATTGACCAGCAAGCTCTCGTTATTGCCGCAGATAATGGCACGGTGGCGGCCAAATTGCGTCAACTTGCCCCAGGATTTACCCAGTTATTCCAAAACAGGGGTTACGAGATTACTGGAATTCAGATTAGGGTGCAAGTTGTCTTGCCGATTACCACACGACCCCCTCGCCCCCCCTCGCTCAGTGCCATAGGACGGCAACAGCTGGTTGACTTCACCGTAAAATTGCAAGACTCACCTCTGAAAACTGCGTTGCAACGCTTGGCAAAAAACAAGAAGTAATGGCAAGCACACTTAGCCTGGATAGTGAACAATTGTTGGGACTTTTATTGTACCCAGCAGCCCAACACGGACTCAAATCGAAAAGCTATGGCACAATATGAAATGTGAGCACGCGCAATATGTCTAACTTGCTACGGTTGAGAGATGCCGCACCCAAGTTTCTTTCAGGTTTTATTATTTAACGAAGATCACACCTCTATTAACGGCCTGCCGGGTTTATCCTCATTGCTCCTGATACGGCGATTGTTTTCCAGTCATAGAGGGGCTGATAGCATGTCGGTTGCTTCCCCATAAGACGGGAAGACTACTGTTTACCTTTTAATTTCTGCTCATGAGCGGTTTCTGTGGAGTATGGTGGGATGAGTCGCTTATTGGTTGTAGTTGTTATCTTTATAGCCATCTACTTGTTACTTAGGCACTATCGCAAGCAGATGCCAAAAAAAGATGTGCTTGGTGAAGATGCATCCAAGCACAGAGAAAATATGGTGCGTTGCGCGCACTGCGGTGTGCATCTGCCCAAAGGTGAGAGCATTATGCTTGATCATAAGCACTATTGCAGTGAGGCACATCGACGTGCACACACTGACGAACCTGAATAATCTCTAATGCCAGTTGAGTTTTGATGTGGGATAACCTACCCCTTTCCAAGTGGCATTCAATGCGCCCGCCATCTTATTCTGCGCGAGCACCGGAAACCATGTGGCGCTCAATTTACTTCTTTAACCTTTATCGCCTGGCCCTGAGTGGGCTATTTGTATTTCTGGTGAGCACATTTGGTGAAGCTCTGTCGTTCGGTTCACGCGCTCCATCGTTGTTCTTTCGCACCAGTCTTATATACGTCGTATTGACCCTGGTTTCGCTCCTAACCATAAAGTTACGTCGGCCACGATTTAGCTTGCAATTGGCATTTCTGGTAGGAACCGATATTGTCTGTATAACAGTTTTGTCGCACGCCAGTGGGGGCATACAAAGCGGTTTGGGAGTGCTGCTACTAGTATCGCTGACCGCTACAGGATTGATTAGCCGTGGCAAGATTACCCTGTTCTTTGCGGCACTTGCCAGCATTGCTGTGTTGTTGCAGCATTCCTACGCAGTGCTTACCCAAGATGCGGCGGTAGCACAATATGTGCAGGCCGGGTTGTTGAGCACCGCTTATTTTGCCGTTGCTTGGCTGGCGCATACCATGGCCAAGTATGCCATTGCCAGCGAAAATCTGGCCGCTCTGCGCGGTGTAGACCTGGCCAACATGGCGGAAACTAACAGACTGGTGATTCAGGACATGCCGGACGGCGTGCTGGTGGTGAATGAGAGAGGAGTGGTCAGGCAATATAATCCTGGCGTGGAGCGTTTGCTTGGGTACACGTTTGCAAATACTGACAACGTCACGTTGGAGAGTTGCGCGCCTCTGCTAGCCGATCGGTTCGTCGTTTGGCGGCAGCACCAGAGGCGTGGACAAGAAGTGTTGCGTTTGCCTATCACCAATCATCAGGTGCGCGTGCGTTTCCTGCCTGTTCAGCGCGAGGGATTTGGGGGTGCGATAATTTTCCTTGAGGATATGCAACGCGTTCAGGCGCAGGCTCAGCAGATCAAACTCGCCGCACTGGGACGACTGACCGCCAACATTGCCCATGAGGTGCGCAACCCACTATCGTCTATCAGCTATGCAACCGAGCTACTGCAAGAAGAAAAGCACGATCCGGCACAGACTCGGCTGTTCCAGATCATTATGGACAATGCTGCAAGGTTGAACAACATCGTGGAAGATGTGTTGCAGTTGAACCGGCGCGACAGGGTGCAAAGCGAAAATTATAATTTAGCCGAAAAATTGCCTCTCTATATTGAGGGGTTGGGTCATACCCAAGGCGTGTCGCAGGCGATATTTTTAATAAAGGTTGCATCGGCCTGCGTAATCAGCTTTGATCGTGGCCATCTCGATCAAGTATTGTGGAATTTATGCCGTAATGCTCTACGTTATTGCAACAAGCAGGCAGGCAGTGTGCAATTGTGTGCATGGTGCTCCAGCGAGGGCAGGACGGTACTGGAAATTCTTAACGATGGGCCTCCAGTTGCCCCCGAGACCGTTCAACAATTGTTCGAGCCTTTTTTTACCATGACGGCCGGTGGCACCGGTTTAGGCTTGTATATTGCACGTGAGCTGTGCGAGGCTAATGGGGCAACGCTTGAATATAGGCAGCCAGCAAAGGGCGGTGCGTGTTTCCGTATTGTGTTTGGAGATCAAAATGAACGTTGATATACAGGCCAGCACTGCACGCGTCTTGGTGGTGGATGACGAGCCGGATATATTGGAGCTGATCGAGTTGGCGCTGCTACGCATGGGATTGCAGGTTGATCGCGCTAGCAATGTGCAAGAAGCCTTGCAACAATTAAATAATAAAACATATCAGCTGTGTCTGACGGATATGCGCCTGCCGGATGGAGAAGGTCTGGAGGTGGTGCAATATATTATTGCTCGCAATATGCATGTGCCAGTCGCGGTGATTACCGCGCATGGCAACATGGAAAATGCGATTTTCGCACTCAAGGCGGGCGCTTTCGATTACCTGCCCAAGCCAGTTGCGCTGACCCAGTTGCGCGCTTTGGTCAATGCCGTGCTGAAGCTGCCGCCACCATCCGCCACCGTGCGGAAAGGCGTGCGAACGTTGTTGGGACACTCCCCGGCCATGGAGAAGGTGCGCGACATGATCGACCGGGTGGCGCGTAGCCAGGCGCCGGTGCATATCAGTGGCGAATCAGGTAGCGGAAAAGAACTGGCAGCGCGGCTGATCGTTGAAAAAAGTGCTCGGCGCGATCAACCCTTCATCACGGTAAACTGCGGTGCAATCCCGGAAACGCTCATGGAAAGCGAATTTTTCGGTTATCGCAAAGGCGCATTCACCGGCGCAGAAAAGGATCGCGAGGGTTTATTTCAAGCTGCCAATGGCGGCACTTTATTCCTTGACGAGGTGGCCGATCTGCCTCTCTCTATGCAGGTAAAGTTGTTGCGGGTAATCCAGGAAAAAAAAGTGCGCAAGGTGGGCGCTACACAGGAAGATCCGGTGGATGTGCGTATCATCAGCGCTACCCATAACGCATTGGCGGAGCAAGTACAGCAGGGGAAATTCCGTCAGGATCTGTATTACCGTCTGAATGTGATTACTTTGCTTATGCCACCGTTGCGCGCAATGCGCGATGACATCGCCGAGGTCGCCAACCAGTTTTTAGCTCGCTTGTGCGGTGATACGAAGGTCGAATTTACATCGACAGCTTTGAAGGCGCTTCAACAATACGATTTTCCGGGCAATGTGCGCGAGCTGGAAAACATAATCGAGCGGGCACTTGCATTATGTTCGGACGGCATTATCGGGCCTGCCGATTTGCAGCTGGCGCCCACCGATTTTGCTGGAATGACCGCTAAACCAAGCGTGGCTGGCAAATATCCGCTTACCGATTATCTGGATAGCGTCGAACGCGCAGCTATTCTGGAGGCGCTACAGCAAACCAATTTCAACCGCACAGCTGCGGCCAAGGTACTGGGAGTGACTTTTCGCGCCTTGCGTTATCGTATGGAACGGCTGGACATCACTGACAAGGATGAATAAGCAGTGAAAGTTGGCACAAATGGATGGGTCAGCGGTATGCGCCGTCTTGCTTCGCCAAACTGTGATTGCCGTCCGTCTGGTACCGTCATAGACTTATTGGTTATTCACAATATCAGCCTGCCACCGGGTGAGTTCGGCGGCCAGGCGGTTGCACAGTTATTTACCAACACGCTTGATGCGGATGCACATCCATATTTTGCTCAACTCAAAGGGGTGAGAGTTTCTGCCCATTTTTTAATACAACGCAAGGGCGAGATTATCCAGTTCGTGCCTTGCAACAAGCGCGCCTGGCATGCCGGGGCATCGACGTGGCACGGACGCACGGCCTGCAATGATTTTTCCATAGGCGTAGAGCTAGAGGGTACAGACTTCCTGCCATTCAGCGATCAACAGTATGCTGCTCTAATACGGCTGACACGAGTACTTAAACGTGCCTATCCGATTCGTGAAATTGCAGGGCATTCAGACATTGCACCGGGACGCAAGACAGATCCTGGAGATGAATTTGACTGGCCGCGTTATCTTGAGAAGGGTTGATTGAAAGCGGGCAGAATATGGAATACATAAAAAAATTTGTTCTGATAGAAACACATTGTGCTGTTCTTGTTTTTTGTACTTGTTTGTTTTATTAAATAGATCGATTTACTGGGAAAAAAACTTGCATAATTTTTTTGATGTACTACAATTGTTTCTACTATAGATGCTTCCATATAAGATGATGGAATACTACATATAGTGGTTTTTGTATTTCGGCCTGATTCAATTTTAAAAAATAATTCTTATAGTTAAAGCAACAATTATTATGTTAGGATAAACAGAAGTTCTCATAATTAAAACTAAGTTTTCATATTAAGATATATATGTCCTCCTCTCCAGTATCGGCACACATTGTTTCAGACGATGCTACGAACACGTACAGTATTCCTTTTGACCAACACAAGGTTATTCGCCGCAATGGTTCCGTAGTTCCTTTCGAGGCAACCAAGATTGCCGTTGCCTTGACCAAGGCGTTTATCGCCGTAAACGGCGAGGCATCCGCACGCGTACGCGAACTGGTTAACCAATTGACCGAAACTGTGGTTAACGCGCTATTGCGCCGCCACCCGCACGGCGGGACACTGCATATCGAAGATATTCAGGATCAGGTCGAACTGGCTCTGATGCGTTCCGGGGAACACGATGTGGCTCGCTCCTACGTGCTTTACCGCGAGGAACGCACGCGTGAACGGGCCAAGGAAAAAATCGCGCCTGCACATGTTCTTCAAGTCAACGACAAGGGTGTGCTTCGCCCGCTGGATGAGGCGGGGCTTGCGGCGCGCATCACGGCAGCTTGTGAAGGGCTCGGCAACTCAGTAAGCGCTGACCCGATTCTAAAGCTGACACTACGTGATCTTTATGATGGCGTACCAGTTGAAGAGGTACGCAAGTGCGCCATCCTTGCCGCCCGTGCGATGATTGAACATGATCCGGCCTATAGCTTTGTTACCGCCCGTCTGTTGCTGAACAATATCTGCTGTGATGTTATTGGTGAAGACGCCGACATGGCAACGCGTTATGCCGAATATTTTCCTACATTCATCAAGCGCGGCATTGAGGCAGAACTGCTTGACCGTGACATGGCGAATTTTGACCTGCCGCGATTGGCCAATGAACTAACTGCAAGCCGTGACTTGCAGTTCAGCTATCTTGGCCTGCAAACCCTATATGACCGTTACTTCCTGCACATAAATGAAAACCGCATCGAGCTGCCACAGGCATTTTTCATGCGCGTGGCTATGGGGCTGGCTCTCAGGGAGAGTGACCGCGATGCACGTGCTATAGAGTTCTATCATCTGCTGTCCAGCTTCGATTTTATGAGTTCGACACCTACCCTATTCAACTCCGGGGCGATCCGTTCGCAACTTTCTTCCTGCTACCTTACTACCGTGCCGGACGACCTGGCCGGTATCTTTGAAGCGGTCAAGGAAAATGCCCTTCTGGCTAAATACTCCGGCGGCCTTGGTAACGACTGGACACCTGTACGCTCCATGGGCGCACACATCAAGGGCACCAACGGCAAATCGCAAGGAGTGGTGCCATTCCTGAAAGTCGCCAATGACACCGCCGTTGCAGTCAACCAGGGAGGCAAGAGGAAGGGCGCGGTATGCGCGTATCTGGAAACATGGCATCTGGACATCGAGGAATTTCTTGAGCTGCGCAAGAATACTGGCGACGACCGCCGTCGCACGCATGACATGAATACAGCCAACTGGATACCCGACCTGTTCATGAAGCGCGTCATGGAAGACGGGGAATGGACACTGTTTTCGCCATCAACCTGCCCCGACCTGCACGACAAATTCGGCACAGAATTCGAGCGTGCCTACATTGCTTATGAGGCCAAGGCAGCGAACGGCGAGATCACCCTATTCAAAAAAATTTCGGCAGCCAACATGTGGCGCAAGATGCTGACCATGCTGTTCGAGACCGGCCACCCGTGGATCACCTTCAAAGACCCATGCAACATACGTTCGCCACAACAACACGTCGGCGTGGTGCATAGCTCTAATTTATGCACCGAAATCACGCTGAACACTTCCGAATCCGAAATCGCGGTATGCAACCTTGGCTCAGTCAACCTCAAGGCGCATCTGAGCACATCCGGTCAGCTTGACCACGAAAAACTCAAGCGCACCATTACCACCGCCATGCGCATGCTGGACAACGTAATCGACATCAACTATTACGCTGTTGAGAAGGCACGCAACTCCAACCTCAAACACCGCCCTGTTGGGCTGGGCATCATGGGGTTTCAGGACTGCCTACACGAACTTCGGATACCTTATGCCTCGAAAAAGGCAGTCGAATTTGCCGACAGCTCCATGGAAGCAGTGTGCTATTACGCCTATTTGGCATCCACAGAGCTGGCCGAAGAACGAGGCCGCTACGACAGCTATAACGGCAGTCTGTGGGACCAGGGCATATTGCCACAGGATACGCTGGAGCTCCTGCGTCAGTCACGCGGAGGGTATGTAGAGGTAGATATGTCCTTCAGCATGGACTGGGACAAACTGCGCGCACGCATCAGGCAGTACGGCATGCGCAACTCAAACTGCGTGGCCATTGCACCCACTGCGACTATATCGAACATCATCGGCGTATCGGCCTGCATCGAACCTACTTACCAGAACTTGTTTGTAAAATCGAACCTGTCCGGTGAATTCACCGTCATCAACGAATATCTGGTGAATGATCTCAAGAGGCTGGGACTGTGGGATGAGGTGATGATAGCCGACCTAAAATATTTTGATGGAAGCCTTGCCAAAATTGATCGCATTCCGGCTGAATTGCGCAGTCTGTATGCGACCGCATTCGAGATTGAGCCGCAATGGGTAATAGAAGCGGCGGCACGGCGCCAGAAATGGATTGACCAAGCACAATCACTGAACATCTACATGGCTGGCGTGTCGGGGCGAAAGCTCGATGAAACCTACAAGCTGGCATGGCTGCGCGGCCTGAAGACTACATATTATCTACGCACTATGGGCGCGACTTCGGCGGAGAAATCCACCTCGCGCGCTGGCGAACTGAATGCGGTGCAGATGTGCGCAATTGACAACCCGGAATGCGAGTCCTGCCAATGAATGACTATACCATTGCATCCAGCTCAGCTGGACGGATACGCGTGGAAGACAAGCGCATCATCAACTGCAATGCTGACGTTAATCAGCTAGTGCCATTCAAGTACAAATGGGCTTGGGAGAAGTATATCTCCGCCTGCGCCAACCACTGGATGCCGCAAGAGGTCAACATGTCCGCCGACATTGCGCTATGGAAGAATCCCAACGGCCTGACCGATGATGAACGCCTCATGGTCAAGCGCAATCTTGGATTCTTCACCACAGCGGACAGCCTCGCGGCCAACAACATCGTGCTCGGCACCTACCGCCATATTACCAACCCCGAATGCCGCCAGTACCTGCTGCGTCAGGCGTTCGAGGAGGCGATTCACACGCATGCCTACCAATACATCGTTGAAAGCCTGGGGCTGGATGAGGGCGAAATTTTCAACATGTATCATGAAGTTTCCAGCATACGTGAAAAAGATGAATTTTTGCTGCCCTTTATCGACACCCTGACCAATCCGGACTTCAAGACAGGCACACCGGAAACGGATCGCCAGTTATTACGCAGTCTGATCGTGTTCGCCTGCATCATGGAAGGACTGTTCTTCTATGTCGGCTTCGTGCAAATTTTAGCTCTTGGACGTCAGAATAAAATGACCGGTGCCGCCGAACAGTACCAGTACATCATGCGTGACGAATCCATGCATCTCAATTTCGGCGTGGATGTAATCAATCAGATCAAGCTGGAAAACCCTCACCTGTGGACACCTGAATTCCGCGAGGAAATTCGCGGTCTCATGCAGAAAGGCGTGGAGCTGGAATACCGTTATGCCGAGGACACCATGCCACGTGGCGTGCTTGGTATGAACGCATCAATGTTCAAAGAATACCTGCGTTTTATCGCCAACCGCCGTTGTCAGCAAATCGGGCTGGATGTGCTATACCCAGGAGCTGGCAATCCGTTCCCGTGGATGGCGGAAATAATTGATCTCAAGAAGGAGAAAAACTTCTTCGAAACGCGCGTTACCGAATATCAGACAGGCGGCGCGTTATCTTGGGATTAACAGGCTCGGTCACGCTGCATTCGGTGTGTGCTGGGGAAGGTAGTAGTTGTTAGTGTTGTATTTCTTTGAACTTTGATTACCAAAGGAGGTTGAAATGGCAGCAGTACAGAAAGCTAAACCAGCAGCTAAAATGGCAGTAGCAGCCAAAAAGCCCGCAGCTAAACCGGCAGTAGCAGCCAAAAAGCCCGCAGCTAAACCGGCAGTAGCAGCCAAGAAGCCCGCAGCTAAAACGGCAGTAGCAGCCAAGAAGCCCGCAGCTAAAACGGCAGTAACAGCCAAGAAGCCCGCAGCTAA
>NZ_CAKMHQ010000096.1 GCF_927312905.1 Candidatus Nitrotoga sp. 1052
TAGAGCGGATCAACCACCGACCTCGAAAAGTACTCAGATTTAGAACCCCGCATGAGGTATTTTTTGGGGTGGAATTACGCTACACTAAGCAACCACTGGCTGTTGCACTTCGAACTTGAATCCGCGTAATATAAAATACCTCTATAAATCGTGACGAATCCCGCCACGTTTAAGTATTTCCTGGTTTTTTCAGGACGCCACCTGATTTCCGCGCTGACTAAACACCGAGACAGACCTTTCTAGTATGATTTCCCCTGTCTTATGCCATAGTGGGTGCCCAACCACGTTGGTGACACAAGCCGCCCGGAAGGAGGTCTTCACATCGCGCACGATCAGTTGTACCAAACGCTTCATACTGTAAATTAGGTTCATCATCCCGATCTTCACCTGCGCCCGCCTCAGGCCGATGGTGCGCACGATATGCCCCCCATTTTTCGCCTGAGCGCTAAAGACATGCTCAACCAGCGCCCGCACATTGGATTTGACCCGGTTGTTTTTCGTCTGCGCATCCGTCAGGGGATGCCCACGCGTACCCTTATCGCAAATCTGGCTGGGCATGTTGTCAGCAGCCAATTTTTCTTCTTGTTCCATGGAACGGCAGGCGCTATCGGCACACCCGGTCTTCCAGTTGTCGTCCGAGAAAACACATGAAGAGAGCTGGTCGCGTACATGGTATTCAATCCCTTCGTCGGCAAGATGGTGCAGGTGCTGGAGAACCAGCATTTTGACCATGAGCACCACATCAATGTGGGCTTAGCTTCGGTGTAGTTCTTCCTTTCCTTCTCATGCACCCGTGCAGATCAGGTCGAAAGACTTCACAGTTGATCCAGGCATTGAGTTTCACCAGCGGGTCACCCATCGCCGTCACTTGGCGGTACGTGTCTTAACACCAAAAAAGACTGGATATGTGGGTGCGAGCATGGAAAGATTGGGTAGAGGGATGATGGACGCATTATCTCAAAATTCTAGGCGTAACTGGTGGCTCAGTGGGCGGTTGGTAGTGAGTTTTCAGAGACGTCCTAAAATATGTTAACCGCTCATTCTCATTTTTTAACCATTGGTCGGTATCTGGACGATGGACTTTGAGGGATGGCCGCTTTCTGGTAAAGTTGTGCATAATTCGAAAAAATAGTGCTCATAACCTTTAGAGAACGCGGTAGCTAGGAGACGTAAACGTAAATGTTAAGCCAAAATACCCTGACACAAGAAAAAAAATTAAAGCTGCGCTGGCTCGTTGCCTTATCCAGCCTGCCCTTGCTTGGCGTGGTCACTGCATTTGGAATTGTACCGCAGTCTGACAATGCCTATACATCCCTTACAATGGTCGCGGAAGAAATCGTCCTGCCCCATGACACTCTAACTATTACTAGTACCACCAATTCCAAGGCCGCTACATTCTGGCGCAATGAACGCGTGCAACGCGGAGATACAGTAACTGAACTCCTGCGCCGTATGCAAGTAGAAGATTCCTCTGCCAGCGAATATCTGCGTCGCGATCAATCCGCGGCATCCTTCCGCCAACTTGCCGTAGGTAAATTCGTGCAAGCTGAAACCAATGCGGATGGTAGTCTGCTGGCGTTGCGTTACCTTGATAATAACGGCAGCCAGATCCTTATTGAGAAAGGCATTGGCGGCCTCAAGACCAGCGTACAGCCCCCCCTGCTTGAACAACGTCTGCTCATGCGTACTGGTGAGATTAGCAGTACTCTGTTTGCTGCGACCGATGCAATTGGCTTGCCGGAAACGACTGCCAACCAATTAGCTGAAATTTTTGGTAGCGATATTGACTTCCATCGTGACCTACGCAAAGGAGACAAATTCAGCGTGGTTTACGAAATGGATTACAACAACGGCGAACCAGTTCGTGCCGGACGTATTCGGGCTGCCGAGTTCATCAATCAAGGCGTGAGCTACCGCGTGGTGTACTTCAAGGCTGATAGCAGCCATGGTGATTATTACACGCCAGATGGTAAGAGCATACGAAAGGCATTTTTGCGCTCACCACTTGAATTTTCACGCGTTAGTTCCGGCTTCAGTCTGTCGCGCTTTCACCCGGTGCTGAACACTTGGCGTGCGCATAAAGGCGTGGACTATGCCGCAGCGCTAGGCACTAAGGTTAAGGTAACTGCCGATGGGACTGTATCCTTTGTCGGCAAACAAGGCGGTTATGGTAATGTTGTGATGGTGGAGCATCAGAGCCACCACACCACCGTATATGGACATCTTTCGCGTTTTGCTAGCGGCTTGCGCCGCGGCCAGCGTGTGGGGCAGGGGGATATTATTGGCTTTGTCGGTATGACTGGCTTGGCCACGGGGCCGCACTTGCATTATGAATTTATGGTCAATGCTCAACATCGCGACCCCTTGCGTGTTGCATTGCCGAATGCCGCCCCCCTAGACAATACGCAGAAGCTTGCCTTCCAAGAAGCTACCCGCAGTCTGACCGCACGCTTGGGCTTGTTGCGCGACAGTAACTTGGCCAAACTTGACTGAACAAAATCGCGCTAAGCAGATTCAAATAGTTCAGAACCATTCTGAATTTTATATAGGCATCATGTCTGGCACCAGCCTGGACGGCATTGATGTTGTCTTGGTTGATTTCTCCACAAGCTACCCCAAGTTGCTCGCTACCTACTTCCAGGCTTACGGAAGAAAGCTCAAGGACGCGTTACTAGTCCTGCACCACCCTACAAATGACGAGCTACATCAGATGCAGTTAATCAGCAATGAATTAGCGAGCTTGTATGCGGCAGCAACGGCAATCTTACTGCGAGCAGCAAATATCACGCCTGATCAAGTGCGCGCTATTGGCTGCCATGGACAGACTATACGGCATCGCCCGAGCCAAGGTTATACTCTGCAACTGGGCAATGCGGCCTTGCTGGCTGAATTGAGCGGCATTACTGTAGTTAGTGATTTCCGCAGCCGTGACATCGCCGCAGGAGGACAGGGCGCCCCGCTCGTTCCTGCTTTCCACGACAGAGTATTGCGCCATCCAAGCATTCATCGCGTTATTGTCAATATCGGTGGCATCAGCAACCTTACTGACCTGTCACCCAAGCGTCATACTACAGGCTTCGATTGCGGTCCGGGCAACATGCTGATGGATGCATGGATTGCTCTACATTGTGGAGAGCTTTATGATCGGGATGGTGCGTGGGCCGCTAGCGGACAGATCATTCCAGCGTTGCTGCAGAAGTTGCTGGACGAACCTTTTTTGCATGCCGTGCCGCCGAAAAGCAGTGGCCGTGATTTGTTTAACATAGCCTGGCTGAACAGCAAGCTACGTGGTGACGAAGCGCCTGTCAACGTACAGGCCACTCTGCTCGCATTTAGCAGTCGCGTTATTTCAGACGCAATCAATTGTTTTTGTGATGGCGCGCAAGAGATTTATTTGTGTGGAGGTGGCGCACATAATCAAGCTTTAGTGCAAAAGCTGGGCATCTCCCTGCCCGATTGCCGTATTCAAGCCACGGACACACTAGGCATGGGAGTTGATTGGCTGGAGGCCATCGCATTTGCTTGGCTGGCACAGCAACGTTTATACGGGTATAGCGTCAATTTGGTCGCTGTAACTGGTGCACGTCACCCCTGTATACTCGGTGCGATTTATTCAGCTTAATTTCAATTCCATCATTCATCATTGATAGATTGTTTTCCCTGCAAAAATTGAAATAGGAATAAATTTGTTTGGCGTAATAAATGCGCGAGAGCTTGTGCCATCTCGCTAGACATCTATATTATTTTGGTTAAACTGAAAAAGATGATCCACAACCACAGGTGGAAGTAGCGCCTGGGTTCTTGATTACGAATTGCGACCCTTCTAACCCATCCTGATAATCGATTTCAGCGCCCACCAGATATTGGAAGCTCATCGGGTCAATTAACAACTGCACGCCATTTTTATTCAGTACGGTGTCATCTTCATTGGTTACTTCATCTAAGGTAAAACCATACTGAAAACCGGAGCAGCCGCCACCGCTTACGGCAATGCGCAACTTTAAGTTGGCATTATCTTCTTCTTCAATCATTGCTTTAACCTTATTGGCCGCACTGTCGGTAAATACCAGTGGGTCTTGCATTTCGGTTACTGCGTTCATGACTACCTCCGTAAATTAGTAAACTACTCATTTCGCACTGTTTAGCCCTAATAGCATCACTTATCAGTCGTAGCATCACTCAAACAGCTTTAGCACAGGAAATCATACTTGATATATATATGATACTTGAAATTAAGTTGATATGCTACATCTAGCCCCTTCAGGCTCATTTCATATTTGAAGAGGCGGGAGCTAGAGATAGACACATATTTCAAGTAAGTGTAATATTTATTTTATTAAAAATAAATTGGCTTTAAATATCAATTTAATTTATATGCAAGTAATGTAGTAATGTAATCAGGATGCGATGCTAATCATTGGGGGTTTTTATAGAGTCGGCCTTTAAAAGGTTTAAATCCGTCCAGGCTGAGCTTGTCGAAACCAACTCTCCCTTCGGCAGGTTCAGGGCGAACGGCTTACTGTTTAATGATCGGCTCTATAATGACTGACAGCAATATATAAATGACGGACGGAAATAAATATAATTATTTTATACATTATATAAAAAACTGACGAACCAGGAGCTCAGGCTTTTTTAGAATTAAATAAAAATGAAAATTTTACATAGCAAAGATTACATAGCAAATAAATGTGGAGTATTCACAGAGGTAGCGAATGACATATATTCGACTCCTTTTTGGACGCCTGAATATTGTGCAGCTCTTATTAAAGAGTTAGATTCAAGACCAGAATTGTTTTATGCGCACAATCCAGATGGATATTCCGCTTCTGAACTTAACCTCTATAATTTAAGCAGAATATTTTCAATAGATATTTGCAAACAAATTATGGACAAATGCCTCCCTTCTCTTCTTTATGTATTTCCACTGTTGAATATTTTAGGATTTACTTCTCCTTATTTTGTACGTTATGGACCAAATGATGTAAAGAATATGAAACTGCATCATGACGTCTCTCTGGTGTCAATGCTCGTAAAGCTTAATGATGACTTTACTGGGGGCGATCTTGTTTTTCCTCGGCAAGATTACAACAATAAAAATCTTCCCGTTGGACATGCTCTTTTTTGGCCGGGACAGGTTACGCACCCTCATCAAGTTCTTGACATAACATCTGGAACTAAATTCTCATTAACTGTTTGGGCGTGGCCTGTTCCATGGACTTCTGAATATGGAATTGCAGTTGAAGAATTAAAATAACGCGGATTAACTTTCGAAGTGCAACACTTGGTGGCTTATAGCGTCGGCCATTAAATAGTACGATTAGTCATACCCGCGAAGGCCGGAATCCGGGTGTTCTGATCAATCTATTTGATGGCCGAGTTTATAATATAGCGCATCTGTTTTCCGAAAATGCCTCCACTGGGGTTCTGAATGTCAGAATTTCGCGGCCTGTGGTTGAACGATCCACTCTGCGTCGCAATTCTCCCCGGTCATATTGGTCAACTCCATCGCCTTAAGGGAAGAGCTTGAGGACTGTCAATAATGGACACAAATGATTTATGCTAATTTGCGAGCTCCATTTTTGTATTACGGATAAGTGATTACTACCCCAATTAATAACGAACATACAAAAGTCTGCTCAACATGACCTTACAAGAAACAATAGACGTGATTAAACGTGGTTGCGACGAGCTGTTGTTGGAAACTGAATTAAATACCAAATTGGCACTGGGTCGACCTTTGCGCATCAAGGCCGGATTTGATCCAACCGCACCGGATTTGCATCTTGGGCATACTGTATTACTCAACAAAATGCGACAGTTACAGGAGCTTGGTCACCATGCGTTATTTTTGATTGGCGATTTTACCGGCATGATAGGCGATCCGACTGGCAAAAATACGACTCGCCCACCGTTATCACGCGAACAGGTATTAGAAAATGCAGAAAGTTACCGTGAGCAAGTATTCAAGGTGCTGGATCCGGATAAAACCGAAATTGTTTTTAATTCTACTTGGATGGACAAATTTAGCGCGGCTGACTTAATTAAGCTAGCTGCTACCCATACTGTTGCGCGCATGCTGGAGCGCGATGATTTCGGCAAGCGCTACAAGAACAGTCAGGCAATCGCTATCCATGAATTTATTTATCCCCTGATTCAGGGTTACGATTCGGTGACGCTCAAAGCTGACATAGAGTTAGGCGGTTCCGACCAGAAATTCAATCTACTCATGGGACGAGAGCTACAAAAACATTACGGCCAGCCTCCGCAATGCGTGCTTACCATGCCATTATTGTTGGGGTTGGATGGCGTCAACAAAATGTCCAAATCTCTAGGTAATTATATCGGCATTACCGAGTCGGCGCAGGAAATGTTTGGCAAGTTAATGTCTGTTTCAGACAAATTGATGTGGTGTTATCTGGAGTTGCTGTCATTTGAGTCGATGAGCACCATTGCCAAATGGCGCGCAGAGGTAGAGCAAGGGCGAAATCCACGCGACATTAAAGTTTTGCTAGCGCAAGAAATAGTCACGCGCTTCCATAGTCGAGCCGCAGCCGAAAAGGCGTTAGCTGAATTCGAGGCGCGTTTCAAACAAGGCGTGCTACCAGAAGACATGCCGGAAATATCGGTTTCCGCTAGTACAGGGATTATAGGAATTGCTCAATTGCTCAAGCAGGCCGGGCTGGTAGAAAGCACATCGGAAGCCTTGCGTATGATTACTCAGGGAGCAGTAAAGCTGGATGGCGAACGGGTAATCGATAAAGCCCTGCAACTGCAAACGGGTGCAGTGGTGGTAGCTCAGGTAGGTAAGCGCAAATTTGCGCGAGTGACGGTGAACTAGATTGAATTAGTTGTTTGGAATTTCAGCATCAGTTCGGTTTGACCTGGCTGCGTTCAATGCATATGCCCACCATGCGGCTATCGCGTATAGCGTTTAATTTGGCTACGCTAACTTTGACCCAGGGTACGTTGAAGTCGGCAAGCAGAATCTGGGCAATATGTTCGGCCAATGCTTCCAGCAGGTTGAAGTGGTGGTTGCTGAGTGCGCTTTGGATGTGGCGCACGATTTCGGAGTAATCAAGTGCATCGTGTATATCGTCACTCTGATAGGCGCGAGTATTCGGTAGGGCAATCTCCATATCCAGCTGCAGAGTTTGCGGAACGCGCTTCTCCCATTCGTATACACCGATGAGCGTTTCAACTTTAAGTTCGCGTAGAAAAATAATATCCATGAAAAAGCTGTTTGAGTTTGATTGGCTTGGCGTTTGCTTGCTTTAATAAATTTAAAAAAAGTTTGCCAATAGCGCATTTTAAGGTATTTCAAATGATGATCTTGTTTTTTGTTGTGTGTGCTTATTTATTGGGTTCGATTTCTTTCGCGGTCATAATGAGCCGATTGTTTGCATTGCCCGATCCACGCACTTACGGCTCGCATAACCCGGGCGCGACCAATGTGCTGCGTAGTGGCAATAAATGGGCTGCGATATTAACATTGTTGGGTGATGCAGCGAAGGGCTGGCTGGCGGTGTGGCTGGCTCAACATTTTGAGCCACAGGACGGTAATTCGTTGCTGGTTGCAGCAGTGGCGCTTGCAGTATTTCTTGGTCACCTTTTTCCTGTTTTCCTGCGCTTCAAAGGCGGTAAGGGTGTGGCTACTGCATTGGGTGTGCTGCTGGCGCTTAATGTGTGGTTGGGGTTGGCGGTATTAGCGACTTGGATATTGGTTGCATTGGTGTTCCGCCTGTCTTCACTTGCGGCATTGCTGGCAGCCGTGGGTGCGCCTATCTATGCTATGGAATTGGCTTTACCGTCCGAATTTGTGCTGACGTTGGTGGGGATATCATCATTGATGATCTGGCGTCACAAGAGCAATATTCAGAATTTGTTGGCGGGCAAGGAAAGCCGCATTGATAAGAAGGGAGGCAATCATTCGGAATAGTTGAGTTATTGCAAATCCCAGCGCGGCTTGACGTTGAAACGGTAATCGCTTTTCGTCTCTTGCTCTTGCAGGCGTAGCGCTGCAGCAAAGGCAATCATGGCACCGTTATCAGTGCAAAATTCAAGATTAGGATAGAACACGTGAAAGCCGCTTTTGCTGGCCGCTTTGTTGAGTTGCGCTTGAAGATGTTGGTTCGCACTTACTCCGCCGGCGATCACTAGTTGATTAAGTCCAGTATGTTTTAGTGCAGCCAACGACTTGGTGGTCAGCACTTCCACGATTGCTTCTTGCGTTGCATAGGCAATGTCGGCACGGGTTTGTTCATCTAGTGTGTGTTGACGAGTTAGAGTTAGCACTGCAGTCTTTAGTCCGCTGAAGCTGAAATCCAGATTGCCGCTATGTTGCATGGGGCGCGGCAAATGGAAACGACCGGGCCGACCTTGATTAGCCAGCTTAGCCAGTTCGGGGCCTCCTGGGTAGCAAAGGCCAAGAAGCTTGGCACTCTTATCGAAAGCTTCACCAGCGGCATCATCCAATGTCTCCCCTAGTAAAGTATATTTGCCTACACCATCCACGCGCATGAGTTGGGTATGTCCGCCGGAAACTAATAGCGCGACGAATGGAAATTTCAGTGCGGAATCGGATAACAGCGGGGATAACAAATGTCCTTCTAGATGGTGGATGCCAATGGCCGGAATATTCAGTGAATACGCCAGCGAACAAGCAATACTTGCGCCTACTAATAATGCACCTGACAAACCGGGGCCTTGGGTATAAGCGATGGCGTTCATATCTTGCAGGCGACATTCGGCTTCATATGCTACCAGGCGTATTAAGGGGAGCATGCGACGAATGTGATCGCGTGACGCCAGTTCCGGCACCACACCGCCGTATTCATTGTGCATGGCAACTTGGGTATGCAGTGCATGAGCCAGCAATCCACGCTCGACGTGATATATGGCGACACCGGTTTCATCACATGAGCTTTCAATACCCAAGATCAGTTTCATAGTGGCAGTTATTTATAATGAGGGACGTATTGTAGCGTTTTGCAAGTATGAGCTCTCTGTGTGAAGACCAGTGTAGTGCTTGTGAATTGTTTGAGTTATTCGGCTCTTCGTTTGCCCTCCTCCCGTCCTTGTCCACAGAGCGAATGATGAATTTGGGTGGCGCTGACACTGTTATCTGGACAATCCGGGATAAGGGCAATCAGCACGTAAGTGGCTACGGCGCACCAGATTCGCGCCTTCGCCGCACCTGCTGTTGCCGATAATCCGCTTGATACACAGATGCTGCTTGATCCATTTGTGACATAGTAAAAATAAGGGCTGAGTTAATCCGAGCAAATCATGTACCACAAGTCTCGGAAGTATATTCTCCGCGCTACACAAACAAAATGCTTGACCATCGTTATTTGCTCTGTATAATGCGCCCCTCTCGCTGCTACGGCAGCCCGTTCTTTAAAAGTTTACAGACAACCGACGAGTGTGGGTACATGCGCT
>NZ_CAKMHQ010000097.1 GCF_927312905.1 Candidatus Nitrotoga sp. 1052
CACCCAAAGCTGAAGCAGGTGTTCAGAATGGGGTTTTTCTACAGCGTCGTTAGGCGGAAATCGTTCAGAAATAAAACAGGGGAGTCATCATGGTAGGCGATAGCGAAAAGTAAGATTTTTATTCTTCAATTAAGTCACACGGTTTTCAAGAAAATGACTTTGAATTAACCCAACAGCGAGACCCAACCCTCGGCACTGGAATGTATGCCATTACCGGGATGGTAACGATACGGTGCAAACAAAATGAGAGAACAAAAACCTACAAAACGAGACACGGTTCGTCTTGGCCTTCCCAGTTTCACGACCATCATGCAAGTAGTGTTTTTGGTAAAACATCCGCTTAATTATGGAGAACTCAATGGAACCATGTAAAAAAGGGGCGCGCCAAAATGCCCAAACGATTTTCTGTTGCTTTTTTTTTGCTTCTTGCAATCAACCCGTCGAAGCCGAGCCGGTTGAAGTGAAACTTCCCCAACAGAAAATGCTGTCCAGCCCTGGCGGCAGGTTTGTGTTCGGTCAAATCTCAGACTTTCGGCGAGACCAGTTTATGCTCGATACACAAACTGGGCGGTTATGGGTAAAAACTGTTAGAACTTCACCTAAGAACAAGGATGGAACACAACCAGCAGATGATGGAATTGAATTTCTTAGTCCCGTTCCTTACGCAGATGGGAAAGGAAGTCTTTTAGGCAAGAACAATAATTGGAACTACACTGCTCCAAATAATTAATCTTGGAAAAAGAACCTAACGATTTTGGCCTCGATGGAGCATTCGGTGGCAAGTGGAATATACAAACGCTATGTCGCCGAGCTTGTGGTCTTCACCGCGTCTTTAAGTTTCGACACATCCCCCCCTGAAAACGCACGGGTCAGTTCTAACACTCCGACAAACTTTACTCCAAACCATCTCAAAGAAAATTTCATGAAGACATACAAGAAATCCGATGCTGCCATCGCCAACCTGACACCGGAACAACGTCGCGTAACCCAGCACGGCAGCACGGAACATCCAGGGACGGGTGCGTATCTTCACAATGACGAACCGGGCATCTATGTGGATATCGTGTCCGGGGAGCCGCTGTTTGCGTCTTCGGACAAGTTTGAGTCGGGCTGCGGCTGGCCCAGCTTCACCAAACCCATCAAACCCGCGTACATCAATGAACTGCGCGATACCAGCCACAGCATGATCCGTACCGAAGTCCGCTCGGTTCACGGCGACAGCCATCTGGGGCATGTGTTTCCAGACGGCCCACAGGATCGCGGTGGCTTGCGCTATTGCATCAATTCAGCCTCGCTGCGCTTTATCCACCGGGATGACATGGAGGCGGAAGGCTACGGCGAATATCTTAACCAGGTGGAGGATAAGTAATGGCACAGGAACGCGCAGTACTGGCAGGGGGCTGCTTTTGGGGTATGCAGGATCTGATCCGCAAGCTGCCGGGCGTGGAGAAAACGCGGGTGGGCTATACCGGCGGCGACGTACGCAACGCCACCTACCGCAATCACGGCACACATGCCGAAGGTATCGAAATCTTCTTTAACCCAACGGAAATTTCTTACCGCCGCATTCTGGAATTCTTCTTCCAGATACACGATCCGACGACGGCCAATCGGCAGGGCAATGACCAGGGTTCGTCCTACCGCTCAGCGATTTACTACGTCAACGACGTGCAGAAACAGATCGCGCTAGATACGATTGCCGACGTGAACGCCTCAGGTTTGTGGCCGGGTAAGGTGGTTACCGAACTGGCACCTGCCGGTGATTTCTGGGAAGCCGAGCCCGAGCATCAGGATTATCTGAAACGTTTCCCCACCGGCTATACCTGCCATTACCCGCGCCCGAACTGGATGTTGCCAAAACGAACGGACAAATAATGACCATGCTGAAGCCCGCAAAAACCACAGCACCCGGATATAGAGATCAGGCGATCGCTCAGGCTTACCTATCCAGTGCTTAGACGATGGCAGAGATCGGGTGCCCTTTCGAGATACACTACATGACAGTAAGTCGCGCAGTGCGGAAGTTTGAAGAAGTCCGAAAAAAAATGTTGTAATGTTAGAACTGACCAGCGCTTTTCTTAAACAAGGCGTTGGGCGAACACATAACGGCAACTGAATCATATTTTGGAAAGTAGGACGCGATGATGGGTGTATGGTGGCAGGAGGTCGGAAATACCGTCTGGCAGGAGTTCTCCGATCTCCCCGACGCGGCTGGTGTGACCCGTATCACATTACGCTTGCTGGTCGCCGCGATCCTGGGCGGTATATTGGGATTCGAACGCGAGCAGAAGGGGAAAGCTGCCGGACTGCGGACGCACATGTTAGTGGCCCTCGGGGCGGCACTCTTCGTCCTCATTCCTCAGCAAGCCGGGGTGTCTGACGCCGACCTCACGCGAGTTTTGCAAGGTCTTGTCGCCGGTATCGGATTTCTCGGGGCCGGTACCATTATCAAGGGGAGGGGCGAAGAGGAGATCAAGGGCTTGACCACGGCGGCTGGCATCTGGCTGACGGCGGCGATCGGTGTGGCCGCGGGGATGGGCCGCGAAGCAACGGCCGTTTTGAGTACCCTCTTGGCATTGGGGATCCTGTACGCCGCCCCCAAGATCGCGCGACGGTTCGAGAACCGTGACAATTAGCTCGGACGTGGGAACATCCGATGAGCGACGTGATCACCAGCAAGAATCCTGCCTCAAATACCACGGATGCGGGAGTGCTGAAACAGGAACGTCACGAGATTTTGCACCGACTGGAAAACGGGTTGGAAACGCCAATACTGACCTAGCCTTCGTTTGGCTGGCGCTCATGATCCACGCGCTTTTGCAAGAGCGCGCAGCCCATAGCTCCGCGTTCGACCCGATTTTCACGCGGCAGCCTATTGTGTATTTGTGCATACAAAAACATTGACGCATCACTTATTTGGGTCGGCCGCTGAAGTATTGCCACTGTCCCTTAGAAAGAAACTAGGTGTGCGTGGCCCTCAGAAAGCACCATTTGAAGAGCGCATCACTATTCGGTTATCGCGAGAAGTAGTAGAACAATTCCGCGAAAGCGGCGAAGGCTGGCAAACCCGAGTAGACGCAGCTTTGCGTGAGTGGCTCAAGAGCCATTCTCCGACGTAAGCGCGTTAGCGCGGTAGGTTGAGATGCATGAAAAGCTCAATATCGCAGGATAAACATACGAGTTACCAACATGCCGATCTGTCAGGAGGCATATGCATCTTCACTGTTAATCTGACTAAACAGTGCTCGCCTGTCTTACGTTTTCTGCCCTCCTCGCTTAAGTTTGTTTTCCTTCAGTTTATTGGGTTGCCTGAACCGATTTTTACCGGCAATACGAAGGAGACGAAGAAATTTTGGACATTCAAAATGGCTGGGGGCCTTGCAGACCGCTGCGTGACGAAGCCCATCACGCATAGCGGCCAGCTCTTCAATTGTTCTGTCCAACTCATCTGCCTTGGCTAACAGCAGTGCTCTGTTAATGTCTGGCCCTTCAGAAGTAAACATTTCACCAATCTCATCAAGCGAGAAACCGGCGCTACGACCCAACGATATTAAAGCCAGCCGCTCTATAACATTGGCGCTGAATAGACGGCGCAAACCATTTCGACCGGTTGACTGGATCAGTCCTTTTTCTTCATAAAATCGTAACGTTGAGGCGGGTAATCCAGATGCCTTTGCGACCTCGGCTATATCCATTATTTCACCTATCGTAATTAATGCTTGACTTCAAGTTGACTTGAGCTTTTATCCTAGCTCACTACACAACTTGGCACAACTTAAGCCGTTAAGTTAGTGGGATGTTATTTATAGCTGAAGAATTTAAGGAGACGATATGAAAGCAAGTTTTTGGCATCAAAAATGGGAACGAGGTGATATTGGTTTTCATGAAAATGAGGCAAACCCGTTACTAATCGAACATTTTGAAAAATTAAACCTGGCAAAAAGTGGTCGAGTATTCCTGCCGTTGTGTGGCAAGTCACGTGATTATGCATGGTTGCTTGCCAGCGGTTATCAAGTTGTCGGCGCAGAGTTGAGCGAACTCGCCATTACCGAGTTGTTTAAAGAACTTGGCTTAGAGCCGGAAATCTCCAAAGTTGGAAAATTGATCCGTTACAGCGCGAAAGATATCGACATGCTAGTAGGTGATATTTTTGATGTGTCGGCTGAATATCTTGGGCCCATAAACGCGATATACGATCGCGCGGCTCTAGTTGCATTGCCTGCTTTCATACGACAGCAATATACGTCACACCTGATGAACATAACCAATGCAGCGCCGCAGCTGCTGATTTCTTATGAATACAACCAGCTGCTGATGGAGGGCCCGCCGTTTTCAGTTAACGAGAACGAAGTAAAGCAACATTATGGTGCGACTTACCAATTGAAGTCTGTTGACATCAAAAATATCGCAGGCGGATTGAAGGGAAAAGTTTCGTCAACTGAGACCGCTTGGTTGCTCCAACAAACCAATAAATAGGGAGAGATATATGCCGGGTATTGAATGGATATTGTTGTACATTGTGTTCGGTGCCTTTGTTGGTTTTATGGCGGGCTTTCTGGGGCTTGGTGGCGGTGGAATACTGGTTCCTTTGCTGGCATCCATTTTTATTTACCAAGGAATGAGCGTAGATAGCGTCGTTCATTTGGCATTAGGAACATCATTGGCTTGCATGATAATTTCTTCATCAGCAAGCATCCGCGTGCATGCTTCACGAGGCGCTGTCTTGTGGCAGGTCGTTCGTGGTATGGCACCTGGGATTATTTTGGGCGCCTTTCTGACTGCCCAGGTCGCTGCAAACATAAACTCAGCCACCATTGCCATATTTTTTTCGCTGTTCATGGCACTGATAGCGGGGCAAATGTTTTTTAATTGGCAACCGAAACCTAGCCAGAAACCGACAAGCTTTCGCGGATTAATTGTTGCCGGAGTTGGGATCGGATCAGTATCAGCACTTGCAGCAGTGGGTGGTGGTTTTCTCACCGTTGCCTACTTGGGCTATAAGAATGTGGACATGAAAAAAGCCATTGGCACTTCAGCAGCCATTGGGTTTCCCATTGCTATCACGGGTACTATTGGTTACATGATGAGCGGCTGGTCTAAAACATTGAGCGACCCCTATACTCTTGGATACATTTATGTGCCGGCATTTTTAGCAATATCGATTGCCAGCTTTATTACAGCTCCCTATGGCGCTCACTGCTCCCATAGTTTGCCCGAAGCTTTTTTGAAAAAGATATTCGCCGTTATCTCGCTGGTTTTAAGTATCAAGATGCTGATCTCGTTTGCTCAATTTTAATGTAAGAATATGGGCATTCGCTAGCAGACTGTCGGACTTCGAGTTTTGAAACAGCGTAACATATTGTTTTTTA
>NZ_CAKMHQ010000098.1 GCF_927312905.1 Candidatus Nitrotoga sp. 1052
CGGAAACTACGCACCGGACTCTGCTGTGCGGTGAATTATTCAGCGTTTCCCTAAGAAATAAAAAATTTTTAATTCGTCTGGGGCGCCGTTTATGGCTCTCACGTCGTAAAAATTCATATAGAATTTTAATTCTGACGCAGCCTTGCTAAATATTTGTTCGTGATCTTGTATAATGGTTTCGCGATATTCTTTAATTATTTTATCTACTTCCTCTGGCGGTTTGGCATCGGTATCAGAAGCCAAATATTTTATTATGTCACCAAAATAATCTAATGCCTTGACCCAATGATCTACATACAAAGTCATTAAATTTATATTCCTTGGAGAGCATTGTCTTTTATTAAATGATAACCGCTTGCCATTCTATTTAAAAATTCTTCATCTAAATGGTTATTTGTTGTTTCGTACTTTTGCTCCAGCATCTCAGACAATCCAGCCTTCTGAAATTTATCTTGCAGTGCTCGAGAAAAAATCTCTTTTTCTGCCGCTGAAAAAATATTTGCCATTTTTAAATCTCCTAGGTTTTAATTTAAATTTTTAAGTTGTCACATCTAGTGTCACAATGGATAGATTGCTAACACATAATATTTTATGTGTCAAGTATCACTATACCAGTGTATCTTGCCGCTGCTACCTTGGTCAAGGCCTAGGAGCCTGTCGGACTTCTCTTGTAACTCATTGATTAAATTGATGCGCCCATTATTTAATCAAATTAATTTATACATAAAAAACAATATGTTACGCTGTTTCAAAACTCGAAGTCCGACAGTCTGCTAGTAAAGCTATAAATAAACTTATGTCATTTGTAGGCTAGTATATAGCTCCATAGATATAATACGGTACATACTGAATGAGCTTTAATATTTACTTTTATAATTAACTGCAATACTCACTTAAGAAACTGAATCGTTCCAGTACAGCCCTCAATAAATTGGTTGAGAGTACCAGTCAAGTGATTAGTATCATAGTCCTTTTTGACGCCTGTAAATGTAAGTCTTACTGAAGGCCCAGAGGTACAAATACTGGAACCATTAAAATTCAGTCCATCACAGAAATTGAGTCCCGGGGTAAAGCCTAAGCAATCACCTGAAGCATATGTTAAATTAAAGTTGCAAGAAACCCCATTATCAGTAGATTGAAGGGTGAACGTATTTCCACTCGTAGTAATATTAAAATTAGCAATGTAATTTTTGCTAGAGCTCGCGCAACTGCTCCCTGAAATGGATGTGCTTACGTTTTGACTGTATGCCCCTTCCAGTCCAGACAAATTGACAGCGTGACCGCTGCCTGTAACTCCTGTAACAGCAAAGTTCTGTTTAGCCTGACTCCATTGCAATGTTGCCGTCCTGCCAGCGGAAGGAAAGTCAGAGACTGTTGCTGTCTTGGAAATGCCAGTAGCAAATGCAGACCCACCGGACTGAACTGTATTGAATTGCCGGGTTTCAATTATCTGTCCGTCAGCATATACGCTTATGGTATGGCTACCGGGAGTAAGATCGTTGTAGTTAAACAGCAAAGAAAATCCCGTGTCAGACCGCCCACAGATGCTTGTAGTGTCGCCCCGACTCGTCCCGCTACCTGCCTTGCCAAGGCTTGCCCCATCAATTGTTGCGGTAATATTACTCGCTGTGCAATGCCATCCTGAAATAACTCCAATGCCGGATTCTGTGCCTCCTGCAACAGGATTTTCCAACGACCCTTGGGCAAAAGTTAGACTTGGGATAGCCGTCATGAGACAAAAAATCAACTGATGCTTTTGCAATGTAGCTCCTTTTTGATTGTTGTTAGAAGTATTGCCAGCCTACAATGATATCGTACATATGAGTTTGCGCACCTCAATGTAAATTCAGCATCCCCATCATAATCAGGCTTGCATGGCCTTGCGGCGACGAGTCATTACACCCATCAAGCCTAAGCCTGCCAGTATCAATACGTTGGTTTCAGGTTCGGGGACGGCGGAGATCAACTTACTTGCTTCCAACGAAAACGACATATCCAAACTAGTTGGCATCCATGTGGCATTAAAATCGGCTTTTCGGCCTTGTTCTGTTGCAAACAGGGTATATAGCTCACCCCCGACATAAGCACTTGGAATGGTGTTGACATAAAATTGCCCAATATCGACAAACCCATTTCTTGTGGCATATGTATCGATAACAAAGGCATACTTGATCCCTTGAACAAAGGTTAGCTCAGACAAATCAAAAGTAAATTCAGTTGGGAAACGATCGCTTACCGATATTGTAGAACTTTCGTACAAAATGGAGGTTGGCTGAAATGCTGAATGCGATGAATCGGTCTCAGTGACCAGCAAATGAAAATCGAAAACAGAACCAGGGAATTGCTCGTTGTTCAAAATCAATAGCTTGAGGTCTCCAACTTTCGCCGCAGGCACAATAAAGGTCTGCGCCCAATAGCTTGTAACGTGTGTAGTCGGACTGTACTCACCAATGCAACAAGCACTTGAGTTGTTTGGAACGTCAATAAGCGCGGCCTGCGAGGGCTGCATAAGAGCTATCGAAAACAAACAAGCATTCAGACCCCTTAACAAAATCCCAAAAAAGTGCATATTCACGTCGCGCCACTCCGTATTATTTTGAATATCGATTCAATGAGCATAACAGCCGCATGTAGTATAAGGCCACATGTAAGTATAAGAGAGACAGCTAAAATCCTAGCGGTTAATTTGCCCCCTTAGATTGAAAATGGAAAATAAGCACTGTGTACTGGAAAAGCTTCGACGCTAATTAACACATGAATGGATTTCTCCTCACTTACATCGGTGATTCACCGCATCATGAACTTACAAATATTGAGATAAAGTGCAGCGCGTAACCATAGAAAATTTCTTTAGCAGCCAAAATTTTTAAAAAATAAAAAATCACTGACCTTTTGACTAAAACTTACTGTATAGGCAAAGCAGGTGCAGCCAAGAACTTGGGGGGATGGGGGTACGGTGGGGTTGTGATATTGCGGAATTTGAGGGAGTGAGTTCTTTTTGGAACTGGATGATGAGCGCCCTTCAAACGTCAAGCAATCTTGGTGTAATTGAGCAAAATATTTCAAGCTGAAACCGCACTATTGAGCAAACGCGGTTACAAAATGGTTACATATTACAAAATGCTGGAACATAAAAAAGGCCTGCATCGCTGCAAGCCTTGTTCTATATGGTGGGTCGTCAGGGACTTGAACCCCGGACCAAAGGATTATGAGTCCTCTGCTCTAACCAACTGAGCTAACGACCCAATACTGTTTGAAGCACTTTCCAAAGTGCGTTCATTATAATTAACTCTCGCCGTCGAGGAAGCTTTTCAGCTTGTCTGAACGAGACGGATGACGGAGCTTGCGCAATGCCTTGGCCTCGATCTGGCGGATACGTTCGCGTGTCACGTCGAATTGTTTACCTACCTCCTCAAGGGTGTGGTCAGTATTCATTTCTATACCAAAGCGCATGCGTAGCACCTTGGCTTCACGCGGTGTGAGCGAATCGAGAATGTCTTTGGTGACATTGCGCAAGCTGTCGTATACCGCTGCCTCAATGGGTGCCAAAGTATTGGAATCCTCAATAAAATCGCCCAGATGCGAATCGTCATCGTCGCCTACTGGGGTTTCCATGGAAATCGGTTCCTTGGCAATCTTCAAGATCTTACGGATCTTGTCTTCGGGCATTTCCATCTTTAGCGCCATAGTTGCAGCATCCGCTTCCAGCCCGGTTTCTTGCAAAATTTGGCGCGAAATGCGATTCATCTTATTGATGGTTTCAATCATGTGCACCGGGATACGTATGGTGCGAGCCTGATCTGCGATGGAACGCGTAATGGCTTGGCGTATCCACCATGTGGCATACGTCGAAAACTTGTAACCACGGCGATATTCGAATTTATCCACCGCTTTCATTAGTCCGATGTTGCCTTCCTGAATCAGATCGAGAAACTGCAAGCCACGGTTGGTGTACTTTTTGGCGATGGAAATCACGAGACGCAGGTTAGCTTCAATCATGTCGCGCTTGGCGCGACGTGCTTTGGCTTCGCCGTTGGTCATTTGCTTGTTGATTTCTTTCAGATCACGAATGGGAATACCCACACGCTGCTGCAAATCAAGCAGCTTCTGTTGTTGCTCGACGATGGCGGCCTGGAAACGTGACAGTGTTTCGCTGTAAGGTTTTTTGGCAGCCACTTCGCGCGCGACCCAGTCCAGCCTCTCTTCGTTGCCTGGAAAGGTCGAGATAAAATGTGGACGCGGCATGCGCGACTTGGTAACGCATAGCTCTTGAATGATACGCTCATGGCTGCGCACTTCTTCCACCAAATGGCGCATGGTGTCGCAAAGTGAATCTACCTGCTTGGCAGAAAACCGGAATTGGGTAAGCTCGTTGGAAATCTGCTCCTGCAGCTTGTTGTACTGTGCGCTGCGATAACCATGCTTCTCGTAAGCTTTGCCGATCTTGATAAAGAGATCGCGTATGATTGCGAAACGCTCCAGCGCATCAATCTTGAGTTTGGCAAGATTGGCTGCGGCAATAGCCTCGGTATCTTCTTCGTCGCCTTCTACGTCTTCTTCGTCATCCTCGATGGCTTCATCGCTAAGCTCCTCTTCAACGATTACGGTTTCATCCTCAGGCTCAATGAAGCCATCGACAATTTCGTCAATACGCAATTCCTCGCGTGTGACTTTATCGACTAACGTTAGAATTTCGGCAATGGTGGTTGGACAGGCAGAAATCGCCTGAATCATATGCTTCAGGCCTTCCTCAATGCGTTTGGCAATGACAATTTCATCTTCGCGCGTGAGTAAGCCCACTGTTCCCATTTCGCGCATATACATGCGCACTGGGTCAGTGGTACGGCCAAATTCCGAGTCTACTGTAGAAAGCGCTGCCTCAGCAGCTTCCACCGCGTCTTCGTCGGCCACCACGGGTGGCGCATCCGACATGATCTGATTTTCAGCATCGGGAGCATCATCGCACACGGTGATGCCCATGTCGTTGATCATGCTGACAACGCCTTCGATCTGCTCGGCTTCCAACATTTCTGGCAGATGATCGTTAATTTCGCCGAAAGTCAGATAACCGCGCTCCTTGCCCAGGATGATCAAAGCCTTCAGGCGCGTGCGCCGCGCCTCAATATCCTGCAACAGTTCTACAGGGTCAGCAATTTGCTTGCCAATCGATGCCTGTTTGGCTGAAATAGATGTTTTCTTGTCTTGCTGAGTTGCCATATTCGGTGGATTCCCATTTAATTAAATGAGTTAACACATTGCGAGTTAACACAATGCTTTTGAAAAGGGTGCAGATTATACCCGACTTTGCAAAAACTTTCCGCACACCAATTTTGCATTGCCTTGATTAGAGTTCACCGCGTTGTAATAGTTGCAAATAGAGCGATCGTTCGTGTTCGTCTAAGCCCTTCATCCCTGTGCCATGCATTTTTACATGTAAAGCCTGCAATTGCTGTTTGCGCTGTTCATTGCGTAATTTGGTTAATACATCTTGAAACTCTGCGACCACATTAAAAGTTTCACCCCATTGCATAATTTCAGCTTGCTCTGCCGCTAATAATGATTCATGCACTGTGCCTTGAAAATTCTGGATCATGGCTGCACTGCTTACTGCTCCTTCTTGCGTGCGCGACCACTCGGTCAGCGCAGTAATAGCTGCCGCTTCCGCCCCTACGGCCATCCAATTCTCTGGTAACTCTCGCGCCAGATCGGGCTGAAATAATAAACAGCGCAGTAACACACGCAAGTTTGATACTACAGGGCGCGCCGCTTTTTGCAGCGCGCGACGTGGCGAGGCACCTATCGGTTTGATCGCATACAGCGCTTCCAATTCCGCTTGGGTAATCCCCGCCAGCGTCGCCACTTCCTTACGCAGCAACAGCGCAGTAGTGGGCGCAGAAATAACTGTTAGCAAAGGCTTGGCACGCTGCAACAAGGCAGTGCGCCCTTCCTGGGTATGCAGGTCTACTTGCGCGGATAATTCACGCAAAACATAACTGGACAGCGGCAAAGCCTCTTGCAGTAGCTGCTCAAATGCCGCTGTTCCATACTCCCGCACAAAGCTATCAGGATCATGTCGCGAAGGCAGGAACAGGAAGCCGATATGCTTACCATCTACCAGTTGTGGTAGTGCATTTTCCATTGCGCGCCACGCTGCACGCTGCCCAGCTGCATCACCATCAAAACAGAACATCACTTTATCGGTCAAGCGCAGCATCTTTTGCACATGGTAGGGTGTAGTCGCCGTTCCCAATGTGGCGACAGCATATTCAATGCCATGCTGGGCAAGTGCTACCACATCCATATAGCCTTCTACTACCAAAACCTGTCGTTTGGTACGTATTGCTTTCAGCGCCTGGAACAGGCCGTATAACTCGCGTCCTTTTTCGAATAGCACGGTCTCCGGCGAGTTCAGATACTTGGGATCGCCCGAGTCCAGCACTCGCCCACCAAAGCCGATCACCTGCCCGCGCGTATTCACAATGGGAAACATGATGCGGTCGCGAAAACGGTCGTACCGCTTGCCATCCTCATTTTCTATTACAAGACCAGTCTCCAAGAGGCTACTGTCCTGATAGTTTGCAAAGACACTTCCCAAATTTTGCCAGCCCTCCGGCGCATAGCCGATGCCAAAACGTAACGCTATTTCGCCACTTAAGCCGCGCCGCTTGAGATAGTCGATGGCGGGTGACGACTGCTTGAGCTGGTCGCGATAATAGCGTGTTGCAGACTGCATTACTTCGTACAAATCAGGTGTAACTTTATGCTGTTGCGCTTGTTCCGGCATAGGGGCTTCGCGTGGCACCGTCACGCCAGCACTGCGCGCCAATTCTTCCACGGCATCAACAAAACCCAACCCACCGTGCTCCATAACAAACCCTATAGCCGTGCCATGCGCGCCGCAACCAAAGCAGTGATAAAACTGCTTGCTTTGACTGACGGTAAAAGAAGGAGATTTTTCGTTGTGGAAAGGGCAGCAGGCAATATAATTAGCGCCTGCTTTTTTAAGCGGAACATAACGCTCGATTACATCCACAATGTCGAGACGGTTGAGCAAATCATGAATGAAATTTTTTGGAATCATCCTGGCTCCGCCTCTCGTTTTACCAATGTGGCATGTACACCGAGGAGTAATTGATTACTGATTTTACGTAATTCGAGACAGATTCATATTCACTGCAGCTATCATTATCCATGAACGCGAAAATGACTATGTGATTAAGTGGTGGACTACGACTTTATGGTGCGAATTCAACATGTATTCGCATTGCTTAATTTAAGCAATGCACAATATTACGGTGTTACTGAGACAACCGCGCCTTCACCAGCGCTGAAACTTTGCTCATGTCTGCTCGACCCGCCAGTTTCGTCTTGAGCAACGCAATCACCTTGCCCATTTCTTGGGCACTCTGAACACCACTACTGACAATGGCATCGTTGACTGCAACTTCCACTTCGGCTTCAGTCATTGGCTGCGGCATATATGCCTGCAATACGCTGATTTCAAATTTCTCAATGTCGGCCAACTCTTGCCGAGCTGCCGCTTCGAACTGGATAATTGAATCGCGCCGTTGCTTGATCATTTTATTGATGACTGCAATTACGTCGGCATCTGATAACTCGATACGTTCATCTACCTCGCGTTGCTTGATTGCGGCCAGCAACAGGCGGATAGCACCGAGGCGCACCGAATCCTTAGCGCGCATGGCCGTCTTCATGTCTTCTCTGATTTGCTGCGTCAGATTCATGCTGAGTTCAATCTCGCGGGAAATTTAACGGCAGGCTCCGCATCAACGCGTAGTCGCTAACAGTTGAGGTTAATATAGCTTGGGCGGCAGCACTTGGCTGCGCAGGCGCTTGTAATGCCGTTTCACGGCAGCAGCTAGCTTGCGTTTACGTTCCGCAGTAGGTTTCTCATAGAATTCGCGAGCGCGCAATTCAGTTAGCAAACCAGTCTTTTCCACTGATCGCTTGAAACGGCGCATTGCCACTTCAAATGGTTCATTTTCCTTAACACGCACAGTCGTCATAAACAAACTACCCTTCAACAAA
Source organism: Candidatus Nitrotoga sp. 1052 (assembly GCF_927312905.1). Classification (GTDB taxonomy): domain Bacteria; phylum Pseudomonadota; class Gammaproteobacteria; order Burkholderiales; family Gallionellaceae; genus Nitrotoga. The sequence continues at coordinate 8,050 of NZ_CAKMHQ010000098.1, forward strand.
AATTAAGGGCGCGATTCTACCAAAATACTGCCCTCTTCCACAACCTGAATTTAGAAGTTCTTTTTTAATATATTGCGAACGCCTGAGCTTCCCCTGGTCTGTTGTCTTCCAGCGAAGGTTTATGCTACCAGTTTTATATCATGCAGAGGACTGCTATGGTATCGGTTAAAATATTACGCATTTATTAAAGGGCACTCTAAAAATGCCCGTTATTTCTGCCCTTCAAAATAATTACATTAACTGAAAATTTATAAAAAGGTAACGGCAATATGAAAGCAAGTATCAAATGGGTAGAGCAGGTTTCCTTCTTAGGCGAAACCGAAAGCGGCCATGCCATCATGATGGATGGTCCTCCCGAAGGCGGCGGCCGTAATCTTGGGCCACGTCCAATGGAACTGGTGCTTCTTGGCACGGGTGGCTGCACCACTTACGACGTTATTCACATCCTCAAGAAAAGCCGTCAGCAAGTGACCAATTGTGTGGTGAAAATAGAAGCCGAACGGGCTGTAGAAGACCCAAAGGTATTTACCAAAATCCATTTTCATTTTATCGTGACCGGCAAAGATCTCAAGCTGGAGCAAGTCGAGCGTGCCATCCAGCTTTCTGCTGAAAAATACTGCTCTGCCTCCATCATGCTAAGCAAAATGGCGGACATTACGCACGATTTTGAGGTAATTCAGGAAATATCTTAAGCCACTAGTGTCCCAACGTTAATCGAACAGAAACAACTGGTTGGTCGAATCCTGTGA
>NZ_CAKMHQ010000099.1 GCF_927312905.1 Candidatus Nitrotoga sp. 1052
AAACCGGACATTTCTATTTTGCAGAAAACCGGACATTTCTATTTAGCGTTGACACCCAATGTCGTGAGGGGGCGGCAATGGGTGAAGTAGAAACGGATATCCTGGAGAGCATTTTGGCTTGCACCGACACTAAAGCGCCGCATAAACTGTCCGGTCAAAGCGCTATTCATGTTGCATGGACGAGCAAATACCCGACTGTTGTTCCAAGCGCATCAACTTCTTGCGGTTGCCCTTGGCCGAGTCGCGCACCCGAAAGCGCACGCTGTTTCCATCCATGCCGAGAATGTGCTCATTGGAGATCACCACCCGGTGCATATAGCGACCGAGATATTCCAGCACCTGCGCCGGGCCATCCAAAGCCTGTTTGGCATAAACCACCCAGAGCATTATTAATGCTTCCCTACATGAATTACCTTCTCGGTCTCTTCGGTGGGGTAATTATTGCACTGTTGTATAGATTGAATTATGTAGTTGATAGCAGCCATAAACCGCTAGCGGCGATGATGGCGCCCAGCATTTGCGGCAGACGCACAAAACGGGCACGAGTGGCAATGCCGACCACGATACCTGCGAGATGGAGAGCGACGGTTGCGGCAAGAAAACCCAGTGCATATGCTTCCGCTTCGGTAGCTCCGGACATTTCCAATCCATGGGCGTAGCCATGAAAAAAACCGAACAAGGCGGCGATCGCAACGCCGAGCCGTGCAGAAAGTTTCAGCGAGAGTGCGGTGATCATTCCCAGCACCAACACCGAAGCAGCGATGCCTGATTCAATCAGTGGTAGATACGGATACATTAGCGCACACTTTGCGCCAACCACCATCATCAACATGAAAGCGGCGGGCAACAGCCCTATTTTCCGGCCGCCATTTTGTGCTGCCCACAGGCCCACGGCAACCATGGCGAGCAGATGATCAAACCCTCTGAACGGATGCATCAGGCCAGCGCTCAATCCTGAAACATCATGGCCGGGATGGGCGAAGGCAGCGCTGCTAATGCCAAGCAGAATGAACGAAATCAGAAACTGTGCGGTCGGCTTTTTCATCACTATTCTCATCCTCTGCGGATTCAAGTTTCAGCTGCAACAATATTGAATTGTAGCCGCATTATGCAAAATTCAGCATCCAGAATGTTTTTCCAGCGCTGATTAAAGCGATGCAAGGCAAGGAATATCCTGAAATGCAATGACTGCAAGATTGGCAGGTTAATTTGGTGCTATTCTGAATATTATGGATGATGCGCATTTTACTGCACCTATTGCCCGGCATATTTGGGATGTCAAATACCGCTATCGCGAGGCAGCTGAGGTGTATGACGCTACCATCGCCGACACTTGGCGACGTATCTCACACGCGCTGGCTGCAGCGGACAGCGATAAAGAACTTTGGCAGGGGCGTTTTTATGACATCCTGCAAGACTTCAAATTTCTGCCGGGCGGCCGCATCCAGGCCGGGGCCGGCATTTCGCACAAGGTTACCCTGTTTAATTGCTTTGTCATGGGCGCCATCGCCGATTCGATGGACGGCATCTTTGACGCGCTGAAGGAAGGTGCACTTACCTTGCAGCAAGGCGGCGGGGTCGGTTATGATTTTTCTACATTGCGGCCGCGGGGTGTCCAAGCTTATGGCGTGGGTTCGGTGGCCTCGGGGCCCGTCTCTTTCATGCGCATCTGGGACAGTATGTGCGCCACCATCCTTTCCACCGGTGCGCGGCGTGGCGCCATGATGGGGACGCTGCGTTGCGATCATCCCGACATTGAGGAATTCATCTCCGCCAAGCTTGATCCCAACCAACTGCGGCATTTCAATATCTCGGTGCTGGCAAGCGATGACTTCATGACCGCAGTCCGCAATGACGCGGACTGGCCGCTGCTGTTTCCCGCCGACGTGTGCGGCGGCGGGGAAGTGTTGCTGCGCAGCTGGCCGGGATATGCCGAGCCGGTTCCGTGCAAAATACACAAGCGTGTCAGTGCCCGCGGGTTATGGGAAAAGATCATGCGTGCCACCTATGCCTGCGCCGAGCCCGGTGTGCTGTTCATTGATCGCATCAACCGGCTCAACAATCTTTATTACTGCGAGCGAATTAGCGCGACCAATCCTTGCGCTGAGGTGCCGCTGCCTCCTTATGGCGCCTGCAACCTTGGCTCCATCAACCTCACTCAATTCATCCGTGAGCCTTTTACCGGGCAAGCACGTCTGGATCTGGAGGCGGTAGGCGAGACCGCGCGAGTCGCCGTGCGGCTGCTGGATAATGTCATTGACGTCTCGCTCTTTCCTTTGCCAAGCCAGGCTGCTCAGGCACAAGGATCGCGGCGTATCGGTCTGGGGTTTACCGGCCTGGCCGATGCATTGCTGATGCTGAACAGCCGTTATGGTAGTGACGAATCATTGGAGATTGCGCAAACCGTGATGCAAACCATTTGTCATGCCGCCTATCGTGCTTCGATTGAGATCGCCCGGGAGAAAGGGTCATTTCCGTTGTTCGACAAGGAGAAATATCTTGCCGGTGAATTCGTGCGCACCCTGCCCGCCGAGATACGCAACGGCATTGCGCAATACGGCATCCGCAATAGCCATCTCACTGCCATCGCACCCACCGGTACTATCAGCCTCTTGGCCAATAACATTTCGAGCGGTCTGGAACCGGTGTTCGATAGCGAATTCACGCGTCGGGTACTGGAGCCGGATGGATGCTATGCGCAATATCAGGTAGTCGATTATGCGGTAGCACGGTGGCGCGCCGCAGGTAATGCCGATTCCCTGCCGCCGTCTTTCGTTGATGCCCGCCATCTCTCGCCCGCCGCTCACTTGGCTATGCAGGCGGCCATTCAACCGTATGTAGATCAGGCTATATCCAAGACCATCAACGTGCCAGAGAATTTTGAGTTCGCTGCATTCCGTGATCTTTATCAGCTTGCCTACGATCAGGGATTGAAAGGTTGCACCACTTTTCGCCCCAATCCGGTAACCGGCGAGGTCTTGCGCGGGATCGAAGAAGGGATCGAAGAAGGGCTGGTGGCGTCACATTGCTGCAGTGTGGAACGTGATGCGGATTGAAATAGAATTTTTTTGTCGGCCCGCAAGATTACCGGCCGGATAGCATCCAGCGTATTGCGCAACCAGCAATCGAGTGACCGTCCGTTGGGAGTTGACGTCCATCCGGTCTGTGGCTAGACTGAATTCAAGGGGTGTTTGAAATTCTTGGTCCCCGTCCGTTGCTAATTAATGGAAAACCGCATCGCATGACAGCCAACATCATCAACAAGTCAGCGTTCAGCCCCGGGATAACGCCGAACATGGGCGATTATGCACAAATGTGTGCCGGATTTTCCTGGGAGACTGCGGCTCAGAATTTGACGGGGCTGCCCGATGGTCGCGGCATCAATATTGCCCACGAAGCGGTTGATCGTCACGCGCAGGGACCGCGGGCGCAGCAGCTCGCATTACGCTGGCTGGGCAAAGCAGGCGCTACGCGGGATTTCAGCTACCGCGATCTTGCTGAGCAGACCAGCCGTTTTGCGAATGTACTTGCCGGTCTCGGGGTGCAGCCGGGCGAGCGGGTATTCGTGCTTGCCGGTCGAATTCCGGAGCTCTATATTGCGGTGCTGGGGGCGCTTAAGCAGCGCTGTGTAGTATGCCCCCTGTTTTCGGCATTCGGTCCGGAACCGATCCATACGCGCCTCACGCTGGGTGGCGGCAGCGTGCTGGTGACGACTGCGAGCCTGTACCAAAAAAAGATCGCAGACCTACGCGTGCGGCTGCCACAATTAAAACATGCACTGCTGGTGCGTGACGATGCTGATCCGGCTGATATCCCCGACACGCTGGATCTTGCCGATCTGATGCGTGAAGCAAGTGCAACCTTTGTAATCGGCCCCACGGCTGCTGATGATCCGGCGCTGTTGCATTTCACCAGTGGCACCACCGGCAAACCTAAAGGTGCGGTGCATGTGCATGGCGCAGTCGTTGCCCATGATGTGACCGGCAAGCTTGCGCTCGACTTTCATGCCGACGACGTGTTCTGGTGCACGGCCGATCCGGGCTGGGTCACCGGCACTTCGTATGGAATCATCTCGCCGCTTACCAACGGCATTAGCAGCATTGTCGACGAGGGGGATTTCGATGCTGACCGCTGGTATCGCATCCTTGCGGAGCAGAAAGTCAGTGTCTGGTATACCGCGCCGACCGCTGTCCGCATGATGATGAAGGGTGGCACGGAATTGGTGCGTCAGCATGATTTCCCGCAGCTGCGGTTCATTGCGAGCGTCGGTGAGCCGCTGAATCCGCAGGCTGTCAGGTGGGGGCTGGATGCATTCGGACTGCCGATCCATGACAACTGGTGGCAAACCGAGACCGGCGGCATCATGATCGCAAACTACGCGGCGATGGATATCAAACCCGGCTCTATGGGCAAGCCGCTGCCGGGTATTGAGGCCGCGATTGTCAAACGTTGCGGAGAGGATGCGGTCGAGGTCATCGCTGCGCCGGATGTCGAAGGCGAGCTCGCGTTGAGGCGCGGCTGGCCGTCGATGTTTCGCGGCTATCTCAACGAGGATGAGCGCTATCGCAAATGCTTCGTGGGGGAATGGTACTTGAGCGGGGATCTTGCCAAGCGCGACGTGGACGGCTATTTCTGGTTCATCGGCCGCGCCGATGACGTGATCAAATCATCGGGACATCTGATCGGCCCGTTCGAAGTCGAAAGCGCGCTGATGGAGCATCCGGCGGTCGCTGAAGCCGGTGTCATCGGCAAGCCCGATCCGATGCAGTTTGAAACGGTGAAGGCCTTCGTCGCGCTCAAGCCCGGATATGTGCCGAGCGAGGCTTTGCGGCGCGAGTTGCTCGGCTTCGCGCGCAAGCGGCTGGGCGCGGCGGTCGCCCCCAAGGAGATTGATTTTATCGAAAATCTGCCAAAAACGCGTAGCGGCAAAATCATGCGCAGGTTGCTCAAGGCACGCGAGCTCGGGCTACCCGAAGGCGACACTTCGACGCTGGAGAGCGGCGCATGACACCCGATCCAGAGCTCGCGCGCAAATTACTCCACGGGATGGTGCGCATACGCCGTTTCGAGGAAAAATCAGCCGAACTCTACAGCGCGGGCAAAATCCGCGGCTTCCTGCATCTGTACATCGGTGAGGAGGCGGTCGCTGCCGGGGTCATGCAGGCTTTGCGGCCGGAGGATGCGGTATTTGCCACGTACCGGGAACACGGCCATGCGCTGGCGCGCGGTCTTTCCGCGGGGGCCATCATGGCGGAGATGTACGGCAAGGTAGAGGGCTGTTCGCGCGGACGCGGCGGTTCGATGCACCTGTTCGATGCGGCAGCGAAATTCTATGGCGGTAACGCGATAGTCGGCGGCGGATTGCCGCTGACGGTCGGTTATGCACTCGCGCAGAAGATGCAGCAGCGCACCGGGCTGGCTGCGTGTTTCTTCGGTGAGGGCGCGGTCGCCGAAGGCGAATTCCACGAATCGATGAATCTGGCCTCGTTGTGGAATGTGCCGGCATTATTCCTGTGCGAGAATAATCTTTACGCGATGGGCACCGCGCTTGAGCGTTCTGAAGCCGATACCGACCTGGTCGAGAAAGCAGCGAGTTACCGGGTGCAGGGAAAAAGCGTGGATGGCATGGATGTGCTCGCGGTTCTGGAAGCTGCGCAGCAGGCAGCGCAGTTCGTGCGTGACGGCAACGGCCCGTATTTCCTTGAATTTCGTACTTATCGCTTTCGCGCGCATTCGATGTTCGATCCCGAACTTTATCGCAGCAAGGAAGAAGTCGAGCGCTGGAAACAGCGCTGTCCGATCGCGGGATTCAGCGCGCGTGCAATACGCGAGGGATGGCTCACGCCGGAGATGATAGCTGCAATCGAGGCTGAGGTCGCGCGCGAAATCGCGCAGGCCGTCGAATTTGCCGAAGCCGGGACCTGGGAGTCGGTGGAGATGCTCACCCGCGATGTGTATACCGCACGGGGGCAAACAGAATGAGTGACGCGACCAAGGCTGTTGTCACCACCACTTATCGCGCGGCGCTGAACATGGCGCTGCGTGAAGCACTGCAGCGCGACCCGCGCGTATTCCTGATGGGCGAGGATGTAGGTCGCTATGGCGGCACTTATGCGGTGAGCAAGGGTCTGCTTGAAGAGTTCGGCGAGGAGCGCGTCCGCGACACGCCGCTGTCCGAATCGGCTTTCGTTGGTGCCGGCATTGGCGCCGCATTGAACGGCATGCTGCCGATCGTCGAAGTCATGACCTGCAACTTCAGCCTGCTCGCGCTCGACCAGATCCTCAACAATGCGGCGACCCTGCGCCACATGTCGGGCGGACAGTTCAGCATTCCGCTGGTGATCCGCATGGCCACCGGTGCCGGCAGACAGCTTGCAGCGCAGCACTCGCACAGTTTCGAAGGATGGTATGCGCATATTCCCGGTATCAGGGTGGTGACGCCGGCAACGCTCGAGGATGCGCGCGGCATGCTGTGGACGGCACTGATGGATCCGGATCCCGTCATCATGTTCGAGAATGCATTGCTGTATAACCTCGAGGGCGAGCTTGCAGCCGACGCCGGCGCAGTCGATATCGACCGTGCGGCGGTGCGCCGTGCGGGTAGCGATCTCACGCTGGTGACCTACGGCGGCTGCCTGTACAAGACGTTGCAGGCGGCGGAACGCCTTGCTGCACAGAATATCAGTGCCGAAGTGATCGATTTGCGCACGCTGCGGCCGCTCGACATGGCGACCGTTCTGGTTTCACTGGCGAAGACGCACCGCATGGTGATCGTCGACGAAGGCTGGAAGAGCGGCAGTCTGGCGGCTGAAATCATGGCGCGCGTGATGGAGCAGGCATTCTATGAGCTCGATGCGCCGATCGAACGCGTATGCAGCGCCGAGGTGCCGATACCCTACGCGCGGCATCTGGAACAGGCTGCAATTCCGCAGGTTGATACGATCTTCGCAGCGGCGCTCCGCACGGTGAACCAGCATGTATGAATTTAGAATGCCCTCGCTCGGGGCGGACATGGAAGCGGGCACGCTGGTCGAGTGGCTGGTCAAGCCCGGCGATGAAGTGCAGCGCGGACAGGTCGTTGCGGTGGTCGAAACCCAGAAGGGTGCCGTTGACGTCGAGATTTGGGAAGCCGGAACGGTCGACAAACTCGTGGTGGAAACGGGCAAGAAGGTTCCGGTGGGCGAGCTTCTCGCGCTGCTGCGCGTCGCGGGCGAGTCTGCGGCTGAAATACCTGAAATACCTGAAATACCTGAAATACCTGAAATACCTGAGACACCCGGGATGCCAGGAGTGACACGCATTGAGACAGCACCCACCATCGCCGCTACCGGCTCGCCACGCGTCGAAACGGCGCCTGTGTATATGGCAACCTCAGCCCGCTTGCGGATTTCGCCTTCAGCACGCAAGCTCGCCGAAGAGCTGGGTGTCGATATCGCATCGGTGCAAACGGCGGAGCCAGGTGCAGTGATTTCGCGGGCCGACATCGAGCGTGCCGCCCAGGCAAAAACAAAAACGATGTCACCAGCCACCACCAAGGCCGCAGCCCCGGACTGGCATGCGCAGATGCGCATAGCAATCGCTGCGGCGATGTCGCGCTCGAAGCGCGAGATACCCCATTACTATCTTGCCACCGACATTGACATGAGTGCCGTCAGCGCCTGGCTCGTTGCCGAGAATCTCAAGCGGGATGTGGCACAACGGCTGCTGCCGGTCGTTCCGTGCATGAAAGCAGTGGCGCTCGCGCTGCGCGAGGTACCAGAACTCAACGGATTCTGGATCGACGGCGCGTTGCGGCCGTCAGCGGCGGTGCACCTCGGCATGGCGATTGCGATGCGCGGCGGCGGCTTGGTCGCACCCGCAATTCACGATGCCGATAAGAAAAGCCTCGACCAATTGATGGCAGACTTGCGTGATCTCATCACCCGCGTGCGCAGCGGCAGATTGCGCAGCTCCGAGATGAGCGATCCCACCGTGACATTCACCAATCTGGGTGAGCAGGGTGTCGAAGGTGTGTTCGGCGTGATCTATCCGCCGCAAGTTGCGATCATCGGCCTGGGCAAGATAACCGAGCGGCCGTGGGTCGAAGACGGTGCAGTCGTGGTGCGCAAAGTTGCCACCGCCACACTCGCGGCCGATCATCGTGCCAGCGATGGCCACCGTGGCGGGTTGTTTCTTGCTGCACTCGGCAGGCTGCTGCAGGAACCGGAGAGATTGCGATGACCTCACGCAGCCGCGAGGAACTTCAGAACGCTATCTTCGATGCGCTCGGCGCCGTTGCGCCGGAGATGGATTCAAACGCAATCGTGCCGGAGCGTCCGCTGCGTGAGCAGATCGACATAGACTCGTTTGATTTTCTCAACTTCATTATCCGGTTGCACGAAATTCTCGGCATCGATATTCCCGAGAAGGATTATGCAGAACTGCTCACATTGAATAGCGCAGTTGAGTATCTGGCACGTCGCTGTGCGTCGCACCAGTAAATCGCGCCGAAGCAGACAAGGAGCCGGGAACCGCAGAGTTGGATATTTTCGCTTAGCTCGGTCGGCAGCGGCACTTCTTGGGTTGTTTGTTTCAAAGATAGTTATCGCTGCCCTGTTTGGCAGGCAACCGGATGGGCAATGTTCGAACACTGGACGCTGGGACTAGAGAGGCAGGGAGAGGATTCTTACAGTCTCGATAGTTTATTAGGGCGCGTCGTAGCTTCGTACTATCAGTTTAATAAAGCCCTCCCGATATGTTATGGGAGGGCAGAACCTGAGGTGCAAACTTTCAGCATCGACTTTTGTCCAGCCTATGCGCCGTCTACTTTTCTATGCCCCGGATGAGTCATCTCTTGAGGTTTGGGTGTAGGCGCATTAGGATCAGCGTACCCCGTTTCTGTAGCCGAATCAATCGAATCAATAGGATGCTTAGGATGAATGACTCCCTGAGCTCCTCCAGGACCAGCTTGCGAAACTCCATGCGGATCAAACGCTTTATAATAATTAAAGCTCTTTGTTGATCCGTTGTCATTAGCAGCATGCGCAAATGTAGCACCCAATGCAAAACAGGAAACAACAGCAAAATTAATAATAATTTTATTCATGATTAGCTCCTTAATTAAAATTTATGAGTATCGTTGAGCAGGTGCGCAAGCTACTGCATTCCCACAGGCTAATAATAAGTTGGTAACTATAAAAAGTAAATAAGCAGATTCCTTATTTTTGGCTAATGGAATCCTTAAGTTCAGTTATTCATTGAAACGAATGTCATTAATTGATTTAGAAATTTAGAAATAGATTTCATTAGCTCTGTATCAAGCGCAGTTCATTTTTTGACCACCGCATAGCGATCCAGCGTTTTCAGGCGTGCCAGGTCGTGCATGACAATCGGTGCCGGATAGTTTTCACCCAAAGCGATGCCAGCCTTTATCCGTTCTGCTTCAGAGAGCAGCCAGGGTGAATGAATACGCTTGGCATCAAGCTTTGCCAATTGTGGCAGATAGCGCCGTATAAACTTTCCTTCAGCATCGAATTTTTCTGATTGTGTGACCGGATTGAAGATCCGAAAATAAGGCTGGGCATCGCAACCGGACGAGGCGGTCCACTGCCAACCACCATTATTCGCGGCCAGGTCAAAATCGTTCAACTTCAGCGCGAAATATTGTTCCCCGCGGCGCCAGTCGATGCCCAGATCCTTGATCAGAAAGCACGCAGTCACCATGCGCAACCGGTTGTGCATATAGCCGGTCTGATTCAGCTGAAGCATTGATGCATCAACCAATGGATACCCGGTGCATCCCTCGCACCAGGCTTTGAAGGCCACATCCGCCGCGGGGCCGGATTCCCATCGAATACGGTCGTATTGCGGCTTGAATGCACGCTGCACAATATGCGGGTGCTGGTACAGGATCATGAAGTAGAAGTCACGCCACACCAGTTCCGACAGCCAGGTCATGGCACCGTCACCGCCTTGGCCTGATGCGATCGCATGCATTGCATGACGCGCCAGTGCACGAATTGATATCGTACCAAAGCGCAGATGTACCGAAAGATAGGATGGCCCTTTGACTGCCGGGAAATCACGCACATCGCGATAGTTTTTCATGCGCGGCAAAAAATCATCCAGCAATGCCTGCGCGCCTTGCATTCCTGGCGTAATATTCAGCTCCGACAAATTGGTTGTTTCAAACCCCATGGCTGTCAGCGAGGGCATCGGTGAGATTTTAACGGGCACGGTCAGTGTGCCTTGCCCTGACCTGGTGTCGTGGGGTGCCAGGCAGGAGAGATCGAATGATCCAGCTGCAGACTGAAATTTCTTCAGCCAGACATTCTTGTAAAGGGTAAAAACCGAGAACGGTTTGCCGGCCAGCGACAGCACTTCATCTTTTTCGAAAATAACCTGATCCTTATAGCTATGTCAAGCGCGACCGACGGCCTTAAGATTTTTTTCTACTGCGCTGTCGCGTGTGATTGCCTGCGGTTCGTAGTCATGGTTGACGAATACCGCATCAATGCCAAGTTCTTGCGCAAGTTCAGGTATGACGGAAACCGAATCTGCATGGCGCACAATCAGGGCGCCGCCGCGCCTCTTCAATTCATTATCGAGCGATTGCAGGCTGGCGTGGATAAAGTCCACCCGTCGATCCGCTCGCGCACCACAAGATAAAAGCGGATCCAGGATTCGTTTATCAAAAATGAAAGTACAAAACACTAGGCGGCTCTCTTTGAGCGCGTGATGCAGGGCGGCGTGGTCATCACAGCGCAAATCGCGGCGAAACCAGACGAGTGATTTGTCGTAACGTGGCATGAGCTAGGTTCAAGGTTGGCTGGTATCGCAACATGAAGTTGTTGGTTTGCCATCATGCCTTCAAGCCACATCAATCGCAAATCCAAGCTGCCAAAGCTTATAAAATGATCCGCAAACCCGTGCAGTGTTCAGCCATCATCAATCTGTTCGCCATCCTGTGCACCTGCTGGGTTTGATGAACCGCACCGAGTAGAATACCGACATGCGTAAATTTATCGAAAAATATACAGGAAAAAACTCAGCTAACACCCTATTACGCTGCGTTATTGAGCACAGCTAAACCACACGAACTTATGATAACTTCAAAACAGTGGCATATCTTTAGTGCCGCACCTCACCGCGTTATGTTCTTCGGCGGCGCACTGCAAGCACTCGCCGTGATGATGTGGTTGATGACTGAATTGCTGACAAGCCATGGTGTGCTCTGGCATCCCATACCTTGGGCAATTGCACCCAGTGCCGCACATGCATGGTTGATGATCTACGGCCTGTTTCCGTTTTTCATGTTCGGCTTTCTGATGACTACGTTTCCACGCTGGATGAAAGGCAGCGAAATTCCGCCGCATCGATATGTGCCCGCCTTTGTGCTGCTCATGCTAGGGGCTGTCAGTTTCTATATCGGGCTTTTGATTAGTCATACCATATTGATTGTTGCCATTTTCAGCACGCTATCGGGATGGATATTGGCACTGTATGCACTGTTGCGCGTATTGCTTGACACGTCACACCAAAACAAACGTCACCCGCAACTCATTTTCATCGCACTGAGCCTGGGTTGGTGCGGCCTCGTCGCCTACCTCATCTGGTTATTGGGTGACAACCCAGCGTGGTTGCGATTCTCTATTCAAGGAGGGCTGTGGCTATTCCTGTTGCCGGTATTTGCCAGTGTTGCGCACCGCATGATTCCATTTTTCACCGCCAGTGCGCTGACGCATAACTATATCCCGAGTCCGCATTGGTCTTGGTGGGTCATGTTGGCTGCCAGCGCGGGGCATGGCCTGCTGCAACTCAATGATGCCTCCGCTTGGCTTTGGCTATGCGACGCGCCACTGGCTATCGTGGCACTCCATTTGACGCACAGCTGGGGATTGCGCCGCAGCCTAAAAATCCCGCTGCTGGGCGTATTGCATATCGGGTTTGCCTGGCTCGGCATCGCCATGCTGCTGTTCACCGTGCAAAGTTTTGTGCTATTCATCAGCCATGGCAATACCGTTATCTGGGGGCTTGCACCCTTGCATGCACTGACCATAGGCTGCTTCTCCACGTTGCTGATCGGCATGGCCACACGCGTCACACTTGGTCATTCTGGGTTGCCGATGAAAGTGGGTAACCCGATCAATTTAATGTTTATGGGATTGCAGCTTGTCGCCGTGCTGCGCGTGCTGGCGGACATGTTGCCGATGCAAGCTGGCCACTGGCTGTATGTCGCTGCTGGAGCAGTCTGGCTGGCGTGTTTTGGGTCTTGGGTGGTGCGCTATTTACCCGTCTACTGGCGACCACGCACCGATGGCCGGCCCGGTTGAGCTGCACCAACAACATATCGCTTACATATCAACTATATGCAGCGCTCAAATTTTTTACTCGTGCCTTGTCTTGCCTAGAAACTTGAATTTTTAGAGGCGCTCTAAACTCACCATGCCTGTTTCCCTCACCCCAACCCTCTCCCGGTGGGATGACGGAGCTTTCAAGCCGTTTTCTGGTAAAGATACTTCTGGAAGCCGCTGAACACCTTGCCGATCTCCTCCGGCTTGCCTAGATCAGCCACGGCATCCGCAATTGAATCGTGATACTTCAGGCACAGCAGCGGCTTCAGCATTGCCAAGTCGAGTTCCTCCACGCCGACGCTGACGTAGTGCGAGAGCACGAAGTCGACCGGTGGATACTCGCCGAAATACCCCTCGACAGGCTCGGGGACCGATCTGCCCCGTGACAATTGTTTGAGGAGATCGATGCTACCTTTGGTCAGCGCGATCTTTTTCTGTCTGCCCAACACTGGAACAGACACAACGAAAAGCCCATCCGGCGCTAATTATCTTTCTGCACGCATCTCAGGAAGGCAAACCGACACCCGAGCAAGCAGCACAGATTGAAGAGGCCGATAAGCAAGGACGACCGGTGACAGTGATTAGTTTTGTGAGCGCCGAAGATTTATTCCCTGGCTTTAAAGGATTGCCGCCCGAGCGATAATTGACGCAACACACGAACAAGCCGCCGCCGCTAAAGATAAGGTTAAGTGAGCGTTTGCTTTTACATTTGCATGGATGTACATATCGAAAAAAAAGGTCGCTGTTCAGTTGGTGAATGCTTGGCGAATAGCTCTTTCATCGGGCAATTCGCTTACATGCCAACGTATGAGCTCTATTCCCGCAGCGGACAGCGCCTTCTCCTTCTTTGCATCGGCCTCAATGCGTGATGCTTTCTCGTGTGTTTTGTCATCAAGCTCCACGGCGGCAATGATAGATGAGTCCTTGAGACATACGATAAAATCGATGCTCATGCGGTTGATGCGGTTGTTCCACTTGAGGAAGTTAACCCCATTTTTCACTCCGAGTACCTGGGATAGTTGCACTTGTGCTAACACAATACACTGAGGCAGAGCTGCGACAAGACGATGATAAAGAATCTGCTCTGGCTCTGTAAGTGGTTTTTTTGCATAAAATGGCCAGGCTACATTGCTTTCATCAGCAGGCTTGCGCCTTTTTATAAAGGCAAGAATAGTTGCAGTAAGTTGCGCCTTCACTGTGAGATATCCTCCATGATGTAAAACGACCTTTACTAACTAAAGTTAAGTATCGCATCAACATTGAAAAATGTTAAATACAGAATTAAAACTTATGTTGACGTGGGGCTCGACCGAATACTTGAATATGACACTAAAAGGATAGCGGCTACTATTGTCCAAGCTTTAATTGCAAATTAAGAGATTGTCTTCCGTCGCACAAGGCGAAGCTGATGAGCGTAGATATAAAGTTGTTGCAACTGGACTTGCCATATTTGTTCTTTGCTCAGGCGGGATTGGAACTATTTGGTTTCAACCAACTATAGCTAAAGATGTTTGGTTATTTTTGGGCCCGGTAATAACTGGTGGTTTGGCTTACCTAATGCATGGTTCTAGCAGACTGTCGGACTTCGAGTTTTGAAACAGCGTAACATATTGTTTTTTATG